>CAWFVB010000027.1:0-266992 GCA_963819145.1 uncultured Acidobacteriaceae bacterium
GATTCCCGTGAGATCGCCTTTGACCAGCGTGATCCGCCGCTTTCCATGGCGACGTCGGTTCCGGTGCCCATGGCGATGCCGACGTCGGCCTGCGCCAGCGCGGGAGCGTCGTTGATGCCGTCGCCGGCCATGGCGACGACTCTTCCCTGCTGCTGGAGTTTGCGGATGACTTCCATTTTCCTTCGGGCAAAACTTCGGCTTCGAATTCATCATCCTGCAGGCCAAGTTGCTGCGCGATCGCTGCGGCTGTGGCGCGGCTGTCTCCGGTGAGCATGACGATTCGAAGCCCTGGCTGTTTCAGGTCGCGCAGGGCATCGGGAGTGGAGGGCTTGATGGGATCGGCCATGGAAAGAGCTGCCGGCATATTTACCGTCCATGGCAACGCAAGATTCGTGCCGCCGGGGACTGTCCGTCAGTATTCCGGAACGCGGGCAGAGCGCCGACGTCACGTCATCAGAGCTGGATTGCCTACCGCGACTTGTTTTCCGTCGACTGCGCCCTGCAACGCCCTTGCCAACGGTGTAAGTGAACTGCGTCGGCTCGGAAAGAGTCAGTCCCTTTTCTGTTGCGGCATTCACATGGCTGCGGCCAGAGGATGCTCGCTGCACGTCTCCAGACTCGCGGCGAGGCGCAGGATTTCATTAGTTGTATCGGGCTGAGCGGCGGAGATGCAGACGAATTTCGGCTTGCCCTTCCGTGAGCGTGCCGGTTTTGTCGACGACCAGGGTGTCAACCTTTTCCAGAGTCTCGAGCGCTTCGGCGTTCTTGATCAGGACTCCGGCGTGGGCGCCGCGGCCGGTGCCGACCATGATCGCCATGGGAGTGGCGAGGCCGAGCGCGCAGGGGCAGGCGATGATGAGGACCGCGACGGCGTTGACCAGCGCGTTGGCGAGGCGCGGCTGCGGGCCGAATAGAGCCACACGGCAAAGGTGAGCGCGGCGATGGCGACGACAGCGGGCACGAACCACGCCGCTACGCGATCGGCGAGTTGCTGGATGGGCGCGCGGCTGCGCTGGGCCTGCCCCACTAACTGGACGATGCGGGCGAGCAGGGTTTCGGAGCCGACGCGCTCGGCTTGCATGATGAAGGATCCGGTGCCGTTGATGGTGGCGCCGATGACTTTGCTGTCCGGCTGTTTCTCGACGGGAATCGATTCGCCGGTGATCATCGATTCGTCGATGGAGCTGTGGCCTTCGAGGACGATGCCATCGACGGGAACTTTTTCTCCGGGGCGGACGCGGAGGCGGTCGCCGGGCTTTACTTGTTCAAGCGGAATGTCTTTTTCTGTAACCTCGCCACCGTGCCCGTCTGACTCAGGCGCGCGGTTTTCGGGCTGAGATCGAGGAGCGCGCGAATGGCAGCGCTGGTGCGGCTGCGGGCGCGGAGTTCCATGACCTGTCCGAGCAGGACGAGCGTAGTGATGGCGGCGGCGGCTTCGAAGTAGACGTCGGGATATCCCCCCATGCGGCGGAGCGAGGCGGGGAAAATCTTCGGCGCAATCGTCGCAACGACGCTGTAGATGTAGGCCACGCCAGTGCCGAGCCCGATCAGCGTGAACATGTTCGGACTGCGGTTGACGAGAGACGTCCAGAAACGCTGGAAGAATGGCAGGCCGCACCAGAGGACGACCGGGCGTTGCGAGGAAATTCGATGCGGGTGAGATCGATGCGGAAGCCGTTGAGATCGAGATCGACATTCAGCTTGTAGCCGAACATGGGGCCCATGGCGACGGCGAGCAGCGGAGCGGTCAGGGCGACGCCGATCCAGAAGCGGCGAGTCATGTCGCGGAGTTCGGGATTGTCTTCTGCTGCGGCGGTGACGGTCCGCGGCTCGAGGGCCATGCCGCAGATGGGGCACGATCCGGGGCCGGGTCGAACGATCTCGGGATGCATGGGGCAGGTGTATTCGGTGCGGCTGGTGGCGAGTGGCACATCGGGCTCGAGGGCCATGCCGCATGAGGGACAGGCTCCGGGCTTCGGTTCGTGGACTTCGGGGCACATCGGGCAGACGTAGGAGGATCCCTCGGACTTCGGACCTCGGAGCTCTGGCGCGGGGCAGGGGCGACGGTCAGGCCGTGGGAATGCGGCGAGGGTTTGGCGGGCATTCCGAGGGTGACCAGGCCAGACGGAGGTTTGTTCAGGTAGGTTGAGGGAGTGATTTGAATTTTTCTCTGCAACCGGCGCAGCAGAAGTAATAGTTTTTTCCGGCGTGCTCGTGGACGTATTTGGCGGTCGCGGGATTGACGTTCATCCCGCAGACGGGGTCGCGCTCGATTTGTGCTGTCGTCATCGGTTTGCGACCTTCATTGGTTGTGCCTCGAAAATTGGTGCCGTCCTGCCGGACTGATCATCCGTCTCGACAACCCCAGGACTTACACTCTGGGCCAAATAGCTTCCGCCGCTAACGTGGCTGTAGTGGCATCGATCCGTGCGCCCGACGCGCTGGAACTGCGTTTATTGGCATGGTGTCTGCCGATCGGCTGCGCTGTTTCATTGCTGATGCACTATATTGGATTCATCCGGCGGTCGGCCGGGGACTTCAATATCAATCATAACGAAGGACTTCGATCCATGACTTATCTCGATGTGGTCTTCAATTATGGGACGCAGCCCGGGGAGAACGAGTTGCGGGCGATTGACAGCATGCGCGAAGTGTATGGCATCCGAGGGGTGAAGTTTAATGAGAAAGATCGAACGGTGCGAGTGGAGTTCGACGCTTCGCGATTGAAGCAGGATGCGGTGGCGAAGATGTTGCGGCAGGCGGGAATTGATGTGCGGGACGCGGTCGCGTTGGCGTAAGCCGCTGGCCTGAAGTCCCGGAGTCTCTTTGAGTTTTTAACGGCGGACCCTGCGGGGCCGCTCTTCCCTTTCAGCTTTTGGCCCTTGCGCATGCGCGGGCTCCGCGATGCAATTCGCCTCAGTTGATAGCGTGAGTTGTTTCCCCTCTCATCTCTCAACCTCTCGTGGATGTCGACAGGAAATCGTCGACTCAATTGAAAATCAGGAATGAGGAAACTTAGGGAGGGGGGAGGGCTACTTGGGGGACGGCCGGGAAAAGCAAGGGGTGCTCACAGAAAACCTCTGGCCGAAGTTATTCTCTGAAGCACCCCGTTGCGCGCCACTTCGTCTGGCTTTACTAAAGCATGTGGCGTGCCGTCCGCAAGGTATTCAAAATAAAGGCTGAGGAGTTTTTGAGCTTGGTAGGAATTGCGCGGGGACGGGAAAGAATTACTTCGGGGTTCGGGGCAAAGGCTGGGTTCGGGGTAGTGACGCAGTCTGGGTGGCCCACGAGGCCGGATGAGAAGGATATCCTTCGCTGCGCCTGAAAAGCGGCTCCGCTCAAGATGACGCCGCTTCTTTTACGACTCTTGAGAACGACAGACTGCACCACCACCGTGATCACTGCACCACTACCCTGAGTAAGGACTGCGTTTCCAACGATGCGATTGTTCCGATATAATCGGTGAGAGTTTTTTCCTGCCAACCGCAGACCTGCGCCCTTAGCTCAGCTGGATAGAGCGTCTGGCTACGAACCAGAAGGTCGGGAGTTCGAATCTCTCAGGGCGCACCACTTAACCAGCATGGCACCGCAAGGTGCACCACAAAATCCTTCCGCTGTACTCTCGCACCTTCCTGAAACCGATCGGCTCAGTGGCTATATTTCGCGGGCACGAGCTCGCGAAAGTTTGGCGTGTCCGTTCGCACGTTGGATCGAATGCACACGCAACGAAACGGGCCGCCGAGGATCGGTCCCGCCAGGGCGAAAAACAGTTACTCAAGAAGTTGAGGAAGTGAAGGCGAGGCCGCCGCGTCGGCGTCGGCGCCGGCGCCCGGTGGCCGAGAACCGAGAGAAGCGAGGCCGATCGAACCGACTCCGGTCGGGCGACTGAATCGACATCAGTGGCTCAATGTGCGTTGTCACTAGTAAATACGCGCCTCACAAGCAATGCGGAGTTTCACTAGTCTCGCCCAGCCACCTGCGGTCCACAGAACGATTCGGTGAGCCACTTCCGTGACAACGTCACGACACACAAATGACAAGCAAATGACACCGACGCTGGATCTCACTGGTCATGAGCACATCTAACCTACCAACGATGACATGCAGGTCGAGGAACCGGAGCACGCGCGCGGCGCATACGGAATAACGCAACACGATCGTTATGACAAAACAAACAAGTGAACCCAAATCAATAAGGAGAAACCATGAAGAACTCGTACGTTGCAGCAGCGCTGATGTTGATGTGCTCACTGGGAGTTGGAGCAACTGCTAAAGCTCAGGACGCCGATGCGGTCGCCGTCGTGAGCGTCCCATTCGAATTCTTGGCGGGAGGAGTAACGCTCCCTGCAGGAGAATACAGGGTAATTCGCATTAACCCTGGCGTAAATCGAGAACTAGCCATCACTGGCTTTAACAAAGCGGGCGCATTGCTATTGCCTGTGACATTCGACGAAGGCGCTGCCTCTGGTTCGACGGTCAGCTTTGAGCATGTCGGTGGCAAGTACCTCTTGAGCAAGATCAAAGCTGGGGATGGCGTTTATAGCCTGAGAAATTCATCTGCATCAGGCGGTCAGTAGGTGGGACCAAATGATGCACACAGAGCGAGAGGGCCCGTCGTTCCACGCGATAGGGCTCACTCGCTCCCTTCAAAGAGCGCGTGCGGCGGGTTCATCGTTTATTGCGGGACGAACACAAAGTCCTGGATGATCACCTCCTGGTTGCCGGCCGGAGTTTTCTTGAAGCACCAGAGGTTCATGCCGAGGGGCATGGGTTGCTGAGGAATCCTTGCGGTGAAGTCGGAGGGCGCGAAGGTCCAGGTATGGAGAACATTCGCGGTCGTACCTACCGGTTGAAGGCCGCTCATGACGGTTGCTGTGACGCTGGTCGAGGTCCACACCAGCCGGGCCGTGGTCAGACTTCCGCCGCCGAGATTGACCGTAAAATCATTCTCTGCCGGGCCCAGAGCGAAATTTCCGGTGGCGGGATAGAAGGTGAAGTCCGCATTGCAGGCGCCGCTGCATAAGGTGTTGCCCCACTTCGAGAACTCGATGTCGAGTTCGTCCTCGCCGTCTTTACCAATGTGATTCTTTGGACCATAGGGAAACAGGCCTAGAACGGTTGCCGGATCCATATTGTCGATCGAGCCCTGGATCTGCCATTGGTAGGTGCCGAAGCCCATTAAGTCCTGCGAGAACAATTCCGCGGCTGCGAACACGCCGGCGTTGCTGCTAATTCTCAAATGCAGGAATCCGTTCTGGTCAACAAATACATTGGCGGGATTGCCGGGCGCAACGCCGGCCATGCCTCCGCTGGTGATACTCCAGTTGTGACCCTTCCAGTTCGAACCGTCGCCGCTAACGCCGCGCTGGGCAGGGCCTCCGTTGCAGCCACAGAGCAGAAGCAAAAGCAGAGTGCTCCAGAGATGAGCTGACGTTCGCTTCATCGGGAATTTCATTCTAGTTTTGTGAGACTGACAACGATTTTACACGCTCGGCGCTGGTCGGAAATGCTTGCTTCGATGTTGCCCGGACGCGGGCGCCTGCGCCGCGGGAGCGAAAGAAAAAACGGGACCGTGCCATAACGATCGGGCACGGGCTTACTTTCGTGACTTTACGGGTTCTGGCGGGATGCGGCGGGGGGGTGTTTCTGCTAATCTCGGCATAGCCCTGTTGTTCCTTGTCGTTTGTCATTATGCTCTGTCGAACCACAGACCGGGGCGTCTCTCCGGATGTCGAGTTAGCGCGCCATGTCGAAGGCACTTCAACAGCAGGATATGTCCGTGTTGTCCGCGGCCAAGCAGGGATTGGTGTATCTGACGGCCAACGATTGGGCCCTGATCGCGGATAAGTCGTCGCGCATGCCGTTCAAGGCGGGCGACCTCATCGTTCAACGAGGCAAAAGAACCCACGGGGTGTTCCTTCTTTTGAAAGGAACGGCCGTGGTGCAGATTCCCGGCCAGGGGCCACTGCCGAAGATAGGACCAGGGGAAGTCTGTGGGGAGATTTCGTTTCTCGACGAGCTTCCGGCGACGGCGAACGTGATTGCGCAGGAGTCGGTGGAAGCGTACTACCTGGATCGGCCAACGCTGCAGTCCTTGATTGAACTTTTTCCGCATCTGGGATCGCGGTTTTACCATTCGCTGGCTTCCAGTTTGTCGCGACGGCTGCGGGAGCTGCTTGGGGCAGGGGTAGTGGGAAAGAAAGACGCCGAGCTTGACAGCAAGGCCAAGAGCCTTTGATCGCTGGGTTCGCTCAGAAAGCCGCTAAGGACGCCAAGAAAAGCAGCGCATTTAACTCAGAAAAAATGTTCCTCGTGGTTGACTCCATCGCTGCTTAACTCTCATGTGCTAGCCTAAAAAGGTTTCTTGTCCGGTGTGGGCGAGCCGGAGTGAGGGATGCCTCGCCTATTCTGCATGGTCGACTCAGGAAATCTACGACTGGCCTTGCTGTCGGCCGCGGTGCTGGGGTTCCGGCACGGGCTCGACTACGATCACATCGCAGCGATCACCGACATCAGCAGCGTGCAGGCGAAGGCGCGCGATGCGATGCGGTACGGATTGCTCTACGTTGGTGGACATGCGACCACGGTGGCACTGCTGGGGTCACTGGCGATTGCCTTCCGGGTATCTCTGCCGGCGGCGAGCGATCGCTGGGCCGAACGTCTCGTGGGGATAACGCTGCTCACGCTGGGGATTTATGTGCTGGGGACGTTGTTCCGGCCAACGGCGCACAGCCACGCCCGTCCGAGGACTCGCATTACCCTGCTGATCAATGGCCTGCTCTGGATCTATTGGCGGCTGAGCCGGGTGTTTGGCGGGACGAAGGTAGACGCGCCGCAAGTGTTCAAGGATGGGTATGGAACGACGTCGACATTTCTCGTGGGTGTGATTCATGGATTCGGAGCCGAGACTCCGACGCAGTTGCTGTTGTTCCTGCTGGCGGCAAACCTGGGAGGAACAGCGGCGGGCTTGCTCGGGTTGCTCATGTTTATCGTCGGGCTGCTGGCGATGAATACGTTGATGTGTGGAGTGGCCGCGGGCCTGTTCTCCGCGGACAAGATTTTGCCGTGGCTGTCGCGGACAGGAGCTTCGAATAACCTTTTTTCACGAGCGCTGACCGCGGGTTTGACGGCGATCAGCGCAAATGCCTTGCGCGGGCTGACTGTGCTGACATCGGCTTACAGTATTGTGGTGGGTGCGATCTTCTTGCTGGGAGCTGCCGACAAGCTGCCTTCGCTGACAGGGTAAAACGCGCGGGATCAAGGCTGGTTTATTCGTCGGGGAAAAACCTCTAAAAATAAAGGAGCGCCCCAAACTCTTGTGAGTCGGGACGCCCGAACAGCCCTCCCCCGGAACTGCTCACCGCATAGGCTACATGGGATTCGGGTTTTCAAAAATACCACTTTCGTGCCATAGGCACGGCACGATTGGGCCACGCCAGAACGACTGGAATTCGTCTAAACTCCGCTCTCCGTGCGGGATACAGGGAAAACTGTAGTAGCAAAAGGGTGAAGTAAGTGTGCAGCAGTTTGCACTCGGGGATTTTAGAGGAATGGTAAGGGGCGAACTAAGTCTATCGTTTGCAATGGACTAGAGTTTGACAGAATTTGGCACTCGAGGTGCAGTGTAGGGATTGCTGGGGTTTCTGTGTGTGGGTTTGGCGAGCGTCAGAGCTTAAACCAGTTAAAAGAAAAATGTGCCCCAAGATTCCAGGAGGAAAGTTTATGAAGCGGATGATCTGGATGGTTCTTCTAGCTTTGGCCTTGCCGATGGCGGCTTTTGCCGACAATTCGGTCGACTTTACCAATAGCGGCGGCACTTTGTCGGGCAGCAGCGCTGGATTGAGCCTGAGCGGCTCTATCCTGATTGCCGTCAATGGCCTTAACGGAGGGTCCTTGGTGACGGGCAACCTGGGGACCGTGTCTTTCTCCACCGGCGCTCTGATGAGCGGAAGTCTGCAGAATGGCGGCATGTTCGCAGGCGGCGGAAGCTTTGTAATTACCGCGAACGGCAACGGCGGGATTGCGGCCGGCACACTGTTTTCGGGTACGTTTGACGGACCGGTTACCTGGACTCTGACGACCTTGGCCAACGGAACCCACAACTACACGCTGTCGGGTACTTTCACGGGCACTTGGACCAACGGCAGCACCGTGTATGGCGCGACCGAACAGTTGACGATCAATACTGGGAAGACATTATTCAACGGCTCGACCAGGCTCGGCAGTGGCGATACGAACATCGTGGTTCCGGAACCGGGCAGCCTGGCCCTGTTGGGCACCGGGTTGGTGGGTCTGGCCGGGATCTTGCGCCGCAAGCTGAAAGCATAACTGGAATCCAATTCCGCTCCAAAAGGCTCCGCCGAAAGGCGGGGCCTTTTCTTTTGCTTTTCTCAGAGAGTCCAAGGCTGCGTTACTCCGGTAATCGAGGTGGGGGGATTACCGTTGACCCACCGAGCGCTGCATCCTTAAATTGCCAACAGGGGGTTGTATGAAAGATATCCATGAGGTCCTGCGGCAAAAGCAGGCGAAATACGCCCAACTTGGCAAACAGATCGAGATGCTGCAACAAGCGGCGGAGAAACTGAGGGAAGTAGCGCCGTTGCTGGCCGAGAATGACGACGAAGACAACGCCGTTCTGGCGGAAGTGGACGACGCGACCGCGCAAGCGGATTCGATGGCGGCGAAGGCAGGGGCAGGTTCGGGAGCATCGGCCTCATCGAAAGCGTCGCGGCCCACTGCACCGCGCTGGCCCTAAACGCAAAGAGGGCGCGAGCGCGATCTACTTATGACCCTACAGGCATTGCTGGTTTCGAGTGACGATACGGCGGCGGATGTATTGGGCAGAGTGTTGCCCACGTTCGGCCTCGCCATGGATCGCTCGAGCGATCCAGAAACCACGGTTGCGCGAATCCAGCAG
Source organism: uncultured Acidobacteriaceae bacterium (assembly GCA_963819145.1). GTDB lineage: Bacteria > Acidobacteriota > Terriglobia > Terriglobales > Acidobacteriaceae > Sulfotelmatobacter. The sequence continues at coordinate 8,918 of CAWFVB010000027.1, forward strand.
CAGAAGTTCGACATGCTCATCGTGGACTTTGACGATGCGGAGGTGGCGAACGCTGTGCTGGAACTGGCGCGTCGCCTGGGTACTGGCCCTTTGACCATCGCTCTGGTAGGCGATCCCGGCAAGGTGCGCGAGATCCTGAGCGGGGGAGCACACTTCGTGCTGCACAAACCCGTTTCCGAAGAAGCGGCAAAAGCCGGGTTGCGCCCAGCGGCTGCGTTGCTGAGCCGCGAACGACGCCGGGCGTTCCGGGTTCCGGTGCAGGCTGCGGTCGAAATAACGATGCCAGACGAGCGCAAGGTGGATGGCATCCTCCTGGACCTGTCGGAAACTGGCATGGATGTGCTCACTGCCGAAACGCAGAGTGCAGGGGCGCTGTTGAAATTCCATTTTCAGTTGGCTGATGGCGGGCCGGAAGTCCAGGGCCATGGGCAAGTGGCGTGGGCGAATCCGAATGGACAAACCGGAGTTCACTTCGGGGATATTCCGGAAGCGGCGTGGTCGGAATTAAAGTCTTGGCTTAAAGCGGCAGCCAGCACGGCCGGAGGCGCGCCCGAAGAAAATGTGCCGCACTGCAAACTGACAGACCTGAGCCTGGGTGGCTGCTATGTGGAAACCAATGCGCCATTCCCGGAACGCTCGCTGGTGGATCTCTGCCTGAAAACCGGCGATCTTGAAGTGCATACCGAAGGCATGGTGAGGGTGGCACATCCCAGTTACGGCATGGGAGTTGAGTTCCCTTCCCGGACTGAGCAACAGCGCGCACAAGTCGGCAGCTTGATTGACTTCCTGAGGAGTTGCCCCACGACAACGCCCGAACTGATCATTTCTCCGCGAGCGCTGGTCGCAGATCTCACGCAATTTGAAAGCGCGGCCCCTCAGCCTGCGGATGAATTGGATGATCCTTTGCTTGAACTGCTGCGGCGGGGTACTGCATTGCAGCAGGAAGATTTCATGGGCGAACTGCGCCACCAACGCAGCCCGGAAGACGTCGCCTCGGTCTAATAGCTTTTCCCGCCTCCTGCCCGAATACCTGAAGCGAAAATCAAAAGCCTACTACTGAGGACGCCGGGAAGCGCCATTTGGGCGCCGAGAAACCAGCGTGCTCGGCAGCATTCGCCTGGACAAAAGCCTCCCGAGGCAGGTCAAAGGCAGGACTTTCGGTGGAGTATTTTCAGGCGGGACCATAGCGGAGGCGAACCGTGGGAGCGAGAGGCTTCAGGTAGAAGACTGCTGAAGAATTGAAGAACCCGAACCCCGTCTCAGGCGCAGGTCCCTCAACTCTTCATGGTCTGTTCCACCCCATTGCAAGCACGTTAGCCGATCTGCATTGCGCGATGGTTTCAGCAATATTAAATCTGCGTTAAATGTAGACTAGATTGCTTCAGGTGGTGGCGTTCAATCCTGGTGGACTAGGAACGGCTCTGGGAGCGACAAGCACAGCGAATCGTTCGCGTGGGGCGGGATCGGCGGGACGGGAGTCGGTGTTATGGGCTCCATTGCTGGCGATTTCGGCGACGGCATTTGCGGTGGAGATTCCGTTTTTCTTTCTGGGGACGCCTTCCGGACACGATGTTGAATTTCATCTGTACTCGTGGCTGGAAGTTCTGGCGCAGTGGAAACAAGGAATATTTTTTCCCCGGTGGGCTGCGCTGGCGCAGTTCGCGTATGGCGAGCCACGATTTGTGTTCTATCCTCCGGCGTCGTGGACGCTGGGGGCGCTGCTGAGCGCGATTTTCCCATGGACGGTGGCGGCGAGCGTCTACATCTGGGTGGTGCTGGTGCTGGCGGGAGTGTCGATGTTTGTGCTGGCGCGGCAATGGCTCTGCCGGCGCGAAGCGATCTTCGCGGCGGTGCTGTATGCGGCCAATCCATATCATCTGGTGATTGTTTACTGGCGGAGCGCGTTCGCCGAGTTGCTGGCCAGTTGCCTTGTGCCGTTGTTGCTGCTGCTGGTGCTTCGGGCAATGGATGAGGGCTGGCGCATGATGACGCCGCTGGCACTGGTGTTGGCGGCGGCATGGCTGACGAACGCTCCGGCGGCGGTCATGATTCACTATTCCTTTGTGCTGCTGGCGGTGTTTTTCGCGTGGCAACAGCGATCGCCACGAGTGTTGGCGGTGGCAGCGGGCGCGATCGGCCTGGGGGCGTGTCTGGCGGCGTTTTATTTGCTTCCGGCGATCTATGGGCAGAGGTGGGTGAACATAGCGGAGGCGGTGTCCCAGGGATCGAGGCCGGTGGATAATTTTCTGTTTATGCACACGACCGATGCTGACCATGATGCGTTTAACCGGATTATTTCGTGGGTGGCACTGCTGGAGATGGCGGTGGTTGCGGTGGGTGCGGCCTTCGCCTGGCGCGACAAGGCGTGGCGTGAGAAGAACGCCGCGGTCTGGACAACTCTTGTGGGCTGGGCCGCCGCTTGCAGTGTGCTGATGTTTTCGGTCACGGCGGTGGTCTGGAGAACCCTGCCAAAGCTGGAGTTTATGCAGTTTCCGTGGCGGTGGCTGCTGTGCCTGAGCATGATCTTCGCCCTCTTCGTTGCGGTGGGGATGCGGCGCTGGTGGATGCGAAGCTTTGTGTGTGTGTTGGCGGTTCTGGTCATCTTTGCGGGATGGCAGCATGCACAGGCGCCGTGGTGGGACAACGCCGCGGATCTACGGGAGATGCAGGACAACATGGCGACGGGCGCGGGATATGAGGGTGTTGAGGAATACACACCCGTCGGAGCTGATCCTTCAGCCATTGATAAAGACGCGCGTAAAGTGACGGTGGAGGGGCCGGCGCGGGCGGCGATTCGGGTGCTCGAGTGGAATGCGGAGACACGTTCGTTTACAGCGGAGATGTCGGAGCCGGATCAACTCGCAGTGCGATTGTTTTCCTTTCCGGCCTGGCATGTGGAAGTCAATGGGCGGGCGGTGGAGACAGCCGCGAAGCCGGGCACGGGACAGATGCTGGTTCCGGTTGAGGCGGGCGCGAATCGGGTGGAGATTCGATTCACGCGAACTTGGGATCGCACGGTGGGCGGATGGGTTTCTGTGGGGAGTTTGATGGGGTTGGGGGCGTGGGCGGTGTCACGTCGACGAAAGCGAGCAGCCCCCAGCGGCTAAAGCCGAATTCGCAACAGGCTCCTGGTGGCACGGTTGAAGCGGTGCCCTTCCGGGCTCGAGGACAAGGCGACTCGGGAACGGTCCGATTCGAGGACAGCTCGAGTTTCTGATGAGATTTTTACACTCACATCATGCGAAGAATCCTGATTGCTACTTCGAACGCGGGGAAACTGCGCGATTTTGCGGGCGCGGCTCGGCCGCATGGAATTGAGATCGGTGGCATTCCGGGCTTCGCTTCCCTTCCCCTGGTCGTCGAGGATGGGCGAACGTTTGAAGACAATGCGCGCAAGAAAGCGCAAGAGTATTCCCGGTACGCAGCAGGGGAGATCGTGGTGGCAGATGACTCGGGGCTGGAGGTGGATGCGCTGAACGGGGCTCCGGGCGTGCACTCTGCGAGGTATGCGGCCGATCAACCTCATCTGGCCGACGAGAATACCGACGACGAGGCCAACAATGCGCGGGTGTTGCGGGAACTGAAAAACGTTCCGCCGGAAAAGCGGACGGGACGGTTTGTGTGTGTGCTGGCGGCGGCTCGGGATGGGAAAACTCTGGCTGCGTTTCGTGGGACGGCGGAAGGAATCATCCTCGATGCGCCTCGCGGCGCGGGTGGATTTGGATATGACCCGCTGTTTTATTTTCCGGAAATTCAGAAGACGTTTGCGGAGCTCAGTCCCGAGGAGAAGGCCCGGTATAGCCATCGCGGGGCGGCGTTTCGGAAGTTTCTGGAATCGTGCGAGCGATAGCTCAACTTGAATTCTCTCCGCCAATGGTTCGGAGTCATCCTGAGTGAAGCCGTTTTTCAGGCGGAGCGAAGGATCTCCTACTAGCCGTACGCATGGGAGATCCCTCACGCGGCTGAAGTACGCCGCGTTTCGGGATGACGCCTCCCAGGAGAATAAACTCATACTGACCCAGTACCCATCGCGAGGTGCTGTCCTAATAGTGCGGCACTGTTAGGACACCACCCATCGCGACCCTTTCCTTGACTTCACTTCTCCCCGCACACGATAATGAAAAGTTATTTTCTCATCACTGAACTGATAAGGAGCGTTTCGTGGCGTCAGCCAGTTCTCCTGCTCCCGTTTTGGCGCACGGCGTGGCGCCGTTGCGCGCTGGTCAGGGATTTTCGTTTGTCATGCGGCGGCTGCATTCCCTCTCGGGAATCGTTCCGGTCGGCGCATTCCTGTTTGAACACATTCTGATTTCGAACTCGACCGCGATCGGGAGCAACGGGCCTGCGGCCTATGCGCGCCAGGTCAGCTTTCTGGCGAATCTTCCGCTGGTGTTTTTTCTCGAGCTGTTCGGGATCTGGCTGCCGATTGCGTTCCACGCGCTCTACGGGTTTTACATCTGGTACCGCGGCGAGGGAAATACGGTTTCGTATCCCTGGAGCGGGAACTGGATGTATACGGCGCAGCGCTGGACGGGCGGCATCGCGTTTGCCTACATCATCTGGCATACGTGGACGATGCGGTTTACTGGAGTGGACCTGCACGACTATCCGATGGATTCCTTCGGCAAGGTGCAGGCTGAGGTGATGCACACGGGGTTGTTCCTTTTTTATGTTGTCGGGTTGATCGCGGCTTCGTGGCATTTCGCGTATGGCATCTGGCTGTTCTCGGCGAAGTGGGGCATTGTTTCCGGGGACAAGGCGCAGAAGCGGTTCCTGGCCGTCTGTCTGGCTCTCTTCTTCTTACTCAGTGGCGTAGGACTGGCCAGCCTCGCCTCGTTTCGGTCTCACCCAGTGCAGCCGGTCAAGGGTGAGACGATGACGATTAATCAGAAACTTATAGAAAGTAGATGAGAGAGCGATGGCGACTCCCAAAATAATTGTCGTAGGCGGCGGGCTGGCTGGACTATCCGCCGTGATCAAGATTGCCGAGATGGGCGGCGAGGTGGACCTGTTCTCCATCGTCCCGGTAAAACGTTCCCATTCCGTGTGTGCGCAGGGCGGGATCAACGCGGCGAAGAACCTGAAGGGCGAAGGCGACTCGACGTGGAACCACTTTGACGACACGGTGTATGGCGGCGACTTCCTGGGCAACCAGCCGCCGATCAAGGACATGTGCGAAGCGGCACCGGGGATTATTGACCTGCTCGACCGTATGGGCGTGCCGTTTAATCGCACGCCGGAAGGGCTGCTCGATTTTCGGCGGTTCGGTGGGACTTTGTTTAACCGCACGGCATTCGCCGGGGCAACGACCGGGCAACAGTTGCTTTACGCTCTTGACGAGCAGGTGCGGCGATATGAGTCGGAAGGCAAGGTGAAGAAGTACGAGCACTGGGAGTTTCTGTCGGCGGTGCTCGATGGAAACTGCGTCTGCCGCGGGATTTGCGCGATGGACTTGCGGTCGATGGAAGTGCGGACGTTCCCGGCCGACGCGATTATTATTGCGACTGGCGGGATCGGAGCGATCTTCGGGAAGTCCACTAATTCGGTTGTATGTACAGGTTCGGCCCAGTCGGCTTTGTATCAGCAGGGGTGCTACTACGCGAACGGCGAGTTCATTCAGGTGCATCCGACGTCGATTCCGGGCGAGGACAAGCTCCGGTTGATGTCGGAGTCGGCGCGCGGCGAGGGCGGGCGCGTCTGGGTGCCGAAAAAGGCGGGGGACAACCGCGATCCCAAGTCCATTCCACAAAATGAGCGCTGGTACTTTTTGGAAGAGTGGTATCCGAAGTACGGGAACCTGGTGCCGCGCGACGTGGCCACGCGAGCGATCTTTAAGGTCGTGTACGAGTGCAACCTGGGCATTGACGGCAAGCCGATGGTGTATCTCGACCTGACGCACATTGACCGCAAGATTTTGGACAAGAAGCTGGAAGGGATTCTCGAGATATACGAAAAGTTTGTGGGTGATGATCCGCGCGACACGCCGATGAAGATTTTCCCCGGCATGCATTACACCATGGGCGGGATGTGGGTGGACTTCAAGCAGGCGACGAACATTCCCGGAGTGTTTGCGGCGGGCGAGTGCGAATATCAGTATCACGGGGCGAACCGGCTGGGCGCGAATTCGCTGGTGTCGTGCATTTACGGCGGAGGCATTGCCGGTCCGAATGCGGTCAAGTATGCGCGCGGACTGCAGGCGCTTCCCTCTGGAAACGGGTGTTTTGAGGCCGAGAAGAAACGGCAGGAAGCCAGCAACGCGCTGATCATGAACAACGAAGGGACGGAGAATCCTGTCAAGTTGTGGCGCGAAATGGGCGAGTTGATGACGAAGGACTGTACGGTCATCCGCTACAACAAGAACCTGAAGCAGACCGACGCCAAGCTGGTGGAGATGCTGGAGCGGTATCGCAGGATCAATCTCAGTGATCGCACGATGTGGGCGAATACGACCGTGGTGTTCGCGCGCCAGCTCTACAACATGCTGCAGTTGGCGCGGGTGATCGCGCAGGGCGCGGGCATGCGGGATGAATCGCGCGGAGCGCATTACAAGCCGGACTTCCCGGAACGCGATGACAAGAACTGGCTGAAGACGACGAAGGCGTATTTCGCGCCGGATGCGGATGAGCCGAAGTTTGAGTTTGAGGCGGTGGATACGTCGCTGATTCCGCCGCGGCCGAGGAAGTATTAAAGGCGAAATCGATCGACCGCGTTGTCATTTCGATTCGAAATCGGGAAGGGCACGAGTTCTACTCGTGCCAATTAAGCGGTCTTTGAAAATTCGGCTTTAGCCGCTGAGGGCCACGGATCCAGCTTGAATCCGGGGAACGCGGAACAGTAGCGATACGCGCGAGGATCGTCCGCCGGTCTGCGCTCGACGGGATTTTGGTGAATGTAATTCCTGTGATTCAGAAAATCCCGATCGTCGCGAATCCTGTGATCAGTAAACCCACGTTGCCAGATTTCTCGCTTTCGACCAAGGATCGATCCAAGGGCGTGAGAGTAGCTGCCTTTGATGAGTTGGACGGCATGCTCAAGAGTTATGTCATTCGCGGGAGTGAGCAGAAGATAGACGTGTTCGGGCATGACGACGAAGGCGTGAATTTGAAGTCGGCCTTCGCGGCGGTATCGGTATAGTGTTTGCAGAAAGAGCCTGACGTAGTTCTCGACTACGAAGAGGCGGCGTCGCTGCCAGGTGGAGAACGTTACGGAGTAGGTTCCACGCGGGGAGATGAGGCGTCCAGGCTTCAAGAGCGAACCTCAGGGGCTAAAGCCGCGATCTTTGCTTAGGCTAACTCGGCACGAGTGGAACTCGTGCCCTTCCCGATGGTTTTTGTTGCGAGGGTTCTCGTTTTGGGAAAAATGGATTCAGGTGACATGGCTGGGTTTTTGCTGGTTGGGAAAGCTCAAAATACGATGTTTGAGGAAGTCGAACCGGGAAGGGCAAGACTTACAGTCGTGCCGACCGAGATGGTTCTTGGTTGACGGGCTTTAGCCCCTGAGGGACGCTCCGGATGTGCGCCGGGCGAAGGGCGAACCTCAGCGGCTAAAGCCGCGATCGCTTGGGTAGCTTATATTGGCACGAGTGGAACTCGTGCCCTTCCCGGTTTTGTTGCGGTGAAGGTTTTTCGTTTTGGGAAAATGGAATCAGGCGAAGTGATTGGGCTTTTGCGAGTTGCGTAGCAGTTCAAAATACATCGTCGAGGAAATTGAACCGGGAAGGGCACGACTTACAGTCGTGCCGACCGAGATGGTCCTCGGTTGACGGGCTTTAGCCGCTGAGGGACGCTCCGGATGTGCGCACGGCGAAGAGCAACCCTCAGCGGCGCAAGAAGCATTGAAACTGCGAGACGAGGTTCTATGCAAAATAATCGCGCTCTCGACGGCTTGAGAGGCCTTTGGCCTCTCGCCTTTTGCGTTATTTATTTCTTGTATCCAAAGCGAAACTATGAGCTCGCCTACGTTATTGTCTTCACTGGATTCGCACTGTTGGCACTGTGGAAAAACCCGTTTCGCGGGCAGCCGCGCTCTGCATTGTTGCTCTGTGCCGTGTATGCCGCATCAACTATAGGTCTGTCGGTCAAATTTCAATATGGGCATCAAGGGATCGACGCATTGTGGGCGGCGATATTCTCGGCTATTGCGATCGGCTGGTGGTTTTGGTATCGACACGAGAGTAAATTGCGTAACCACTCATCCCCCACGCGGGATACCCCGCTAGAAACGAATCATGGCTAATACTAAATCCGTCATCATCAAAATCAAGCGTCAACTCACCCCCAACGGCAAGTCGTATTGGGAGGAGTTTTCCGTTCCCTACCGGCCAAACATGAACGTGATTTCGGCGCTCATGGACATTGCCGCCGATCCGGTCACGAAGGACGGCAAGGCGACCACGCCCATCACCTACGATTCGAACTGTCTGGAGGAAGTGTGCGGGTCGTGCGCCATGCTGATTAACGGGAAGGCGCGCATGGCCTGCTCCGCGCTGATTGACCAACTCGAGCAGCCGATCCGGCTGGAGCCTTTCTCGAAGTTCCCGGTGGTGCGCGATCTGGCGACCGACCGCAGCGTGATCTTCGAGAATCTGAAGGCCGTGAAGGCCTGGGTGCCGATTGATGGCACGTATGATCTGGGCCCCGGGCCGAGGATGACGGCCGAGGACCAGGAGGCGGCGTATCCGTTGTCGCGCTGCATTTCGTGCTGCTGCTGCATGGAGGCCTGCCCCCAGTTCAACGAGGACACGGGCTTCGTGGGAGCGGCCACGATCTCACAGGTCCGATTGTTCAACACGCATCCCACAGGCAAGGCGCTGGAACGCGACCGGCTCGCGGCGCTAATGGGCGATGGCGGTATTCAGGAATGCGGCTATGCCCAGAACTGTGTGGAAGTATGCCCAAAAGATATACCGCTGACGAAGTCCATTTCCGAGGTAGGCGGGCAGGTCATGAAGCAGGCGCTGGGTGACCTTTTGCGGCGCTAGTTTTTGTCAGATTTGGGTAAAGGGCCCGCAACTGAGTTCATCCATTTCACATCCTAATCGCGCCAAATAGTAGATGGCACAGCACATAAGAGGGCTCTTGTGTGCGCTCCAGAATGGCCCGTCATTTGCCGATAGAAGTATGCGGCCGGGCTCCGTTCGAGCCTGGTAACCAATGAGATTGGGTACGCAAGTAACGGGTCAACGGTCGTCTTAAGTTGGACGGCTTGACAGCATGGCTTAGAATAGCCGCTACTCGCGTGGGAAGGATGGTGGGCAAGAGTGCCCGCCCCATAACGACTTAAGTGAGACGCTTTCATTTCCAATTCGTATCGGTCGGCCTGCTGACGGTATGCGGGCTGTTCTCGGGCACGGCGTTTGCCGTGCACCCGGTGACCGTGCATCACTCGTCTCACCGCAAGCATTTCCGGTGGTTGCGCTGGAATCCGATGTTCCGGCCGTCGCATGAATCGCTGCTGATCCAGAATGCCGAGATCAACCGGCTGGAACTTCCGCGCATTCAGGATGAAACGGAACTGGCAGCGCTGAAGGCCGACGGTTCCCTGCTTCCCATCCGCGCGGGCGAGGCTTTGCGCATCGAGCCAAGCCTTGATCCTTCGCGGCGCTACTGCCGTCCGTGGACGCGCGACTTTGTCGAAGATCTCAGCCAGGCCTACTACAACCGTTTTCACCAGCAGATCCAGGTGAACTCGGCAGTACGCACGGTGAAGGTGCAGAAGAAGTTGCGCCGGCACAATCGGAATGCGGCTCCGGCCGACGGCGATACCGCTTCCTCGCATCTCGCGGGCGTGACTGTGGACTTGCAACGGCGCGGCATGAGTAAAGAACAGATCTTCTGGATGGAACACTATCTTTTCTACATGAAGGCGCTGGGCCTGGTGGAACCGGAGGAAGAACGGCGCCACTGGTGCTTCCATATCATGGTCAGCGGGCTCTATACGAACTGGCGCGAGACACAGAACATTATTCCGCTTGACCATCCGGAGACCGACGCGCCTGCTACCCAAGTTGCTTTGGGCAGCGGAAGCGGCAAGTAGGGCGGGCAAAGTTTCATTGCCAACTCTCCGTTCTCTTTCCGGTCATTCCAGTTACACACTTTCCAGTTACACTTTCCCAGTTAGACTTCCTTCTTATGATTGTTGTGATGGCGGGGCTTCCCGGCACCGGCAAATCCACGCTCGCGCGCGAACTGGCGGCGCGGACGTCTGGACGCGTGTTGAGCAAGGACGAGATTCGGCATGCGATCTTCTCCGCCGACGAGATTGAATATTCTTCGCGACAGGATGATTTCTGTTTGCAGGTCATGCTGGAGGTTGCGGCGTATCTTCTGGGCCGGGATGCGGGGCAGCATATCTTTCTGGACGGGCGGCCGTTTTCGCGGCGCTACCAGATTGAAAATGTGGTCAAGGCGGCGGATTGCCTGCATCAGCGCTGGCGGATTCTGGAATGTGTCTGCCCGGAGGAGATTGCGCGACGGCGCTTGGAGGGAGATTCTGCGGCCGGTGCGCATGTGGCAGGCAATCGGGACTTCGGGCTCTATCTGGAAGTGAAAGCGCGGTTTGAAGCCATCACTTTTGCGAAGACTGTAATTGACACGGCGCAGGCGCTGGAGGATTGCGTTAGGTTGGGGCTGGCGGGTTTGCGGAACAGCCGCCAAGGTCGCTAGAAAACCGCAGGCGTGCGTCAGAACAAATCAATCTAGAGTGACGGTTGCGGTTTGGTTGGGCGGCTTCCCTGCCTGTACAATCGAAAATCTGCCCGCCACGTTGCTTGGGCCAACAACCTATGACAGCCAGGCTCTTGTTCAATCTTGCGTTAATTGGTTCGCTCGCCGCTGCACAGACGACGGCGAAACCTTCGAGCGACGCTAACGCGCCCGTGAGCGCGCGGGCGCGCGCAATCCACGACTCGGCCATCGTCGTTGACACGCACGCGGATACGCCGCAGCGGTTTCTGGATGAAGGCTTCGATATTGGCTCGACTGACTCGAACGACATCGGGCACATCAGCCTCGACAAAGCCCGCCGTGGGAACCTGGGGGCGGAATTTTTCTCGATCTGGGTGGAACCAGGAACGAACCGAGGACACTTTGCGCAGCACACATTTGACTTGATCGACTCGGTGTACGAACAGGCGGCGCGGCATCCGGACCGAATGGTGATGGCGTTCTCGGTTGCCGACATTGAACGGGCACACCGGGAACACAAACTAGCGGCGCTGATGGGGATCGAAGGCGGCCACTCCATTGAGAACGACATGCACCTGCTGCGCGATTATTACCGGCTAGGTGTGCGGTATATGACGCTGTCGTGGTCGAACACGAACGAGTGGGCCGATTCGTCGGGCGACATCAACGATCCGAAAGTGGAGCATCACAACGGACTCACGGATTTTGGCAAGCAGGTGGTGGTGGAGATGAACCGGTTGGGCATGATGGTGGACATTTCCCACGTAGCCGATAAGACGTTCTGGGACGCGATTGCTACGACGAAGGCTCCGGTGATTGCCTCGCACTCGTCGGCGCGAGCGCTTGTGGATGCTCCGCGCAACATGACCGACGACATGTTGCGGGCGGTAGCGAAGAACGGCGGTGTGGTTCAGGTTAATTTTTATAGCGGCTTTGACGACGAAGCGTTCCGTAAAGCCAATGACGCCCAGGCGAAGGATCAGGCGGCGGCCATCCAGAAATATGTTGATCAGATGAAGGCTGAAGGAAAAACCGTCAGCTCTGTGGACGAGGATCGAATTGAGCGGGAGTGGATCGCGAAGATTCCGCGGCCGCCGCTCTCAGCGCTCATTGACCATATTGACCACATCGCGAAGGTGGCGGGCGTTGATCATGTGGGGCTGGGGTCTGACTTTGACGGGGTCAGCGGGGCCACTCCTCAGGGAATTGACTCGGCGGCAGACCTTCCGAAGATCACGCAGGCACTACTTGATCGCGGGTACGGCGCTGAGGACATCAAGAAGATTTTGGGCGGAAATCTGCTGCGCGTCTTTCGCGACGTCGAGAGGGTGAGTCACGAAATGCAGACGGCGCCGGCGCCAAAATAATTGGTGCGGGTTCACAGAACGACGCAGGAAACGACAGCCCTCGCTGTCGTACAATGCAGCGTTGCACAGAAAGAAATGGCAATATCTTTAGTTCATGAGGAGCATCCATGCGTAGAGCATTTGCGATTTTAAGCTTGATGTTGGTGTCAGGAGCGGCGGCACTGGGGCAGACGAGCGCGGGCACGCCGGCAGCGCCGGCGGCCCCGGCTAAACCCACGGCCGTCATTGAAACCACCGCAGGCAAGATGACTTGTACGCTGTTTCCGGACAAGGCCCCGATCGGGGTGGCAAATTTTATCGGGCTTGCGACCGGCAAGAAAGATTGGAAGAGTCCGACGGGCGCGGCCAAGCATGGCGTACCGCTTTACGATGGGACGATTTTCCATCGGGTGATTCCGGAATTCATGATCCAGGGCGGAGACCCGGCCGGGACGGGGTCGGGACCTGATCCAGTGGCAGCCTTCAAGAACGAGGTGCACAAGGATTTGCTCTTTGACCAACCGGGCCGTTTGGCGTATGCGAACGCGGGGCCCGACACCAACAGTTCGCAATTCTTCATCACTGAGGTGGCGTTCACCGGGTCGCAGGGAGACGTTCTGAACGGGCACTACACGATTTTTGGGCAGTGCGACGAGGCGGCGGTAACCTTGGTGAAGCAGATTGCGCGCATGTCTCGCGATACCGGCAATGACCGCCCAGTGCGTCCAGTAAAAATCGTGCATATTACGATTGTGCGGGCGGGCGGAACGGCTGCGGCAAAGCCGGCGGCGCCGGCGGCTAAGAAACCTGCGGCTGCGGCCACGAAGCCGGCGGCGAATTCTAACTAGGGCTGCTCGATTTCGCCTTCGCGCGACAGCCGAGGCAGCCGTCGCCACATGAGCTTCGTCTGTCGCGATGTGAACCGGGCAACAAGCCACTGAACTAATCGAAAGGAACTTATGACTCGTCAACCTGGACTTTACGCTACGTTTGAAACCAGTGAAGGGACCATTGTCTGCCGGCTGTTTGAGAAGGACGCGCCGAAGACCGTTGCCAATTTTGTCGAACTTGCCGAGGGGAAGCGGGAGTGGACGCATCCCTCGACGCGTAAGAAATCGAAGGATCGGCTGTATGACGGGACGATTTTTCATCGCGTGATTCCGGACTTTATGGTTCAAGGTGGAGATCCGCAGGGGACGGGCATGGGCGGGCCGGGATATCAGTTTGAAGATGAGACCAAGGGGTCGCCCCACAAGTTCGACAAGCCCGGTAAGCTCGCGATGGCGAATGCGGGGCCGAATACCAACGGATCGCAGTTCTTTATCACCACGGTGCCGACCACGTGGCTAACCGGAAAGCACACGATCTTCGGCGAGGTGGTGGAGGGTCAGGACATCGCGGAGAAAATTACGCGCGTTCCGCAGAACCGCCAGAACAAACCGAATAAGGATGTGGTGCTGAAGAAGGTGACGATCGAGAAGGTTTGAGGCTATCGGCGGTCTGAAACTGATGGCTTCTTTTTCTTCTTCGGGGCAGCGACAGGTACTACGACAGCAAGAGGTTCGCCTGAATGTGTGACGAGAATTGGTTTGCGAGTTCTTCTCACGCAGTCCAGCATTATCGAGGCATTTCGTCGGAATCGCGTGAATGGAACTTCTTTCATGGTGCTAATGATCTATCGTCAGTTGAGTCCAACGAGTTTAGGCGCTCACTTCTTGGTTCGGGAATTCTGGGAGTCGATCGCCTGACGTAATTTTTCTGACTCTTCTGCTAACTTCTTCGATTGTTCGCCGAGCGCATTAAGGAAAACCTGGGGGACCGGCACAGCATCCACGCCCCTCATCACGCCGTTGTTGCTAATCGGACCTCCCATAGCCTTGGATACATCTATCTCGACATAGGTGGGGCCCAGAAGAGCTTCGGTGGCAATCGTAGCTGTTGAGTCGCTGGGTATCTTGGCAGCATAGCGCGAGTCGAGCCTCAAAAGCACTTCGATCGGTTGCTCCGGCAGGTGGCCATTTAAACTTACGGATTTGACTGCTCCCACTTCCAGACCGTTCGCACGGACCTTGGCGTCGGACTTGAGACCTTGTGCGTTGTGGAAGTACGTAAGGACAGTCACTTGATGGACGTGGCTTCGGTGGACTAGCCAGATGAACATTCCGGCTAACACGATTGCCAGGACCAGCATTGCCTTCCGTGTCATCATCGAGAAGCTACCACAGGCGCTAAAGCGCGGAAACATCTTGCAAGCGCTGTTGGCACGAGTGAACTCGTGCCCTTCCCGGTTCTTCTGCCGGTTCTTCGATTTTCCGGGCGGCGCTATACCCCGATCACGCCGCACAACTCCTTCACCGCTGCGGCGCTCTTGTCCAGACCTGCTTTCTCTTCCGGCGTCAGCTTGATTTCGATGATCTGCTCGATTCCCTTTGCGCCGAGCTTCACCGGGACGCCGACGTAGAGTCCATTGATCCCGTATTCGCCTTGGAGATATGCCGCGCAAGGAAGGATTTTTTTCTTGTCCTTCAGGATCGCTTCGACCATCTCGGTGGCAGCGGCCGATGGCGCGTAATACGCCGAGCCGGTCTTGAGATACTTCACAATTTCTGCGCCGCCGTCGCGCGTGCGCTGGACGAGTGCTTCGAGTTTGGTCTTCTCGATCAACTCGGTGATCGGAATCCCGGCGACCGTGGAATAACGTGGCAGGGGGACCATGGTGTCACCGTGGCCTCCGAGGACGAACGCGGTCACATTCTCAACGCTGACTTTCAACTCATCCGCGATGAACGCGCGAAAGCGGGCGGAATCGAGGACTCCGGCCATGCCGATCACCCGCTCGCGGGGGAATCCGCTGAGCTTGTAAGCGGCTTGGGCCATGGCATCGAGAGGATTCGACACGATGATCAGGATACAGTTCGGCGAATTCTTGACCACTTCACCGACCACGGCCTTCATGATCCCGTAGTTGGTGTTGAGCAAATCGTCGCGGCTCATGCCGGGCTTGCGGGGGATTCCGGCGGTGATCACCACGATGTCGGAATTGGCGGTGTCTTTGTAGTCGTTGGTGCCACTGACGTAGGAATCGCGTTTTTCGATGGGCATGGCTTCAAGCAGGTCGAGACCTTTGCCCTGGGGCACGCCTTCGATGATGTCAATGAGTACGACGTCGGCCAGTTCTTTCGAAGCAATCCAGTGAGCGGCGGTTGCGCCCACGTTGCCCGAGCCTACGATGGTAACTTTCTTGCGCATAAATAAGTCCTTTCAAAATTCAGTAATCAGGAAGTTGTGCAATTCAAAATCTGGGTGCGGTCGGGCCTTTGGTCCTGACGAATAGACCCTCCCAAATCGCCCAATTGCTCAATTGCTACACCAGCACGGCGGCACCCATATTTTCAATAATGTGGTCGGCGAACTGGCTGGTTTTTACTTTCGTGGAGCCGGGCATGAGGCGCTCGAAATCGTAGGTGACTTTCTTCTGCTCGATGGTGCGCTCCATGCTTTGCTCGATGAGGTCGGCGGCCTCGTTCCAGCCAAGGTGGCGGAACATCATGACGCCGGACAAGATCACGGAGCCGGGGTTGATGACATCTTTGTCGGCATACTTCGGCGCGGTGCCGTGCGTGGCTTCGAAGATGGCATAGCCGTCGCCGATGTTGGCGCCCGGAGCGATGCCCAGCCCGCCGACCTGCGCGGCGCAAGCGTCCGAGATATAGTCGCCGTTGAGGTTTGGCGTGGCGAGCACGGCATATTCGTCCGCACGCGTGACCACTTGCTGGAAGATAGAGTCGGCGATGCGATCGTTGATCATGACCTTCTTCTTCCACGCGCCGTTGCCGTGCGTCGAGTAGATGGCATCGAGCACTTCCTGCACTTCTTTCTCGACGGCCTGGCGGAACGAGGGAGGGGCGAACTCCATGCCGGGTTCGATCAAATCCGCATTCTGCGCGACGGTCAGATTCTGGTTCCTGTCTTTGTTGTCGAGAATCCAGCTTTCGCGTTCAGTCACGACCTTGTCTCGAAACTCCTGGGTGGCGAGCTCGTATCCCCACTTGCGGAAAGCGCCCTCGGTAAATTTCTGGATGTTGCCCTTGTGCACCAGCGTGACGGTTTTCAAACCGTTGGCGAGCGCGTGCTGGATGGCCATGCGGACGAGGCGCTTCGTTCCGGTGACCGACATGGGCTTAATGCCGATGCCGGAGTCGAGGCGGATTTGCTTCTTGCCGCCCTTAAGCATGTCTTTGTTGAGGAATTCGATGAGGCGGGCGCACTCGGCGGTTCCCTCTTCCCACTCGATGCCGGCGTAAACATCCTCGGTGTTCTCACGGAAGATGACGACGTTCATGCGCTCGGGATGCTTCACCGGCGAGGGCACGCCCTTGTAATACTTCACGGGACGGACACAGCAATAGAGATCGAGAATCTGGCGCAGAGCCACGTTGAGCGAGCGGATGCCACCGCCGACGGGAGTGGTGAGCGGGCCTTTGATGGCAACGCGGAATTCGCGGACGGCGGCAACGGTGTCGTCCGGCAGCCAGTTGTCGAATTTTGCCTTTGCCTTTTCACCCGCGAAGACTTCGTACCAGGCTACGCGGCGCTTGCCTTTATAGGCTTTCTCGACCGCGGCGTTGAACACCCGCAGAGAGGCCTTCCAGATGTCGCGCCCCGTCCCGTCGCCTTCGATGAACGGAATGATGGGGTTGTTGGGAACGTCGTACTTACCGTTTGCATAACCGATTGCCTTGCCATCTGAGGGCACAGGGATGCCGTTATAAGAACCAGCCATACATCCTCCTGAGAGTTGACGCGATGAATGTTAAAACCTGCAATTATAGAGAATTCGAGAGATACACTGCAGGTTATTCTTTGCAGCGGGTCAGACACCCGGGAAACCAGGGCACGTCGTTGTGGCATAATCTCTGCTCTGGGCGTTTTCCCGATCCGCAGGAGGTTCTTCGTATGACCCACCTAGTGCGCCTCCGAATGGCATTTGTGGTTTTGCTTTTCTGCGCTGCGCTGTCGAGCGCTCCGTTCGCGGCCGCCGACTCCGATCGCACGCAGGTTGGACGCACCATCAATGTTGGCCCCGATGAAGAAATCGGGGAGGCAACGTGCTTTGGCTGCAGCATCCGGGTGCGCGGACACGTGGATGGAGATGTGACCGCGTTCGGCGGGAGCATTGTGGTCGAGGATCAAGGGCACATCAACGGCGACGCCACGGCTTTTGGGGGCGACTTGCGGCTGGATAAGGCGGCAGCGATTTCCGGCGACGTGACGGTGTTTGGCGGGCGAATTCGCCGTGATCCGGCAGCTACGGTTGGAGGCGCCGTCACCAACTTCAGCGGTATGGGATGGATGCTTCTGATCGTGCTGCTGCCACTGGCGTTCCTCGGCGGCTTCCTGGCGTTGATCGTCTGGCTGGTGCGGCGCCTGACTCGGCCGTCCGTGCCAGTAGCGGCCTAGGAACAGAATGCGGGGACGAGACGCCCCTGCGGCAACGCCGGCACGCCGTCCAGGTCACCAGCGGCGAGTGCCGAAGGTTTTGCGGACACCGACGGTCATGAAGCGTCCCCAGGGGCCGTTGTTTCCGAGATCGGCCGGACCGAGATTCTTGTCGCGAGCGCCCAAGCGGTCGAACAGGAAATGCTGGGTCACGCGGAACTCGAATCCCTTGTTGATGTAGATTCCAACTCCCCACGAATGCTCAATGCCGATGGCATCCGGAGACCAGGTGTAGAGCGTTTTCGGAATCGTCTTCCCGAACAAGAAAGTAGGCGCGCCGTACACCATGAACCGGCGCAGGGGTCCGCGGCCAAACGGACGAACCTCTAGAATGCCCGAGAGCATATAACGCGCAAAGAGACTGCAAGGAGCGTTGACGCCGCCATAGTCCCCGGCATTGCCGGCGCAGAGATTGGGGTCCACTTCGTTGTGTGGAGGAGCCAAATCGAGCTGGGCCCATCCCCAGAACATGTCATGGGGGAAAAACATCCGGTCATTGTTGCCGTCGTGCCAACTCCCCTGCGAGCCTTCCTGGGAACCGCCGTTCTGAGAACTAAGAGCCGTGGTAGTCTGCGCACTCGCAAGAACTGATATCAGAACCAGGACTGCCACGATCGACACACACCTTGTCATGTTGCCTCCAAAAATTCGTTCGATACGGAGATTGCCGGGATGCAGTCCGCTAGCCCCACACAGATCAGGGCGGACGCAGAAGTCCGGTTGAATAGAGCGGAACATTGTAACCTGCGGAAGGCGCGAAACAGGTGGAGCCTAAAGCTCTGCAATTTGCTGATCGCGGTGCAGACTCGGATTGTGATCGAGATCACATGGACGAAACTACAGGCGCAGCCCCAGTCCCTTCCAGAATCCATATCTCACAGCCGGTTTATTCCATTCGTCGTACGTTTTGGGGGGATGTAACGTCAAAACATTGTGAAAATAGGGGTCTGCGGTTTGGTTTCTGGATTGCTTCTATGGAAGGTACGCTACAACCAGGACCCCTATGCCCCAAGAGATCTCGGTGTCGTATCAGGCTATCAAGAGTAAGGTCTACCGGTTAATCGATTCGCTCGTGGTCGGAGAGAAGAGCGAAGCTGAGGTGCAGGAGTCGGTCCGGCGCTGGTGGGCGCTGATCCATCCGGCAGACCGGCCGATCGCCCAGAAGTATCTGCTGATGGTGCTGGGGCGTTCCGCCTCAGCTCTGGAAGCCATGGGAGACGCGCTGCTGACTTCGGCGGGTAGCTTCGAGTCTGTACACGCTCCGATGGCGCAGGCGCAACTTGCAAATAAGCGAATGCGGATGATCGAACGCATGGTGAAGGATTCAGGCGCTCGTCCCGCCGTCTAATTCCGCGCCCGCGGAGCTGGGGACACAGATTTTACATTCCTACCGTTGCGTTCCGCCTCGTTCTGCCCGTATTCTCAATCTCGCTTTCGGATTCCGATATCAAGCTGGTAAGATTCGTTGCGCAGGAGTTGAGAATGGGGCTGTCATCGTTTAGAACATCCACGAAACTTGGCTTTCCTTTTGGAGCATTGCTGATTATGGCGACATCTATGTTTGCAGCGGGCGGCGGCCTGTATAGCTATACGCTCAATTCGATTGATGGCAAGCCGGCGCCGCTGGCTGAGTACAAAGGCAAGGTTGTGCTGATCGTCAATGTGGCCAGCCAGTGCGGGTACACGCCTCAGTACACGGCCCTGGAAGCTATCTACGAGAAGTACAAGGACCAGGGGTTCGTGATTCTTGGCTTCCCTGCCAACAATTTTGGGGCGCAAGAACCCGGCACCAACGAAGAGATCAAGACCTTCTGCACTCGCAAATACAGCGTCACATTCCCGATGTATTCGAAGATTTCCGTCAAGGGCGCGGATCAGGCTCCGCTGTATGCCTATCTGACGAAAGAAACGGGAGCGGGCATTACGGGCGACATCAAGTGGAACTTTACGAAGTTCCTGGTGGACCGCGACGGCAAGGTTGTGCAGCGATTTGAGCCTGCAGTGACGCCCGACTCGAAGGATGTGACTTCGGCGATCGAGAAGCAGCTGAAGTAATCTGATCTCACGATGCTATAGGAGAGGCCCGTTCGGCAGATCGGATCACGACTCAAGGCTGCCGATTATTCAGGCGAAAAACGATGCTTCCGGTCAGACGAAGATTATTTTGGGGCTCCACGACCGCGGCAGTATTAACAAAGGCCGTGCGCAGGTAGTCTGCGCTGACGCGGAGACCAAACGGACCGGCGATAGAGCGCTCCATTCCCCCACCTACCGCATAGGCGGGCCGTGTCACCCATCCGTGCAGGTACTTCGTGCCGGTCACCGGCACTGCGGCATCGACGAGGCCCGCGCCGACCAGAGCGTGCAGGAACATCCTGAATTTTCCGTGTTCCACGGGATAGAAAACCGGACCAATGAGGAAGGTCAAGTCGTAGCCGCCGTTGCCGGTGCTCAAGACATTGGAAGTGCGGACGTAACCAGCGTCAACGGCCCCACCCCAGTGTTGGCTGAATTCAACGCGTCCGCTGGCATCGAAGCCGTTCAGGCTCGCACGCCCCGAGGTCGGAATTGTGCTGGTGATATAGGAGTAGCCGAAACTGACATCGTAAGAAGGTCCATAGGCTGCGGGCCGCGGTCCGGCTTGCACTCTATTCTGAGCGAGAGCGGTCGCCACCAGCACGAACATAACAAAAGAGAGCTTCCCCATCGCACCCATCATACAGATCGGAGGTGCGAGCAGCCGGCTTGGGTTGGCACGTCGATCAGGTATCGCCATTGCATCCTGCTCCAACGGAATTCCCAGCTGCGGGCGTCGAGGGAACTGGAGTGTCCAAGATACGAGAGGGATGCCGGGGGATAAACGTGTCCAACGCGTCTGGCCTTAAGTAACGTCCGGGCGGTACCGACTCTAGATGTCATAGTACAAAGAAAATTCATAGGGGTGCGGCCGCTGGCGAATTGCGGCGACTTCCTTGTCGCGCTTGTAGTCCACGTAAGTTCGCAACAACTCCTCGGTAAACACGTCTCCCTTGAGCAGGAAGGCGTGGTCGCGCTCGAGGGCGTCGAGGGCGTCTTCCAGCGACCCGGGCATGGACGGGATGCGCGACAACTCTTCGGGATCGAGTTCGTAGATGTCTTTGTCGAGAGGCGCGCCCGGATCCATTTTGTTTTCGATTCCGTCGAGGCCCGCCATCAGCATGGCGGCGAACGCCATGTAGGGATTGCAACTCGGGTCGGGAGGACGAAACTCTACTCGCTTGGCCTTGGGCGAAGCGGAGTACATGGGAATGCGGCAGGCGGCTGAGCGGTTCCGGCGCGAATAGGCGAGATTGACCGGGGCCTCGAAGCCGGGGACGAGGCGCTTGTAGGAATTCGTTGTAGGGGCGATGATCGCCGAAAGCGCCGGGCCGTGCTTGATAAGGCCGCCGACGTACCAGAGCGCCATTGGCGACATGCCGGCGTAGCCGTCGCCGGCGAATAGCGCCTGGCCGTCTTTCCACAGCGACTGGTGCGTGTGCATGCCGTTGCCGTTGTCGCCATAGATGGGCTTGGGCATGAAGGTGACAGTCTTTCCGTAGTGGTTGGCTACGTTCTTGACAATGTACTTATAGAGCAACATTTTGTCGGCGGAGCGCACCAGCGAGTCGAATTTGAGATCGATTTCGGTCTGGCCGCCGGTGGCTACTTCGTGGTGATGACATTCAACTTCAATGCCGCAACTCTGCATGGTGAGCACCATCTCGGAACGCAGATCCTGATAGTGATCGGTGGGCGGAACGGGGAAGTAGCCTTCTTTGTAGCGTGGACGGTAGCCGAGATTGTTCTCTTCCCTGCCCGAATTCCAGCGCCCCTCTTCGGCGTCAATGTAGTAGAAGCCGTACTGCTCGCGCTGATCAAAGCGAACGTTGTCGAAGATGAAGAACTCAGCCTCAGCGCCGAAGTAGGCAGTGTCGGCCAGTCCGGTAGAGGTCAGGTACATCTCGGCTTTGCGGGCAATGTAACGGGGGTCGCGGTCATAGCGTTGTTTGGTCACGGGATCGACCACATCGCAGACGAGCACCAGCGTCGGCACTTCGGTGAACGGATCGAGCATGTGCGAGCCCGGATCGGGCATGAGCAGCATGTCGCTCTCATGGATGGCCGCCCATCCGCGGATGGAAGAGCCATCAATGCCGAAACCGTCTTCCAAGGAAGATTCGGTAAGCTGGGCGATAGGATAGGAGACATGATGCCAGAGGCCCGGAATGTCGGTAAAGCGGAGGTCGAGAATCTTGGCGTCGTGCTTTTTGCAGAAATCTAGAACCGCCTTGGCGTCAGCCATGAGGACTCCTTGCCGGAATTTTCTCTGCAGAGATCGAGCGATCGGTTGAGGAGAGTTCCGCTCTCCCGCTCCGGCCGCAAGACGCGCGGCTGGAATGGGGCACCCGGCTGCTACAATCGGTCGCGTTGTGCAGGATCGAGGAGTGTAAAGCCTGAGTTTGGCGGTGGCAATTCGATTGTTCTTATGGCGGCCATAACGGGACTTTATACTAGCTAAGGCCCCTGTCCTTTGCGGCTTTTGGCGGCACGGCTGAATCCGTGCCTTCCCCAGGTGGGTGCCGGCAACTGGCAACGGCTCTTATGGACTTTGACCAACTGGAAACGTTTCTCGAGGTTGCGCGGCACGCCTCGTTTTCGCGGGCGGCGGAGAAGCGTTTTCGGACGCAGCCGGCAATTTCGTCGCAGATTCGCGGGCTGGAGGAAGAAGTTGGGGCCAAGCTATTCGACCGGTCAGGCGGCAAGGTGTCGCTTACGCAGCCGGGCAAAGCCTTCCTGAAATATGTTGAAGAGACGCTCGACGCCCGCAAGACCATGATGGTGGCGATCGCCGAAATGGAGCGAGTGCCGCGCGGCGAGATTATCGTGGGAGCGAATGAGGGCACGTGCCTGCACATCCTGCCTTATGTGTTTGCCGACTTCAAGAAGCAGTATCCCGATGTGTCGGTGAATATCAAGCGCTCGGACTACGCCAAGATTCTCGATTCGGTGATTGATAATTCGGTGGACTTTGGCGTGGTTTCCCTGCCGGTCACGGACACGCGGCTGACCGTCGTGCTGATCCATCGGGATGAGCTGATCATTATCGCGCCGCCGCAGCATCCTCTGGGAAAGATGAAATCGGCGACGGTCGCCGAGGTGGGCAAGTTTCCGCTGGTCGTACCCAAGGCTGGACACACGCGCGACGCCATCGAGCAACTGTTCCACGACCGGCGGTTGAGGGCTAACTTCACCATGGAACTCGACTCGAGCGAACTGCTGAAGCGCTTCGTGGCAGCGGATGTGGGAATCGGGTTCGTCGCGCGCTCAACGGTCGAAGAAGACGTGCGGGCCAAGGCCCTGACCGCGATCGCGATTGCCGATGCGCAGGTGCGCCGGGACCTCGCCTTGGTCTTTCGTAAAGATAAAGCGCTCAGCCGCGCCGCCCTGGCGTTCATTGACATTGCAGTCAAGCACAAATCCACGCAAGAATTGGTGCAGACCCCAAGTCGATGAAGAAGGCACTCACCAGATTTCTGTTGGTACCCCTGCTGCTCACGGTGTCGCTGACTGCGCGGGGACGAGGCTCGCCCTCGTCCGGCCAACAGCCGCAAATGTCGCCCTCGGCCCGGCAGTTGATCTCCATCAAGGTAACGGGGAGCAAGCGTTACCCCGAATCCGCGATTGCAGCGGCCACCGGGCTGCAACTGGGCACAGTGGTGGGCGATGACGACTTCAAGAAAGCAGCGCGACGCCTGGGCGACACGGGAGTTTTTACCGACATCGGCTACAAATTCTCCTATTCGTCGGCGGGAACTAAGCTTGAGTTGCAGGTTACCGACGCCCCGAAATTCGTTCCGGCGCGATTTGAGGATTTCGTATGGTTCTCGGACGACGAACTGCTGAGCCGCATCAAGGAGCACGACCCACTGTTTGACGGAGAATTGCCACTGTCGGGGAAGCTGCCTGACCAGGTGTCCGACGTATTGCAGGCCATGCTGGTAGAGCACGGCATCGCGGGCAATGTTGAATACTTGAGGTACGCAAAGCAGGACGGGCCGATCGAGGCCATTCTCTACAAAGTGGCGGACGTACTGATCCAGGTTCGCAACGTGGAGTTCGTTGGGGCAGCCCCGGCGGAGGTGCCTGCGCTCAAAACCGCCGCCAAGAGACTTCCAGACAACGAATACTCGCGGAGCCGCCTGGACTTGCTGGTTCAAAAACAACTCCTGCCGGTCTATTATGCGCGCGGATTTCTCAAGGCGGCGTTCGGTGAACCGCAACCAAAGGTCGTGAAGCTTCCGACTGCTGAGACCGAAGAGGGTCCGAAGAACCAGACTCTCGTGGATGTCACCTTCGCAGTGAATCCGGGCTCGCAATACAAGGTGAAGAGCATCGAATGGTCGGGGAATCACGAGTTCCCTACCGAGACGCTGCAGAAGATGGTTCACGCGCAGCCTGGGCAGCCCGCGAATACTGTGCGGCTGGCCGAAGATCTAAAAGGTGTCCAGACGCTTTACGGATCTCGCGGATACATTACTGCGACGGTCAAGGTTGATGCTGAGTTTGACGGCGCCAGTAGCACGGCGGTGCTGCGCCTGGACGTAAAAGAAGGCTACGCCTATCACATGGGTGAACTTGAGTTTCGCGGCCTCGACAACGCCTTGATGGCCAAGCTCCGCAGTGCCTGGAAGCTGCGTCCCGGCGACGTGTACGACGCCGGCTACCTTGCCGAATACCTGCCGGCGGCCCGGAAACTGCTTCCGCCCAGTCTGGACTGGGAAGTCTCGCCGCACGTTACTGGCAACCTGCGGGACAAATCGGTGGACGTGGATCTCATCTACTCGGTGAAAGCTCCGAAATAGAGGGCCCATGGTCCGAGGATCAGAGACATCAGCGGTTAGAGATCGGGGTCAATTCGGGCTACGGAGCCTTGTTCGGTTTTTCGAACAAGGTTGATCGGATTTTCGGGCCTGCCCCGGACTGCGGTATTGTTACGCAACTCTGACCGAAGCCCACCTCCATGGGCATGGGGAAATTGGTGAACGTAATTGGTGAACACAGATGGATTGTGTACACTGACCCGCAAGTCTTCCAGCGCTCGTGGCTGGGACTGCATCCATTTTGAAGGAGAGCATGGAATGATGCGTGGTGGTCAGAGTTCGAACTGGATAGCGGGGGTTGTTATTGCGGCAAGCCTGATGCTGGCGGGTTTGGGGCTGGCAGCCGGCAAGAAAACAACTTTAACGGGCGAGGTAGGCGACGCCATGTGCGGCAGTAAGCACATGGCGGGCACTGCGGCCGAGTGCACCCGCACCTGCGTTTCCAAGGGTTCGAAGTATGCGCTGGTGGTGGGAGACAAGATCTATGTGCTTGAGAGCAGCGATAAGGCGGTGCTGGCGCTGCTCGATCAGCAGGCTGGAAAACACGCGACCGTCACCGGCACTTTGAACGAGGACAAGATGGACGTGAGTACCGCGGTCGCAGCCAAGTGATCGTCATAGCTTAGCCCGGGCCCTCCCCCCGAAGATGTTCCGGGCCTAAGAGGGGATGCGCGCCAGCGCATCCCCACTTTTTTGCGCCTTTTCGTGCAAATTCACATTTCCTTTACAAAGCAATGTGTTAGATTGTGCATTCTCAACATCAATTCACCCTGTCGGAGGATCACGGAATTGGGCAAAGACATGGTTCCGAAGCGGATTTTCTTTACCAAGGGAGTGGGGAAACACCGCGAACGGCTAACTTCATTCGAATTGGCGTTGCGTGACGCCGGAATCGCCGCCCAGAATCTGGTGCGGGTCTCTTCAATCTTTCCGCCCAACTGCAAACTGCTCGCCCGCAAGGAAGGGGTGAAGTATCTGCATCCAGGGGAAGTTGTTTTTGCGGTGGTCGCTGAAAACTCCACGCGCGAACCGCACCGCCTGCTCGCCTCCTCCATCGGAGTGGCCATTCCGGCCGACCGCAACACCTACGGCTATCTTAGCGAGCACCACTCCTTCGGCGAGACCGAGGACGCTGCTGGAGAATACGCCGAGGAACTTGCCGCTGAAATGCTGGCGACCACGCTGAACGTGGAATTCGATCCCGACCGTTCCTGGGACGAAAAGAAGCAGATCTACCGCCTGTCGAACAAGATCGTGCGCACGGCCAATGTGACGCAATCGGCGGTGGGCGACAAGCGGGCTCTGTGGACCACGGTGATCGCGTCGGCCGTGCTGATTTTCGACTAGAACCGGCTTTGCTGGAGTTGGAGTCGGCGGCGGGACTTACGGACCGAAGACAAATCTCACGAGCACGCGCGACTCCTTCGCAGCAGGCTCGTACTGCCATCCCCTGACAGCTTTAACGAAAGCCTCGGCAAGAATGGGATGGCCGCCGATCACGCGCACATCCTTGACGGTGCCATCGCGGCCTACGGTGAGTTCCAACTGCACGGTTCCTTTGATATTCATTCTTTGAGCGACTTCGGGATACTCCGGCGGAGCGCTCATTCGAAGATGGCGGGCGTCTGCCGTCGGGACACCTGGCTGGCTGTGTTCGGCATTCGCAAGCAGTTCCGCGGGGACGCGGATGTCGGCCCTTTCGAGAGCTCCGCGATCGATTTCGAAGCGGATTGTGCCATTGACCAGAACGAGATTGATCATGCCGCCTTGGCGCAGGAAACTTTCATCCTCGCCAACCAGGAGAACGCTGGCGGAGGCCAGGGCAGAGATGAGCGACTGAGTACGCTTGTGCCCGGTCGAGGAGCGGACGAAGACCATTTGACACAACTTCAATTCGGAGTCGGCAGTTACTCGCTTGACCGCGATGGGATGGGTTCCGATGCTTCTTCCGGCAACGGTTTTTGAGAGACTGTCCATGAATTCGTCATCTCCGGCAACGACTCCGATCACGAGCGGTGAGGTGCCGCTGGTCATGCTCTGCTCTGGCCATTCGGCGGACTTGGCGAAGTTGTAGAGGTAGGCGGCCTTGACCTGATATTCGCTCGAGTTTTGCGCTTGGGCGCCCAGAGCACATATCAGGAGCAAGGCGAGGCCGAGCCTTGAAGGCCCGGCGTGCGGCGTGCGCGAAGGAGCCCCAACTGGGCAGCTGCCGTTAGCCAGGTAGTGCAACATAAATCGCCTCAGAATCTGCCAGTGAGCTTGATGCGAAAGTTTCTTCCATTCTGCTGAATTACGTCTTCCGATTCCTGGGGCCGACCCGGATCAAAATATTTCTTGTCGAAAATGTTGTAGACACTGGCGGACAGATCCAGGTGTTTGCCCAGTGCGTGTCCCAGCAAGGTACCGTTGAAGACTGCGAAGCCGCTCACGGAATTTCCGGCGAGGGTCCGGCGGGCGCTGGTGTACTGCGCATCCAGAGCGGCAAATAGTCGCGCCCGTACGACTGGCACAGAGAGGTTCAATTTCGCCAGATGCTGGGGAGAATTCGCCAGAACTGGCTCCGTTTGGTGACCGACAGTGTGGGTGAAGCCATAACTGGCCCGGCCCTCCAAGCCTTGGACAGTATGGCCGGCAAACTCGACCCCGATCCCTTTGGCAACGGCACTCCCGGAGTTCTGGTAGACAAGTTGGTTGCCGGGAAGGGTCTGCAGGGAAATCAGTTGATCCATGTCATTGCGGAACACGTTCCCGGTCAATGTGAAATGTTGGCCGATGTTTTGCTCGACAATCACTTCCTCGCTGCGAGCTGTCTCCGGCTTAAGCTGCAGGTTGTCGTTGTACGCGATCCCGAAGTCTGGCGTAGTTTCGAACGGCTCGGGAGGACGAAAAGCCGAACCGTACAACAGTTTCACGGTCGTAGGCTGAAAGAGACGATAGATCAATCCCAGTCTCGGGTTGGTTGTGTCACCAAAGGTATCGTAGTGATCGTAGCGCAGCCCTCCGCTCAAGGTAAGCTTGCTCAAAATAGCAAACTCATCCTGAGCGTAAAACGCCCAGACCAGCGAACTTGCCGACTCGGCATTGAAGATGCCGGAGATGGGAATGTAATCGCCCTGGTCCTGGCGCAAATTGTCGGTGAACTCCGAGCCAAAAATGATCTTGTGCTTGTTTTGAAAGGTGCCGCTCAACTTCACTTCGCCATCCCACCAGTTTCCCCGGAACGAGTAGGTCTCCGTCGTGGTGGATCCGTCTGGAAGGCCGGTGTAGTACGCCAGCGGAGCCTGCAGGCGAGCCTGGTCGTATGAGGTGCGAGCGGTCAACTGCCACTTCTCCGCTAAGGAGTGTTCGTAGCTGAGGTCGAAGTATTGGTGGTAGTCGAGGTTGCGAGTGCGCGGATCGTTGAATACCGTGCCGTAATATGCCGTCGGGACCCCCTTATCGCGGGCGCTGAACAATCCCTGCAGGGTAAAGCCGTGATAGCGGATCGTAGAGATTAAGTGTTGAGAGTTCTCGTAATCGGTGTTGCTCGTGATTCCGTTGTTAGTCGCTGGACTGTTGAATTCAGGGAAGAACAGAGTCTGGCCCCGGCTGTCGTAGAAAGTGCCGGAGAGCAGCATGTCGATGCCTCTGTAGTGACCGCCATAGCTGGCTCGTCCCTGATATGTGCCGTAGCTGGCGGACGCAAAGGAGAGTTCTACACCCTTCAACTGCGGCGCTTTGCGGGTTATGACGTTGATGACCGCAAAAAAGGCATCTGCCCCGTACAGTGAAGAACTGGGACCACGAATGATCTCCACCCGATCAATCAGGTCGACATCCACCAGAAACTCCGACCCGACCATGGGCTGCCCGAGGACGTTGTTGTTGGTACGGTGCCCGTCCACCAGCACGAGAATGCGGGCGTTCCAGTCCCCGAGGCGTCCGAAGCCTCGTACACCCACAAAGCTATAGTCGCGGTCATAGGTCACGTAGAAGCTGCGAACGTGCTGGAGAATGTCTGCGAGAGTGCGGTACCCGTATTTTTGGATCTCGTCCGCCGTGATCACGGTGACGGAAGAAGGGGCGTCTCGTGCATCCTGCAAGTGCTTAGAGGCGCTGTAAACCTGTATCTTGCCCAGTTCCTGCAGGCTGGCGTCGCCCAAGTCCTTGGCCTCCTGCTGAGCCAGAGCCGAGGCAGCGCATAACACGAACAGCAGCAGGCCATACGCCGGGACTATCCGGCCTCGCCGTCCTCCGCGAAACGCCTGGTCCGGACCTGTCAAGTTCATGCGCGAGCCTCCCGAGGCGGACAGAAGCATCGTCAGGGCGCTTTCCTGTGCCTGCGGCGTGCTCTGTCCCACCTCAATCTTCGGCAAGTTCAGAGCCTTCTTTAGTCGGAGGCGTAAAGCCCCAGACGGCCGAGGCGGTCGGAACGCACCCGGATTTGGAAGCCAATACCGGAACTGGGTGCGCATAGGAGGATCGTCGGAGGACGGATCTGGGCTGATTAGGTGGCTTTGGGAGCGTTAAACTGCCGTGAGCTCAATGCTCGGGCGGGCCAAAATGTGGAGCACCGAGCGCCTCTTTTTTCGCCGAAGATTTTGTTCCACGGAGCAGCTAGAATTCGCGACGTTTCATCGTTCAAGAGCATCCAAAGTATTGATAGTAATACGCTTGATTTCCGAAGTGCATGCTTGCGGCTTTTGGCTCTTCGCTGTTGGTCTTAAGCTAAGAGCCAAGAGCTAAAGGCCAAGAGCCGCTGTGCGGGATTATAACTTTAGTAACCCTCGTCACCTGCCCAATGTAATACTCCGTTAACAGCAATCGGTTATGATGGAAGTGGTAAAAAACTCGTCTTCATTCTCAGGGAGTAGCAGTGGACATCGAAACACGCCGCAAAAAGCAGCAAGCGCTCATGGTTGAGTTGGTGGAGCGAAAAGTGCGGTCGCGCGCCAGGCAGATTTACGAAACGCGCGGCGAGGTGGAAGGACAGGAACTGCAGGACTGGTTTCAAGCTGAGTCAGAAGTGCTTGGAAACAGTATACTTGGACCGCTGTATAAGCGGCTCAAGACTGGCGCCGGGGACACCCAGGAGAGCCAGTCCGGCCAGGACTTTCGCGCACAGGATTCTTCCTGCGAGAACCCCGCCTAGACCCCTTTCTTGGGGTGCGTTCGCCGACCTATTTCCGTTTGGCTGCTTGCTTCCCCTTTTTCCCGGCTTTGTGATTCTTGTCTAGCCGTTCCAGGACCGCAGCGACAATAATGGGCAACCCGATCGTCGCGTCGACGAAGACTTCTCCGAACTTGCCACCTTCCGAGGGAGGCACGAACTTGCCCCACGAAATCGCTTCGCTATATGGGCTGCCTGACAGCCCGCCCCAGTAAACGGGTTCGGGGCAAATCCTGAGACCATAGTGGTAGCGCTTAAGGGGCACATTTTCTCCCAGGCGGCGGTGCCGCAGTTCAATGAATGGGCCGAATTGCTGCGACCAGTTGCGCGGGACGCCGCCCCCGATGGTGAAGATGCCCAGCTTCTTCTGGCGCAGCAGGGTCGCGGCAAAATGCTCGAGGTCTTCGAAGGGATCGAACCGGATCTTGTGCCTTCCTGTCGATTCGCGCAAGCGGTTGTTCAGCGCCGTGTCCAGGCCCAGTTCCGAATCGCTGAACGCCGGCACAAACACCGGCACCCCTTTTTCGTACGCCGACTTCAGAATGCCGCGATGGTCTTTATTGCGCTTGGCCAGATACGCGCCGATGGCGTGATTCAGCTTGTACGAACACATGACCTCGTTGTGGTCCCAGGCTTCAAGTACGGCAGCCATGACTTCTTCGACATCGTCGAGGTTCTGCTCGGGCTCAAGTGTGTCGTAAACCCGGTTGTATCCCTGCTCGTACAGTTCCTCGTCTGAAACCTCGGGATTGGCGCGGAAGTGTGCGCGGCCGGTGGCCTCAACCAGGCCATGCGCCATGAGGGCGCCCGTCGAAACAATGGCGTTGACGATGCCGCGATCAATCAACTCGGTGACAATCAGGCCTTGCTTGGCCACCGTCATCGCTCCGGCCAGCGTCATCACGATGAAGGCATCTTCGTCGAGCGCCATGGCCTCAAGCACATCAGCAGCTTCTCCCAGCTGGCGGCCGGTAAAAGCGGTTTTGGCCATCGCACGCACCAGGCTGTCGATCGAAGTGACTTTTCCCAGGTCAAGCGGCTCCAGCGGAATCAGCCGGTCTTCGATGGGATTGTGCAGGTGACGATCCTTCCCCTCGCCGCCTGCCGCCCCTTGCTGTGAATGAGCTTGCTGTGAATGATTTTGCGGTGAATGACCCTTGGAATTGCCATGATTGCCGTTTTTCAACGCCAGCCTCCCAGCAGATGCGATCGTCCCGACAACTTACTCTACAGGAACGATGTGAATGGGCGCTACGAGGGCGCGGGCGCGGATCCACTGACCTCGGGGCATTCCTCGGGTTACACTGCACACCATGGCCGGAAAACGCGGCTTCGAAGAACAGATCGCAGCCCTGGATGCACTGCGTCAACTGCCGGAAGGATCGCGGACCGAACCTCTGCGAAAGGCGCTGGCCGGAAAAAACAATTTTCTCGTGGCCAAGGCCGCCGACCTGGTTCGCGAGTTTGGGTTGGCTTCCCTGCTGCCGGAATTGCTGGCTGCCTTTGACAGGTTTTTTGAGAATCCGGTGAAGAGCGATCCGCAGTGCTGGGCCAAGAATGCGATCAGCCGCACGCTCGCAGCGTTGGAGCATCAGGACGCTGACGTTTTTCTTCGCGGAATGCGGCACATTCAGAACGAGCCAGTTTGGGGAGGACAGTCCGATACCGCCGGCACTCTGCGAGCCACCTGCGCGTTTGCGCTGGTGCAATGCCGCATCCTGACGGAAGCCGACTTGCTGGCACATCTTGCAGACCTGTTCGCAGATAAAGACAAGGCGGTGCGGGCCGAGGCTGCGCGCGCGGTCGAACAGGTTGGCTCGGCGTCTGCGGCGCTTCTGCTACGGCTGCGGGCAGTTCTCGGGGCAGATGAAGCCGAAGTGCTGGGTGCATGTTACGGCGGTGTTTTGCGCATCGAGGGAGCCAGGGCGATTGCATGGGTTGGCCGCTTTCTTGCGGCGGGCGACGACTCGGCGGCGCGAGGCGGCGTTGGCAATCTCTGGAACGCATTCTCCCGCAGGCCTTCGAGACTCTGAGGGCTTCCCTTGGCAAGGCTCACGACCCGTGGTTTCGATCCGTACTGCTCTCCGCGATCGCTCTCACGCGGCAGGACGCGGCTCTGGAATTTCTGCTCGCACTCGTGCAGGCGGAATCGCTGGATGCTACGGCTGCCATCGAAGCGGTCGGGCGTTCGGGGCCGTCGGCCGAGACGATGAAGCGCCTCGAAAAACTGGTGGTGGGTAATGCACCACTGGGCCGGGTCCTGGCGGCGCAGCGGAAGAAGTAGTCTTAGTTTCGTGTTCTACCGCCTGAAAGCTGACGGCTGAGATCTGACAGCATCGGCGTGGATGCTATATTTGTTCGCGGAGGTCGTCGCGCGTGCCGCCTGAGAAATTTCGCGTGGCCCTGGTGCAGATGTCGTGCGGGCCGGAGCCGGAAAAGAATCTAGAGAAGGCCCTCGCCGGGTCGCCGACGCAGCGGGACGGGGCGCGAAAGTCGTCTGCCTGCCCGAACTTTTTCAGACGCAGTATTTCTGCCAGCGAGAAGATCATGCGCTGTTCGATCTGGCCGAACCGATTCCCGGGCCGACTACTGAAAATCTTGCGGCAGCCGCTCGCAGCCATGGAGTGGTGCTGATCGCATCGTTGTTCGAGAAGCGCGCAGCCGGCGTGTATCACAACACCGCGGCCATCTTCGACAGCGACGGGTCGCTGCGCGGGCTCTACCGCAAGATGCACATTCCGGACGATCCGCTCTATTACGAGAAATTCTATTTCACGCCCGGAGATCTCGGATTCCGCGCTCTCGACACCAGCGCTGGACGCCTGGGTACGCTCGTCTGCTGGGATCAGTGGTATCCCGAGGGCGCGCGGCTGACAGCGTTGCAGGGGGCGCAGCGTGCTGTTCTATCCAACAGCGATTGGCTGGCATCCGGCGGAGAAGGCGGAATTCGGCGTGGCCCAGCACGATGCCTGGAGGACGATTCAGCGCGCCCACGCGATTGCCAATGGCGTTTACGTTGCTGTCGTCAATCGGGTCGGCTTCGAAACCGGCAATATTCGCGGCAAGTCAGCCCCAGGCCAGGGACTGGAATTCTGGGGCGGATCGTTCTTCTGCGATCCCTTCGGGCGTGTGCTGGCGGAAGCATCGCATGACCGCGAAGAAATCCTGGTCGGTGACGTGGATTTGAAAGCGCTGGAGGACATCCGCCGCAACTGGCCTTTCCTGCGGGACAGGCGTATTGACGCCTATGCACCCATCACCAACCGGCTGTTGGACTAGAACGAGAAACTCACCGTGGCCAAGTCTTCCCGCAAACCTTCAAGCGATACTTTAACTGACACTCCATCTGCCCTCGGCTACCGCATGCCCGCCGAGTGGGAGCCCCACGCCGCCACTTGGCTGGCGTGGCCTCACCATCACGCCGACTGGCCCGGAAAGTTCGAGCCCATTCCGTGGGTCTACGCCGAGATCATTCGCAATCTGGCGAAGCATGAGCGGGTCGAGCTGATCGTGAACAATGCCACGGCGGCGAGACAAGCGCGCAGAGTGCTCGAACGAGCCGAGGCTTTCTCCGACAACGTACGGCTTCATCGCTGGCCTACCAACCGCGTATGGCTGCGGGATTCCGGGTGCATCTTTCTGACCCCGCAGCCGGGCTTCGCCCGGCCGGACAGCCGAGGGCGTCTGTCCCCACATGAATCGTACGAGGGGCGCGACCGGGAAGGGCACGAGTTCACTCGTGCCACCAGGTCTGCAACTAGGAGCCGGGCTTTAGCCCCTGAGGCCCTCGCCCTCAAGTTTCGCTTTAACGCTTGGGCGAAGTATTCCAACTGGCGGCATGACGAGAAGATCGGCAGCCATATGGCGAAGGCTGCTCGCGCGCACGAAGTTCGTCCTGTATCTGTCGGAACGCGCATCGTGCTCGAGGGCGGCTCGATCGACGTCAACGGAGCAGGAACCATCCTCACAACCGAAGAGTGT
Source organism: uncultured Acidobacteriaceae bacterium (assembly GCA_963819145.1). GTDB lineage: Bacteria > Acidobacteriota > Terriglobia > Terriglobales > Acidobacteriaceae > Sulfotelmatobacter. The sequence goes on from CAWFVB010000027.1 coordinate 42,477, forward strand.
CTGTTGAGCAAGGTGCAGGAACGCAATCCGCACATGTCGCGCGTTCTCTATGAAAAAGCGTTCGCCGACTATCTTGGCGCTACGAACACGATCTGGCTGGGACTCGGAATTTCCGGCGACGACACGCACGGCCACGTAGATGACTTGACCCGCTTCGTCTCGAAAGACACGGTAGTCACAATCGTCGAGCCCAACTCGAACGACGTGAACCACGGTCCCTTGCGCGCCAACCTGCGACGTCTGCAGGCGGCGCGCGACCAGGATGGCAGACAACTTACCGTGGTTGAACTCCCCATGCCGCAGCCAGTCGTCTTCGAGGGCCGACGTCTGCCTGCGAGCTACGCTAACTTCTACATCGCCAATGGAGTCGTGTTGGCCCCTGTCTTCAATCGGCGCAACGACCGTATCGCTCTGAACACGCTGGCTCACTTGTTCCCTACCCGCGAGATCGTGCCGATTTATTCGGGAGATTTCATTTGGGGCCTGGGCGCAATGCACTGCATGACGCAACAACAGCCGGCGTGACAGGTTTCCCCGCGAGGATATTCGACCAGCGCCCCGTGATAGATTCTCCGAATGCCCCACCGCGAGATGACCACAGGCCGACTGGAGGCTTTTAGTGACGGCGTGATCGCCATCATCGTCACCATCATGGTGCTGGAGTTGCGAGCGCCCTCGCAGCCCACTCTGGCGGCGTTGTGGAAGGTCGCACCCGTATTCCTCAGCTATGGACTCAGCTTTCTGGTGGTGGCGATTATGTGGGTCAATCACCACCATCTGATCCATGCGGTTCACGGTGTCACGGCGCGCCTGCTGTGGAGCAACCTCTACCTGCTGTTTTGGATGTCGCTGGTGCCGTTCGTCACCGACTACCTGGGCAAGAATTACCACGAACCGCTGGCGGTGGCGCTCTACGGACTCGACCTCTTATTGTGCTCAACGGCGTTTTACCTGCTGCGGATTATTCTGGTGGAACAGGATCGTCAGGATTCCGGACTGGCGGAGTATCACGCTAACATACAGCGCAAGAATAGCTTCTCGGCTGCCCTCTACCTCTTGTCCGTTCCATTGGCCTATGTGTCGGTCTACGCTTCTTTTTTTATTTTCGCCTTAATCCCGGCATTATATTTTCTGCCGGAGAAAAGACTGGCAAGCGGAGAACACGTTTAGCGCTGGGAATTCCTTCGGCCTGCTCCGACGATTGTCAGTGGAAAGTTCTTAGCGCTGATACTGCGTAGGTTGCGGACCTTTTTCAAGCGCCTCGCGGTCCCAGATGGCGCCGTCGCGGGTGTAACTGGCGAGTTCGAAATCCTGCGTCAGTTCGAGCGCGTCGGTGGGACACGCATCCTCGCACAAACCGCAGAACATGCAGCGGCTCAAATCGTAGGTGAAGTTTGTGAGTTCCTTGCGGCGGGTCTTTTCGTTGCGCTCGCTCGAGACCACAATCAGATGCTCGGGACAGGCGAGCGCGCACAAGTCGCAGGCAATGCACATCGTCTCGTCGGTGTCTGGGTTGACGTTCAGCCGCGGCGCACCACGGTAGCGCTCCGCCACCTGCGGACGCTCCAGGGGATACTGTTCGGTATAGATTTCCTTGGGATCCTGGTAGCGGAAGGTGACTTTCAACCCCTGCAGAAGATCGACGAGAAAGACTTTGCGCAGCAAGCTCGGCATGCCCATGACGCCGTTAGCATACCATTGAAGCGGAATTCTCCGAAATACCCGGGCCTGCTCACCAGAGGCGATTTGCCTCGTCTATCCCAATGACCTCTGTAGGTTACGGTTGCCCGACTCAGAGGGAACTTTTCTAACGCGCCGTCCGTAAGTACTACTAGACGATGTTATGAAGGCCTATTTCACAAACCTGCCGACGAGAATCTGGATCCTGTTCGTGATTCCTGTCATCGTCCTCGGCTACCCAATCGCCCAGTGCGTAGTCCCAGTGGTTGTACGCGCGGTGGTGCCGGAAGTGGTGCGCTCGGTGCTGAGCTCAATCTAAGTACGTTGCTCGCCCACTCCCGTTAGTCGCTCCTCCAAAGTGCTGTTTGCAGTTATGGGTCCTTTAGGCTATAATCTGACCAGTCTGACTAGATTGTGAGACGATGGCCAAAACTGACAAGAAGCGTCTAAAGAAAGGCTTCAGGCCTTCCTGGCAACTGCAGGCGGCCAAAGCCCAGTTCAGCGAATTATTTCGCCGTGCTCAAGCGGAGGGTCCCCAGTACGTAACTCGTCAGGGCAAAGATGCCGTTGTGGTCTTAACCGCTGAAGAGTATGAGAGTCTGACGGCCCGTTCCCGTCAACCTGGCAATTTGGTCAGTTTTTTCGCTGAATCACCTCTGGCTGAAGCGGGTCTCGATTTGGAGCGCCCTCGCGATTATGGCCGCAAAGTGGAACTGTGAGCGGCTTCCTGCTCGACACGAATGTCATTTCCGAACTGATAAGGCCTCGCCCCGACGCCAAGGTTGCGGCCTGGATCTCATCAACCGATGAGAACCTCTTGTCGCTGAGCGTCCTTACCTTCGGCGAAATTCGCAAAGGCATCGCTGCCTTGCCTGCGGCTGCACGCCGTGCCCGTCTAGAAGCATGGCTGGATCATGACTTGGCTTTGCGTTTTGCCGGACGCATTCTGCCCGTGGATCAGCCGGTCGCCGATCGATGGGGAAGGCTCTCGGCCGAAGTGGCTTCCAAGAGGATGGTTCTACCGGTTGTCGACGGACTCCTGGCCGCAACCGCGTTACACCACAATCTAACGCTGGTAACTCGCAACAGCCGCGACATCGAGCCAACGAGCGTTCCGTTTTTTAATCCGTGGCTGTAGAGAAACGAGGGCAAGACGAACCGCAATCGGACCAGCGATCCCCAGCGGCCAACAGCCGATCCGGACAAGCGTCTCTCGGACGAGCTTCCCTCCGACGAGCTATGGATGGAGGAGGCTCTGCGCTGCGCCCAGCGTGCGCTCGAAGCCGGAGAAGTTCCCGTGGGCGCGGTCGTGGTGTGTGAGGGCCGCATCGTGGGCCGTGGATGGAACTGCAACATTGCTACCTCCGATCCGACAGCTCACGCCGAGATCATGGCCCTGCGAGAAGCCGGTGCAACCCTTGGTAACCACCGACTGGGAGACTGCGAACTGTTTGCTACAATTGAACCGTGCGCCATGTGCGCCGGCGCCTTGGTGCATGCTCGCATCAAGCGCCTCGTGTATGGTGCGGACGATCCGAAGGCAGGCGCGGTCGCGTCCGTGATGCAGGTCCTGAACCACCCGCAAATGAACCATAAAACTGAGGTTCGCGGCGGAGTGTTGGCGGGACGAAGCGCGGAAGTGCTGCAAACGTTTTTTAGAGACCGTCGCTAATTGAGGCGTTCGCGGGCGTGAGCCTGCTGCCGAAATCCTGAGCTCCTCGTTCGGGCGAAGGATCCCACAATTCGAGATTTGTCCGACGCGGAGAGGTGCGTGAGTGGTTGAAACGATCCGCCTCGAAAGCGGACATACCTTAACGGGTATCGTGGGTTCAAATCCCACCCTCTCCGCCATACTTTGACCCATTTTTTTTCAGCTGTGTACCCGAGGTGGGATCCCTCACTTTAGAATTTTTCGACGATGAAAGAGTGCACCTCCACTCATTCATGGCGACGCTCTAGCCAGCTGTATCCCAGTCAAACAGAACTAGCCTATTTGGTGTAGAGTGTTTTGACATCTTCAACTCAAACAAGGTTGCACCCATGATGACGAAACGTCCGGAGGGGCGTATCACGCGACGCGGGTTCCTCGAACGCAGTTCAGCGGCTTTGGCAGGAGCAGGTCTCGTCGGAATGGATATGCATTCTACGCCTAAAGGGGAGAATGCGATGGATCGCCGGGAAACCTAGCTCAGAACCGCTAGCTCGCAAAATCGCCCTCGAAGAGCACTTTGTTCTTGCCGAAACCATGGACACGAGCTACGAGTCAGAGATCTTCACCCTGAGACCCGACAGAAAATCCTCGACCTCGGCAGTGGACGCCTCGCGGACATGGATCGTGGTGGTCTCGATATCTGCATTCTCTCCCTGACTGCGCCCGGAGTCCAAGGAGTCCCGAATGTCAAAGACGCCATCGCCCAGGCTCGGCGAACAAATGACTATCTCGCGGAGAACATCGCCAAGAATCCGAAACGTCTGAAGGGTTTTGCGACACTGCCCTTACAAGACCCTGAGGCTGCCGCTCAGGAGTTGAGACGCTGCGTTAGAGACCTGGGATTCTGCGGCGCGTTGGTCAACGGTTTCTCCCAAGTCGGGAACGCAGACTCAGCTGTTTATTATGATTTGCCCCAATATCGTCCATTCTGGGCGATGGTCCAAGAGTTGGATGTGCCCTTTTACCTCCATCCTCGCGATCCCCTGTCAACCAAGCAGCAATGTTACGAAGGATATCGTTGGCTGGCGGGCTCGCCTTGGGGCTTTGCCGTCGAGACATCCATCCATGCCCTGCGTTTGATGGCCAGCGGTCTGTTCGACGAATACCCCAAACTGAAGCTAATTCTCGGCCACTTGGGGGAAGGATTACCGATTGGCATTTGGCGAGTGGATAATCGCATAAGCAGGGGCAGCGGCACTCCGAGCGCGAAGCTCCCAATGAGTCATTACCTGCGAGAGAATTTCTACATCACGACGAGTGGGAACTTCCACACGCAGGCCCTGACGAACGTAATTCTCGAAGTCGGTGCTGACCACATCCTTTACTCGGTCGATTATCCTTACGAGGATGTTGTCCAAGCCAACGAGTGGTTTGACCACGCTGCCATCAGCGACTCCGACCGGACGAAGATTGCCCGCTCTAACGCCGAGAGGTTGTTCCGGCTCTAGATGGCCATTCACGAGCGCCGCCGATTGCCGTGACCATTACAAGTGTTCTTAGAGGTCCGCCAAATCTTCCCCGGAGGCAATTAGAGTTCTAGAATCGTCCTCTAGGCCCGCGCCATATTTTCCATCCGCACATGGTCTGCATTCCTCCGACCCTCCCTTCCTACGCAACTTTCGACCAACATCGGTGTTCTCACCGTGTTGGGCAGGAAAGGCACCAGAGTCAGGCCAGGAATGCAGCGGCCCTGACAGGGAGGATTACCATGCGGTATCTCAGGTATGTGGCGCTAGTGGCGTTGTTAGCGATTCCCGCCGCTTATTCTCAGGCTCAGGTTTCGGTTGGGGTTGGCGTTGGACCCGGGTGGGGCTATTACGGCGCCGCGCCGGTCTGCTCCTATGGCTACTATGGCTATTATCCCTATGCTTGCGCACCCTATGGATACTATGGGCCGGATTGGTTTGTGGGTGGCGCCTTCATTGGTACAGGTCCGTGGTATCACGGCTGGGGACACCCCTATTGGGGACGGGGCTGGGGCTGGGGTGGACGTGGTTGGGGCGGACGCGGATTTTACGGTCGCGGCAGGTATGGAGATGGCCGCGGCTACGGACGAGGATGGAACGGAGGTGGCTTCCGCGGCGGGGCCCGTGGGTTCCGTGGCGGAGGCGGGTTTCACGGAGGCGGTGGATTTCACGGTGGTGGCGGCGGCGGATTCCATGGCGGCGGTGGCCATGCGGGCGGACATCGCTAAGCAGTTTGATTCCTGCAAGCACCGATAAGAAATCAAGACGGCTGGCGGAGCGACTCTGCCGGCCGTTTTGATTTTCATCGGATACACTTCCCTGCGCGGCGGTTGCTGCTGAGAATAGGGCGCATGTCGCAGAGATTCAAGAGCTGATCTCCACTGAAAAACCGACATCATCCTCGCAGGTCAAGGAGTGAACTGGCGATGCTCGGTCAACCAAACTCCCGATTTGACGCTGCGGAGTCCGGGGTCTAGGATTTGATGAACTCTCGCGAGTTCCGGTGTGAGGAGCTATGAAGCTCAGGTCGTCCAATTGCTCACAGGGGCATGGTACCTGGTTATCTCTGGTGAAGACCGTCAGCCTTGCAGCAACGGCAATGCTGATTGGCTGTGCCGGGATTTCGACTTCGACTAACCCTGGGACGGGCACGGGTGGTTCGGGCGGAACATCGTCACACACAGTGGATCTGACGTGGGACGCAAGCACATCGTCTGATATCTGCTGCTATAACGTCTATCGCGCCGTGTACGCCAACTCGTGCGGATCTTTCTCCAAGATCAACCCAGGACCCATTAACAGCACAAGATATACGGATTCGGAGGTCATGGACGGCACATCCTACTGTTATGCCACGACCGCGGTGAGTACGAGTAACGCAGAAAGCCACTATTCGAACATCGCCTCGAATGTTCAAATCCCTGCATCCTAGCGGGATTAAAACCAGCGATCGGGCACCCCGCAACTGGCTATTGTTCTCTCTGTCCCGCCGTGAATACGGTCCACGGGCCAGCCTTCATATCGTGCAGCAGCGGCTTCTGCCAGGAAAACTCGGGATGGCGCTCCAGGAAATCCGCTGCAACGAAATCGGCGCCGCAGGGATGGCCGGCGCGCGCCACAAAACTCATTTTCGCTGCCATCGCACTATCCGTGGCCTTTCCCTGTACCGCACCGCCGGGATTGTATTCAGCCCATTCCCACTGCTTCACGCCCCGGGGGGAGGCATCGACATGGCCACACAGTGAACGCTCATCGGCGTGCTCTTTCTTTTCGAAGCTGTCGAAATGATCCGCCAGGTACTGCTCGGCGAACGCGACGTCAATCGTGCCCTTCGCTTGCTGCACCATTTCGTCCGCGCGGGCGTGCCGGGCGTTCATCGACGACGACTTGTCGTCGGGGTTGAACCCGCTCGTCTCCTCGGCGATCAGCTTGGGATCGCGCGCGAAATTCGAACTGACGAAGTAACCATCTTTTGTGCGCCACAGCGGCGTGTTTTTCAGGCCCAACTCCAGATAGGCGATCTCCCCGGTCTTCCGGTCGCCGATCAGCCAGTCATTTGCGTACCCGCCGTTGTTCCCTTCTTTGATAATGCGCACGTAGTCGTCAATACTGTTGGCATACTGCAGCGCCTTGCGCGAGCGCATGAACTCCGGCTTGCCGTTCGGGTCCCATCCTTCAAACTGGGAGATGGTCGTCTCCGTGATCATGATGCCGGCGGAGTTCACGCCGAAATCGTCGTCGCTGGTGATGACGCCGGGAAAGCCGTCCATCAGGATACGGTTGCCGTGCTTGGGTTGGATATCGAAGATCACCACCCACCGCTCACCGGCCAGGTAGCTGGTCCAGTTGTTGTGCGCGATGACGATCTGATGATCTTTCGTAAAGCTGCCGGTGGCAATGAATGCGCTGCAATTGCCCGGTGCCGCGAGCTTCGGTGCCGCTTGTGATTTCGCTTGCTTGCTCTTCGATTGCTTATTGAGCCAAGGCACGTAGTAGTCGGGTACTTCCTCAAAAGCATTGAGAGCCACAATGTCATAGAGGTCCAGGTTCACTCCGTGCGCCTTCACTCCGTCGGCGATGCCCTGCAATTCCTGCTGATATTCGACGTCAATGTGCGGCCAGAGCACTTGCTGCGCAGTCGTGCGGAAAAACTCCCAATCGCGATGCGTCTGGCGAGTGTCGAACAGCTTGATGGCCTCAAAGGCATCGGCAATCTCGGGCGCCAGCAGGTACCCATGTTGAAATCCGACGTCCGAAGGAGAGCCCTCCAGATGCAGGTAAGTCCAGCCTCCCTGCTGAAACCGATAAGCCTTCTGCAGTCGCGCATCGGACTGGCCACCGGTCGCTCCCTGCGCCGCGCACGCCATCACGACCAGCGCTGCCGCCACTATCCCACCCCGAACAAGTTCTCTCAACATGAGGCCCTCGAAAGAATCAATCGAATCAGACGCACCATTCTAGCTCACCCGATCAGTACGCAACGAAGGGCGATCGGGTTCTAAATATTCGTCACCTGCGACGGATGCCGGCTCAAGTACCAGCAAGGCAGGCATCCTGCATGGGGGAACAAGGTGTTCGCGCAGGTCCACGGCTGCGGCGGATCAAAAGTAAACGTCGTCTTTCCATTCTTCTGCAGCACCGCCGTGTAGTGATTCACCATCACAGATCCAAACGCATTCCAGTTTGCCGCGACGCGAATGCGGAACACGGCGTAGTCCGCACCAAAGGCGAGGGTCGCCGCTCCCGTAATCGCCAGAATCATGGCCAGAAAAATCCGCCACAGCCGCGTTCGAAGATTCGGCACCGGGTTCTCGGTCACGACGCCGAATTATAAGCCTTACGTCGCCAGAGCAACGACAGCCTCGCTCGCGCGCGGCCGGCCAGGACACTCCGCCAGAGTTCGCATGCCAGCCATGCAATCCAGCTTACGAGCAAGGCTGCGTTTCAATCGATTGCTTCCCTTACGGCCATGTCATCCTGACCGGAGCCGCTTTTTCTGGCGAAGGGAAGGATCTCATGTTCATCGGACACGGCGCGCAAGCCAAACCGTCCGCCGTTGACATTTCCCCATCCGACAGGCAAACTACCGCATTCGCTGGGAATCGCATCTGGCGAGCGTCTGAGGGCGGTCCGCCAGCACGCAGGGCGTCTCCAGCCTTATAATCATTCGTTCACTTCGTCACATGGCCATGACCGAGCAACGGGTCTCTTATACGCTCGACTCCTCGTTGGAGACGATCGACAGTGCGGAGGAGAAGGCCACCCGTATTGCTACCGAACTCGGCTTTGCCGACGACGAAGTCATGCAGATTTCCATGGCCGTACGCGAGGCCGCGGTCAACGCCGTCTTGCACGGCAATGGGTATGCGCCGGACAAGAAAGTTACCCTGGCCTTTGAGCGAACCGGTAGCGACCTGATCATTACGATTCGCGACCAGGGCAGCGGGATGGACCTGAGCAAGATTCCCAATCCGCTGGCTCCGGAGAACCTGCTCAAAACCTCCGGACGCGGAATTTTTCTTATGCGCTCGTTCATGGATGTGGTGGAAATTCGCCCCTCCCAAACGGGCACCGAACTCAAATTAATCAAGCACGTCCACGGGCCAACCGCGGGCGGCAAGGAGGCTTCCCAGTGAGCATGAAGGTTTCTAGTCGGCAAGTGGATGGAGTCACAATTGTGGACTGCAGCGGTCGCATCACTCTCGGCGAAGGCAGCGTGGTTCTGCGCGACACGGTGCGCGACCTGCTCAGCAAGGGAAACAAGAAGATTGTTCTGAACCTTCAGGACGTGAACTACATTGACAGCTCCGGCATCGGTGAACTGGTCAGCGCCTTTACCACCACCAAGAATCAGGGCGGCGAACTCAAGCTCCTGAACCTGACCAAGAAGGTGAACGATCTGCTTCAGATCACCAAGCTCTACACCGTCTTCGACGTGAAAGACGACGAAGCTTCCGCGGTCAAGTCGTTCAAGTAGGCCTTCCCTTAGAATTCGGGTGCCCCATTTCTCGCACTGAGCGAGAAGTGGGGACGTTCGTCCAGTTCCTTTCCGGAACAAGCTCGCGATTTTTCCCGTCCCATCACAGACAATTCGATCTGCTCCGTTCCACAATCAGCATGTATGCCAGCATCCTCCACTGGTCATGTGGGGACAGCCGCCCTCGGCTGTCCAGTCGGGCGAAGCCCGGCGGCGCGATCGAAGTTGCCCGCCTGGAAGCCGTCACTCTTCGCGCTACTAATACTCTGTGCCACCCCGCTCCTCTCTGCCTCGGCTTGCATACCGATTCACGAAGCGAACAAGCACGTAGGCGAAACCAAGTGCGTCACAGGAAAAGTGCTTCGCGTAAAAGTTGGCGACAAAGGAGTGCACTTCCTGGATTTCTGTGAAGAGCAGCTAGCCTGCCCGTTCACGGTGGTGGTCTTCCCTTCCGGATTGAAAGACGTTGGCGACGTGCGCCGCCTCGCCGGTCGCACGATTGAAGTGCACGGCGCCGTCAAGCTCTACGACGGACGCGCCGAGATCATCCTCAACCGCATCAGCCAGATCACGGGAGGCGCGGCCATGATCCCGCCGCTGCCCAAGAACTACGACGTGGAAAACCGCGGCCACTACAGCGCCGGGCGGCTCCGTCCCTCCAAGAAACCCGCCAAGGTAAAGCCCGTACCCCCAGCCACTTCTACGTACGGCAACGACGTCGAGGGCGAAGAACCGCAGTAGAGAACGCGTCATCCCTTTCCGCGCGTGAAGCCCGGTCGCTCCCAGCGGCTTCAACGAGTGCTAAGGCCTGTTCTCGACAGTTAACGCCAGACCTCCATGAGGTTCAGTTATTGGGAACAATTCCGGGTGAGAACTGTTCTAAGCTAGTAGCTGTTTCTTTCAGGCGGAACCAGCATGATAAAGCCGGGTGGCCCCAAATTCCAACGAGTACTGAGCCGGGCCGCCACCGCAATTACCGCACTTGCCCTCGTCGTTCTTTTGGTTGGATACGCGATCAACTTTTACACACGGCACCGGGCAGAACTTCTCCTGCATGATTTGCAGGCCCTGCAAATGGGAGCCTCCACAGCGCACGACGCCATGCAAATAGTCTCGCGGTACAGCGGTTGGAGAATGCCTGACCCCGATCCCAACGACCGAGACGCAGCGCCGTGGGGGATAGGTCCTTGTTCGGGCCCTCATCCTCGGTACGCGATCAGAATCGCTCCAGATCTGATAAATCGGGCGGTGGCGGCGGTCCCTCAGCTACAACATCTCGGCTTTCACGCTTGGGGAGTAGTGTCCACTATTGATGTCAAAGACGAGTCGGTGTGTTGCTTTGAACAGGACGTTGGCTTTCAGAGACCCGATGGTCAGGAGATTGAGGCCGAAGCCCAAATGGTCCCAGAGCAACTGAGACTGGAGGACGGAAAGTACTCAGTTCACTCTCAGTCAATTCGTAACTACATTCACAGCCTCAACGCCAGCGTTCTTCCCAGCGCAAGCAAGAACGAGAAGAGTCGTGCTTTTGATGTCGACCTCGCGTGTGTCACTAGCTTTCGCGGCTGTTTCTATTCCTGCCAGCTAGCTCCGGCAGTTTGGGAGGACGTGTCCCAAATCCACAAGAGCAACAATTGGCCGGTTGAGGGCGACGGAGATTCCCGCTGCTCGCATTAGAAGGCCGCCAATTCGTTGATTGGCGAACAATCTCGATTTCACTCACTCGCGCCTACAAGCCTTCACACCATCCCCTTCCGCAACTCCTCCAGTGGATACTTCGTTCCCCGCCACTCGATGCCGTCGTTCCACAGCGTCAGGCACATTGACCGGAGCAGCGTGTAAATGAACAGCGCCGTGCTCACCGGATGCAGCAGGAAATAATATGCCGGCACCGCTGACCTGCGCGACATTCCAACGTAAATCGCGAACATCGAACCCAGCGCAATGGCGTAGGGCACGCGCGCCCATCCGTGGGCCAGAAACACGCCAAGAAATGGCCCGAAATTCAGAAAGGCCAGGCCGACCACCGAGACCAGGGCGCGCCACCACTGAAACGACAGCACCGCGAAAAAGTTCTTGGTCAAATTGTTGACGATTCCCATCGCGCCCTTGGCCCAGCGGATGGAAATCAAGTCTCCGCCAAAAACGTTCCTCTGCGCGAAGCCCGCCTTCTTCACGACCTTGCCGAGCTTCATGTCGTCGAGCACTTCCATGCGCAGTGCTTCATACGTTCCGACTTTGTCGTACACGCTGCGCCGCACGAGGTTAAAGGCGCCCACGCCCATGTGATCGTCGGTGCTCGGATCGGCAACTTTCCAAGGACGGTGCCCGAACATGAACATCGTCTGGAAGAACGCGATCATCATGTACTCACCCGGGCGCTTCATGATCATCTGCGGAAATAGCACAACGTGATCCGCGGGCTCGGACTCCGCATAAGCCAATGCGCGGCGCAGCGCGTCAGGTTTGAACAGCACATCGGCATCCGTGAACAGCAACCAGTCGCCGGTGGCCTCGTTCGCGGCCGTCCACATGGCGTGCGTCTTGCCCAGCCAACCGGCCGGCAGTTCGCGATGATGCAGCACGCGCAAGGCATCCGTGCGCCGCCGGACGCGCCGCCAGTTTTTCCATGATGTCGCCCGTCCGGTCGGTGGACCGGTCATTGACTGCGATCACTTCATAGTTGTCGTAGTCGAGGGCAAGCAGAGTACTCGAGCGCTTGCTCAATGGTTTCTGCTTCATTCCGCGCAGGAACAATGATCGAAACTCGCGGATTTCCCGATGGCAGTACCGGATTACGATCCCACTCCGGTCGGGAAACATCAGCGACGCCGGGCATGCCCAGAGCCGCGTCCACGATGCGGGAGAACCACGCCAGCGCCAGAATTGTTCCCGCAATCCAATAAAAATATGTCATTCGGCCTGAACCGCAGGATCTCCTTCGTGTTCCTTAGTGCCCTTCGCGGTTGAAAGGTTTGTCGTCCGTGGCCACCGCGGGAGCAAACCTCATCCCATAAAACAGTATGGCAGAAGAGATCCCCATCGCGATCACAGGCAAGATAAATGCCGCCTGCAGCGAGCGTTTGTCCGCGACCCAGCCCATCATCGTGGGCGAAGGCACATCGCCCAGAAAGTGGATGATGAAAATATTTACCGCCAGCGCCGTGGCGCGAATATGCGCGCCCACCGAGTTGATTACAGCGGCGTTCAGCGGAGCGGTGTTGAGCAGCAGGAAAAATGCCGCCACGCCGATCGCCGGGATCATGGCGGGGCCTCTTACAAACAGCGCCACAATCATGACCGGGATCCCGAGCAACATGCTGATCGCGGAAACGAAATAGTAGGAGCTCTTCATCCGCGGCAGCAGGTAGTCGCCCAGCCACCCGCCGGCCAGCGCGGCCATGATGCCATCCACCACGATGATGATGCCGAACGCTAGATTGGCTTTCTCCAATGAGTAGCCCCGCTCACTGAACAGAAACTTTGGAATCCACACTTGAATGCCGCCGAGCGAGAAAGTCATCGCCGCCATGCCCAGCGTCGAGGTCAGGAACGCTGGGTTGCGTGCCAGACCCAGGATGGTCCCCCGTTCGGGCGTTTCCTTTAGTGAATCAAACTGCCCGCGTTCCGGCTCTTTCAGGAACAGCACAGCAATCGCCAGCAGGAACCCGGGAGCCGCTGCAATATAAAACGGAAACCGCCAGCCGTAATGGGGCGCGAGATAGCCACCCAGCAAATAACCCGCGGCCGACCCTACCGGAATCGCGAGATAAAACACACCTAGAATCCGTCCGCGCTTTCTTTCCGAGAAGAGATCTGCCACAAACGTCGGCGCGATGGTGACAAACGTAGCCTCTCCCACGCCTACCAACGTGTGCCGGATCAGCAGTTCCGTGTAAGTGTGTGTAACCGCCGTGAGCAGCGTCAGTCCGCTCCAGAAAAACGCTCCGAGCACGATGATAAGTTTGCGCGAGTATCGGTCCGCCAGCGGCCCCACAAACGGCGCCGCAATCATGTAAAAGCCAAGGAAGGCGCTGGTCAGGTATCCGATCTGCGCATTGCTCAGGTGAAATTCATCCTGAACCAGCGGCTGCACCGCGAACAGCACATTGCGGTCCACATAATTGAGCAGATTGAGCGCCGTGAGAACAATCAGCGCGGTACGCGGTTGAAGATCAGTCTGAGCCACGGGTCGAGCGAATATAGCATGACAGCGCGGTCAGCTTTGTCTCCGCCCCTTTGGTCTCGGCCACCTTGCGACAATTGTGGTTGAGATTCCGCCGCGCGGGCGAAAATCCCCTTTCACTTCCGCCCATACTGGTTTCGCCCACTTCACCACGTCCTCGAGCACGCGGTTGACAATGTTTTCCTGGAATATTCCCAGGTTCCGGTAGAAGTGGAGATACTCTTTCAACGATTTCAATTCCAGGCAGTTCTTGTCCGGCACGTAGCGAATGGTCAAGCGCGCCAAAATCCGGCAGCCCGGTTTTCGGACACACCGAGGTGAACTCGGGATCGTCCACAACGATCTCGTAGCTAGGAAACTGATTGGGCCAGATCTCAATCTCTGGAAACTTCGCGTCGAGACCCGCGGCTGCGTGCTCAGGAGTATAGCGAGGCGATTTAGCCATGACGTATTGTAGCGGGTGCGATCGTGCAGCCGAAGGCAAGCTGCCCGCATCCAATTAGGCATCGTGCCGGGAGCGGGTTCGGCGTAGGTGTCGCGGCCCGCGGAATGGTAAATTAACACTTACAGATATTCCTGCCGCACTTTGAAAGACAACTAGTTGGCATTGATGAACAATTCGAAAACGCCGTCCAGCCGGCGGTGGATTTGGATCGTGCTCGCGGTAGTCGCAATCTCAATCGTCTGTATTCCTATTTTCGCCAAACTCCGCTGAGGGTGCGCGCCACAACCGTTCAGCGCGGCCCGATCCGCAGCCTGGTTTCCACCAATGGCAAGATTGAGCCGATTCAGAACTTCGAAGCGCATGCTCCCATCTCGACCACAGTGAAACGCCTGCTGGTCAAGGAAGGCGACCACGTGCGCAAGGGCCAACTCCTGCTTCAGCTCGACGATGCCGACATCCGCGCACAGGCTGCTCGGGCACAGGCGCAGGTCAAGACGGCGCAGGCAGGCGAATCCGAACTTAAGACTGGTGGCACGCAGGAAGAAGTCCTCACCCTCGATGCGCAACTCGTGAAGGCCCGGAGCTGCGCTCGACATGGCGCAACGCAATCTGGAGGCCTTGCGCCGGTTGCAACAGGAGGGTGCTGCGTCCCCTGGCGAAGTTCGCCAGGCAGAAGACAATTTGCAGAGCGCAAAGGCTGACTTGAATTTGCACGAGCAGAAACAGAAGGATCGCTACTCTCCACTCTGAAGTTGCCCAGGTGCAAGCTCGGGGTGGCAGAAGCCCAGGCTGCCTACGACGCCGCCGAAGATGCACTTCATAAATCCAGTGTCCGCGCCCCCTTCGACGGCGTCGTCTATTTCCTTCCGGTGAAGCAGGGGGCCTTCGTGCCAGGCCGGCGAGTTGCTGCTGCAGGAAGCCGATCTCTCGCATGTGCTGGTTCGCGCATTCGTAGACGAACCCGATATCGGCCGTCTTCAGGTCGGACAGAAGGTGGAAGTTACCTGGGACGCCATTCCCGGCCGCATCATGGACGGGCACGGTCAGCACCGTTCCTTCGACCGTCAGGCTGCGCCTCAACGAAACGTTGGCGAGACCACTTGCACCGTCGACAATCTCGATCTCCGCCTGCTGCCCAACATCAACGTCGGCGTCACGATCGTTGTGGCCGAGCACGAACAACGTGCTGACCCTGCAGCGCGATGCTCTGCGCATGCGGATGACAGCAAGCCGTACGTCTTCAAAATCGTCGACGACCACGTGAAGCGCCAGCCGATCGAGATTTCGCTGCAGAATCTCACCCGCGTCGAGATCACCTCCGGCCTTTCCGAGGGCGCGTCTGTCGCCTTGCCTGCCGAAGAGACCAAGCCGCTCGTTCGATGGCGCCGCCGTCAAAGTGGTGCCTTAAGCATGGCATGACCGTTGCAGTTCGAATGGTCATCCTCGACTGCGGACGAGTGTTGCTCCCGGCATTGCTCTTGTCCTGCTCGCGCGCAGCCGCGTATGCGGCAGCTTCTCCCAAAGAACTTCTCGCGTCCGGCCGACGTGGACGAAGCGATTCGACTCTGCAGCAGCAAATCAGCGCGCTCCGGCAACGACGCCGAATCCTACAATCTGCTTTGCCGCGCGTATTTCATGATTGACGAATGGGACCGCGGCATCCCCGCCTGCGAGCGCGCCAGCAATCTCGATCCCGACAACAGCCTCTACCATCTCTGGCTGGGCCGCATCTACGGCGAAAAGGCCGACCGCGCCGGATTTTTTCGCGGCCGCCGGACTGGCGAAAAAAGTGCGAACTTCGTTCGAGCGCGCCGTGGAGCTGGATCCCGAAAGCTGGGAAGCCCGCACCGATCTTGGCGGAGTTTTATCTCGAAGCTCCGTCTATCGTTGGCGGAGGCAAGGACAAAGCCCGCGCGCAGGCCGACGCGCTCATGTCGCTCAATCCGGCGATGGCGCACTGGGTCGCTGGCACGCATTGCGGAAAGAAACAAAGACGCCGCCGCAGCCGAACGCGAATACCGCGCCGCCATCGCAGCCAGCCATTCGGAGTGCGCGCCTGGCTGGACCTGGCGATATTTCTGCGCCAGCCAACCGCCTCGACGAAATGGAGCAGGCCTTGCACAATCTCGAGTCCGAGCCCGATCGACCGCGCGGAATGCGCTGATGGACGGCGCCAGCATTCTGCTGCGCGCCGGCCGCGACTATCCGCTGGCCGTGCGATTGTTGCGCCGTTATCTTGCGTCTCCGGTCGAGGAAGGGCCGGCATTCAAAGCGCACGAACTTCTGGGCCAGTTGCTGGAGAAGCAAGGAGACCGCCGCGCTGCCGCCGAACAATATCGCGCGGCCCTGGCCCTGGTTCACGACTACGCGGCGCGCCCAGGAAGATTTGAAGAGAGTCGAGCATTGAGCGCATCTGCAACGAGTTCCGCCCCAGTTTCGCGTTGCGATTCGCGGGAATTTTCGACTTCGTGAGTCCGCCTTGCCGCCATCCGACATTTAGAATCTCGCTGGCATCCAATTGTTCATGAAATCATTCCCAGATCACTCGGAAAGGGACGCAATGAAAACCTCTTGCCGCGGTGCGCACACCGCCAAATGGATTCTGGCATTTCTGCTACTTCCCGCCTCGCTGCTGGCCGAACCCGTCCCTCTCAAGCGCGTGGTCGAACTTGCCCTGACTCACGCCACCGGAGCGGCCATCGCCGCTGCTGACGAGCAGCGCGCCGCCGCCGGCTATCGGGAGCTTCGCAACAACTACATCCCGCAACTCTCGACCGGAGCGGGCCTCGGATATTCCTATGGCTTTCCGCTCGCGCTTGAGGGATCGGCGCCGTCGCTGTTCAACATCACCGCGCAGTCGGCGTTGCTCAATCCCTCGCTGCGCGATTTCGTGCGCGCCGCGAAAGTCGAATCCGCCGTCGCATCGCTGAAGAGCAAAGACGAACGCAACCAGATCATTCAGGATGCGGCCCTGAGCTATGCCGAACTTGCCAAGTGGGAGCAGCGTCTAGCCCGTCTTCAGGAAACCGAAGCCGACGCCAACAAAATGCAAGCCGCCGTCGCCGAGCGCGTGAAAGAAGGCATTGACAGCGAACTCGACGGAACCCGGGCCCGCCTTTCGGCCGCCCGCGTCCGCCTGCGCATCGCCGAAGCGCAAGGCGCAGCCGACGTGCTCCGCGAACACCTCTCCAAGCTCACCGGACTTCCTGCCGCGAGCATTCAGACCGACCCGGACTCGATCCCGGCGCCCCCGCGCTGCCTGCGAATGAAGATGTCACCAAGGACGGCCGCCTCCAATCCCTCCGTGCAGGCCGCCGTGGAACACGCCCGCGCCCAGTATTTGCGCGCCCAGGGAGAGCATAGAGCGCTCTGGCCCAGCATCGATTTCGCCGCGCAATACGCCTTGCTCTCCAAGTTCAACAACTATCAGAACTACTACATTCCGTCGCAAACCCTGCATCTGACACCGCTGGGCGAATGTTCTGTGCGTGACCAACAGCTTCCAGCAGAACAACGCCACGATCGGCGTGAGCATCCGGTTCCCGCTGTTCAACGCGTCGCAGCGTTCCCGCGCCCAGGCCGCCGACGCCGATGCCCTCAAAGCCACCAAGCAGGCGGAAGCCGCCCGCAACCAGGTTTCGGAAGAAACTCTGCGCCTGCAGCGCTCCGTCGCGCAAATGCAAGCCGCGCGCGACGTGGCCCAATTGGAATATGAAATCGCGCAGAAGAATCTGACCGCGGTGCAGACTCGCATGGATGCGGGCACGGCCACGCTCCACGATCTCGACGACGCCCGCTCGCAGGCCAGCGAACGCTTCATCACCCTGCAGGACGTGACCTTCGAACTCGAGCGCAGCGAACTCGGCGTCCTGCGCTCCACGGGAGATCTGGAGAAGTGGGCGCTGGGCACGCCATAGACTGCTACGAGTTGGGAATGACTGCGGAGTCTGCCTGAATAGCGAGCCGGCGTGGCCAGCCATGCAGCGATGCATGGAAGATCGGCCCTTCAGTGCTGCGTAAGCAGCTGAGCAACTCTACAACTTCCCGCGCAACGTCTTCACCACCTGCCGGATCGCCTTCTCATTGCGCCGATACCATCGCCACTGGCCCTTCTTGGTCGCCTCGACCAGGCCGGCTTTCGTCAGAATCGCCATATGATGAGAAATGGTCGGCTGCGAGAGCTGCACGCGTTCTTCAATATCTCCCGCGCACAGGCATGATCCGTGAGCATTCTTCCCCGTGGCCTTCGCGGCCACCGCACCCTCTTTGAGCGCCTGCAGAATCCGGCGCCGGGTCGGGTCGGCAATGGCGTGCAGCGCGCGGTCGAGCGATGCATCCGTGGTAGACATGGTGGAATTAGGAATACCGCGAGAATTGATGGCTGTCAATCTGTACAAGGCCGATTCGCGGGAACACCGACAAAATCGCAAGGCCTGCGAATCGTGATTTTCTTCGGCGCAACTACTTCTTCACAATCGGGCTGTACCCGTCCGGATCAAGCTTCGAGCGCATCGCCTCGGCGTCTTTGATGTCGGCAAAGGCCCCACTTGCACGCGAAACAGCTTGTCGGCCGACAGCGCGCCACAAACGCGGGATATTGTTTCTTCTTGAGCGCGTCCACCAGCGAATCTGCGTCTTCCTGTTTGCTGACTGCGGCCACCTGCACGAAGTATCCGCCAGTCGGCAAGAGTCGTGGTAGGGTCGGAAGGATTCGCCGCGGGCGTTTGCTGCCGGGTCGGGCTCCCGTCCGGCCGCGGCAGGCGTATCGGTCTTCGTCGGTCACCGCCGGCGTCAACTGCGGGTTCGCGTCTTTCTGCTCCACCGACTTGTAAAACGTCATCGGCGGCGTGTCGGCGGAGCCGAATGTCGCCTTGCCTGCGCCGGAAGTGAGTCTGCGGTATGGCCGCGCTCGCGGTGGTGATCGCCGGCTCTGACTTCCGCCCCAGCGAATATCCCAGCGCGAAAAACAGCGCGCAGACTCCCACCAGACCAAAGAACAGGACCAGCAACTTGCCCGTCCCCAGTGTAATTTCAGTGTCTTCAGACGAAGCCATGATTCCACTCCAATACGCCCGCTCGAGCGCGCCTTACCGACTTCTTGAGAGCTCTCGAGCTCTTCCGTAACGGCAGCCTGCCTTCGCCGCCACGCCTTCGCTAAGCGTCTTCGCACCGCCGCCCGCGCTCGCCAGCAGCTTCTGGATTCCCGAGAAAAAATCCACCGGCACCGGGAAGATCACCGTCGTATTTTTCTCGACGCCGATTTCGGTCAGAGTCTGCAGATAGCGCAACTGCACGCTGACCGGTTCGGTCGCCAGAAGATGCGCGGCATCCACCAGTCGCTGCGCCGCCGAGAATTCGCCCTCGGCATGGATAATCTTCGACCGCTTCTCGCGCTCGGCCTCGGCTTGCTTGGCCATGGCGCGCAACATGGACTCCGGCATGTCCACCTGTTTGACCTCGACATTGGTCACTTTCACTCCCCAGGGCGACGTGTGCGTATCGAGAATGCTCTGCAGCCGCAGATTGATTTTCTCGCGATGCGACAGCAGTTCGTCCAGTTCCTGCTCGCCCAGCACCGAGCGCAGCGTGGTCTGCGCAAACTGCGAAGTCTGGTAAACGTAATTTGAAACTTCAACCACGGCCTTGTTGCGGGTCGATGACGCGCAGGAAAATAACTGCGTTCACTTTCAGCGTGACGTTGTCGCGCGTAATGATGTCCTGCGGCGGGACTTCCAGCGCCTCCTGCCGCAGCGATACGCGCACGATGCGGTCGATCGGCGCGAACACCAGAGTCACGCCCGGGCCTTTCGCCGTGGCCAGCAACCGCCCCAGACGGAAAATCACGCCGCGCTCATACTCGGCCAGAATCTTGATGGAACTGAGAAGATAGATAACGACAATGACGATGACGATCGTGCCGAAACCAAAACCAAACGCTTCCACGGGAACCTCCACGATCGGCAGCGTCCTACGACGCTCCTACCGCGGATTGTATAGCAGCCAGCACACAGACGGCGCGCAATTCGCCAGGCTCGACGTTGCTTGGCTTGATGCGCGGCACGCGGGTGCGCCATGGCACTACTCAGGCGGGCGCGAGTGGTTGTTGGAAACCCGCCCGCGGGGAGGCTACTCTTCCTTCTTCTTCACTCGCACAACTGTAATTTTCGCGAAGCCCTCGGCGAAGGACGGCGCCTTCAGCTTGGCGGCCATGCGCCGCATCACGTCTTCCGGGACCACCCGGTCGCGGCGCTGGTGGCGCTCGAGGCAGACTTCCAGGGGCACATCGAAAAACACGGCGTGGACTTCGTAGTTGTAGTCCTTGGCCAGTTTGACCCAGTGCTGGCGCTCCTGCGGTGTGAGGTTTGTCGCATCCACATAGTTCATGGGACGCTTGGCGATGAGACGCGCTTTAAGCATGGAGCGCAGGTTCGAGAACACGAGATCCTGAAAACGCTGTTCGCGGACATCGTCGAACAGCAGCGACCGGACCATATCGCTCGAGAGCGGAACCACACTATGGCGCTTGAACCAGGAACTCTTGCCGGAGCCTGGCAGTCCGATGGCCAGGACGACGATTCCTTTTGGCGGGCGCGGAGCGGCGACGGGCACGGATGCAGAAACTCTATGCGATTGAGGCCCGGGTGACGCAGGTTCCGGTTCGACGGCTTCTGCTCTTCCTTCTTCGGTTCCCTCTTCTTCGGGGGCCGCCCCTTCGTCTACTCCTTGCGTGGACAGATCAGGAACGATGCCTTTAACAGCCGCGGGAGTGAATGCACTGGCAACGGCCTGCTCGCGGCCACGTCCGCCGCGGCCGCGTCCACCACGGCGTCGACGTGTACGTCCACGAGGAGCGTCCGCGCCTGCAGATTGCGAGCGGGAGGGAGCGGCATGCTCTGGGGATTCGTTGGAAGCGGGCTGCGATTCGAACCCGGCTTCGCTAGCCGGCTCAGGTTCTGGTTCGGGAGAGCGGGATTCGGCGGGTTGGGGCTGGGCGCCTGATCGGCATCAAAATACGCGGGTTGCAGAGGCGGTGGCGCGGGTTGACTTCCCTGCTCCGGAGCTTTCTTCTTGCGTCGCTGTAAGCGATCGCGCATCCATTTACGCATGTTCAGGCTTGTAACACAGATCGAGGGACGGGAGCAATGACGGCAGACCTATTTCGAACCAGAGATGATAGAGGAGTCGCAAAAATGGCACAAAAGTTCAAATCATGAAAGACAGGAAGTTGCATGAAGGCATTCGGGGCTCCGAGATTTACAATAGCTTCATGCCCAGCCAGATTCCCGCACCGATTCAAGGCCAGAAATATATTTCGCTGAAAACATTTCGAAAGAATGGAGTCGGCGTCGCCACTCCTGTGTGGTTTGGAGAAGAAGATGGCAAGCTCTACGTGATGACTCGCGGCGACATGGGGAAGGCCAAACGCATTCGCAATAATCCGCAGGTGCGCGTTGCGCCGTGTACGATTCGCGGAATTGTGACCGGCCAGGAGTTCGCGGCAACCGCGCGCATTCTGCCTCAGGAAGAGCACGCCCGGGCGCGGAAGACTATCAACCGCAAGTATTGGATGGCTCGCCTACCCCTGATTTGGGCCAGGACAGATACTTATTTCGAACTGAGCTTTTAAAGGCTCCCGCTGTCCCAGTTTCCCGTCGTCAGGTACTCGTGAATGGATTTGGCTGCGCGGCGACCGGCGCCCATCGCCAGAATAACCGTGGCGCTGCCGGTCACGATGTCCCCTCCGGCAAAAACTCCTTTGCGCGTAGTGCGCTGAGTCTCCTCGCTGGCCTGTATGTATCCGCGCTTGTTGGTGCCGAGGCCCGGCGTGGTGCTCTGCACGATCGGATTCGCGCTCGTCCCGATCGCGATGATCGCTACCGACAACGGCAGGTCGAACTCTGATCCCTGAATCGGCACCGGGCGCCTGCGGCCCGAGGCGTCAGGCTCGCCCAATTCCATCCGGACGCAGCGCGCTCCGCCGAGCCAGCCTTTGCCATCGGAGAGGAACTCAATCGGCGCCGTCAGCATCTGGAAGTCAATGCCTTCCTCCCTC
This sequence comes from uncultured Acidobacteriaceae bacterium, assembly GCA_963819145.1. GTDB lineage: Bacteria > Acidobacteriota > Terriglobia > Terriglobales > Acidobacteriaceae > Sulfotelmatobacter. The sequence goes on from CAWFVB010000027.1 coordinate 64,495, forward strand.
GCATGGTGAACTTCTTCGGCGCGAGCTGGCATTTCCGTGTCGCTGCGCCGGTAGATGACATAGGCCTTGCGCGCCCCCAGGCGCAATGCCGAGCGGATCGCATCCAGGGCCGTATTACCTCCTCCAATCACCGCGACGTCTTTGCCATGCAGATCGAGCATGGGTTCGTCGTATACAGGAAACTTATAGGCCTTCATCAAATTGATGCGCGTCAGGAATTCGTTCGCAGAATAGACTCCGTTGAAATGCTCGCCCGGGATGTTCATGAACTGGGGCAAGCCAGCTCCAGTCCCGATGTAAACCGCATCGTAGCCTTCCTCTTCAAACAGCTCATCAATAGTGACGGTGCGGCCGACCACAACGTCAGTCTCGAACTCGACACCCATCTCCCGCATGTAGTCGAGTTGTTCGCGAACAATCTGTTTGGGCAGGCGGAACTCCGGAATGCCGTACACCAGCACGCCGCCGACTTCATGCAGCGCCTCGAACACGCGGACCTTGTGACCTTTCTGGATCAGATCGCCAGCCACGGTCAAGCCCGACGGTCCGCTGCCAACGACAGCGACTTTCTTTCCCGTGGGTGGGACGCTGGGCACGATGTGCGTTCCCATGCGCTGCTCATAGTCGGCAACAAAGCGCTCTAGATAGCCAATCCCCAGCGACTTCACCTTCTTCGACAGCAGACACTTCCCTTCACATTGATCTTCCTGCGGGCAGACGCGCCCGGTAACCGCGGGCAAGACGTTGTCCCTGCGAATAATCGCGGCAGCACCGAGGAAGTCCCCGATCACGATGCGTTCCACAAACTCCTTCACCTGCACTCCGACCGGGCAATTATCGGTGCAGGTCGGCTTGGCGCATTCCAGGCAGCGCATGGCTTCCTGTTGCGCGAGTTCCGCGCTGTAGCCGAGATTCACTTCCTCGTAATTGTGAGCGCGTTCCTGGGCGGGCTGCTCGGGCATGAGCTGGCGCGGGACCTTCATGCGCTCTTTCATCGGCAAGGGGTTTTGTGATTTCTTCGCGGTGGGGTTCATCGCTGTTCTCCTCGCCGGTTTCCCGGGACTGCGCAGACTTGGTCCTCTGGCGGCGCGGGAATCTGCCTCGCACTCTGGAAGTCGGCCAGCGACCGCTGCTCGGCATCGCGGTACATCGAATTGCGCTGCACCAATACTGCGAAATCCACGCGGTGCGCGTCGAACTCCGGACCATCCACGCAGGCGAATTCGCTTTTCCCGTTGACCAGTACCCGGCACCCGCCGCACATCCCGGTGCCGTCAATCATGATTGGGTTCAGGCTGACCACGGTGTGTATGTTTTCCTTCCGCGTCATGTCGGCGACGGCTCTCATCATCACGATGGGGCCGACGGCGACGACCAGGTCAATCCGCGTGCCGTTCTGAATCAACTGGCGGAGCTTGTCGGTGACGAAGCCCTTGTCGGCATAGCTGCCGTCGTCGGTCGTGATCATCAGCGAGTCGCTCACGGCGCGCATTTCCGTTTCGAGGATCACGAGTTCTTTGTTGCGCGCGCCCACGATCGAAATCACGCGGTTCCCTGCCTTCTTGAGCGCCGACGCCGTCGGATAAGCCATCGCCGTGCCCACTCCACCGCCCACCACGACAACCGTGCCATAGTTGGTGATCTCGGAAGGTTTACCGAGCGGGCCAACCACGTCGAGAATCGAGTCGCCAGTGTTCAGAGAGTTCAGCAGGTGCGTGGTCTTTCCGGCGGCCTGCACGACGATGTTCACCGTGCCGCGCTCAGGATCGGAATTCTCGATGGTGACGGGGATCCGTTCGCCCTCTTCATAAATGCGAAGGATGACGAACTGCCCTGGCTTCTGTTTCTTGGCGATTCGAGGCGCTTCGATGACGAAGCGTTTGATTCCGGGTGCGAGGAATTCTGCGTGGATAATTTTGAACACAGGCGCTCCGCGGGAGAGAGATAACGATCTTCCCGACTAGACGATTGTGTGCGGAGGATCACAGATGAGGCTGTGATTAGGATCACAAAGTGCTGTGCGGAAGAGCAGAAGACAACTCCGTTCTTATGTTTGTGTTACTGCTAGAGTCCTATAGCTGAAGTTCCGTGACGAAGGAGTTCGGCTTTGAAAGGGCACGGCTTTCAGCCGTGCCGTAAGAGCTGTTCAAAATCGGGGCTTTAGCCCCTGAGAGTGGGGTCGCGATCCCTTCAATTCCCTTCCGGCTTGAAGATCACTCGCTCGCTGGTCTTGCTGTTCATCACGATGCGCATGGGTTGCGCGAACTGCAGATGGCGGACGCAGACTACTCTGACAGGCGCTATCCACGATAAGCGTTATGGTGATTTCTCAATACTGGTAGAGGTGTTGTTTAGACGCTCTAAGCCTCATCCCTGATGCCCGTGTCCCGTCCATCAGGGTGAATTGTGACCGATGCACCTATGAGAGGAGAGAATTGTGCAACCTTGGTTGCGAGTCCAGCCGTCTACTTCTTCTTTTTCCGTTGCAGTTCGCCCGTAACTTCCACTTGGATCTTTGTGGCTACCTCGTCAAGCGCCGCCTTCAGGTATTCCGATATGCCCGAGGCGTTCCCGTAATACGGTCTCACCGGAATCGTTGCGATTTCGGAGTTGGTCTGTGGGTCGATGAAGTGTATGGAAAGAATCAACTGATAGTTGTCATAGTCGATTCGGACATCCGAAAACTTGATGTAGAGGTCGTCCCCCGCCGCGTTCTCGTCCCCCTTGCCCTTGGCCGCGGTAATTATTCGGCCGGGCAAATACCGCGATTGGCAACTCTGCTCAAACAGAGAATTCAAACTACTTATCGCGTCAATCCACTCTGCTTTAGAGAACGGGACACTACTAGTAAATAAAGAACCCTCATGCCGGTAGAGTACCCACTCGTCCGGGCTAAAATCGACCCACCCAAGGAAAATGTGGTTCATGTTCTTCATGTCAACGGTCGATTCCTTCTTCAGATAACGCTTTACACCTCGCGCTTCCAGAGAAGTCGGAAGCAGAAGGCAGAGCAACAGCAATGCCGCTGTGACCACGGTTGGGACGGCGGAACCCAAGGCGTAGAGCCACGCCCCAACCCGTTGGACCGGAGGTTTTTCTGTTGGTTCCACTGCGCGTTTATTGTATGCCCCCCGGCGTCTTGGAACGTCAGGTGCCGTAAGCAGGGCGATTTCGCTCATCATCCCAAACCCTCTTCCGGCTTGAAGATCACTCCCTGGCTGGTCTTGCTGTTCATCACGATGCGCATAGGTTGCGTGAACTGCAAATGGCGGACGCAGCCTTGCTCTGACAGCCGGTATCCACGGTGAGCATTAAGGCGATGTTTCAACAGTTAGCGTCTAGAATGGTCATCTCAAGGTGAACAACATGCGATACTGCTGGCTTTCCGTTTTGTACTTTTTCTTTGCCGTTAGCGGTGGCTCTGCGCAGACTGCTCAGTCCGCACAGACCTCATCAAGTCAAACATTTCCCTTGCCCAAATCTCACGTCTGGGAGCCCAAAACTGCACAGATTTGTAGTTCCGCGGGACGAGTTGGGATTCGGCAGGCAAAGGAGACCCCGGACCCAAGCGCCTATTTCCTTGTCGAAGGTGGGCATGGCGACGGCCGACTCGAAATTACGCTTGGCGAGAGAGAAGTTCTCGTGAGTGTCGATGGTGCCCAACCGGAGAAATACAAAGTAGTCGCCAATACAGTCGGGATCCTGACTGCGGTGCTAATCGGGGAGATTGAACCTTCGGTCAGCTCGATTAGCATAGACAAGGTTACAAGCTACGTAATTTGGTCCACGACTGAACCCAGAGACTTTACACGCGATGTGCCACGTCATACGGCGGCACTCTTTGCCTGCTCTCCGGCATCAAAACCATAGGCGACCGCGCAGGAGGGCATCAGCCAAACAGGCGATTTCACTCATTGACCCGTAGGCGATCAGTGAAATCGGGATGTTTCGCCAATCCAAACCGTCAGTGAGTCAGGTGTGGAACCGTTTCACTTTGAGGTGCCTTAACTGACGGCGCACAATTATGCAGCGCGATCAGCGCGGCCTGCAATGTTCCTACCCCACTCAAGAAGGCCATACCGAGAGGCAATATCCATGCCCAAACCTCGCGTCCGCGAACTGCTTCGATGAGAGCTGAACCAAGGAAGAAACCCGCGCCAACCGCCTCCACAACCAAGAGGAGAATCGTGCTGCGAGGAGACCACTTCTTCGTGTATTTTTCGTAGTCAATAAGCTTCATGAGAACCTTCGCATGCCCAGTATAGGACGGATTTGGCGTAGTTTGCGAAATCAGGCCACCGCCCCCATCATCCCAAACCCTCTTCCGGCTTGAAAATCACTCCCTGGCTGGTCTTGCTGTTCATCACGATGCGCATAGGTTGCGTGAACTGCAAATGGCGGACGCAGCCTTGCTCTTCGAGTGCGGGTTGTTCGGTGAGCCATTGCCAATCCACTGTGCCTTCGCCGGCGTCCGGGTTGACGGTAAAGTATCCAACTTGGAAGGCAGTCAGATTTTGGAAGAAGTGGCTGCCTTGCGACGGCGTGACGCGGAAATCATGGAAGCCGGCTTCGACGATGGCGCGGGCGCCAGAGATTTCGTCCCACTCGACGGGAATGCCGAGCCAGGGATCGTTCGACCCCCAGCGGCCAACGCCGATGAGCAGATACGGGCGATTCTCCGCGCTCAACGTGGCATTGAAATGAGCGACGGCGCGGGCGACCTCCTGACTGCGGCTGCGCTCGAAACGCTGCGAATCGACGACGACGACATCCTGGAGATTCTCGATGCGTCCGTTTCCCAGAACTTTTGTGCTCAGGCAGATCAGCTGGGATGCGTCCACATCCCCGATGGTTAGATCCTGGTGGTCGCGCGCAAGGGTCAGCGGACGAATCTGAAGGAATCCAAACTCCGCAGCTTCCTCCCCACGCGGCAGGCGCACGGCGAATTCGATCTCGACCGGGTTCCCTAAAGCCTCTTCGCCGGCGCGCACCAGCAATTCCAGAATCGTGGCCAAAGGAAAAATGCCGTGCTTGAGCATGGGAGCGAAGGTAACGATGCGGGTGCCCGAGCGGCTCAGTCCGTCATAGACCGCGTTGTTATCGGCGGAATACGTCGAGCCCACGGCATGCAGCGTGCCGTCGCTTTCGGCGACATCCAGGCCGAACCGGGCTTCGCTCAGATGCCCAGTGGCTCCGTTGTGTCGAACGCCGTCAAGTTCGAGCGCACAGAACTCTGTCTGCGTATTGGCCAGGATATCCTCGACGGAGGAGAACTGCAGCAGATTCCGCGGGTAGCGGGGGCAGAAACTCAAGCATTTGCCTCCATCGACCACGGTGCGGCCCAGGCCCAGTGCGACCGCCGCAATCCCATCGGCAAACGTCATCGGCTCGACAGGATAAAAATTGTGGGAGCGGACCACCCCCGAAAAATCAGGGTAGAAACGCGGCCCGTGTACGGTGCCAACCACCTGCTGCAAAATCACCGCCATCTTTTCTTCTTCCAGACGGTACGGCGTGGCTCGCACATACGCCTTGGCATGCTGGCTGAAGGTGGATGCATAGACGCCCTTGATTGCTTCCGAGAGTTCGTCAAGACGCGCTTGCAGGCTGGCATGCTGGTTCCCCAGCATGAATGTTTCGTACACGCCGGTGAAGGGTTGATACTGCGAATCCTCCAGCAGGCTGGAAGAGCGGACGGCCAGCGGGTAACGGACTTCCTCTAGAAAAGCCTTCAGGTTTTCCTGCAACGGAACAGGCAACGGAGAGTCGAGAAAACGCTGCTGGATTTCGCCGTCGTCGTCGCAATGCAGGGCGAAGTCACTCAAGTTATTCTCGGCGAGGAATTGATCGAACTGGTCGGTGGCAATGACGACCGCAGGCGGAACGGAGATGCGTACGCCGGGAAAGCGGCGCGTGATGCGGCGAGTGCGCAGCAAGTGGCGGACAAAAGCCAACCCGCGAGCTTTGCCGCCCAGCGAACCAGAACCGATACGGAGGAATCCGGAGTCGGAGGGCTTGAACGTCTCGGGCTTGAAGTCGCCGATCAGCACTTCATTCTGTTCGCGGCGGTAATTGTTGATCGACTCGATCAGATCGCGGCGCAGGTGCTCAGGGCTCTTGAAGTCCGACACCTTGCGCGGTCGGAGCTTGGCGGCAAGGGCGAACTCGGTCCGAGCCATCAGCCAGTGGGAAAAGTGGTTGCGTTGCGCATGGTACATCAGGCTGTCGGCGGGGAGCGTTTGCAGCGTCTCTTCGAGTTCGTTGAGGTCCTTGGCGCGGCCGACTTCGCGCTGATCCGGCATGCGGAAAACGAAATCGCCAAAGCCGAAATAGTCCGTCAGGATGCGGCGCAGGTCCTTCAGCAGCGTGGGCGAGCGTTTGCGCAGGAACGAGTAGCCCTCGGCATGGGCGCGGGGACGGAACTCGGTGCGGCTGGTCTGCAGCACCACCGGAACATCCGGGACCAGGCTCTTCATCATGCGCGCCAGCTCGAAACCCGCGTCAGGATTGAGTTTTCCTTCCCATGGAAACTCGACGTCCGAGACCAGTCCGAACAGGTAGTCGCGATAGCCTTGCACCAACAGCGCGGCCTCTTCGAAGTTCGACGCCAACAAAATCTTCGGCCGGGCCTGCATGCGCACCAGTTTGTGCGCGACGTTGATGCCTTCCTGAATCACCCGGCGCGACTGTTTGATAAGTTCGGTATAAAGGACCGGCAAGAACGACGAGTAATAGCGGATGTTATCTTCAACCACAAGCAAGACCGGCACGCCCATGGCGCGCGTGTCATGAAGCACATTGCGTTTGTCTTCGACATATTTGACGATCGCGATCAGGATCCGGGCGTTGCCCTGCCAGAGAAAAACACGGTCAATCTCAGTAACCGGATTGCGCGCGACGAAATTCTTAATCTCGCGGTAGTCGTAACCGAGTACGACCACGGGAACATCGAGCCCGGCCCGCCGCACCTCGCGGGCGAGTTGCGCGGCGTCCATGTCGCCGACTGCGAGATTGGTCACGATCAGATTGAATTGTGGATTGGATTTTGCGAGTTCGACCGCCTCGGCGCAACTTGAAACGTGCGTAATGCCGGGAATCTGCTGCAGGTTCAGTTCGAGCGATTCGTCAATCAGCAGTTCGTTGAGGCGCCCGTCTTCCCGCAGGATAAACGAGTCGTAGAGGCTCGAGACCAGAAGAATGTTGTGCACCTTGAAGGGCATCAGGTTTTCGAAGCCTTCAAAGCGCTCTTCGGCGTCGAGGATCGGTTCGGGGTTGCGCAGCAGGGTCATGGCGAAGGAACAGGTAATCATACTCGCGGAGAGAGAGAAGCTCATGTGGGGACAGCCGCCCTCGGCTGTCCGGTCGAGCGCAGCTCGACGGCTTGCTCGCTCCGAGGAATGCCCCGCCCGGCGCATTCCAGCGCGCACAGCGTTTGTTCGGGACTCCGACCGTACCGAAGGTCGTGGCGACTTACGGGCACTCCAGCGGCAAGTTAAACCGATTTAACGACGCAATCTAAGTCATTGTTAATAAATCACTTACAAGACTTTATTTACACAGCACTTCAGGCCACTCAAGTGTATCCGGTTCTGCCGATTACGGAGCGAGTGCACCGCGAATAGTGCATGCAGTAGCCGGTCGTGGACTTGACTTCCGCGTCACGCGCTGAACACCCAGGATTCTTCTCACATATCTTCAAAGCAGAGTTGGGGGTGTCGAACAACCCCAAGGAGGCCCAATGCGAAGATTCAAGCTAAGGGTATTCGAGGCTAAGGGTAGCTGGTTTTTCCGATGGGATAACGTGCACGTCCCAACGGCGTGTAGAGTCACAATGCCGCTCTCCAGCAAACAGGAGGCGGTATCGCGGATGCAGGACTTTATCGAAAATGAAAAGAGCAAGCATCCTTGGACTGTCTTTGAGTCCGACATAGGGTGCCGATTCCTGACTCAAATCCCGTCTGATGGAAAGTCAAAATCCCCACCCTTTCCCTGCAAACCGCGCAGGGATAAGGGTGGGGCAACCGTTTCATCAACACTTCATACAGCTGCCGGGCTTTGCCGGCTGGACAGCCGAGGGCGGCTGTCCCCACATAAGCAACGTCTCTACACAAGCCCTTGATCCAGCATCGCGTTGGCCACCTTGAGGAAGCCGCCGATGTTGGCGCCGTTCACCAGATTGCCGGGCGTGCCGTATTTCTCGGCCGTTTCAAAGCAATTCCGATGGATGGCGATCATGATCTTGTGCAGACGATCGTCCACTTCCTCGCGAGTCCAGCTCAGACGTGCGCTGTTCTGGGCCATTTCGAGGCCGCTGGTGGCCACGCCGCCGGCGTTGGCAGCCTTGGCCGGTCCGTACAGGATCTTGGCATCCAGGAACAGCTTGGTGGCTTCGAGCGTGCTTGGCATGTTCGCGCCCTCGGCAACCAGCTTGATTCCATTCTTAATAAGATTCGCCGCGTCTTTCGCGGTGATCTCATTCTGCGTGGCGCTCGGGAAGGCGCAGTCCGCTTTGATGTTCCAGATCGGATTGTGCTCCAGCTTGATGTCCGTGGGCATGAAGATCGCTTTCTTGTACTGATCTGCATAGTCACGGATGCGTCCACGCTTCACGTTCTTCAGTTCGATGATGAATGCCAGCTTCTCGCGGTCGATGCCATCGGGATCGTAAATGACGCCGTTCGAATCGGACACCGTGACGGGCTTGGCGCCGAGATCGAGCAGTTTCTCGATGGTGTACTGCGAGACGTTGCCGCTGCCTGAAACCAGGCAGAGCTTGCCTTCCAGCGAGTCTTTTTGCGTCTTCAGCATTTCGCTGGCGAAGTAGACGCAGCCGTATCCAGTGGCTTCGGGACGAATCAGCGAACCGCCCCAGTTCAGGCCCTTGCCGGTGAGGACGCCGGTGAATTCGTTGCGCAGCCGCTTGTACTGGCCAAACAGGAAGCCGATCTCGCGACCGCCCACGCCGATGTCGCCGGCCGGGACGTCGGTGTCCGGTCCAATGTGCCGCTGCAGTTCGGTCATGAAGCTCTGGCAGAAGCGCATCACTTCGTTGTCACTCTTGCCCTTGGGATCGAAATCGGAACCGCCCTTGCCGCCGCCCATGGGCAGCGTGGTCAGCGAGTTCTTGAACACTTGTTCGAAGGCCAGGAACTTCAGGATGCCGAGGTTGACCGAGGGATGGAAACGCAGTCCGCCCTTGTAGGGGCCGATGGCGCTGTTCATCTCAATGCGGAAACCGCGGTTGATTTGGATGTCGCCCCGATCGTCAAACCAGGGAACGCGGAACATGATGACGCGCTCTGGCTCAACGATGCGGTCGAGCAAACGCGCCGCTTGGTATTCGGGATGTTTCGCCAGCACTAACCTCAGAGAATCGAATACTTCCTGCACCGCCTGGTGGAACTCGGGCTCGGCGGGATTCTTTGCTTTCACACTGATCATTACTTGCTCAATGTAGTCCCCGTGAGCCTTGGTTCCGGGGTGCGTCATTACCGTCATAGTCCTACCTCCGTAGGTGCAAGCCTGAACATAATGCCGTTCCTTATTTTCGTCCTTCCAGAGAGAAGTAGCAGTGATAATTCTCACGGGCGGGCGTGATTTGGGTCACTGGAGGTATGTGATTTGGAATGAGAGAGATACGAGCCCTCCAGATCGGGTGCCTAGTGACTACCCGCACACCCAGCTATGGATGTTTGCGACGCTCGGCCGTTGTTGCCTTAATCGCATTTATCGTCAATGGCACTTGTCATCCTGAGGAAGCGAAGGATCTATGCATCCTGCCGCGCCCGGCAAAGTGCATAGATCGTGCATAGATCCTTCGCGGCAAAAAGCTCCGCTCAGCATGACATTGTGTTTGAGCGCATTCCGCCTAGCAAATCCTCGGCAGTTGTTCCCCGCTCAGCATGTCCACAACGCGATTCCCTCCGATGCGGCTCTGGAGGACGACCGTGCGTCCGGGAGTCTGCTTCCACTTTCCCGACGCAGACCGAATCCTGCGACACCGGAATCTTCTTCGAGAACCTCAAGCGCTGCGTCAGCCTGCGCGCCCGGGACGAACACGGCGAAGCGCCCTTCATTCGCCACATAGAGCGGATCGAGGCCAAGGATCTCGCACGCGCTCTGCACCGTCTCCTGCACCGGGATGAGACTCTCTTCCAGCTTGATGCATACATCCCGGTCGCCTGCGATCTCATTCAGCGTCGTGGCCATGCCGCCGCGGGTCAGGTCGCGCAGGCAGTGAATCTCGATTCCGGCAGTCAACAGCGCTTCGACCGAAGGCCACACAGAAGCGGTGTCGCTCAGGATGGGCGATTCGAATTCGAGCCCTTCGCGCACCGAAAGGATCGCAATGCCGTGGCGGCCGATGTCGCCGCTGACGATCACAACATCGCCCGGCTGAACTGATCCTGGGCCAATCAGCGCCGGACCAGTCGTCGCCATCGCTTTCGATTCGATCAGCCCAATGCCGGACGTGTTGATAAAGATGCCGTCGCCCTTGCCCTTGTCCACAACTTTGGTGTCGCCGGTCACCAATTGAACGCCCGCTTTGGCCGCGGCTTCTTGCATCGACGTGACCACGGTGCGCAGCGTGTCCATCGCGAGCCCTTCTTCGAGAATGAATCCCGCGCTCAGATAGAGCGGGCGCGCGCCGCACATGGCAAGATCGTTGACCGTGCCGTTGACCGCGAGGTCGCCAATATCTCCGCCGGGAAAAATCAGCGGGCGCACCACAAAGGAATCCGTGGTGAAGGCGAGCCGCGAGCCATTCACCGCCAGCACGGCGCCGTCGTGGCGCTGTTCGAGCGCTGGATTGCCGAAGGCAGGCAGAAAAATCTTTTCGATGAGTTGGTGGGTCAGCCGGCCGCCGCCGCCGTGCGCCAGGACGATGCGATCGTCAGCGACTCGCGGGACTGGGCAGCTCAGATTGAATGTCGGTCATGGCTTTGGCGCCTGCCGTAGTGATAATAGGCCGCGCACGCGCCTTCCGACGAGACCATGGGCGCGCCCAGCGGATTTTCCGGCGTGCACTTCACGGCAAACGCCGGACACTCGTGCGGTTTCTTGATGCCCTGCAGAATCAGCCCGCTGATGCATTCCGGCGATTCGTGCGCCGGTGTGCCCGATGAACGGAAACCGCCGGTTGGCATCAAACTTCTGAAATCTTCCGCGCAACTGAAGACCGCTGACTGGAATCTCTCCCAGACCGCGCCACTTCGCGGTTTACCACTTCGAACACTTCGCGCAATGCGCTCCTGCGCGGGCCGGTTTCCTTCGCGGCGCGTGGCCCGGCCGTATTGGTTCTCCACTTCGGCGCGGCCCTCTTCCAGTTGGCTCACCGTCATCAGGATGCCTTCGAGAATATCGAGCGGCTCGAAACCGGTCACCACGATCGGCACATGGTACCGCGCGGCGATCGGCACATATTCCTCGTAGCCCATGATGGTGCAGACGTGGCCCGCGGCCAGGAATCCCTGCACGACGCAGTTCTCCGACGAAAGCAGCGCTTCCATCGCCGGAGGAACCAGCACGTGCGACACCAGCAACGAAAAGTTTCCGATGTGGTCGTGGTCCGCCTGCCACGCGGCCATCGCGTTGGCCGGCGCGGTGGTTTCAAATCCGACGGCAAAGAAGACGACTTGGCGTTCGGGATTTTGCCTGGCCAGGTTCAGCGCGTCGAGCGGCGAATAGACAATGCGCACGTCCGCGCCTTCTGCCTTGGCGTCAAACAGGCTCTTCGTCGAACCCGGCACGCGCAGCATGTCCCCGAACGAGCAGAAGATCACCTCCGGTCGGTGCGCGATGGCAACCGCCTTGTCGATCAGCTCGATCGGCGTCACGCACACCGGGCAACCGGGGCCGTGCACCAGTGTGATTTCGCGCGGCAGCAGATCTTCCAGGCCGCTCTTGACGATGGTGTGGGTCTGGCCGCCGCAGATTTCCATCAGCGTCCAGGGACGGGTTACTTTCTTCCAGATGGCTTGCGCCAGCTGTTCCGCATGCTCTCTGGTCGCGATACTCACTGAGGAATTTCACCGAGTTCCTCCTCTAAGCCGCCCATTTCTTCGAGGTACTTGAAGACACGTTGCGCTTCGTCCTCATCAATGACGCTGATCGCGAAGCCGACATGCACCAAAACATATTTGCCGACTTCAGCCTCGGGAGTGTAGGCGAGATTTATCTCTTTGCGATGCCGCCAAAGTCGACTTGGCCCCGCCGGAAAGCGATGTCGCCATCGTCCATGATTTCAATGACCCTGCCGGGAACTGCGAGACACATACGTTATCCCCCCGTCGCGAAGCTGCCTGACTATCACGATCTGTCCCAGAGCAATTCCCCCATCATTGGGCGGGACCCGCTGGTGCGTGTACACCTCGAACCCGCGGGATTCCAGAGCGCCGCGGCCCGCTCCATCAGATACCGGTTCTGAAAGACTCCTCCGCTCAGCACGACCCGCTTCATCCCGGCCTGGGCAGCCACTTCCAGGATCCAGTTGACTAGGGCATTGTGAAAGCGGGCCGCTATGAGCGCCACGGCAACTCCGCCGCTGACGTCGGCCATCACGGCCGCGATTAGAGGACCCCAGTCCCCACCCGGTAAAGGATAGCCTCTTCCGGTCCCCAAGCCGCCAATTTCCTTTTCAAGCAACATGGCCGCTTGCCCCTCAAAGCGGTTCTCCCGGGCAATTCCGCTCATTGAGGCCACGGCGTCAAACAGCCGCCCTACGCTCGTCGTGGGCACGCGCGTTGATTCCGCGCTGGAGCATGTAAAGAACCTTGGAGTTCTCCAATCGGGGTTTTCCCGGCGGCTCCACCACCGGCGCAGGGTTTTCCTCCGTGGCCCCGCACACCTCGAAACTAAACTCGCGGCCGAGCGCCAGCCCTCGCGCACCGCCGCGTCGCCACCCGGCAGGCGAAACGGACGCAAGTGCGCGATGCGCTCGAAGCGTTCCCTTCCACACAAAAGAACTCGCCGCCCCAGATCGAGCCATCCAGGCCGTATCCCGTGCCATCCCAGGAGACGCCAAGGTAATCTCCCGGCACGCCATTTTCTGCCGCGCACGCCGCGACGTGGGCTTGATGATGTTGCACCCGGATGACCGGCAGGCCGGATTGTTCCGCCCAGTGCGTCGAGGCGTAGTCAGGATGCAGATCGCAAACGACGGCCTCTGGCTTGAAACTGTAGAGTCGGCAAAGATCGGCGATGGCGTTTTCAAATGCGCCTCGCGCTTCGACCGTTTCAAGGTCGCCGATGTGCTGGCTGAGGAAGATGTCTTGACCAACGCCGATCGCTACGGTGTTTTTGAGATGGCCGCCCACGGCAAGCACTGGCGGCAACTTGTGAGGCACGTGAATTCCCAGCGGCGCGTAGCCGCGAGCGCGGCGCAGAATGCTTGCGCGGCCCCTCGTGAGACGGACGACAGAATCGTCGCAGGCACGCACGATCGGGCGATTGTGCATCAGAAAATGGTCGGCAATGCCGTTCAGTCGCGTGGCCGCTTCGTCATTCGCGATGGCGATGGGCTCGTCGCTGCGGTTGCCGCTGGTGGCAATCAGGGGAAAGCGGCACTCCTGCATCAGCAGATGGTGCAGCGGCGAATACGGCAGCATGACGCCGAGATAGGGAGAACAGTGCGCAACGTTTCGCGCAATGTCGGTCCCGGGCTTGGGTTGCAGCAGTACAATCGGCGCCGCCTGCGATTCGAGCAACAGCACCTCGGCAGTCGAAATCTCGCAATACTGGCGCGCTACTTCGAGCGAAGGCATCATGAGCGCGAAGGGCTTTTCCTCGCGATGCTTTCGCTCGCGCAACCGCGCCACGGCAGCGGGCTGGCGCGCGTCAACAAGTAACTGGAACCCTCCAATACCCTTCAGCGCAACGATCTCTCCCTGCAGCAGGGCCTCAGCGGCGTCTTCGATGGTGCCGTCGAGTTTCGGTCCGCAGACCGGGCAGGCGTTCGGCTGCGCGTGAAAGCGGCGGTTCGCGGGATTCTCATACTCCTCGCGGCACTCCGGGCAAAGCGCGAACTCGCGCATGGTCGTGTTGGGCCGGTCATACGGAATATCGACGCACGATGGTGTAACGCGGTCCGCAATTCGTGCAGTTGGTAAATGGATACTGAAAACGGCGGTTCTCAGGATCGAAGAGTTCCTCGCGACAATCGGCGCAGGTCGCGAGGTCCGGCAGAACGTTCACGGTCTTGCCGGAATCGTGATCGCTGGCAAGAATTTCGAAGCGGTTGAATCCCTCGGCCGCGAGCCACGCCGCCTCCCGCACGGTGACAACTGAGGCCTTCGGACGCTCATGCTCCAGGCGTTGCTCGAAGCGCGTCAACTGGTCAGCTGGGCCTTCGACCTCCACCACAAGCCCGGCGGACGAATTCAGTACCCACCCGGTGAGCGACATCTCGGTGGCCAGCCGGTAAACGAAGGGACGGAAGCCGACCCCCTGCACAGCTCCACGCAAGGTGATGCGGAGCCTTTGCGTCGCGGGTTTTGCCGCAAGGGTCATAGTGGGTGGAAAACAGGCGGAGCTTAAAACAAGGCGCGACTGGCCTGCCCACTCCTGATTCTAAGACTTGTTCGAGAGGGTCACCGGGATTATTCAAGAATCCAGTCCAAACCGGATGTTTATTGAAATATTCATTGGCAAACCCGATATCTGCTGTTATCCCTTCCCCATGCAATAACCGCGGCCATTCCCACAGTCAGGCGCTCTCAAGATGAAAGGCGCCTCCACTCCACTCTTCGGGAGCGACATCCCTGATGGTCTCCGTGAAGTCCCACAGGTGGCCGTAAAAGTCCCGGGCATTGTATTGGCGCTCGCCATAAGAATGGTCTTGGGGTTCAGTCAGAATGATCGCTCCGTTCTGCCGCGCGCGCTCGCAGTGTCCCCTGGCATCTTCAATGCGAACCTGAACGATGTGCGAATGGTTAGGCGGCACAGTTCCTTCGGCAATCGTGAAGCAGCCCTCGCCCGCCTTCAGCTGGATGCGGTGGTTGGCAATTCGAAGACGGACGCTGAAGCCAAAAGCCTTCCCCAGCCAGTCAGCTGCAGCGCTGGGGTCGGGGTATATGAGCACAGGGATCACAGCGCAAGGCGGCACAGATCGGTTGAATCGCATCGTGAAACTCTACCATTCAACCGGCGCGGAGATCTTGCTCAAACTCCGAACCCGTCCGAAAGACTTACCTGCCTGCTAGCAACTGCCGGGCTTTTGTTTCAATCTGCGCCACCAGAGCCGGCAGCGCGGCGACCACCGCCGGCGAGAGCGCCTCGCCGTGATCGAAGCACTCCCCGGTCAAGGTCACGGAAAACGCTCGCGGGACCGCGCCGTAGACTTGGCGGGCCAGCATGATCACCGCGCCCGGAGAAAGGTGGTGGGCAAACGCACCTTCACTCGGGCCTTCGCTCGTCTGGGAGAGTTCTTCGCAGTGAATCTCGCCCGGCTCGCCTTGGCCGGCTGGAGCGGCGTCTACAAAGATTGCCCCCTCGACCCGGCTCAAGCTCTCAGCCAGCTCCGGCGCGAGTTGATGCATCTGCAGGATTTCGACTTCCGAAGCTGGGAACTTGTCTTTCAGCGCATCGGCCGCACGCCAAGCCACGCCGTCGTCCGAGCGCAGCGGATTCCCGTAAGCGACGACGAGGACTCGGGGCATAAATGGGGGAATCAGGAACTGGCTACTTGGTCGAGCACTTCGCCCGTGGGGCTAAGAAGCTGGACCTGGAGCGCCATCCGCCCGGAGGCGTGCGTTGAGCAGCTCAGGCAAGGATCGTAGCAGCGGATCACCGCCTCGACGCGATTCAGCATTCCCGGCGTCAGCCGGTTGCCGTGCACGTAGTGCTTGGCCACCTGCAGCACGCTGCGATTCATGGCCAGGTTGTTCTGCCCGGTGGCGATGATCAGGTTCACCCAGCGGATCAGCCCCTGCTCGTCAATCTTGTAGTGGTGGAACAAGCGTTCCGCGCGGCGCTTCCGCCGCGCCCACGCCTTCGAGGGCGTTGGGCCGGGCCACGGCGCGCACGTGCTTCGACAGAATGTCAGGATCGTTCAGCAACTGCTCCAGCCGCTCGATGCAATACAGGATCTCGATCAGCCGCGCATGATGATAGTGAAACGAACTGAGGACCGCCGTGCGCTGCAGTTCGTGAAACTCGGCAAGTTCCTGATCGGCGCGCGGCGTCCCGCAGCGGTCGGCGACGTTCAGTCGCGCCAGCGGCCCCACGCGGTAAATGCCGTCCGGAAATCCTTTGGGCTTGTAGTACGACGATTTCAGATAGCTCCAGGGCTCGACCTTCTCGCCGATGTAGTCGAAGTACTGCGTGGGATCGAGATTCTGGGCAACGATGTGTCCGGAAGCGTCGACGATGCGCAGATTGCCGTCGTAGAAAGTGAGCCCGTTGTCTTTCTTCACGATGCCCATGAACAGCGTGGGAAAGTTGCCGAAGGTCGAGATCTCTTCGCGAAATCGCTCCATCGTGCTCTTGAACCACTCGAGAGTGCGCTCGGCGATGGCAAGAGCGTCAGGAAGCGCCGACAGGATGGCATCGCGGTTGGTCTCCGGTGAGGGGCTCGCTGACGCCGCCCGGCACAACCCATGCTGGATGGATGCGCTTGCCTCCCAGCCGTTCGATAATCTCGCTGCCCGAACTGGCGCAGCCGGATGCCGTCGAGCGCAAGCTCGGGATTTTTCTCCGCCACGCCAAAGATGTTGCTCTTGGCCGGATCGGCATCCATCCCCAGCAGCAGGTCGGGGGACGACAGATGGAACAGGCTGAGAGCGTGCGACTGGGTGACTTGCGCCAGCCCGAAGATGCGGCGCAGTTTGTCGGCGGTGGGAGGAATTCTGCACCGCCAGCAGCGAGTCGCAGGCCTTGGCCGAAGCGATCAGATGGCTGACCGGGCAGATGCCGCAGATGCGCGCCATCAGCGACGGCATCTCGTAAAACGGGCGGCCTTCGCAAAACTTCTCGAAGCCGCGGAACTGCGTGACGTGAAATCGCGCGTCCTCGACGCGTCCGTCTTCGTTCAGATGAAGCGTGATCTTGGAGTGGCCCTCGATGCGGGTGACCGGATCGATGACGATGGTATTGCCCTGCTTCACGAAGTCTCCCTTGCTTCGGACTGGCCGAGCACTGGCATTTGGCCGGCTTCGCGAGCTATACGCCCCAGACAGCCTCAGGTGCTGCGGCGCCACGTACCGCGTCTCTTGCTCTACGCTCCAAACGTGTCCTCGGACTAAGTCCGGCCCGGCCTTCCAGCAATTCAGTCACCGCATAGAAAATCGTGTCGGCCGACGGCGGACAGCCGGGAACAAACACATCCACATTGACGAATTCATGGACCGGCCGCGAATTCGGCAACAGCGCGGGCACGACCTGATCGGGAATGCCGGGATCGAACGTCACATTTTCGCGATAGGCCCGGTCGTAGACCGCTTTGGTGCCAAAAGGATTGCGCATCCCCGGAACATTGGCGGTAACCGCGCAGTCGCCGAGCGAAACCAGAAGTCTTTGTGCGCTCGCGCACGATCTTGATTTTGTGCAGGTCTTCTTCGCTGCTCACCGCGCCTTCGACCAGCGTGACGTCCACGTTTTCGGGAAACTCCTTGGCGTCCACCAGCGGGCTGTAGACCAGATCGGCCAGCGCCGGCCAGGTCAGCAGCCGTTCGTCCATGTCGAGAAACGACATATGGCAGCCGGAACAGCCATCCAGCCATACCGTGGCCATGCGTTTCTTACTCATTCGGCCCCACTCATTGCAACCACTCTGCCTTACTCATTCGTTTTCTTCCCGCATCAAGCGTCAGGTAGGGCAGGAACTGCCGGCGCTTGAGCATCTCGGCGACCGAGCGGCCTTTCTCAAACAACGCTCCGGTCGGGCACACATGCACGCACTTGCCGCAACTGGTGCAGGTTTCCGACGATCCCCAGGGTTCGTTCAGGTCGGTGATGACCTTGGCATCGATGCCGCGGCCCATGATGTCCCAGGTATGCGCGCCTTCGATCTCGTCGCAACCCGCACGCAGCGCGTGCACAGGATGCAGCGGTTGTGGTCGATCACGAAGCGGTCGTGCGAGGCGTCCACTTCCTCCTTGGGATAGCGGTAAGGAAAATGCACGTGGGTGATTCCGAGCTTCTGCGCCAGCATCTGCAACTCGCAGTGGCCATTCGAAACGCAGACCGAGCAGACGTGATTGCGCTCGGTGAACAGCAATTCCAGGATCATCCGGCGGTAGTTCTGCAGCCGCTCGGAGTCGGTGGTGACTTCCATGCCCTCTTCGACCGCGGTCACGCAGGCGGGAAGCAGCTTGTTCTGTCCCTTGACTTCGACCAGGCACAGGCGGCAGGCGCCCACGTCGGAGAGCCCGTCCAGCTCGCACAGCCGCGGGATGAAGATGCCGTTCTGGCGGGCGACATCGAGAATGGTTTCTTCCTGGCGTCCGCTCAAGTCGCGGCCATCGATCTTCAGCGTTTTGACGTCGTGGTGGCGGGCCTCATGCGGTTTCTCCCACTGGCTGCGCGCCGCAGACTCCGGCCGGGCATTTGTGATTCTTCGATGTGCGCCCGGTATTCCTCGGCGAACGACTGCAGCGTGCTGACCACCGGATTCGGCGCCGACTGTCCCAGCCCGCACAGGCTGGTGTGCTTGAGCAGGTCGCAGAGTTCTTCGAGCATTTTCAGGTCCTGCGGGGTCGCGGTCATGTCGCTGATCGCGGTCAGGATGCGGTGCATCTGGTAGGTGCCCACGCGGCACGGAATGCACTTGCCGCAGGACTCCGTCATGCAGAAGTCCATGAAGTATTTGGCGACGTCCACCATGCAGGAACTTTCGTCCATCACGATCATGCCGCCCGAGCCCATGATCGACCCGGCGCTGGCCAGCGATTCGTAGTCCACCGGCATGTCCAGGCATTCGGCGGGCAGGCAGCCGCCGGAGGGCCCGCCGGTCTGCACCGCCTTGAACTTGCGCCCTTCGGGAATGCCGCCGCCGATTTCAAAGACCATCTCGCGCAGCGAGATTCCCATGGGAACTTCGACCAGCCCGGTGTTTTGCACGCGTCCGGCCAGCGCAAAGACTTTGGTCCCTTTGCTCTTCTCCGTGCCGATCTGCGCGTACCAGTCGCCGCCGTTGCGGATGATGGGCGCGATGTTGGCGAAGGTCTCGACGTTATTGATCAGCGTGGGCTGGCCGAACAGGCCTTCCATCGCGGGATACGGCGGACGCGGGCGCGGCGTGCCGCGCTTGCCTTCCACCGATGCGATCAGCGCGGTTTCTTCGCCGCAGACAAAAGCTCCGGCGCCCAGCCGCAAATCCAGGCGGAAGCTGAAGCGCGTGCCGCAGATGTTGGAGCCCAGCAGTCCCACGCGCTCGGCCTGGCGGATCGCATTGCGCAGCCGCTTGATGGCCAGCGGATACTCGGCGCGCACGTAGATGTAGCCTTCCGAGGCGCCCACGGCGTAGGCGGCAATCAGCATGCCTTCGAGCACGCGATGCGGATCGCTCTCCAGCACGCTGCGATCCATGAACGCGCCGGGATCGCCTTCGTCGGCATTGCAGATCACATATTTCTGCGTGCCCACCGATTTCGAGACCGTGCTCCACTTCAGTCCGGTGGGATAT
This sequence comes from uncultured Acidobacteriaceae bacterium, assembly GCA_963819145.1. Taxonomy (GTDB): domain Bacteria; phylum Acidobacteriota; class Terriglobia; order Terriglobales; family Acidobacteriaceae; genus Sulfotelmatobacter. The sequence goes on from CAWFVB010000027.1 coordinate 84,116, forward strand.
CCCGCGCCGCCGCGTCCGCGCAGGCCGCTCTTCGTGACCTCCTCGATGACTTCGCCGCGGCGTCATCTCGGTGAGAACCTTGATCAGCGCCGTGTAGCCGTCGGCGGCAATGTAGTCTTCGATCCGTTCGGGATCGATGACGCCGGAGTTCTCCAGCACGATCTTCTTCTGCCGCTGGAAGAACGGAACGTCGGTCGGGCAAACCAGCCGCGCGACCGGCTGCGCCTTCAGGCTGTCGAGAATCGCGGCGCCGTCGGCGGCTTCCACTTTCTTGTACAGCACTCCGTGCGCTGGTCGAAACCAGCGGCCCTTCCGAGCACAGCCCCATGCAGCCCACGCCCTTGACCTGGCAGTGATCCTTCGTGCCGCGGCGCGTCGACTTCCTGGTCGAGCGCGTCTTTCACTGCCTGGCTCTGGCAAGAGAGGCATCCGGCCGCGACGCAGACATTCACGCGCTGGGTGAACTGGCTTTGCGCTTCGCGTTCGGTTTCGGCAATCTGGTCGAGTTCTTCAGGCGTCATGCGTTCGTCCATTTCTTCAGGTGCTCGCGGATGGCCGGCGTGTCCCGACCTTGCCCGCGACTTCCTGGTCGTAGACCACCGCCGGAGCCAGGCCGCACGATCCCAGGCAGCGGGCCGTCAGCAGCGAGACTTTCTTGTCGGCCGTTGTTTCCCCGGGAACGATACCCAGGTCGCGCTGCACCGCGTCGAGCAGCTGCGGCGCGCCCTTGATGTAGCACGCCGTTCCCATGCAGATCACGCAGGTGTGCTCGCCCGCCGGCTTCAGCGTGAAGAAATGATAGAAAGTGGCGACGCCGTAGGCGCGGCTCAAGGGGCACGCGCAGCGACATGGCGACATAGCGCAGCGCCTGTGTCGTCCAGATATCCGAACGCCTCTTGCACCGTATGCAGCGTCTCAATCAGTCCGCGCGCCTGCCCGCCCTGACGCCGTATGGTGGCGTCCACGAGCTTCCAGCGCTTGTCCTGATTGGGAGGAGTTGGCTTGGCAACGTATGAAGGCATATTCGTTCTCAACTACGAATGAACTCAACTCTATGAATCTTCTGTACGGCGAATGAACAAACAATTCTAGTCCGGCAGGGGTAGTCAAACCACTCCCAGCTGTGAAAATTTCGGGTGCTGGTTTCATTTTGGTTCGACCGCAGTGAAGTCCCTGACTGGCAAGAAAAGAAAAAAGACGACTCCCATCCCTGTGCGCAGCCCTAGGCGTGGAACCGGCAATAAGTCTTTCGGACTCCCGCTTCCCCTCGATCTCGACCCTCACCGGACCGGCCGCCCCGCCGTCATCCATGAAGGGTCAGCACCGGACAATGCGCATTTGCGATCACGTGGTGCGCCGTAGACCAGGGAAGATGCGTGGTGCCCACCTCGACGGTCCCCCGGGCCCCGAGCACGATGAGGTCCGATTCCCGTTCGGACGCGACTTGCAATATCCGTTCCGACGCCGACCCGAATTCCAGAATGGTCTCCGGCGTGTATTGCAGAACCGCATCCTGTGGAATCAGTTCGCACAAGCGATTTACGCCATCGTCGATGGGACCTGGACGATTGCCCAGCTCCGTGTAGTCCTCAATCACGTGCAGCAGGGTAAGCTGCGAGCGGAACTCCTCCGCCAGCGCAGCCGCTTTCTGCGCCACCAGCGGGGAGTTGAGCGCAAAATCCGTGGCGAACAAAATCTCGCCGCAACTCCAGCTCGACCGGCGCCAGATCGCGTCCGTGGTTCTGAAACGCGGGCAACTTGGCCCGGCCTGAAACCTTCGGACCGACCGTCAACACTGGACACGGTGCGTGGCGCAGAATGTCCTCCGCTACCGAGCCCAGCAGCAGCTTGCCTAGACCCGTACGGCCATGCGTGCCGAGCACAATCAGGTCAATCTCATTTTCCGCAACAATACCTTCCAGACTCTTCCAAACCTGGCCATGACGAACGTAGTTGTGATGGGAAATCCCTTCCAGGCGCGACGAGATCGCATCCAGCTTCTGATTCGCCTCGGTGTGCGCGTCTTCGTAGAGAGTGCCCATGCTGACGTAGTCCACGCCGCCGCTCAGCAGCAGGATATTGGCGTCAGACAGGACGTGCGCCAGATGCAACGTGCTGCCATAGCGCCGGCAGATGGCCGTGGCATAGGGCAGCGCCGCCTCCGACGTCGCCGAAAAGTCGGTGGCAAACAGCACATTCTTCACCGCGAGTGCGGCGCGCGTCTTGATCTCTGGTTGTAGGTTCCGCTTCGATTCTTCGACTTGAATGTTGGTTTCAACGAGTGCCATGGAACACCTCCTGCACCCGTTTTAAGAATCAATCTTGCGGCCGGAATTCGATATGTCCGCTATCACCGGCTCTGGTGATCACACTCACAGGGGTCAGCGGGAGCGCACATTTTCAAGGAGATGCAAGAATCCGCACGGGGCCACGCCGGGGCTCGCCGGTGAAGTGCAGCGCACAAAAGAAAGCGGGCCTCGGAGTGCGAGGCCCGCAGGTTAATGCCGCGTACGGTCTAGAAAATGTACCGCAGCCCCAGCTGCAATACGCGGGCCGAGGAACCGGTGGTTCCCGGTTGCCCCACCGTCGAGGTAATCGTGCCGAAAGTCTGCCCGTTGAGCATGTTTGCGCTCGGCGCGGCGAAGTTTGTGTGGTTGAAGACGTTGATTGCGTCGGTGCGGAACTGGAGCCGGTGACCCTCGAAGGGCATCTTAAAATCCTTCAAGAGAGCCAGATCGACGTCCCAGTACCCCGGCCCATTGAGGACGTTCCGCGTGCCCGGGCCGCCTGCGACGGGGGGTCCGAACGCAGAGAACGCATTGGTTGGGTTCGAGAAGAACTGCACCGTATTGGGTAATCCCGCCTGAGGGACCTGATGGATTCCGCTCTTGACCTCAGACTTTGAGCCAATCAACACGCCGGGCTGCGTCTGGGTAAAGTCTATGGTGAAGGCACCGGAATCAACCTTGAACGGAGAGCCGGTATACCCGTTAAACAAGCCCGAGACGTGCCATCCTCCAATCAATTCGTCCATGACTCTTCCCGAATTGCGCCCGATCCACTGGCCTTTCCCCATCGGCAGGCCGTATTCCCAGCTCGACGTCACGATATGCCGATGATCGAAGTCGGAACTGCCGCGGCAGATTGCGAGGTTGCGCAGGTCGCAGATTTCCGAGCCGCTGAATGAAATCAGGCCGTTCTGCACGCCCGAATCATTGTCAATGGAGTGAGAGTAGGTGTAATTCAATTCCATCGTCAGGTTGTGCGATAAACGGTGATTCACTCGCACGATCAGGGCATTGTAGTTCGAGGAACTGTAGTTGCCGATGTAGCCCGCAGCTCCGTTTTGCGCGAGAAGCGCGACGTTAGGCAGCAACAGTCCCTGTTCTACGGCACCGCTGAACCCATGGTAGTCCGCAAGAGATTGAATGGCTGAGGATACGTCCCCATCTGCGAAGTAAAAACCGTTACCTGTAAGGATGTAAGCCACCTGCGTGCATGAGAGGCCCAGGTCCCCGCAGACTATGCCATTAGATTGGGTAAGCGCCGCATTCACTTGATTTTCGAACCACGGCTGGGGAGTAAGACCCCCGATGGACGTGCCCGCCTGAACCTGCGCCTGGATCGCCCCATAGGCGTTATACAAGCTCTGGCCGGAAGCCGCGTCCTTGAAGTTCAAGGTCTGCGCCGGATCGCCCAAGGCGGTCAACCTGCGGCCAAGCTTGCCCACATAATTGGCCTCCACCAGCCAGCCCCCCGGCAACTGGCGTTGAATACCCATAGAGAAACGCAGGTTGTAGGGTGTCTTGAAGTGGGGGTCGAAATTAAAGAACGCTCCTTGTCCGAATCCGCCATTGAAGAATCCGATCGGGAAGCCGCTGGCATCCAGATTCGGTGTAAATGTGGGACGCGGCGTTGTGCCCGGAGGCGCAGGCGCCGGCAGAGTCGCTGACAAGTTCGAGCCGTTGCACGGGGATGCGCATGCGAATCGAGGGTCGTCGCCAATGTTGCCGGTACCCCCGAAGTTGATCGCCGGGCCGTTGCTGAACATGAAGCTGGTTTCGTCGAGTTCGAAGCCCTGCCCGATCAGGTTGTTGTCGTAGTCGACCCCGAACCCTCCACGGATGCTGGTCTTGCCATCTCCGAACAGGCGACCCAGCCATCCGTTGGTGGCGCTGGGCTGGTAGGCAAATCCAATCCGGGGCGCAAAGTTGTTGTACGAGGGTTTGTAGTATCCCGGCGCGTGATTGGCGCCGCCACCCAGACTGTAGGTAATAAAAGGAACCGCATTGGGGCCGGAAATTCCCGCCGCCGCATCCGCTTGCCGGACGCTGAAAATGCTTTGCGGCGTCTGATTCTGGATGACCTGGAAGCCGTTTACTTCCTCAAGCGGCTTGTGGAATGACCAGCGCAGCCCGTAGGTAAGGGTGAAGTCAGGACGCATCTTCCAGCTATCCTGAGCGAAAACTTCGTACTGCGTCGCATGGTAATCCCTGACTGGAATGCCGCCTTGCGGTTGTGGGTTTCCAGCCTTGTCATAGTTGTAGCCCGACGAAATGGCGGAATACCGCCCCAAAATCAGAGCGAAATTGCGATCCCACTCATTGGGGGTTGCTCGTGGGTCTGGGGAGTTTGGATCATAATCGCTCGGACGTTGTCCGCTCCCCAAAGCGCTGATGAAACCGCCGAGCCCCACACCATACGAGTTCGTATCGGTCAGATTCCCGGACTTAAAGATCACCGGAGATACCATGCCACCGAACTGAATGATGTGCCGCCCGCGCAGCCAACTGAAGGTGTCGCGGCCCTGGTACACCGGAACCGTCGGAAATTGCTCGTTCAGCCCGAAATAAGGATTGGAAAGCACTTGGCCAAAGAAGGGGTCGTTGAAGCTCAGGGAATTTGGGAATGTCGGCTTATTATTGATTAGAAATTGGTTGATCTGCGTGGTTTCCCCGAACGACGCCTGGTTGGTCATGTTGGAGTTGATCGTCCAGGTCTCGCCCACCACCCATGCTCGCGAGTGGTCTACGTAGCTGGCGCTGGGGTTCGGGTCGTTGGGAAACGCCTGAACATTCACACCACCGAATCCGCCTTGCAATTGCCGATCCCACGTCGTGCGAAAAAATGCGCGGTGATTCGTGGTGATCTGGTAGTCGGCCCTGCCGACGTACGTGTTCTGGCTGTTGCGCGCGGGAGATACGAAGAAGTAACCGGAGGTGTTGATCCCGTCCCCTGCCCCGCTGTTGTTTGGCGCCGGATAACCACGTGTTTGAAGGAAATTCAACAAGGACTGGTCGGCGCCGGGCCCGTTTGGGCAAACCGTCGGGCCTGTGCATGGATCTAATACAGCGAGAGAGTTCGGGCCGATGAGCGGGGTCGTCGCAAAACCGTTGACACAAGTCGGGTCGGGCAGGGCGGAAGCGCAAGGATAGTTCAATTGTCCGTTCATGAACGACTGCATCGGCACCACCACGTTGTTCTGCTCGGGCTCCACCTGGCGTAGACCGTCATAGGAGAAGAAGAAGAAGAGCTTCTTCTTGATAATGGGGCCGCCCACGTTCCCGCCGAATTGATTGCGAATCAACTGCGGATTGCGGACGCCCAGCAGGTTGTTGAAATAGTCATTCGCGGTATAGGCCGTGGTTCGGTTGAATTCGAACAATTCGCCGTGGAAACTATTGGTGCCGCTCTTGGTCACCATCTCCAATTGCCCGCCGGAACTGTGGCCGAAGGTGGCGTCCGACCCCGTTGTAGTGACGGTAAGTTCCTGAATTGAGTCCAGGGGAGCGTTAACGGTCGGCTCCATCGCGAAACCACCACGCTGGTCGTTTACGTCCAGACCATCAAGCGTCATATTGGTCTGGTCGGACCGGGTCCCCGCTACAGCTCCGCCCGGGGTGACGCCCGGCGCCAGAGTCAGATAAGTGGTGGCGTTGTTGACGAAGATATTCGGCAGGTCCTGAATTCGGTCGCCGTCAATATTCGACGCCACCGTGGCGTCGGTCGTGTTCAATGTTTCCGTCGTGCTGGCGGTGACTTCGACACTCTCCGTGCTGCCGCCGACCTTGAGTTGCGCGTTGCGCGTCGCCTTGGCGCCCACGTTCAGCGTGATCTTGTCGATCGTCAGACCGGCGAAACCGATCTGGGTGAACACGAGGGAAAAACCGGGGGCGGGCGGAACGTTTAAGAATTCATACACACCGCCTGCGTTGGTTTTCATTGACGCTGAAAAGCCGATCGACGCATTCTGCAGCGTGACGCTGGCGCCCCCGACCACGGCTCCGGACGAATCCGTCACCACTCCGACGATGCTGGCATTGTCCTGCGCGCTCGCCAGCGTTGCCGCAAACCCAAACACAAGGGCCATCAAAACTGCAAAGAAAGGAAACAGGCTCCGCTTCATTTGTAAATCCCCCCCAACAAAATTTTGTGGCTTCCGCCACTTCGCCAGAATTCTTTTGCTGCGTCCAAAAATCAGAAAGGGCCCAGTGTGTTGTAACCGCTATAACAGTACTGCACTCTGCGGTTTGTGTAGGGTGACACTAACGGCACCTTGCTTAAAATGGCCATTACGCTGGTAACCGACGCCGTGTCCCGCACCCGGATGAAGACACGGAGACCAAAACAAACATTTAAGACAACCAGTCCGCATACAGCACCCACGGACAGATTTCAACTTTGTAGTGAACCCAGAACGATGGCAATCTCAGTTCCATACCTAAGCGCATTTAATATCAATCACTTAGACAATGTTTTCTTCCCGCAATATGGGATGACATACAGTGATTTACTGAATCCTACGAAAAAACGGATACGACTTCGCCCCAGCGGCCATCGTTCGGCAAACAAAACACTAAGCTGTTTTGTCGAGTAACACTGTGTACGGGTGGACCGTGAGAAGTGAGCTCATGAACGAGAGCTCTATTGCGCGAAGCCGTCGGCCTGGGTAACGGCTCCGATGGCCACAGTGTGGTCGATGTAGACGCGTCCCGCATCGATGGCCTTGCGATCCAGCTCGAGCAGCGCCGGGTTCTTTACCTTCGCTTCGAGCACTTTCATGGCGGTCGCCGGCGACAGACACTCCGTCTCTTCGAGAAGCGCGCCCATGATCACCACGTTGGCGACTTTGGCAGAACCTAGCTTGTCGGCGATTTCCGACGCAGGGATGCAGACTACCTGCGCCTGGGGAAGGCTGAGATCGTCCGGCAGTTGCTCGCGGCCATAGATGATCGTACCGCCGGGTTTGACTTCCGCGGCAAACTTGCGCAGCGAGATTTCGTTCATCGCGATCAGCACGTCCGGACGCGACAGCACCGGTGACCCGATCCGGTCTTTCGACAGGCACACGTGGCAGTGCGCGCTGCCCGATCGCATTTCCGGGCCGTACGACGGCAGCCAGCTCACTTCAAGACCCTCGCGCATGCCCATTTCGGCGAGGAGCTGGCCGAGCAAGAGCACGCCCTGCCCCCCGAAACCCGCGATCTTGATGCCCATGTCGCGGAAATGATGATGGCGGTGCGCCATGGCGGCATCGTCCCCCGCGGCTTTCAATCCGCCAATCAATTCGGCTACGGTTTTGTGCGGCGGGATGTTGTTGTTCGGAATTTCCACTTTGCGGTCTCTGAATACTTCCAGCGGGAAGTTGGGGATCATCTTCTCGGTGATCCACTTCCGTGCTTCCACCGGATCCTTGCCCCAGATCGTCGGACACGGAGAAAGAATTTCGACAAACGTAAACCCGGCCCCGGCGCGCTGCAACTCGAGCGCTTTGCGGACAGCCCGCCGCGCCTTCATGATGTTCTTGTTGTCGGAGAGAGCGACCCGCTCAATGTATACCGGAGCTTCGAGCGACGCCAGCATCTCCGCCATGTGCAGCGGGAAGCCTTCGTTCACCGGCCGGCGTCCCCAGGGCGAGGTCGTGCTGCGTTGCCCGACCAGCGTGGTCGGTGCCATCTGCCCGCCCGTCATTCCATAGATTGCGTTGTTGACGAAGAAGACGCTGATCTTCTCTCCACGATTAGCGGCGTGCACAATCTCAGCCGTGCCGATCGCGGCAAGGTCGCCGTCGCCTTGATACGCGATCACCATCTTGTCCGGGCACGCACGCTTCAGGCCCGTAGCCGCTGCTGGAGCACGGCCGTGTGCCACCTGCACATTGCCCACGTCGAAATAGTAATAGGCAAAAACCGAGCACCCCACGGGGCTGACCAGGATGGTGTCGTTCTGTACATCCAAATCTTCGAGCGCTTCGGCGATCAGCTTGTGCGCCACACCGTGGCCGCATCCCGGACAGTAATGCGTCTGGTGCTTGAGATCCGATTTCCGCTCGTACTCCGGATAAAACACTTCCGACTTCGAGTGCACGACCTCGTAGTTGCCGTTGTTCCCTTTCGGCTTCTCCGAGGCTGCGGCGATTTGGATCACGTCTTGCGTTGCCATGGTCGATCCCCTCTTCAGCTCGTTCACACCGAGGCCGGCACTTGCTCTTCAATCTTCGCCAGCAACTCCTCGACGGCCGGAACGTTGCCGCCAACGCGCCCGTAGAACTCGACCGGGCGCTCGCCATTCAGCGCCAGGCGAACGTCTTCCACCATCTGACCATTGCTCAACTCGACTACAAGGACCTTCTCGGCGCGCAGCCCAGATGCCTTCAGTTCTTTCGACGGGAACGGCCACAGCGTAATCGGCCGGAACAATCCAACCTTCATTCCCTGTTTGCGAGCCTCGTCGACTGCGGAACGCAGCACGCGCGACACGATGCCGTAGCCCACAACGATTAATTCCGCGTCGTCGGTGCGGTACTCTTCGTAGCGCACTTCCCTTTCCTGGGCGCGGATATATTTCGCTTCCATGCGCCGCTGGTGCTCTTCCAGCGCATCCGATTCGAGGAAAATCGAACTCACCATGTTCTTGCGTGTCTCGGCGGTTCCCCGTACGGCCCATGGCTTCTCCGGCGGCACGATTTCGCGATACTCGAGGTCCAGGGGCTCCATCATTTGCCCGACGAAGCCGTCAGTCAGCACGATGGCGGGATTGCGGTAACGATCGGCCAGTTCGAAGGCCAGAATGGTCAGTTCGGCCATCTCCTGCACTGAGGCGGGAGCGACCACCAGGTTGCGATAGTTGCCATGGCCTCCGCCCTTCACCATCGCGAAGTAGTCACTCTGCTCGGGCGCGATGTTGCCCAGGCCAGGCCCGCCGCGCATCACGTCCACAATCACGCAGGGCAACTCCGCTCCGGCGAGATAGGAAATTCCTTCCTGCATGAGGCTAAGCCCCGGGCCGGACGACGCTGTCATCACTCGCTCTCCAGCCGACGCCGCGCCATAGACCATGTTGATGGAAGCAGTTTCGCTTTCGGCCTGCACGAACGTGCCGCCGACTTCAGGAAGATAGAGTGCGGCCGCTTCGGCGACTTCGCTCGCGGGCGTGATCGGGTAGCCATAGTAAGCCCGGCATCCGGCCAGCACTGCTCCTTTGATAACCGCGACGTTGCCTTTACACAGCTGCCGCATGTTCGCCTCCAGACAGGGACACCGCCGCTTTCGGAGGCGGAGCCAGCCGGTAGACGATGATGGCCCCAGGCTCCGGGCAGCAGTAGAAGCAGATGCCGCATCCTGTGCAGTCGTGCCCGGTATATCGCGCCGGATGGACTCCGTAAGAACTCAGTTCCGGAGCGAGTTCCAGGCATTTCGGCGGGCAGGATTCGACACACAACCCGCATCCTTTGCACTCCTCGACATCAATCGTGATGTTGCCGCGTGCTTGGCCCGCCATACTTCGTTCCCCTCGGTGAATCAACTTCATTCACGAAACGTCGCACTCAACTTCGTGCTGCCGCCTCTGCCGCCTGTGGATGCTTCCACCACTTTGTCTTTTCGCAGTACTCGTAAAGCTCTGCCCGGAACTTGGGATGCGCGATCTCGATCAGCGATTTTGCGCGGTCGCGAATCGTTTTGCCATGCAGATACGCAACACCGTACTCGGTCACGACAAAGCGAACCAGGCCGCGCGAAGTCACCACTCCCGCCCCCGGAGCAAGCATGGGGACAATGCGGGAAATCGTGTCGTGTTTTGCGGTCGATGAAATCGCGATGATCGGTTTGCCGCCCTTCGACCGCGAGGCCCCCCGCAGAAAGTCCACTTGCCCGCCGATCCCGCTGTAGAACTGGTTGCCAATCGAGTCGGAACAGACCTGGCCCGTGAGATCCACCTGCAGCGCGGAATTGATCGCCACCATGTTGTCGTTGCGCGCGATCAGTCCGGGATCGTTGCTGTACGCCGTCGGATGAAATTCGAAAATGGGATTGTTATCGACGAACTCAAACAGGTGTTTCGTGCCCAGGGCGAATCCCAGAATGATCTTGCGCGGCTTGAAATTCTTCCGCGCGCCGGTGAGCACGCCGGCTTCGATCAGCGGAATTACTCCGTCCGAAACCATTTCGCTGTGAACCCCAAGATCCTTGCGGTCCATCAGCATTGGCAGGATCGCATCCGGAATTCCGCCGATGCCGGTTTGCAGGACCGAGCCGTCTTCGATGAGTCCGGCAACGTTGCGCGCAATCGCGATTTGCAAGTCATTGACTTCCGGTTTTTTCAGCGCGCATAAAGGACGTGAGGATTCGACCAGGGAATCAATATCGCTGACGTGAATAAAGCTGTCGCCGTAAGTGCGCGGCATGTTGTCGTTGATCTGGGCGACCACATGGCGGGCGCATTTGGCGGCTGTGAGAGTGGTATCGACTCCTACGCCAAAACTGCAGAAGCCATGGGAATCGGGCGGCGACACTTCGATCAGGGCGACGTCAATCGGCATCTCCCCGCTTTCAAACAGCCCTTCAATCTCGCTGAGGTAAATCGGAGTGTAGTCGGCGCGTCCGTCGTTGATGGCAGCCCGCACATTGGCGCCGATGAACATCGCGTTGTGCCGGAAGTGCCCGGCCATTTCGGGGGCCACGTAGGGAGCGCAGCCCATCGTCATCATGTGCACGATCTCCACGTTATAAACGCTGGGTCCGCGCCGCATGAGCGCTTCGACCAGCGTTTCGGGCTCGGCACAGCCGGGCTGGATGTAGACCCGCATCCCCGACTTCACGCACTGCAGCGCTTCGTCGGCCGTTCTCAGCCGTTTCTTGTAATCCATTTCCCACGACATCGACATACCCCATCCCCTTAACTGACCCGCAGCGCCGCTTCTTCGCGTCCGCGCGGCGCGCGGGCAGTTTCTTCTTCGTACCCCACCACCGCATAATAAATCGCGCGGTCGAAGAACATTTCCAGCATTTGCAATAATTCCAGTTCGCCCATGATCTCGATCGCGCGGTCCATCACGGCCTCGCTCTTCAGGAATTCCCACAGATTTTCCTTCACCAGCACGATGGCCTGTACTACTTCGCTGAGCGGGACTTTCTGCTGCGCGCGACGCCTTCCGATTTCACTGTAGCGGTGCTCGATATCCAGTTCGTTCTTACCCAGCAACCACTCGCCCAGATGGCGATAGATTTCGTAAACGCGCTCTCTCAGTTCGACGCCGAAATATCGCGAAAATGAGTAACCTGGGGATTGTTCTGTACTCTTTTCCTCGAGCCCTTCGGCGAGCGCATCGGCATGGGATTCAATCAGGCGCACCAGCCTGTATGAGAACATCATAGACACCCCCTCGACTTGCGCATCAAACCCCAAGTTTCAGCAGCGACACCCTGGTCGCTCCAGCCCTCGACAGGGACCTTGCCGGCTTCGACCGTGGGCTCAAGCGTCTGCGGGACGGTGATGGCGCGGGAAATCATGCAAACCGCCTTGGTCCGGCGCAACAGGGCAAGCCCGGCTTCGCGCTGCTCTTCCGACTGCACCGTCAGTCGCGGACGAAGCAAGATTTCCTCGAAATTACATCCCGTATTCCGGTTGCGATGGACATTGCCTTCGACCTCGACTTCCAGGTCGGTGTACTCGAATTTCGCGGCGCGTGCGACCTCATGGAACGTCGTTGTGAAGCAGCCTGCCAGCGCACACAGCAGCAGTTGCTCCGGAGTCCACCGACCCTGCAGGCCTCCCAACTCCGCAGCCTCGGAGAAATGGATCGTGTTGGGCGAGGACTCGCACTTGGCCAGTCCAGTGCGGCCTGACGTCCACCAGGCCGAAACGCGATAAGTATATTCAGCTGCCATGTTTTGACTCCCTGCGCTCCCCGAGGGCGCCCTGCCCACTCATCAAGAGGTGAGGTTGAAGATCACGGTGATCGTGGTTTCCACCTCGACCGGTTGCCCGTTCAAAAGGTACGGTTTATAACGCCATTGCCTTACTGCAGCGATCGCCGCCGGCACCAGCATGGGGTGCCCGCTGACCAGTTGCAGATTCTGGATTTGGCCGTTGACGTCAATGACGGCGTTCAGCACGACTTCTCCCTGCACCCGGGCCTGCTTTGCCAACACTGGATACGCGGGTTCCACGCGGTGAATACAACAGACCTTTCGTCACGCCCTGCGAAATGCGTATGCGCTGCGGACGACTGGCGCAAATTTCGGAACCGCGGCCAGGTTCGAAGCGGAGTTGACGATGCCACCGATCACTCCTCCCATTTGTCCACCCGGAATGCCGCCCGGCACGCCTCCGACAACCCCGCCCCCAGCTGCGATCGGCGGCGGCGCCTCTTCTTCTTTGATCATCTGAATCTTCTGTGGAATCCTGGTGGGCGTCCGCAACGCGCCATTGGACAGCATGTCGGTCTGAATCACCTTTAATATTTTTTGAACAGCGGCCGCCGGCGGTGGCGGCGGAGGCGGTGGCGGCGGCGCGACCAGGAACGTCAGCAGCTGCGCCTTGGGCAACTCCTCGGTGAAGGCCAGGGGAATCGCCAGCATCACGCCAATGGCCAGCATGTTCACAATGAACGATGTGGTCGTCGCCAACGCCTTGCGCTTCCTCTGGACGCCAAACTCCAGCAGGCTGTCGGAAAACATCATCCTCTGCGGGACCACTGGCCCCAGCACAAGTTCCGTGCGCGGGCGGACGCTGGCCGGCGCGCGACTTGGCGTCTTCACTTCCTTAACTTCTGGTTCGTGGATTTCGATTGTGCTCATCGCAGCCCTCCCTGATTTACCCCGTCGCGACCACCTCGCAGCCCGACGTGCCAGGGGATGTGGCCTCACAGTCACATCTCCGCTTTCTCCAAGCACATCTTCTTCGAAGTAGTCTCTGGGGCAAATGGCCGACATCACGGCTCTTGGTGATCTCAATCACGGAATTGAGGTTTTGCGTAAACCAAAGTAACGAAGAGAGATGGATCGGCTGGATGAATGATTCAGCGGGTTCCGCCGCACTCTGCGACACCCGCGAAGAAGAAGCAAAAGTCCAAAGGCTTGCAGCAAGCGCCGGTCACAGGAATTCCCAACTCACGATCCTCAGATGCCTGGCCTGCGGGATGTTGCGGCTATCGGTGAGCCCGAAAAAGCTACTTGACTTGCGGCAAAAGACTGCCAGAATGTCGCCAACAGCACTGTGGGTGGGGGGGCGCTTATGGTCGTCCTGGGGATCCCGGCGCAGCCGCCGGTCGCATGTAGAAAGTCTGCCGTCTCTGGTCAGTCTCGGTCCACGCGCGTTTGCCGATGTTTTGCGCGAGCCGCTCTTCTGCTCCTGATCGCAACCCTGCCCTGCCTGGCGCAGGACTCTTTTAACGTGCGGAACGCCAGAAAACAAAAATGGCCCGAGGCCGAAGCTCGCCGAATCTACGCCTTTGCCTCGCAAGCCGTGGAACGCGAGTTCCGGGCGGCCGCCAAGCCGCTCCGCCCCCACTTCACGCTGGTATTGGGAGCGGACAAGGATCAGATGGACATTAACACCAACGAACTCAGGCTTGTGAAATGGAACCGGGAGTTTTTCGCCGAAGGTGTGGTGCTGTTCGCCTTCGAGCAGATGTTGCCCGAGGACAAGAAACATCAACTGACGCGTCGCGCTCTTTCTGAGGCCGAAGCAACCGTCAACCTCCAGGAGGCACGGGGCTCCGACAACTGTCCGGCGGCACTCAGCATGGGCCGGGATTGTCCTTAGCGCTGCTCAAGATTGGAGAATGGAGCGGGAGACCGGGATCGAACCGTATGGGTGTAGGAAGTGCAAGCAGACTCCTAGCATTCCCATGGTGAATTGCTGCGCAATCGCTTGTTCCTACTTCTGAGTTGTGCAATACACCTGCTAACACTCGGGAAGCCCTTGGTTGCCCCTGTCTGAGGAATCAACAGTCTTAGCTACGCGATCTCCAGGATAGACGCCGGATCGTATCAGGTGTCGGGCGCAAATGGCTTTTCGGTACGACCAAGTCTGCTCGCTTTGCGCGTGTTATTTCTGGAGCAATTTGCAGATGTTTTTCGCTGCCCCGCTGATGGTGTGCGCATCACCGCTGCCGACAAGGTCGCCCGCCTTGTCATAAATGGTGAATTCGTTCTGGTGTCCGGTCCACGATGTCTGGGCGAACGTCTTGACATCCCAAACGACAAAGTAATCAGCGCGTGCCGCGTTGTTCGTGATTCCCACCTCAGGACAAGCCTTGTTGAGGTTTTTCACCTGCTCGGTGTTCACGCGCCTGATACCCGCCTGCGAGCGCGAGCCCGCTTCGAGTGAGCCGTTCTCGCCGCAGCCCGCATCCTGATGGCATTCGGCTGTCTCGCTGGCATGCAGAAAAGAGGTTGACGAGGCTTCCCACGTGTCCCTGTCTGCAACTAATACCCGCTTGGCGTTTTGCGCGCGCACCATGGCAGTGGGCAGCAAGATGAACATAGCGAGTATGTAGAGAGTTGTCTTCATTTGCACCTCAGTTGAACAGGAATTGATTTCGGTTTCACTTAAACTTCCCGATTCTAAGTGTTTCGTATTCCGGGGGGTGCGTTCAATGATGCGAGCCCGTTAAGCCATTACGGAAGTCATGTGCCTGCAAGAAGTTCGGCCTGGGGCACTGGGAGTGTCCCGGCCCGAAAAGGGGAAGCGCAAGCACTATGTGGGAGCTACTGGTCCACGATCTGCGCCGTTCGGCAATCCGCAATATCACGCTGGCCGGTGTCCCTCAAAACGTCTTCATGGCAATCAGCGGACACAAAACAATTGCCGTCTTTCTCCGCCACAACATCATCGCTCCCAAGCCACTGCACACCGCGATGCAGGCCGCAGAACTGCGGCGGCGGGCCGATCTGCAGGCGAACGAGCAAAAGAGCCCGTCTGATGGAAACGATGCAAATATCGATGCAAATCAGGGCGACAGTGGAAAACCGCCCCATGGGCAAGCCTATGAAATGAATGGAGCGGGAGACCGGGATCGAACCGGCGACATCCAGCTTGGGAAGCTGGCGTTCTACCGCTGAACTACTCCCGCTCAGTCTCAACGGAACAGCCCCTTGCGGAGCCGCGTTGGGCAGAAACCCAACAAAGTCTAGCACTCGACGCGCACGGAAACAAACCGGCCTCTACACGTAGTCGAACAGAGTCATGAAGCCAAAGTCCATGTGCAACTGCTGGTGGCAGTGAAACAATGTCAGCCCGGGATTATCCGCCGTGAAGTCCACTTCCATCTCCTGATAGCCACCGACCATCACAACGTCTTTCATAACCCCAGCTGTAGATTTTCCCGCGAGCCGGGTGATTTCAAAACTGTGCCGGTGCAGGTGGATAGGATGAATGTCGTCGCTGGCATTACGCATGCGCACACGATAACGCTTGCCCGGATGCAGATGATAAGCCGGCGTCATCCCACCGCTTGAAAAACTGAAATCATTGATCGCCCATTGATTGAATCCGCGGTCGGCGGCGTTCCGCTTGCTGAACACCATTTCGAGGACTTCATCCGGCGCCGGTGCCTTCCCATTCAGTTGGCCGAAGCGGGCGTAGTTCCACTTATAGGGTCGGGGAGGCTCCCACATCGCCTTCCCTTTTCGTCCCGCGTACTCAACCACTATCCCCATGCCGTGGCCGCGATCGTCATCGGCAAGATCGCCCATGATCCAGACACCCGGATGATTCATCTCCACGATGGCGGAAATACGCTCGGCGGTTCCCAGCCAGAGCACGGGGACTTCCGCGGGCGTCGGCACTGCATTGCCGTCGAGCGCGACTACTTTGAACGAATGTCCGGGCAGCGCCAGGCTGCGTATTTCGGTCGCACTGCCATTAAGCACGTGAAACAGCACGCGCTCGCCCTGCTTCACGCGCACCGGCTCACCGTGACCCAACATTCGCCCATTGACGGTGAAATAGCGATAGCCCACTTCGTATCCGTGCGGCATGCCTTTGGCGAGCGACGCTTTCATTGCGGATTCGCCGGCCGCCTCGAGTTCTTTGACCGAGGCCTGGCGGCAGAAAATCCTGTGCCATGTCGCCGCCGTGGCTGAACGATGGCTCGAATTCCTTGAGCACGAGAAAGATCTCGCGATCGTAGTTGCCTGGCTCGTGCTTGGGTTCGATGTAGACCGGTCCGACCTGCCCACTGTATTGCCCGGCATGCAGATCGGCTCCCGCCCGATTATGCGTGTGGTAGAAACGAAAACCCGCGGGGCGTGGAATGAAGGCGATACGGCGCGATTCCGTGTGCCCGGATATACGGTGTTCCCTCTTCCGCCGCCCCGTCCACCTCGCTCGAAACTATTTGCCCGTGCCAATGCAATTGCTCGGGAGTGTCAGTGTCGTTGTGCACGTCGATCGTGACCGGCTGGCCTTCTTTGAAACGCAACAACGGTCCCGGGAACTGCCCGTTGTAGGTGACGGCGGATACGATGTGTTTCGGGGCGATCTCAATCGGGGCTGCGCCGATGCGAAGAACGTAGTCAGCCCTTGTCGGGTCGGTCTGGCTGCCGCCGGCTTGAAAGGCTCGTGCCGTGAGACCAAAGGAGTCTCGTGAAGCAACCCACCCGGCGCCCGCGGCTGCTCCGGCTACTTTGAGAAAATCCCGGCGCGATCTGCTGCTCACATTCCTCCACTAGACAAACACCCGACAGTCGTCACTGCGCGAGCATCATCGTAATGCGGGTTGCGTTTCCGAGGTGCCCTTAAAATGTGACGGCGGAGACTTGCGCTTCCCACTCGGGCAGCGCCATATCAGGGATTCGGGTCGTATGCTGTTCGCGTCCCGGTCGTATGAGGAGATAGGACCGGGACCTGTGATTAGACTAGGCGATCCGTTTTCTGCTGCCTCGGCGGGGCTTCGGTTTGTTCTTGCCCTTGTGATTGAGCGCCACTGCAGCACGGATGAGATCCCTCAGCGCCGCTTCATCGATGTGGTTGCCTTCGTGGATGTCGATGGCACGCCTGACATTGCCCTCAAGACTGGAATTGAACAGACCTGAAGGATCCTTCAACGCAGCTCCCTTGGCGAAGGTCATCTTGATCTTGTCCTTGTATGTTTCTCCCGTGCAGACGATGCCGCCGTGGGACCAAACCGGAATGCCCGGCGAGGTCGGCTTGACCCACTTCCACTCTTCGACGATTTCAGGGTCGGCTTCGCGAATGATTTCGCGCACTTTCGCGAGCATCTTCCCGCGCCAGTCCTTGAGTTCCCTGATCCTTGCTTCGAGTACGGCCGGGGCAGATTCTACCGGGACGGTTTCTTTCATATGCGCTCCAATCTCGCAACTAATTTAGCTGGGCTCGGTCCAACCTGCAACTGGAAGCCTCTTCAGGTTCGACCGCAGTTCGGAAGTGCTCAAGCCGCGCACTCGCCCTCCGATCCGGTTTCTTCCTTTGCCTTAGCGAGCGAACGGGTCTTCCCGACTTCTCTGTGGAATAATCAGTCGCCATGGAAAACTCAATGCAGTCTGGCGGAGTGCTTGGTCCCCATGCGGCTGCAATCCGAGCGGCACTCTCGCAACCTTTCCTCCAATTAAACTTTGTGACGCTCTGGGTCCGCGATCAGGAGCGGAGTCGGCGGTTCTTCGTGGAAAAGCTGGATTTCGAGGTTATTGTGGACGTGCGCACTCCCGAGGGCGGCCAGTGGATCGTGGTCGCTCCGTCGGCTGCTGGTTGGCTCACCGGAACGGCAGGCGCGAGCCTGCCCGGGATCGCCCTCGTCGTTCCATCCGAAGGCGCTTCGGAGCACGAACGCATCGGCCAAAACACTGGATTTAGCTTTCTCACCGAAGACGTGCGGACCGTATTCCAGGAATGGACAAGACGCGGAATCCGCTTCCCGCTCCCGCCAATGGAACCGTCGTGGGGAAGCGGGCAAGCGAGGTACGCTGTTTTTGAAGATGTGGACGGAAACAGTTTCTCCCTGATTGAGTTCGATGAGGCCACGCGCTCGCTAGAAGCCGAGCGCCACGCCCAGGCCGCGAGATTACAAGCCGAGCGCCAGACGGCGCACGACCTGGCTATTGCCAAGCAGGTTCAGGCCCGTTTGTTTCCGCAACGCCTGCCGCAGATGCGAACGCTTGTCTATGCGGGGGCCTGCCATCCCGCCCGCACCGTCGGTGGAGACTATTACGACTTTCTTGATCTTGGCAGCCGAAGGCTCGGCCTGGTATTGGCGGACATAGCGGGCAAAGGCATCGGAGCCGCTCTGCTCATGGCCAATCTCCAAGCGGCTCTGCGCAGCCAGTGCGCAACTGCTTGGGAACAGCCTGAACGACTTCTACGGTCGGTGAATCAGTTGCTTTATGAAAACACGTCCGAGCGGGACTACGCGAGCCTCTTCTTCGCCGAATACGACGACGATACGCGCACGCTCCGCTACTCGAATTGCGGCCATCCGGCGGCATTACTCCTGCGCGCCGACGGCGGTTTGGAACGGCTCGAGGCAACTTGCACGGTCGTGGGCTTGTTCGAGAAATGGGAGTACAGGATGGAGGAACGGGAACTGGCTCCAGGAGACGGCATCCTCCTTTACACCGATGGTGTTACGGAGGCTCTGAATGAGGCGGGCGAAGAATTTGGCGAAGAGCGTCTGCTGAAGGCCGCCCGGCAACACTCTCAACTTTCCCCGCCGGAGTCGCTGTTAGCAGTTGTAGATCAGGCTCGAAGATTTAGCCCTCATGAACAGGGTGACGACATCACGCTGATTGTCGCCAAATGCAGATGAGGTCACCTGCCCCTTCAGCCGGTGCGCTGCGCCACTTGCTGGCATACGAAAACACGAACAAGTGGAGACCGGTGAAAAAGAGAAATGTGACACTCCTCATGACCCCGGAGACGCTCGCACAGTCACTTCGGTGTCTCAATCCCGAATTGCTTAGCGTACTCAGCCCTTAGCCGCTGCCAGCCGGCGAGCCTCATGGCGTCGGCGCCGGCGCTGCGGCCGATAGGATCTCCTCCGAGCAGACGATCCAGCACATCGAAAGAAACGTGCCAGCCAGCGGCGCCCCACGCGATGAAGCGGCGATCGATGTTGTGCCATAGCGTCAGGCGCGTGCCGCCACCCTGGGCTTCAAGTTCCCAGCGGATGTCGCCGAACTCAAGCAGCCTGGGAGCCTCGGCGCGCGTCACGGTCGCTTCCTGCGGCTTGCCAGTTCCCACCCAGGTGAGATTCACCGTAGTTCCAGCCGTGCCCAGGTTTCCATCGCTGACAAACGGCGCCCACTCGCGCAGATGCCCCGGTTCGGTCAGTGCCTGCCAGACTTTTTCCGGGGAGTGGCGCAGTTCTCGGACAAGAATGAGCGTCCATTTGTCTTTATCGTTGTGGACTCCATCCTTTATCACCTGCGCCTGGTAGGCCGGACCCGGTGTGTACTGCTCGCGATCGGTCATCGTCGTCTCCCTGTCTTCGTCTCCTTCTTCGCTGCTGTTGATCTATCCATACGGTCGAGGTGACGCTTGAGAGCATCCACGTATGTGGACCAGAACTGGCGCAGCTGAGTCAACCGAAGGGCTATCATCCGCCTAAAACCTCCCCTACCAGTGCTTCAGCTGAGTGACCTGAATGAGATTGCCGCAAGTGTCCTTGAGCATGGCGATCTTTGAGGCCGTCACGTCGGTTGGCGGCATCGTGAACTCCGCGCCACGGGCTTTCATACGCTCGTAGTCGGCCTGCACGTCATCGCTGAAGAACATGGCCGCAGGCTGGTTCTGTTGAAACAGCGCCTGCTGGTACGCCTTGGCTGCAGGGGTGTTGTTCAGCGCCAGCTGCAGCTCCGTGCCCTCCAGGTCTTCGGGAGAGGCCACGGTCAGCCAGCGATATGGGCCGTTACTGAAATCGGCTTTCTTGGCAAAACCCAGTACTTCCGTATAGAAGCGCAGGGCCTTTTCCTGGTCATCCACATATATGTTGGTCAATTTGATTTTCATTTCATTTCTCCTCGTCTTAATCGCCGTTTACCGTGCGTCTTCGTTTTTGTTTTTGTTTTTGTTGCCGTCGACTGGTTCATGCGGTCCATCCGGTCGAGATGGCGTTCGAGAGCGTCCACATGCGCGGACCAGAACCGGCGGAACTGAGCCAACCAGTCATCCATCTCCTGAAAGGGCTCCGGCTTCAACCGGTAGAGACGGCGCTGTGCGTCCACCGTGGATTCCACGAAACCGGCCTCGCGCAGCACTCGCAGGTGTTTGGATACGGTCGGCTGCGGCATACGGAGTTGGCGCTCGATCTCTCCCACCGACTGTTCCGACGAGACCAGGAGGGCCAGTATCGCGCGCCGGTTTGGCTCCGCAACGATTTCAAATACAGATTCCATTTTCTTAATATACTCTACTACGCATATACTTGTCAAGGTATATGTTGACAGAGCCGGTTCAGTCGACCTTGAGCTCGTTCAGACGAAGCTCGGCAAGGCTGCGGAAAACGGCTCAACTCGCTGTGATCTCTGCGGTTCGAACCAGCCACCGCCAGATCCTGCGGGTAGTCTGGCGTCCTGCGTCGCAAAATCATCAACCACACAACTGTCGGACGGTTTCATGATTAAATGGATCGCGCGTTCTCCGGAAATATTCGCGCCGGACGCATCGCGCAGCATCACCAAACCGATACTGAGGATCCCCAGCCTAATGCGAAAAAGCGCGCAATCTTCGCCTTCATCCGCCAAATCCTCGTCCAGCCGCCGCTCGTTTCTGCAGACTGCATTGATCGGCGGAACCGCCATCACCCTGAAGCCTTTCTATGCCGCTGGAGCAGCCCCGCGCGAGGTTCCCTCCACCCTCCCGCAACCGGCGGACGTGAAGCCGTTCGAACTGGAGGAGATCACGATTGTGGAATTGCAGGACGGAATGAAGTCCGGCAAATTCACCGCCCATTCTCTGGCCGAAAAGTATCTGGCGCGGATTGATGAGATCGACAAACGCGGCCCGGCGGTGAATGCGATTATCGAACTTAACCCGGACGCTCTCGCCATTGCGGATGCGCTCGACCAGGAACGCAAGGCCAAAGGCCCGCGTGGGCCCATGCACGGGATTCCCGTGCTGATCAAGGACAACATTGACACGGCCGATCGCATGATGACCACCGCCGGATCGCTCGCGTTGGTTGGGTCGAAGCCGCCAAAAGATTCTTTCGTCGCGCAGAAGTTGCGCGCTGCCGGTGCCGTGATTCTGGGCAAGACCAATCTCAGCGAGTGGGCCAACTCGCGCTCCAGTCACTCGACCAGCGGATGGAGCGGACGCGGCGGTCTCACGAAAAATCCGTATGCGCTCGACCGCAACCCATGCGGCTCCAGTTCGGGTACTGGGGCTGGCATTTCCGCCAATCTGGCTGCCTGCGGAATCGGCACCGAGACCGATGGCTCCATCGTCTGCCCGTCATCGTCGAACGGTCTCGCCGGCATTAAAGCGACGGTGGGACTGGTCAGCCGCGCGGGCATCATCCCCATTTCTCATAGTCAAGACGGCGCTGGCCCCATGTGCCGCACCGTGCGCGACGCGGCAATTCTTCTCGGGGCGCTTGCCGGCATCGATCCCGACGATGCATCCACGGCGGCCAGCGCCGGCAAATCGCAGACCGACTATGCGCAGTACTGCGATCCCAACGGTCTCAAGGGCGCGCGTATCGGCGTGGGCCGCAAGTACTTTGGCATCAGTGAGGCGGTTGACGCGCTCATGAGTGAGGCGCTCGACGTGATGAAGAAGCAAGGAGCGATCCTGGTCGATCCCGCCGACATCGAGACTTTCGGGAAGTTTGACGACAGCGAAGGGCAGGTCCTGTTGTATGAACTCAAGACCGATCTGAACGCCTATCTGGCGCGTTTGGGACCGAACGCTCCCGTGAAGACTCTGAAAGACGTGATTGATTTCAACGATCGCAACCATCAGAAAGAAATGCCTTACTTTGGGCAGGATTTACTTCTCAAAGCAGAAGCCAAAGGTCCACTTACGGACAAGGAGTATCTGGATGCTCTCGCGAAGGGCCGGCAGTTAGCCGGCAAGGATGGCATTGACGCACTAATGGACAAGCATCACCTGGACGCCATCGTCGGTCCCACCGGAGGTCCAGCGTGGCTCACCGATCTGGTGAATGGCGACCACTTTGGCGGAGGCAGTTCGAGCGCAGCCGCGGTGGCGGGATATCCCAACATCAATGTGACCGCTGGATCTATCTTCGGCTTGCCCGTCGGTATCTCGTTCTTTGGCCGGGCCTGGAGCGAGCCGACACTCATCAAGCTGGCTTACTCGTTTGAGCAGGCGACCAAGGCACGCCAAGCCCCGCGGTTTCTGCCTACCGTCGGACTCGGCTAGAATGAGAACCGGGGCGGGAGGTAGGTTATGAGCAAAGCCCATGGTTATGGCCTCGCGTTGATTCTGGTCTCATCGTTCCTGCATGGCCAGGACGTCCCCGCTCCAACGAGCGTCTTTCATCCCAACCAGGACGTCCGCGTAAACGTGCCGTCGCTCATGGCGCGGTCGCACGATCCGTCCGACATACTGCTGACGTCGCTCGAACTCATCTTCCACGACCCTGCCATCTGCTGCGGCAAAGACTCGGCCCTGGAAGACAGTGCCCTCGCGGCGAATCCTCTGTCTCTGAAGGATATAGCGTCCAAGCTGCAAGGGCGGCACCTGTTGAGCGACGGTCGCCCGATCATGGTTACGACAGACTATATGTCAGCGTCTTCAACGGATATCGGCTACCGCATCTTGGCTGCGCTGTTGGGAAAACACCCACTGCTTACAGTATGGAATTCTCACCTCTACATTCTCTATGGGGCAATCTACGACGAAACGGTCTATTCGGATGGCACGAGAATGAATGTCATTCACAAGTTGCTACTGCTGAACCCGCGGTACTCGGACGCGCGGCGAGAAGTCGTGTTCAATCGCGACACCGACGATTGGTCTAAGGTCGAAGGCGCGCTGCAACTGACAGCTGCTCCGCGGTAGCCTTTCTAATCTTTCTATCTCGATCCTGTGGGCATGTTAGGCTGTTGACCATGAGGGGGTAACATGACCAACCTGAATAAGGTAGTCTCTTCCCTGCGCAACGAGTATTCCCGTCTCGAAAAGGAGATAGGGAGAGTGGGGAAGGCACTGGATGCGCTCGGCCAGGCTGGCGGGAAAAAGCTCAAGACGACACGAAGAACCTTGAGCAAAGAAGCCCGCAAGCGGATCGCCGATGCGCAAAGGCTACGCTGGGCAAAAGTGCGAAAAGCTGCTGCCAAGCTGGTCAAGACGTAACCGCGGTAATTCTCGCAAGCACCGCAGCGGCCTCGTTCGTAACTTCTCCCAAAGACGTACGGACGGGGCCTTAGCGGGGCTCCCCGAAGGCCCCCACTCAGAACCCTTCCCGACGTTTTCAAAACGAGAGGCTCGCGCAGATTGAGTCGGGAATGCCTTTTACGATCTCTGTTTTCGGCGACACCGCAAATTCCGGCACCGTGCTTGGAGAAAATCCGATCCGCGCCAACTACCCTGGCGCGCCGATCTTCGGGGCAGGAACGCGGACCGCGAAAACGCTCGGCCTAAGTCCAGCGGAACCACCTCAGGGCCAGCGCGAACGAAATCCCGCCCCAGAGGGCCATCACCAGTAACCGCGACCACTGATGCAGCAGCGGTGTGCCTTCCAGAATGCTGGCTCGCAACGCGTCGTTGAGCGCGGTCAGCGGCAGCGCTTTAATCAGCGGATGGATCGCCGCCGGGAACCGTTCGTAGGAAAAGAAAACACCCGAAAAAATCCACATGGGCATCATCACCAGGTTGATGAGGCCGCTGATGCTTTCGATTTTCTGGGCGCGGCTGGCGGTCAGCAGGCCGACGCCCCCGAAGGTGAGTGATCCCAGGCCGCCGATGGCGGCAATCGAGAACACCGACCCCAGCACGCGCATGTGAAAAAAGATAACTCCGAACACCAGCAGCAATCCGATTTCGATCACCATCAGCAGCAGCCGGCTGCTCATGATCGCCAGCAGGAAATCTCCGCGCCGCATGGGCGTGCCGACATAGCGCTTGAGCAGCTTCCGCTGGCGCATGTCTACAAGCGCGAAGCCGATGCCCCACATGCCCGAGTTCATCAGGTTCATCCCCAACAGCCCGGGGATCAGGAAGTCGATGTAACGGGAGCCGGGCTCGGACGACGTCACCACGGTGGTGGGCACGGTATCTTTGCGGCCGGCGGCCGATTGCATCGCGTCATTCACTTCGGCTCTCGCCAGGACGCTCTCCGGGCGAGCCGGATCGTACCGGTATTGGAAGCCGCCCTTGCCGTCGGGTTCCACCACGAGGTCGAACTTGCCGAGGCGGAATCCTTTTTGAGCGTCGCCTGCGTTCAGGACTCGGGTCTTGAACAGGTCGTGCTGCGCCGAGCGGGCGAGGAGCGCCTCAGCATCCTGAGACCCGGGTTCGCCACGATTGCGACCGAAACCGCATCTCCCGGCTTGTTGCGGAACGCGATGCCCAATCCCAGCGCCAGCAGCAATGGAAACACAAACACCCAGAACACGACTTCCGGCTCGCGCTTCAGTTCGAGCATGCGTGCCTTCAGCAGATGGCTATAGCCGGCCCAGCGACCGTTGCGCCGCGGCGGGCCGTGACGGAACCTGGACGGATTCGAACCGGCGTTTCCTGTGCAACGCTCATAATGTTTCGCCCTACGTTTTTACTTCGCCTGCGGCTTCCACTTATTCAGGAATTCCAGCAAGACTTCCGGCGTGAGTCCCCGTGCATCTTCGAACTCGCCATTTTTCTGGCTGACCACTAGCTTGCCGTCACTGTCAGCGACCGCTACAGCCGGGACGCCTTTATCCAGCGGAATGTCGTACTGCTGCACCAGGTCCGCGTTCTTATGCCCGTCTGGGCCCAGGTCGACATGCACGACTTCATAATTCGCAGCCAGAACTGGCGCCAGATCGGGCCCCTGAAACGCCAGGTCGAGTACGTGGCAGTCGAAACACCAGTTCGCCCCGAAGACAAGCAAGAGCCGCTTGTGACCTGGGGCCGCTTTCCGTTCGGCTTCCTTGATCTCGGCGTGGGCATCCGCGCTCGCCGGGTAGATGTCTTTCTTCATGTCGGAGGGCTGTTTCAGCTGAGGCGCATCGGTTCGTTCCACCGATACCAGTCGCCACTGCTCGCCCTGTTTCAGCCAATATTGGTCGGCGGTCACGGCCATCGCATGGCCATCCGGCCGGCCAGATACCACGTTTGCGCGGAAGATCACACTTGCCTTGTCGGGGCGAACGATCAAGCGGATGATCTCTACGTTCATGGTGCTTACCTTCAGCCCAAGCCAGAAAGCGGTATCGGCATCGGCATCGTGCATGAGCGCGCTTACCCGGACCTGCGCCGCGGGATCGGTGCTGTACATCGCTTTGAGAGCCGCGGCATCGCCCGTCAAAACCGCCGCCATCCATTGCTGGAATGGAGCGAAGGTGGATGCTTCAATCGAAGCTGAGTCTGCCGCCTGCGACCCGCTGTACGCCGTCAACGCGACGACGGCAATCGCGGTAATGACTGCAAACCTGAAAACGCGATTTCATGACTACTCCTAAATCGAGTGTCGCAAACCCAGGCTCACTCTTCCCGCAGATGGCGTCCGGTCAAGCCGTACGAACACATCTTCCAAACTCGCCTGCCGTGTGGTCAGATGCTGCAAGGCACTTCCTTGTTGGTCGATCGCATCGAGCAGCGCCGGGATCGTCAGATGCGGCTGCTTCACATTCAAGGCAACCATGCCGTCGTCTTCGCGCACGGACTCAACGCTGGGCAGTCCGCGCCAGGCTTGTAACCCCGCACCATCGGAGTTGCCGCTCACCGAAAACTCGACCACGTGATGTCCGCCCAGCCGGTCAATCAAGTCCGCAGGCGAGCCTTCGGCAATGATCTGCCCGTGATCGACAATCGCCAGCCGGTCGCAGAGGCGCTCGGCTTCGTCCATGTAGTGCGTGGTGAGCAGAACCGTGCCGCCGTCGCGTTGAAATTCGCGAATGATGTCCCACAACTGGCGCCGGCTCTGCGGATCGAGACCCGTGGTCGGCTCGTCGAGAAACAGAATTTTCGGATTGCACACCAGCGCCGTCGCCACCGCCAGCCGCTGGCGCTGTCCGCCGGAAAGCTTGCCCACCCAGGAGTCGGCCTTCTCGGTGAGTTGCAGTTGGTCGAGCACTTCGTCGGAGGAGCGCGGCTCACGATAGAAGCTGGCGAACAGTTCGATGGTTTCGCGCACCGTCAGCTTTTCCGAAAGGCGCGTCTCCTGCAGCGAGATGCCCAGCCACTCGCGCATCTCGCGTTCGTTCTCGCTGCCAGGAATGGCCCAGGATCGACACTTCGCCCGAAGTTGGCGCGAGCAGGCCTTCGAGAATTTCGATGGTCGTGGTCTTCCCCGCCCCGTTCGGCCCGAGCAGGCCGAAGCACTCGCCGTCTGGATCTCCAGGTTCAGCCCACGCACAGCCTCGACTTTGCCATCGTAGGTCTTGCGCAGGTCGCGGCATTGAACGGCGGTGGGCATTGGGTGATTCTACCGGAGTCTTCGCTCGTCGTTCGTTCAGATCGCTCCGATGCCGGATCTCGACATGCTGGGTCTGCTAAAATACCGCATCGCCGGATCCCTTCCGGCATCTTTTTCCCATGCGCATCCCGAAGCGCGGCTTCACTTGACGGCGTTCCCTCTAAGACGCCCGTGTGTCGTTTCCAACCACCTCAGTTCCAGTTCTCGGTTCTCAGAACCCGAAAGGATGCCGCCTATGCTGCGCAAGCTCTGCTCTCTTTCTCCCTCTGTTCGTTCTAACCCTCGCTGCCGTCGCCCAGGACTCGCGCCACTTCACATTTCACTACGCCTTCACGGTGAAAAATCTGCCCGCGGGCAAGAAAGTCCGAATCTGGATTCCCGCAGCGCAGTCCGACGCCTATCAGGAGATGAAGATCGTTTCCGCCCACGGCGATCTGCCCCTGAAGAAAACCCGCGAATCGAAATACGGCAACGAAATCTACTATGCTGAGACTGGCATCGCATCCCAGTCCGAACTGCACTTTGATGTGGAATACGACGTCATACGCCACGAGCGCGTGGCGCTCGGTTCCGCCCCGCACTTGGTCGCCGACTTCCCTGCCGAGCAAAGAGCGCAAGCAAGACCTCCTAGCCCGACGCTCTCGTGCCGATCACCGGATTGCCCGCGGATCTCGCCGCCAAGGAAACGCAGGGCAAAGCTCAGCCGCTTGACAAGGCCCGCGCCATCTACGACTACGTTTTCACGACCATGAAATATGACAAGACCGGCACGGGCTGGGGCCATGGCGATGTCCTCTACGCCTGCGACGCCAAAAAGGGCAATTGCACCGACTTCCATTCCCTGTTTATTGCGATGGCGCGCTCGCAGGGCATTCCGGCTCGGTTCGAGATCGGCTTCCCTCTTCCCCCCGACAAGCATTCGGCAGAAGTCGCTGGGCTACCACTGCTGGTCTGATTTCTACGTCGACGGCAAAGGGATGGATTCCAGTGGATATCTCCGAGGCTTGGAAGCATCCCGAGAAGCGGGACTACTTCTTCGGATCGCACGACGTGAACCGTGTGCAATTCAGCATGGGGCGCGACCTGAGGCTGACCCCGGCGCAGGACGGCAAACCGCTGAATTACTTTGTCTACCCTTACGTTGAAGTGGACGGCCAGGAATATCCGAACGTTTCGCTGGCCTTCTCATTTGCGGACGCAAGGACAACAATCGCGGCAAAGTGATGAGGGGCCGCAGCGGAACTGGGGGCCGCAGCGGAACTGGGGGCCGCAGCGGAACTGGGGGCCGCAGCGGAACTGGGAGCCACTCCGGAGATCTACTCTGTTAGCTGTGGCCGGCAACCAGCTCATCCGGTCCCGTATCTCCGCCCGGAGGGGACGGCATTTGCGGCGGCGGGGCGGGACGCGTTGGCGACGCGCCGTTCGCCGGTTTCGGCACATTCTCGGGGTCCTCACCCGGACGCCGCAGGCTGGGCGCGTTGGCCGGGCGATCCTGCTCTTCCTTTTTCGCCTCGGTGTCCTTGTCGGGCTTTTCGAGGATGACTTCGCGCTCGCTCCGCACAATCTTTTCGCCACCGACCTTCATGGTTTCGATGCGCACCACTTCGTCGGACACGATCCGGACAAAGTCAACATCCTGCGGCGGCTCCCCATAAATCCACTCTTCGTAGTCGGTGTCGCCGTCTTTCTCCCGCACTTTTTTCGGAGGCCGTCCCTTCGCGTGCACCACCATCTCCGTATTCATTCCCACCAGAACCCGGTGCTCCTGAATGGCTTGCTTCGCCTTTGCAGGCACGGTGTCCAAATATGCTTCCTCTTTGTTGTGCGCCGTGAAGTCCAGCGCTGGAAACAGCAGATCGCGTAACTGCTGGGCCGTCATCTCCGGAACATATTTCTCGAAGTAAACGTCGAGATAGCTGCCGTGCGGGTTGGTTTGCGATTCGTTGCCCGACAAGGGGATATCGGCGCCGCTCGAGCCGGAAATCGAAATGTGCTCGTACCATTTCTTGCGGTGAATCGGGCCGCCATTCAGGTCGAAGCGAATGTGGTCGTCCTTAATCTGCACATACGAAATGCGGGCTGGATCTCCCGGCTTGATCGCGGGTCCCCACAAAGCCAGAGCCGATTGCAGGTCCGAACCACTGGGCGAGGTCACGCCGCCTTTCAGCTTGAGTCCCTTGGTGCCCATGGGAAACGTAGTACGCGAATAAAAGATCTGGGTCTCGAAGTCACGGATAATCTCAAGCCGCGTCTCCCTCGACATGTGCGGCGCATTGGCGGGAATCGGCGGAGCTGCAGGGGCGGGCTGCGGAGCTTGGCTGGCCGCTGCCGGCACTGAGGGTTGGACTTCAGCTTTTCGCAGCTCGCCCTTGGCCTGGTCGTGGTTGGATGGATCGTCTTTCGGTGGGTCGGTTTGAGCGCAGACCAGTGCCGTAGAGACCAAAACGACGGGAAGCAAGAGGAAGGACGCGCCGCGTAGACGTTCCATAAAACACCCCAGGGCCTTGTGGCGTATTATACCGCCCCCCCGCCGAGACAAGATCACGAATCTTGGCCCACGCAGGTTAGAACGGGAAACAAGCCGTCCCTGCCTGGTTACACCAGGTTCAGAGCTTTCTTGATGGTGCCGCGTTCTTTCTGGATTTTTTCCTGCAGCAGCGTAATGGCATAAATCAGCTGCTCAGGACGCGGCGGGCAGCCGGGCACATAGACATCTACGGGAATGACCTGATTGACGCTCTGCACCAGCGCATAATTCTGGAACACGCCACCCGAAGTGGCGCATGCGCCCATCGACAAAACCCACTTCGGCTCCGGCATCTGCTCCCACAACTGGCGGATCACCGGCGCCATTTTGTTCGACACGCGGCCAGCAATAATCATCAGATCACTCTGCCGCGGCGAGGGGCGAAAGACCTCGGCCCCGAAACGGGCAATATCAAACCGCGACGCGCCCATCGACATCATTTCGATGGCGCAGCAGGCCAAGCCAAACGTCATGGGCCAGATCGAGCTCTTGCGCATCCAGTTCACGGCAGAGTCGAGCGTCGTCAGCACGACTCCCTCCGGCGTGGGATTGCCAAAGGTCAGATCTTTGACCGTCTTCTTGCCGTTCTCAACGTCAATGTAGGGTCCGAAGTTCAGTTCACGCGACATACCGATATTCTAAACCACCCGCTTCGCCAGAGGGCGTCAACCCTAAGGCTGGTACTGGGTCAGTTTAAACTGACCCACTACCTAAGGCTTTATCACGATCTTCCCGAACATCTGGCTGTTCTCCAGATACTCATGCGCTGCCCGCAGTTCACTGAGCGGAAACGTCCGGTCCACAACCGGCTTCAGCCGTCCCGCGAAGACATGGCCCAGCACCTCGTGCAATTCGCCCATGGTTCCCATGTAAGAGCCGAGCAGCGTCAACTGTCGGGCGAAAAGATGTCGCAAGTCGAGTCCCACGGTGGGTCCGGTCGTCGCGCCGCAGGTCACCAGTTTGCCTCCATTTTTGAGCGACCGCACACTCTCGTCCCAGGTCGCCGCTCCGACGTGCTCGACCACGATGTCCACGCCCTCCTTGTTCGTAATCCTGCGGACCTCCTCCGAGATCTTCTGCTTGTAGTGGTTGATCCCGTAGTCAGCGCCGAGCGCTCGTCCCTTCTCCAGCTTCGATTCATCGCCCGCGGTCGTGATCACGCGGCAATGAAACATCCTGGCAATCTGGATCGCCGCAATTCCTACCCCTGAACTCGCGCCCAGCACGAGTACCGTCTGCCCGGCACGCACTCCCGCTAACCCCACCAGCATGTGCCACGCCGTTACGAACACGAGCGGCACGCTCGCCGCCTGCTTGAAATCGAGCGCGTCGGGGATCGGAATCACGTTCATCGCCGGCACCGCAATCAGCTCGCAGTCGCCTCCATCCACGCCGTTGCCCAGGACCGTAAATTCGCGGCACTGATTTTGGATTCCTGCCAGGCACTTCACGCAGTGCCCGCAGAAGTGCATGGGCGCGACCAGCACGCGCTGACCGGTCTTGAATCCGGTGATGTACTCACCGACCTCGGCAACTTCTCCCGCAACGTCGCTGCCCAGAATGTGCGGCAATTTCACGCCCGGCAGTCCCTTCCGCACCCAGACGTCGAGATGATTGAGCGAGCACGCCTTCACCCGCACCAGCACTTGATCTTCCCGCGGTTGCGGGTCGGGAATGTCTTCGTAAGTAAGAACCTCGGGGCCCCCGAATTGATGAATGCGAACGGCTTTCATAGGACTTCTCCCCAACAGCAGTCACGCTAACACAAAGGCCAACCCGAACGGGAACTCGCGTCCCGGGCAGTTCTAGAGCGAATCTTGCCTTTTTGCGCGTTCTGCCTCCGATTGACTCTCTCCTGTTAACCGACTGATAATCACTATGGCAGACCGCTCGCTCCATGGACATCTACGAACAAATCGTGCAACTGCGCCAGCAGGGACGCCGGGGCGCCGTCGCGACCATTGTCAACGTACGCGGTTCCATTCCTTCGTTCCGCACTGCCAAAATGCTGGTTCGCGACGACGGCTCCATTGTCGGCACGATCGGCGGCGGATGCGTCGAGGCCGATGTCTGGCAAGCCGCCCGCGAAGTCATGGAGTCGGAGAAGCCCCGAACCTTAACGTTTGACTTGAACCAGGACCCCAAATATGACACGGGTCTGGTTTGCGGCGGGACGCTCGAGGTTTTCGTGGAGCCCGTGCTCCCTCCAGCATTACTTTATGTTTTCGGTGCAGGCCACGTTGCCATCAATCTTTGCCAGGCAGCTGCGAATGCAGGCTTTGATGTAACCGTAACCGACGATCGCTCCTCTTACGCGACCAAAGAACGGTTCCCCGCTGCCCGCGAAGTTCACGCGCTCGATTTCGAAGAGGCCACCCGGAAGATCGAACCGAACGAGTCGTCGTACATCGTCATCGTGACGCGCGGCCACCGCGACGATATGCGAATTCTGCGCTGGGCGGTGCAAACCCGGGCCCGCTATGTCGGGATGATCGGATCCAGGCGCAAAGTAATCGAGATTTTCAAGACGCTCAACAAAGAGGGCGTTCCCGCCCATCTTTTCGACCGTGTCCATGCTCCGGTCGGGCTCGACATTGGGGCCATCACGCCAGAAGAGATTGCGGTCGCCATCACCGCGGAGTTAATCGCTATTCGTCGCCATGCTGCCGCTAACCTGCCGCACCTGAGCTGGTTCGGAACCAGTAGAGATCAACCCTCTGATTCGACCAGTGAGGCGATCCAGGAAGCCGTTGACGAGAGCGAGCCCTAACCCGCTCCTCGGCACGGTTCACTGACTTTCTCGCCGCTTTCTGCTATCTTCCGCACATGTCCCGTTCCCCGAGTTTCGCCGGAGTCATTCTTGCCGCCGGCGACTCCTCGCGCATGGGAACCGACAAGGCCCTGCTTCCCTGGCCTCCACAAAACTCAGGCCTGCCGCCATCCAGCCACACATTCCTCTCGGCCGCAATCCGGTCGCTGACGCTATCCACTGATTTCGTCGTAGTTGTGGCCGGCAAGAACGAAGCGGTGCTGGCGCCGATCGCCTACGCCAACGGAGCCTCCGTCGTGGTGAATCGCGATCCCGGCAGGGGCCAGTTCAGTTCCACGCAAGTGGGACTGCAGGAAGTTCTGAACCGCGGACGCGATGCCGCCATGATCACTCTGGTGGATCGTCCCCCGGTCAGCCGGACGACGGTTCAAATCCTGCGCGATGCATTCGAGGCGGCGCCGCCGAACATCTGGGCCATCGTGCCCCAATTTTCCGGTCAGCACGGCCATCCTTTTCTCATCGGCCGCGAAATGATGGAAGCGTTTCTGAACGCCCCGCCGGCCGCCACCGCCCGCGACATTGAGCATCAGAATCAAAACCACATTCAATACGTCACGGTTGACGATCCCTTTGTGGCCCTGAACATCAATACCCCCGAAGATTATGCGGGGCTGCTAGCAAGGACCCCTTAGCCAACCAGTTCCGCAAGCGTAATTGCGCAGTCCCGTGTCTCCACGTTATCGTCGAAGTGCATGAAAACTCCAGGGGCGCCCGCGTCAAAGTCCACGGCAAACGAGTTCATTGAGTCCGTTCTCCAGCTCGAGCCGCGAGTTGCCGCCTTCGATTGCGACGGCACACTGTGGTCTGGCGATGCCGGGGAAACCTTTTTCGACTGGGAAATCCGGCAGGGCGTCGTGTCCGCCGAGGACGGCCTTGCCATGCGCGCGCGCTATGCCGAATACAAAGCCGGAAAAGTGAGCGAGGATGACATGTGCGGCGAGATGGTCACCATCCACAAGGGAATTGCCGAGAGCGTCATGATGCAAGCCGCAACCACGTTCATGACGGATTCTTTCCCCAGCCACAACTTCCCCGAAATGCAGGAACTGGTTCGCCGCCTGAGCGAACAAGGCTGCGAAGTGTGGGCCGTCTCTTCCTCCAACGAGTGGGTCATCCGCGCCGGGGTGAGAGCTTTTGGAATTCCGGACGACCGTATCCTGGCCACGAAAGTAGAAGTCAAAAACGGCATCATCACCGACCGCCTCATGCGCGTTCCCTCCGGCATGGGGAAGCCCAAGGCCCTCCGCGAAGTCGTGAACCAAAACATCGACGCCGCTTTTGGGAACTCGCGCTGGGACGCCGAAATGCTCGCCATCGCCACCCACGGGTTCGCTGTCAATCCGAATCCCGATCTCGCAGCCGCCGCACGCCAGCGCGGTTGGACGATCTATTTCCCCGACGGGATTCGCCCCTGATTCCCCTCAGGCAATCCCCAACACTTCGTTGAAAAATCCCACCAGGTATTTCCACACCAGGTAATACGCAATCAGCGCCAGGCAAAACCCTCCGAACAGAAACGCGTAGGGGATCACGAATTCATGGAACCATACGAGGCCGCCCCGGGTCGCGGTCAGAAACCCCGAGCCGGTGGCCAGACAGAATCCTGAAGGCGCCAGAATAAACGGCAGAATCGCGCCATGAAATCCAATGGGCAAGTGACGTCGAGGGCGGAGCCACAGGTAGAAAATGTTCCACAGGCCAAAGAGATTGGGGACCAGTGCCATCGGAAATATAATGGCGCGCTCAATTGGAATCGGAAATTGAAACGTGTACCGCGCGATCAGAAAGCCGCTCAGCACCACCACCAACATCATGGTAGGAGCGGCAATCCCGGCCATGTACGCCCGCAAATAAGGATGTGAATTCATACCGTCCTCCAAACCTAAAAGTGATACAGCCAGATCGGAATCGATCTCGGAAAAACACAAACAGTGACGATCAGGGCAGCCAGCAATGCCCAGTCGAACCAGGGCACCGAAGCCAATCTCGCTTTGGATAGCAGTTCCGCATGCCTTCTCTGGCCCTCATCCATTCTTCGCAACATGTTTGGCCACAGGTCGTGACTCAGCTCGCGATTGATGGGCGCCACTGATCGCTGCAATAAATCCGAAAGTTTTTTCTGCTCTTGTTCATCCATAGGTTTCGCTCAGATTTTCTAATTTTCTCCGCAGCAACCGTACCGCTCGAAATAGGCGCGACTTCACGGTCCCCGTGGAAATATTTAACGCATCGGCAATCTCGCTGTGCGGCACTCCTTCAATCAACGCCAGCGCCGCCACGACTCGCAACTTCCCCGGCAATTGCTGGAACGCGCGTTGTGTGCGCTCTCGCAGTTCCTGCTGGATCGCCGGATCGCCCCTCCATCGATCCGGTGTGGAGTCGGCCGACAGGGCCTCGCCAAGTCTCGCCCTGGCCCCGGCGCTCCTCGCATGATCCAGCGCAACGTTGGTGGCAACCCTTCGAGCCCAAGCTCCGAAACTCCGGGCTGGATCGAAGCGCGCGTGCGCACGGTAAATCCGCCAGAACGTTTCCACGGTCAACTCCTCGGCCGTTCCGGGGTCGCGAACGATCCGGACAATCCAGCTATACACTTCTCCCTGAAACTGGCGAAACAAGGCCTCGAAGGCCCCGACATCGCCCGCGGCGAACTGCTTCAAGACCTCCGAATGCTGTTCAAGCAGTTGCATTTCCTTCTCTATATACGCTTACTGGAACGCGGGAGGGATGGTTTCATGTTTTTTCGCCATGCCGTGCGTGGCGCGACGCGGGGAGCAATCGAATGCGCGGCCAGTTACAATTTGAACTGCATGTACTCCGAGAGACTGCTCGATCATTTTCAGAATCCGCGCAATGCGGGCGACGTTTCCAGCGCCGACGCAATCGCCGAAATCGACAATCCCGCCTGTGGAGACGTCCTTCGTCTGACCCTCAAAATAAGCGCAGGGCGCGTTGCGGAAATCCGCTTCAAGGCCAAAGGATGCGTGCCTTCCATGGCCTGCGCCTCAGCTTTGACGGAAATGGTTTCTGGAAAGTCTCTGGAGGAAGCCCGCACATTCAGCCGCGAGGATCTGATCGCCGCCGTCGGAGGCCTCCCGCAAGCCTCAACGCACGCCGCTCAGTTGGCTCTAGATGCCTTGTCTTCCGCCCTGGACCAACTCAACCCAACCCGGCGCGTCAAGGCAATTGATTGAGATAGCACGATCCGCCGGTGATCTGGGCGGGTGGAGTCGGGGGCGTTCTCCACGGCGGAGAATTGAAGTTGAAAAACGCGGTCATGTTCATTTGTTCGGCATCGCGCTTGGTCAGCGGGGGCAACTTAAATCGAGTCTCAATCAGTTTCAGGATCGCTGTGTAATCCGCCACGGTGTGGTTTACGTAGTGCTTCTTGGCATAGGGCGAAATGACCATCAGCGGCAGCCTGTATCCCGTGTACGTGAAGTCGCAATTGGGTCCGGTCGTGGCTGTGCAGACGTCTCCCGTTTCCAGATCGCTCGGCTTGATCCCGTCCGGGCTCACCGTCGGTTGTGCGGGAACGTGATCGTAAAGGCCCCCGCCCTCGTCAAAAGTCAGGATGAAAGCTGAGTCATTCCACGACGTGCTGCTCATCAGCGCGTTAATCAACGACGAAACATAATTCGCGCCCTTCTGAACATTGATCGGGGACTGGTCCGAATCGGATCCGTGTTCGTCGAGGCCAGCATCGGAAGCCGGTTCGATCAGGGCAACCTGCGGCAGCGTGCCGTTCTGCAGGTCGGTGAAGTACTGCGAGATCGGAGCCAGGCTGTGTGGATAGTTCGAAGGAATCGTGTGGCCCCATGCGAAATTCTGCACGTAGCTCTGGGTCAACAGGCACTCCGGCGTCGGGTCATTGGCGCACGGGGTGTTTTCCGGGTTGACGTAGATCTTCCAGTTGATGCCTGCCTTCTGCAGCTCTTCAAAAATTGTGGTCGCGGTCAAAAGGGCTTGATCGTTGTTGTTGGTTCCAATCGGGTACACATATCCCTGCGACGTGGCCGCCACAAGATAATCGCGATTCGACGCGGTCCGCGTCATCACTGGCGCAAACCAGCGGTCCGCCGTGGAAAATTCCGTCGCCATGAAGTAGTAGTAGTTCAAATCGGTCCAGTCGTAATAACCCATCGCGCGAAGCCCGTTCGTGTCGTAAAAGGGCGGATTATTGTCTCGCGCATCGTGCGCCGCCGCGTACACGTATCCATTCAACGTTGGAGCCGACGAAACCGGATTCGTGAGATTCCAGTCCACGTGCCCTTCGTTCCACGACGGACTGGGATTCTCGATGCACTGCGTGATCAGGTGAAAAGACTCAATTTGCGGGCTGTTGCTGTCCTCGACGCAGTCATTCGGTGGCGGATCGGCGGGGTCGCATCCTGGGTTCGTTGGCGCTGGTCCCTGCAGTGGCGCCAACCCCGAGGCGGGATTGAACTGCGGCAAGCCGTCAAACGACTGATCGGGAAATTTGTTCGCCTTCCAATAGGCCCGGAGAGCTCCAAAATAGTGATCGAGACCTCGATTCTCCTGCGCCATGAAGATGATGTGATTCAGCACGTTTACTGTCTGAGAAACGTTGAACGTTGCGCTGACCGAGAGATTACTGTTCATGGTCACCGTGCAAAAGCTACTGGTTCCCTTACACGCCCCACCCCAGCCTGCAAAATAGCCCCTGCCGGCCGCGGCAGTCAGCTTCACGACAGTTCCGGCCGCAAACGAAGCCGCGCACGTCGCATTGCAACTGATTCCAGCCGGACTGCTGGTCACTAACCCATTGGAAGTTCCCGCTACGCTGGCGGTCAGTTGGTACGATGCTCCCGGAAGCGCCTGCGGAACCCCGCCACCAGCTGTCTGCGCACCGGCCGCTGCCAACGTGCACCCGGGGATCCCGAACAAACAAACAAGAACCGCTTTCTGACAGAACAAGAGCATCTCCCTGCTATCCAAAATCTGCTGGAGCCGTTTTGATGTCCTGCGCCGTCCGCTGGTTGTCGGCAAACGTCGCCCGCCGTCCCCCTGTTCTGCGTTATCGCTTAAGATTGCAGGATGCTGTTGCCTCACGCACCGCGCCGCATCGCATGTCTGCAGCCGAGCGCCACCGTTATTCTCAACGCGATCGGGGAACTCGATCGGGTGGTGGGGTGCACGCGGTATTGCGCCGACGTCGTGCCCGGCGTGGCCGATGGCTCGCGCATCCTGTTGGCCGATTCCTGGACCGCCGATACGGCGCAGATCATCGCTGCGCAACCGGATCTCGTCATTGCGGCGGTTCCCTATCAGGAACAGGCAGTCAGCCAAATCCTGAAGGCGGGCGCGCGCTTTCTGGGCCTGGCCCCGAAAGCTCTCGCCGATATCTACATCGACATTGCAATCATTGCCGGAGCGGTCGGAGCCAGCGGCCGCGGCGAAGACGTAATCGCCGCCATGCAGCGACACATCGGCCAAGTCCGTGCTCGAACCACCGGAGTACTCCGGCCCAGAGTATTTTGCGAGGAATGGGGCAAACCCATCATCGCTTCGCAGAATTGGGTCGCCGAACTTGTCGAAGCGGCAGGCGGCGATTTCGTGGGCTCTCCCGGCCAGACGGTTACACCGGATCAGATCCTGCGATTCGATCCCGATGTCATCGTTGCCGCGTGGTGTGGCGCTGGCGACCGAGTCCCGCTGGATAAAATCATCGCGGATCGCGACTGGCAACACACGCGGGCCGCGATCAACGGCCGAGTCTTTTGCATTCGCGACGAGTTTCTGAACACTCCTGCACCCACTTTGCTGCAAGGTCTCGACGCGCTGTCCTTCGCGCTGCACCCCGAACTTTTCCCCAGCACGAAGGGAATCCGGCACATTACTGCTGTTCCGGCTTTCCCCGTGTCGAATGCGGGGCGGTGAGTTAAGATTTTCCTATGCACGCTGCCAGCAAAATGGACGAAGTCCGCGATGAGGTTAAGGAGTTGGCCCTCGCGGCCCCAACCGCTCAGGACCTGATGCAGCAGATGGTGAAACTGCTCCACGATCGCGTGTTGAAGTACAACTGGGTTGGTTTCTACCTGCTCGAACCCGGCGCGAAGCCACCGATGCTGGTTCTGGGCGCGTTCGAGGGAGCCATGACGCCGCACACTCGCATCCCGCTCAACCAGGGCATCTGTGGCGCCGCCGCTTCGAGCGGGCAAACTGTCGTAGTCGACGACGTCAGCAAGGATCCCCGCTATCTCGCCTGCTCGCTCGAAACCAAGTCTGAGATCGTCGTGCCCGTGTTTGCCCATGACCGCGTGGTCGGCGAACTCGACATTGACAGCCACTTTCCGGCGGCATTCACGCCGGAACACCAGCATCTGGTTCAGTACTGCGCCATGCTCGTTGGAAAAAAGCTGGAAACCTCCGGCCACTGATTCTACAAATCATGAGACTCGCGAAATGAGAGTCGATAAAGGCAAAGTGCGCGCCCCGGAAATCGGTCGCGTGTGGCTGAACTCCCCGCCCCTCAGCTTCCGCCAATTGCGCGGACGCGTCGTCCTCGTTGATTTCTGGGACTACACCTGCGTCAACTGCATCCGCACGCTGCCCTACGTACAAGCGTGGCACGAACGTTACCGCGACCAGGGACTGACGGTGATCGGCGTCCACACACCGGAGTTTACCTTCGCGCAGTACGAATCGAACGTGGAGCGCGGCATCCGCGAGTTCGGATTGACTTATCCCATCGTCATAGACAGCGATCGTGAGATATGGAAAGCCTTCGCCAACCGCTACTGGCCCACGAAATATCTGCTCGATAAGGACGGCTACCTGCGCTATGGCTACTTCGGCGAAGGCGGCTATAACGAGTGCGAGCAAGTGATTCAGGAACTGCTCCACGAGATTGATCCCTTTCTGGCCCTGCCCGCGTTGCTCCATCCCATGCGGGAAGAGGATCACCTGGGTGCCGTCTGCTACCGGGCGAGTGGCGAACTCTACCTGGGACATCGCCGCGGCCGCATCGGCAACCAGGGCGGATTCAAAGAAGATCAGATCGCCGACTATGTTTTCACCGGCACCCCCGAGGAGAATTTCTTCTATGCCAGCGGGCGCTGGGCTTCGACCGCGGAATACTTTGAAGCCGCCGAAACCGGTCCTCACACTTTACGTTTGAAATACGAAGCCGCCGCCGTAAACTTAGTCATGGCTTCGCCTCACGCTGCTGCCGCCGAAGTCGTCGTCATGCAAGACGGCAAGCCCCTGACCCGCAGGCAAGCAGCACCCGACACGCGTTTCCGCATAAACGGCACAAAAGAGGAAAGCTACATCGTGGTGGATTCTGCCCGCATGTATTTTCTGGCCGACAACCACGAATTCGGCGAACATGAACTGGAGCTGACCTGTTCTCCGGGCGTCGCGGCGTTTGCCTTCACATTTACCAGTTGCGTTGATCCCGTGGCCAGCGCGCTTCAGTCCGCAGCCACTCCGGCGTCATGAAGCGCGTGGTCGCAGGCCTTATCGTCAAAGAGGGCAAGCTGCTGGTGTGCCAGCGCACGCGTCACCAGACCATGCCTCTCAAGTGGGAGTTTCCCGGGGGCAAGATCGAAGAAGGAGAGCAGCCGCGCGACGCTCTCCGCCGGGAACTGGAGGAAGAACTTGGAATTCAGGCCACCGTCGGCGACGAAGTCGCGCGCATTCAGCACGAGTATCCCAACGGAGGCATGGTCGAGCTCCGCTTTTTCATCGTGCGCTCGTTTGAGAGAGAAATCGAGAACCGCATTTTTCGCGACATCCAGTGGTCTGACCCGAAGGACCTGCCCAAGTACGACTTCCTGGAGGCCGACGAGACGCTGGTTCGCGACCTGGCCGCGGGAAAACTCTTGTGAGTCGAGCGGCCGGATTCAGCCAGCAGTCGAGGGACTCGCAGGACGCAGTCGCACTGTTGACCAGCCGATCGTTGCGCCCAGGAAACTACCGGCGATGACATCCGACAGCCAGTGATAATTCGCCATCACGACGGCTCCTGACACCAAGAAGACGATCAGCATCCCTGGGATACGCCAACGCGGATTCCGAATCCAGAGTACCGACACAATGGCCACGGAGATCGCGGCTGTGCCCGAGGGAAACGAGTCCCAGTGGGGAGAGCCGCGAAGCAGGTGGAACCCGTAGAGATGATCGTGAATGTAGGTGGGATCGGGCCAGCCACGACCGAAGATGTGCTTGAAAATAATGTCGGCTGCGACCGCCCACATCGCGCTCCACGAGCAAAGCAACGGCGTTTCGGTCCAGCTGCGGAGTTCGCGCCCGGACATCGCCCGAGTCCGCATCCGAACAAGAAGAGCAACGCACTGAGCACTACGAGGTCGAGCGGGCGAATCGCAAACATGAGCCAGTTACAGAATTCGGAGTGGCGCACATGGACTTCGACAAAGTCCGCGATGGGCCGGTCGACGTACACAATG
This sequence comes from uncultured Acidobacteriaceae bacterium, assembly GCA_963819145.1. GTDB lineage: Bacteria > Acidobacteriota > Terriglobia > Terriglobales > Acidobacteriaceae > Sulfotelmatobacter. The sequence goes on from CAWFVB010000027.1 coordinate 124,726, forward strand.
CACACCGCAACGGCAAGCACGGACAGAGCCAGCGCAATCAACCAGGATCGAAGTGCGGCGCGGTTGGTCATGCGGTGCAAGCTTCCTAGCCGGTCTTAGCCGCTCTTGCCGCTCAGCGATGCCACCATCAGCGCCACCGACAAGCCGATCACGATGATGGTTGTTGCCCAGGCCACAGTGTTGAACAAGCGAGTGTTGGTGTACTCGCCCATCAACTCTTTCTTGTTAATCAGCAGCAGCATGAAGATCAGTACAAACGGCAGGACGATTCCATTCAACACCTGCGACCAGAGAACTATTTCGATCAATCTTTGGGCGGGGATGAACAAAACCAGCGCTCCCCCGGCAACAATCAGCAGCGTGTAAAGCCAATAGAAGAACGGCGCCTCTGCGAACTTCTTCCCGACGCCTGACTCGAAACCCAGCCCCTCGCACACCGTGTAAGCAGTCGAGAGCGGAAGGATCGACGCGGCAAATAAAGACGCGTTGAACAGTCCCACGGCAAACAGAATGTAGGCATAGTCGCCCGCCAGCGGCTTCAACGCCTGAGCGGCGTCGGCGGCATACTTGATGTCGCGGAAGCCGTGCACGTAGAGCGTTGCGGCACAGGCCACGATGATGAACCATGCCACCACGTCGGTGAAGATGCATCCGGTCACGACGTCCAGGCGTGAGGCTTTGTATCCGCGCTTGGTCACGCCCTTTTCCACAATGGAGGACTGCAGGTAAAACTGCATCCAAGGCGCAATGGTCGTTCCCACTACGCCGATCACCATGAACAAATAGGCTTCATCTCGAAAGGCGCGCAGATTGGGCGGTTTGAAGGTGGCAATGGTTGCATCTTTCCACAGTGGATGCGCCGGCAAGGCCGCGAAAATATACGTTACATAAAAAAATGATGCCGCCAGGAACACTTTCTCAACGCTCTTGTACTGGCCCTTCACCACGATCAACCATACAATCACGCCGCACACCGGGACCGTATACAGGCGAGGCAGGCCGAACAATTCCAGGCTGGTGGCGATTCCGATGAACTCCGTCACCACGTTGCCAAAGTTAGTGATCAGGATGCCCAGCATCATCAGGAAGGTGATCCGCAGCCCGAATTCTTCGCGGATCAGGTCGCTGAGTCCCTTGCCGGTGATCGCGCCCATGCGAGCCGACATCTCCTGCACCACGATCAACGACAGCGTGATCGGAATCAGCGTCCAAAGAAGAAGATGTCCAAATTGTGCCCCGGCCTGCGAATAGACGAGGATGCCCCCGGCATCATTGTCGACGTTCGCGGTGATGAACCCCGGTCCCACGACGGCAAAAAACAGCAGGATCCGGATCTTCCAGCTTCTCAGAAACTTCATGGGCACTTTTCGCAAACATATGGATGGAACGGAAAGCAACGGCAAACGACGGGATAGGATAAACGGAGTCGGGGGAATCGAACAAACGAAAAAAGGCGAGGGAGAAGCTATTGAGCCAACTTCTTGAGCGCCGCTGCGTTCGCGGCCATGATTTCTGCCAGATATTTTGCTAGCTCCGGATCCGGTGGAGGATCCGGGAGGTTGACCTGGTGTATCGCCTTGAGCACTCGCCGCAGGTGGGAAAGGCCGGTGAGGAATTGCGCCAGCATGATGCATCCGCTCCACCAGATAATCTGGGAAAAGCTCAAATGCCCAATGAAGAAGACATAATAGCCGGCGAGAAGCGCGGCAGCCATGGTGCCACCCATGACGTTTAAGGTCTCGCGACGGTCCAAGGTGTTCAGAACTTCGGGGTGAGTCCCGCGCAGTCGGAGGACTTCCGGAGTGACTTCGGTGGGATTGCTGAAAAGCCAATCGCGCCAGGTTCCTTCACGAGGATGTTGAATCACGACGCCAGAAGGAAGATCAAGGGAATCTTCGAAGGAAACTCCCACCGTAGCTCCTGGTTGAACATCCGTCGTTCCGACCTTCACGACGGTGGCGGTCGTATTGGTTACCAGGCGTGTAATCACGACACCGGTGGGCTGGTGGCATGCCTGTTTAGCGGTGAGAGTAACTCGCGCCGCCTTGTTTTTCGCAACGTCGATTCCTCCCACGTTAATCGGATCCGTGGTTGTATTGTTCGTCGCCTCGCAGCGGATGTAGCGGCGGTGGAGCAGCCAGATGATGTACTTCGCAAGGCTGAAGGGCATGTAGACCGTGGCCGCCATGACGGTGCCGGCAGCGTAGCAAGCAGCGATCAGCGCCAGAAAACCCAGCCACGCCGGCACCGCAAACGGGACAAAGTCTTTCACCTGCTGTAGCGAGAAACCGCTGCAATCTGCGCAGCGGTTTTTGGCGATGACTCCGATCGTAAGAAACACCGCGCCCGGCAGTCCGTATCCAAAGGCGTCGCGGATCAGCATGAAGGTCGAATTGATTTGCCCCAGCAGGCCGGGCCATCCGCCCGCGCCGTCCCCAGAATCTGCCATAGCGGGCGAAGCTTACACCAGTCGTCTCAGGTGGTCAATGGAAACGCAGGAAAGTTCGGATTCTGTAACGCTCTGCAGAGCAGCCGGCAGCCCGTCGACTAGAGCTTCGCCCGCAGCATACTGATTACGTCGTCGGAAGTAATGACACCCGTCAGTTTGTTGTGCTCGTCCACAACCGGCAAGGTCACCAGATTGTATTTATCAAATAACTCGGCAACCTCGTTTTCCGCCACTCCTTCATGCGACAGGACCAGCGGCTCTTGCGTCAGCGAGAGCAGCGGTGTGGACGGCTGGGCGAGCACGACCCTTGCCAATGGCACCGCTCCAACCAGCGTCCCGTGGGAGTCCACCAGGTAGATCGTATTGACCGCCTCGATCCCTCCTTCGAACTCGCGCATGGTGTCGACCGCGTTCTGCATCGTCGCGTTGACCGGCAAGGCCAGAAACTCCGTCGTCATGCGCCCGGCAGCCGTCTCTTCTTTATGCTCCAGCAGTTCGACCACGTCCTGCTGCGCTTCGGGTTCCATCTGCACCAGGATCTGCTCGGTGCGCTCCTCCGGCAGATCGGCCAACAAGTCCGCCGCTGCATCCGGATCCATTTCCTCGACAATGTCGGCCGCCCGTCCTGAATCCAGCGACTCGACAATGGATTTCTGGACTTTGGGCTCGACCTCTTCCAGCGCCTCGGCCGCCGTCTCTTCATCCAGAGTCTGAAATACTGCCTGACGCTCGTTCGGCGCCAGCTCTTCCACGATGTCGGCAATGTCGGCCGGATGCAGCTTGGCCAAACCTTCATGCGAAATCTTCAGCTTCACCCGACGCGCCGGATCGGTCTCGATCAGGTCGATGAAGTTCCACGGAATGCTGCGCGGAGGAATTCTGCCCAGCAAGGCGTTCAGCGCCGTCCGGGGCGCCACACCACGCAGAAGGCGCCGGATGGCGCCGCGTGCTCCCACGTCCACCGAATGCACCCGCAAGACGGGATTGGTGCGGCTTGGATCCTTTTGCGGTTCGACCTGCAGGTCGACGTCATTGACGCGCACCACTTTTCGCCCGTTGATATCGATCACCTGCTGATCGAGCAGGTCGCGCTCCAACAGAAATAGTCCCTCCGTGCCGTTGGTCGGCACCCACTCTCCTACAGCAGTTGTGGCCTTGATGCCTCCGTTGATTGCGGATACCGCTGAGAACGGCAGCACCCGGTTTCCTGACTTCGTCTTTACGATCAGTGACGCGATCCGCGATCGGTCCTCCTGCGGGGCCAGCGCGACTTCGCGCACACGGCCGCTGGCCGCGCCTGACGGGTCATACACCGTGGCGCCCAGCAGTTCGCTCAGGGCAAGCGTCAACATAACGCTAGAGAATAACCAACTCGCGCACGATTCGGAAAGAAAATCGAACAGCAGGCCTCAGACCTCAGACCTCGGACCTCGGCCACCATCCTCTCGCGCCTGCCCACAAAGGCAGAAAGTCCGAGTTCCGAGATCCGAGATCGATCGCCCCATGCCAACCCCCGCCGCGGGCCGTCCGAAGCCCCCTATATAATGACCTTGTGCGCCTCATCTTCGACATTTTTGGCCAGACCCTCCGCACGCTCTGGGCGCACAAGCTGCGCTCGTTCCTGACCATGTTCGGCATTGCCTGGGGCGTCGGTTCCCTGCTCCTGCTGGTTGGGGTTGGAGAGGGCTTCCGCGCCGGCAATCGCAGGCAGTTCGACTCGCTGGGCGAGAACGTGATGTTCATCTGGTCCGGCCGCGCCCCGGTGATGCAGGGCAGTTTTACCGCCCTGCGCCAGTACTACCTGACCTACTCGCGATTACCAGGACATCGTGCGCGAGTGTCGCAGCGTCGGCGCTGCCGCCCCAGCCATCGCGCGCAACGATATTCGTGCGGTCAGCGATTTCTACCAGGCCAGCGGACAGATCGTCGGCGTCCCCTCTCACTTCAACCAGATTCGCTACATGCCTATCCATGAAGGACGCTGGCTCAATGACATGGACGACCAGCAGAAGCGTCCGGTGATTGTCATCGGGGATGAGACCCGGCGCACGCTTTTCCTCGGCCGCCCCGCGGTCGGGGCCACGATTCTTCTCAACGGCGTCCGCTTCACCGTGATCGGGACCCTGCAACGGATCGGCCATGGAGACAACTCCAACCAGAATCTGAAGAGCTTCGTGCCGTTCAACACCATGCGCGAGTATTTCCGGCTGGTGAATGTCGGCATCGATCCCGACGTGATTTCGATGATCGACTACCAGCCCAAATCGCGCGCCCTTCACGAAGCAGCGAAGCAGGAAGTCCACCAGGTCATCGCCCGTAATCACGGATTCAACCCGGATAATCCCGACTCGTTCGATGAGTGGGATACGGTTCAGACCGTGGACCAGATCGGCAAGATCTTTGACGCCATGAATACTTTCCTGGGAAGCGTGGGCCTGGTGACCTTGGCATTGGGCGCAATCGGTATCATCAACATCATGCTGGTCGCGGTTGCGGACCGCACTCGCGAAATCGGCCTGCGCAAAGCCGTGGGGGCTACCAATACCAGCATCATGTTCCAGTTTTTTGTCGAGGGAGCGTTTCTGACTCTACTCAGCGGAGGCATCGGGATTGCCGGTGCCGCCGCTTTCATGGCCTCCATCTCGAATATCGACATGGGCAATTTCGATCCGCCCAAACTGGTCGCCTCCACCGCCGTGCTTGCGCTCGGGTCGCTGGCCCTCGCCGGAGTCGCCGCCGGACTCTATCCCGCGCGCCGCGCCGCCCTGCTGCAACCTGTGGAGGCCCTCCGCAAGGAATAACCATGCGCCGCGACCTTCTCCAACAAGCCTACTCGGCCATGCGTCACGACCTGCGCCGCACTCTGCTCACCATGGCTGGCATGGCGTGGGGCATCGCCACCGTTGTGCTTCTGCTCTCTTATGGCAACGGCTTTGGCCGCGCTATCCAGACAATTTTCGAAAGCTTCGGTGCCACCGCGGTCGGTGTTTTTCCGGGACGCACCTCCCAGCAAGCCGGGGGCAACAAGGCTGGCGTACAGGTCCGTTTCACCAACGACGACATCGAACTCCTGCGCAACAACGTCCCCCTCGCCCGCCACGTGGTTCGCATGGCTCAGAAGGACTCGACGGTTCAAAACAACAACCGCTCCTTCACTTTTCCCACGACGGGCATCGACCCCTCCATCCAGGACATCTGGAATCTCGAGGTCGAACAAGGACGCTTCCTCAACGATGCCGATAACATGCAGCACGGCCTGTACGCCGTGATCGGTTCCGAAGCCCGCGACCGCCTGTTCTCCGGCATGAACGCCGTTGGGGAGACCATCCGCGTCGACGGCGTCACCTTCCAGGTCGTCGGCGTCCTCAAGCCTCGCATGCAGGAGGGCGACAGCGACGACAACCGCGTGGTCTACCTCCCCTTCAACTCAATGGACGTGCTCAAGGACACACACTACCTCGACGGCATGTGGCTCGACTCAGCAGGCCTGGATCACGACAAGATGGCCAAGACCATCAAAGACTCGCTGGCCGCTGCACACAACTTCAAGCCGGATGACCCGCGAGCCGTGTTCGTCTTCGATGCCCAGAAGCAGCTCTCGCAATTCGGCATCATGACGGCCATGCTGAAAATCCTTCTCGGCGTCATCGGCACGGTCACCCTCAGCATTGGTGGAATCGGCCTCATGAACATCATGCTGGTCTCGGTGACCCAGCGCACTCGCGAGATTGGCGTGGAAAAAGCTCTGGGGGCTCGCCGGCGCGACATCCGCTTCCAATTCCTGGCTGAAGCGATGGTGATCACCGCCATCGGCGGCCTACTCGGCATCGTACTGTCTTATATCGTTTCCGTGTCCGTCGGCCGCCTCACGCTCTACAGCGCCATCGCCAAGCACGCTGAGGCCGCCGACATCCGCCTCATCGTCTCGCCCATGATCCTGGTCGTGGCCACTTCCATTCTCGCGGTCGTTGGCGTGATCAGCGGCATGGTTCCGGCCATGCGGGCGGCGAACCTCGACCCCATCGAAGCCCTGCGATACGAATGATCAAGAGGTTTGGCTGTGGGTGCCTCGTCCGCGAAGCGGCGTGGCGAATCCACGGTTCCCCAGCAAAAGGCCGGAGCACCTGGCGCTCCGGCCTGGCACATCCTGTTCTACTTACGCAACTGCGGTGAGCGCTTCCACAAAATGCTCGCAGAGCGTGGTCTCGACGTTGTACAGCTTGAATGTGATCGGGGTGGTCAGGAATGGATTCAGGACTTTCTCCACCTTCGGAAACACATCTTTCACATACTTCTCGGCGTGGTGTTTCTCGGTCCACAGCGTGATAGCGATGACTCGGTTGTTTGCGACCTCTGGGACAAACGGCAGCAGCTCAAGGAAACCGGGCTGTTTCTTCAGAATGGGAAGGATTTCCTGGCGGACGGTCTTAATCAGTTCGTCCTTCTTTTCCATTTTCGGGGTGATTTCGAGAATACGGGCAAACATGGAGACTCTCCTTCCTTACTGGGGGAACGTGCTCGGAAGATGCCTCCGATCGAGACGGCCGCTCTTGCGAACCCGGTCCCGGATCAGGTAACTGTGTGGAATGTGAATAAAAACGGCGTAACACTAACTCTCGCCGCCCCGTCCCGCAGTGACTCCAGCTACAGAGGACCGTGACCGCGCGCACTCAACGGATTAGAATCACTTGGAACCATGTCCGACGACATCCTCACGCTGCCGCCGCCACCCGCAGACAAGCGCCTGCCTTACGGCTCTGACCCGAACCAGTTTCTCGATCTGCGTCTGCCGCACCACAAAAAAGGCCCGGTCCCAGTCGTCATCAATGTCCACGGCGGTTTCTGGCGAGCCCAATACAATCTCGATCATGCCGCTCATCTCTGCGCTGCTCTCACGGCAAAAGGCCTTGCCACCGCTAACCTTGAATACCGCCGCGTCGGCAACGACGCCGGAGGGTGGCCCGGCACTTTTGCCGACATCCGTTCCGCCTACAATTTCCTCGTGCAAAACGCGTCCCAGCACAGTCTCGACATCAGGAAAATAGTAGCCATGGGACACTCCGCCGGAGGCCAGTTAGCCCTCTGTCTGGCCGCTCACGAGCGCACCATCACGCGCGTCGTGTCGCTGGCCGGCGTCGTCGACTTGCAACGCGCCTTCCAGCTTCACCTCAGCAACGACGCCGTTGTGGAGTTCCTCCACGGCACGCCCAGCGAAGTTCCCGACCACTACCGCGAAGCCGATTCCATGCAGTTGTCCATTCCCCAGGCCCGCCAGTATCTGATTCACGGCTCCGCCGACGACATAGTCCCCCCCGACTTCAGCCGCGACTACGTCTCCGCCAAGGGGAAACGCGCAGCCAAAGAAAAAGAAGATGCACACCTCCTCGAAATGCCCGCTGCCGGACATTTCGATCTGATTGATCCCCGGTCCAACCCCTGGAAAACAGTCGAACGAACGGTCCTCGAACTCGTCTTCTGACCGAAGTTTCTTGTTCCGCAACCGTGAACTGAGTCCCTTCCGACATTCCCAGCCTCATAACAGCTTTTTGGAGTTTTTTCGACTTGGAGGTACCGGCGAGACGCACGACGAATCGAGGGTAAACTCAAGAAGCTGACCAAGCGGGCGCTGGAAATGCAGGCCACCGCGAAACCTCAGCCATAGAACTCCTACCGCTTCCCCGTGAGCTGCCGGATCAAATCCACTTCCGCCTGCCGGTATGGCGTTCCATCCGGCCGCAACACCTCGTGAAACCAAACCGGCGGCTGTTCCTGAACATAGGGATGCCGCCACGATTCCCACGGAAAATACGTCTGCGTTTTACCCGCCACGAATCCCCAGTTGATCGCACCCACCCGTTCCTGTTTCGCAATCGGCAGGATCGCGTCAAACGTGCTGCCCACCGACCGAGCCATATATTCCGTACAGATCACGGGACGGTTGAACCTTCGCAGCCATGCCACTTCGCTTTTAAATGACTCTGGCCAACTGTAGTTGTGAAACGTGATCACGTCCGACTCACGCAGCTGAATTCGTTCCAACTCGTCCTGCGCCGCTTCGTCCACAGACGTATCCACTTCATACACTCCGCTGGTCAGCGGCTGCGAGGGATGCATTTCGCGCGCCCATTCAAATGCCTGCGGCAAAAGCGTCTTGACCCGCGCAATCTTCTCCTCCACTTTCATCTCGCTCTTTGGATAGTTCCCTGTCTGGTCGGATCCCGGCTCGTTCCAGACATCCCAGGCCAAAATGCGATCGTCGTTCGCAAACGCTCCCACCACGCCCTGCACATACGCTTTCAGTCGTGGATACTGGCTCGGATCCGCCAGCGCCTTCGCCCCCGGACTCTGCACCCATCCCGAGTTGTGCACTCCCGGAACCGGTGCATGCTGCGGTCCCAGGCGCGGCAACGGATCCCAACAGGAATCGAAGAGCACAAACAGCGGCCGGATATGATGCCGCGCCGCGATCGTGAGAAACTGATCCAGTCGCCTGTGAAAGCCTGCCGCGTCCTGCTGCCAGAGCAGGTCGTGGAGGAACACCCGCATCGTGTTCATCCCGAGGGCGTCGGCCCAGCCGAGTTCCCTGTCGATCTGCGCTGGATCGAATGTCGGTTCCTGCCACATCTCTAACTCATTGATCGCCGACCTCGGAATGTAATTGCTTCCCACCAGCCACTGCTGCTGCGCGTACCACTCGTTAGCCTTCTGCTCGGACCAGCGCGAGGCTTGCCCCCAGGCCGCGCAGGTCAGGCCAAGCACCATCACCGCTCCCGCAAGAAAAATGGATCTTCGTGCTTTCAAGTTTGGACTCCGCCTGAATTTATATCCCGGTAGCGGCTGGTCGAGCAAAGGCCGCCCAAATCCAGCTGCCAACGGGGTGTTGCCCACCTACTCCACGCCGAGGCTCGACAGCGCCTCCTCCAGCAACGCCGGATCAATCGTCAGCCGCCGTCCGTTGGTCTTCACATCCTCCAGTTCATCAAACGCCCGAAACAGGCGCAGCTTCACCGCGGCATATTGCTCGGCATCGTTCAATGCCCGCCCATGCGTCTGGCTCCAGGCTGCAAGCGTCCCCCCGCGCAGAAACACGCTGACCGCGTAAATCAGCTTCCGGTCAGAAGTAACGTCGAAGACAAATTCTGTGGCGGGCGCCTCCGGATCGCTGTCCAGTGCCGGACGCTTGCCCACGAAATAGTATTGATAAACGTATCCCTGCGCCCCGGTGTAGGTTTTCACACGGCGAACGGTCATCCCGACATTATGGAACGCCGCCACGGAGCTTGTCGTGCCTGGCCTCGAAGGCCTTGAAAAACATTCGCTAATTGTCATTCCGACGCGCGGGTTCATCGCGCGTGGAACCTGCTGTTCCCGACCAACGAAATGCGGGCCATGCGCGCTCAACCCGGCAGCTGCAGCCCGATCCGGCTTACCATTTCTCGCCGCCCGATTTTTGTCACACTCAAGGCGCGGCTGTCGAGGTCCCGCACTACCCATCTCCGCTTTAAGGCCAGGTTCAGCAACGCCGCCCCCACCGCGCCGCCGACGTGTGGACGCCGCTCGCTCCAGTCCACACATGCATAAGCAAAGCGGCGCCTCTGTTCCCGGGCCGCCTCAACATCAATCCCAAGGACCTTAAATGCCTTCGCGCCATTCGGCGTGAGCTGGTATGCATTGGCGCTGGCAGCAGCGTCCACCAGCCATCCCAGCACCCTGAGGCGGTCGTGCAGCGCCACGCCCAGTACCCCCGCGATGTGGTCGTAGCAAGTCCGCGCGCTGCGCAGGCGGCTGGGCGTGTTCGGAATGAACACATCCCGCGATCCGCTCGCCAGCACGCTCAGGGCCTCCAGCGCGGCGGCGACATGCGTGCCGCCCAGAGTGTAGTAGCGATGCTTTCCCTGGGCGGCCACCTTCACCAGTCGCTTGCTCGCCAGTCGATGCAGGTGCGCGCTGGCGGTCGACGGGCTGATCTCCGCCACCACCGACAGCTCCGTGCTCGTCCGCGCCCTCCCGTCTACCAGGCAGTAGAGCATGCGAGCCCGTGCCGGCTCCCCGATGGCAGCCGCGATTCTTGCAACCGCATCGTCCACGTCGCTCGTTGCATCCATACTTCGATGTTAAGCGAAGTGTGCTGGTTGGGCAACCTTTACGCTGGCATCACTCGTGGGGGTTCACCGGGGTCGTCCCGGGATGGGCTTTATGCGCATTCGCCATTGCGTGGAGTGTTCGAGCTGCCGCACTCGCTATCTCGTCTCTCTCAGTCCCTATCGCAATGGGTCCTATCTCATCCCGACATTACGTGGGTGTTTGGAGGAATTCGCCCTCTATTGCTCCTGCTCGAAGGCTGCCCCGCCCAGCCTGTGGAGATGGAACGAGGTCTGGACCTGCGACGTCTCCAACGTAGCGTATGACCGTGGCTACGGAACTGCTGAGGAAATCACTGCTATAAACGATTGCCCCGGCGAGTCGTGGTCCCTTGACGTTTCCACATACCTGAATCATTTAAACCCCCCCGGGAAGCGGCGGAAGCAGCGGTAGTTTTTCGACTAGCCCGCAAAGCCCTCCCCGCAATGTGAGGAGCACCATGCAGAACACTCAGACAATATTTGCGTTGTTGCCGCTCGTCATGACCTTGCTCGCGGCAGGCCAGTTCGCTGACAAGAACGCGTCCGAGCACTACGTTTCCCCGTGGAAGACGCCCTGGACCTACGCCGGAGCGGACCACTGGAGCGAACTCGATCCCACCTACGCTGCCTGCAACACCGGCAAAGAGCAGTCTCCCATTGACATTGCAGATACGCAGAAAGCCGAACTCCCTCCCTTGCGATTCGAATACAAAAGCGCCCCTCTCAAATATGTCGTCAACAACGGCCACACCATCCGCGTGAACTACCAGGGGGAAAATGGAAACTTTCTGTTTTTCGGAGACCAGCGCTATCAACTCACGCAATTCCATTTTCACCATCCCAGCGAAGAGTACATCCACGGAAAACCCTACGACATGGTTGTTCACTTGATGTACCAGGCCAGCGACGGCCATGTTGCCGCAGTCGCAGTTCTTCTTCAGGCCGGCCGCCCGAACCCCACGATTCAGCAGATTTGGGAACATATGCCGGCAACCGAGGGACAAAACGAAGTTGACGGGGTCGAGTTGAATCCCGCCGGCCTGCTGCCCCAAACTTCACGTGAGCCCCTCGCCTACTACACTTACGCGGGATCGCAAACCGCCCCGCCCTGCACCGAAGGTGTCACGTGGTTTGTCCTCAAGAATCCGCTCGAAATCTCAGCGGACCAGATCAGCGCGTTCGCTAGACTCTATCCAAGCGATGTCCGCCCGGTTCAAGCGCTCAACGGACGCGTCGTCAAACAGAATTGGTGACGCTTTCCCGCAGGCTCTTGTTTCCGTTCTCGGACGAGAATCGAGCGCCGAGTGGGACATCCGGGGCATGCCATCCACCAGGGAGAAGGCACATCCTCGCGAAGGCGGAGACCGTGCGGCCATTCAAGACTTTGACTTACCCCTTCCCCTGCCGGGATTTTCCCAATACAGAACGTGTTTGCGACCTGCGTTTTCAGGCTATCCGCAAACCCATTTTCCTGCGGCTTCCTCAGCCGCTCGCACCTCGGTTTCGAATCGGATGTGAACGCGATCCCTTATTCAATCTTCCGCTGCATCTGGCCGATATCTCTCTCGAGGAGAGCACCGCATGCTGCAATGGTTCTGGATTCCCCTGGCCGCGCTGGCCATCCTGGTCCTCTACCAGCAACTCCGGATTTACCAGATCCATCGCGAGTCCAGGAAGAAGGAAGAACTCTTCCAGATCGTCACCGAGAACGCCGCCGACATGATCGCGCTGGTGGACGTGAAGGGACGGCGGCTGTACAACAGCCCTGCCTACAAGCGCGTACTCGGCTACAGTGCATCGGAATTGGGCGAGACTTCCGCGTTCGAGCAAATCCATCCCGACGATCGCTTCCGGGTTCTCGATGCGGCGCGAGAAGCGCGCGAGACCGGAGTCGGTAGGCGGCTCGAGTACCGCATCAAGCACAAAGATGGCAGTTGGCGCGTGCTCGAGTCTGTGGCGAACACCATCCGCGACGCCAAAGGAGAAGTCGCGAAGCTGGTCATCGTGAATCGCGACATCACCGAGCGCAAACGCGCCGAACAGCAACTCGAGCACAACCTGTTTCACGATCCTCTCACCGGACTGCCCAACCGGCGATCGTTCCTCGACCGACTGCAAAACGCTTTTGCGCAGATCGCGCCGCGCCGCACAGCCGCACGCTCTGCTGCTTGCGAACGTAGATCACTTCAAGGTCTTCAACGAAACGACCGGTACCGCGGCCGGTGATCAGGTGCTGCAGGAAATCGGCCGCAGGCTCGGCACATCCCTGCGGCAAGACGATACGATTGCGCGCAGAGAAAACGGCATTCTCTCCAACGACGAGGTGCTCTTCCGCCTTGGCGGAGACGAATTCACCATCTTGCTCGACGCGATCGGCGATCCCAGCGACGCCATGCGCGTCGCCCGGAGAATCCAGGCTGCCGTCGCCGAGCCTTTTCTGGTCGATGCGCGCGAAGTGCGCGCTTCCATCAGCGTCGGCATCGCCTTAAGCACAGTCGCGCACGTTCGGCCCGAAGACGTGCTGAAAGATGCCGACGTTGCCATGCGCCGTGCCAAGTCTTTGGGGGGATCGCGCTGCGAAGTATTTGACGAGGCCATGCATACCCGCGCCGTCGGCCGGATGCGCCTGGAGTCTGACCTGCGCGCTGCGATCGCCGCGCAACAGTTCCGCGTTTACTACCAGCCCGTCATGCACCTCGCTACGCGGCGCATCGTGAGTTTTGAGGCGCTGTTGCGTTGGGACCATCCTTCGCAAGGATTGATTTCGCCGTACCGGTTCATCGAGGCTGCGGAAGACACGGGTATTCTTGTCTCCATCGGCCACTGGCTGATCCTGCAGGCTTGCCGGCAATTGCGCGAGTGGGAGGTCGGCGGCAACTTCGGGCGAGCCCGCACATATTACGGTGAACATTTCGGCGCGGCAGTTTGCCGACGCGCGGTTAGTGAACGACATTCAGGATGCGCTGCAGCAGACCGGGATTGATCCATCGCGGCTGCAACTGGAAATGACCGAGAGCGTCGCCGCCGCCGATCCCAAACTCACGATCACTGTGCTCGCCCACCTCAAGCACATGGGAATTGGCGTGATTCTCGATGATTTCGGAACGGGATCCACATCCCTGCGCGGGCTCCGGCAGTTTCCCGTGGATGCGCTGAAGATCGACCGTTCGCTGGTGCGAGAGATGCAGACCGACCGCGCCGCGGCTGACATCGTCGAATTGATCATTGCCCTCTCGCACAAGATGAATTTGCGAACCGTAGCCGAAGGCATTGAAACGGCGAGGCAGATCGAGCGCCTGCTCGAACTGGGATGCGAGTACGGACAAGGCTACTATTTCTCGCAGCCGATGGAAGCGAAAGCGGCGCAGCAGTTCATGCGCCAGCAGGTCGCTCCCGCAAAGAGCAGTGGAGCGGGAGCGAAGTGAGGCAAACGGTTTTTCGGTGTCAGGCCGCTGTCTTCAACCGAAGACCCAAGATCGAACGCCCAACACCGAACACTACTCATCGCGTACCGTTTCCTCGGGAGACAACTCTTCCATACTCCGTCGCGCGGCTGAGGCGATCGAACATTCGCCAGGCGCCGAGCGACACTTTGCTGATGGCTTCTTCCCCGTCGCGTTCGTTGCGCAGGAATGAAGTCATCACGCAGATCACATAAGGGCGCCCTTCGACGAAAACGATGCCGGAATCGTTGCGCACCGCTTCGAGCGCGCCCGGCTTGTCGGCGACCTTGACATCGGCGGGCAGATCGCGAGGAATCCAGGAATTCTTTCCTGTGCTCAGCATCTTGAAGAAATCTTCGGTCGATTCCTTGTTCAGGACCTTGCCGTGATAGATGGCGTCGAGCAGCGTCATCATTTCGCGCGGAGTTGAGATGTTCTCGCGGCCTTCTTTTGCGGCTTCGAGGTCCATCATTTTGCGGCGCAGGCGAGTGTGCGCAAGGCCGAGCGAGTCGAGCATGGCGTTGACGTTCTGCATGCCGACGCGGTCGATCAGCACGTTGGTGGCGGAGTTGTCGCTGACGGCGACCATCATCGTCGCCAGATCGCGCAGCGTCAGTCGCGTGACGCCAGGCAGTCAGACCGCCCATGATGTCGCTGTCGGGAACCAGGTCGGAGGATTGCACAGTGTAGAGATCGGTGAGTTTGAGTTTGCCTTGCTCGGCCTGCAAATAAAGATTCGGCGAGGACGGTGATTTTGATGGAACTGGCCTGGGCGAAGACTTCGTCTTCGTGCAAGAAGGAAGTGATCGCCGGTCGTGAGGTCTTCGATGGCGACTCCCATGACACCGTCGAGGTGCTGGTCAACGTCTTGAATGCTCGATTCAAGTTTCTGCCAGAGCACTTTCTGTTTGCCGTTCGAGGGTGCGGCCGTCTGGGCGAAGCATGTGGAAAGAGAAAGACGAAACAAAGGAATGCTTCACGGGATCTCCTGACGCGGATTGTAGCAGCTAAGTCTTGCTGGCCGATGAGCACCTCGTAGCCGTCAGGATCCTCCAGGCACATTTCGCCCTTGAGCATGTATCGGGATGGCTAATCAACGAGACCTTCACACCGTTGGCCAGCAGGTGGTCGCGCAGGGCGATCAGATTGGGCGAGTAGAGGTAGAAGAGCACAGCGCGCTGGCTCGCTGTGGCCGGCTCCAACGCGCGCGTAAACATCAAGTGCGCGTGTTCGGACGCGAGGTGCACCCATTGCAATTCTCCCGATGGATTTCGCAGGCTGCCGCGAACCTCCATCCCAAGCAGCCCATAGAAGTCGACGGAGCGCTGCACGTCCGCGACGTGTGCCATCGGGATCGAGCCGGTGACGCACGGCTTTGCCGATGTTCAGCCATCGATTTTCGCCTCGCGCAATTGCTTCACCGCGGTCTCGGAACTGACGGGCGAATAGTACACCTCTTTAAACGTGTAGGACGCGCTTTGGAACCCAGGACGGGAAGGATCTCGATGTGCCAGTGGTAGTCATCGTCGATCGTCTTCCAGTAGCCGAGATTTTTCGAGGGGTGCAGGCTGCTGGGCGAAGTGTGCAGCACGAGATGGAATTCTTCGGTGACGGAGCGAACGCGCTGCAAGGTACGGCGCAGCAGTGCGGCCAGGTTCGTGCGCAGTCCCGGCTTGTTCAATCCCGTGCGCTCGAAGGAAGCGTCGTGGTTGCGCGGCATGATCCAGGTTTCGTAGGGGACGCGCGGGCGCGTAAGGACCAAGCGCCAGATAGTCGCCGCGCGCCTCGATCACGCGCTGGGCCTGCCGTTCCTCCTGCTGGATGATGTCGCAGAAAACGCAGCGCTCCTTGCTGACAAAATATTCGCGGCCCGCCCGCAACTCGTAGAGCACGCGCCGCGGAACAAACATGGTCGCGGTGATTTGCGAAGTGGGATGGCTGAATTCCTGACCGGCGTTCTTGCCGTAGTCCTTGAACAGGCTCACGTACTTGATGCGCGGGATCGCGCTTGAGATCGAGGATGCGCTCGGCGGCCAGGCGGAGGAAGTGGCCGATCTCATCGTCGCTGGCATTCCACAGATGCCGGTCGTGGCGCGGGTTTTCGACGATCACTTCATGCGCGCCGACCGAGTGCATGCGGTCATAGATGCCGTCGCCGCGGCGGCCGGGTTCGCCTTCGATGCGATAGAGAGGCATGGGATGCACGACGGAGCGCGCGGACCAGGGAACGCCGGGCGCGTTGGGAGACTTCGCGATCACTTGCGGGGGCGTCGCAGCGTCGGCGCAGAAACGGCAGGCGGACTCGGGACGCGGTCCGTTTCGGCAGGATCATCGCCGGTGATGACCCAGGAGCGAGTGATGGGATCCTTGCGAAGTTCCATAGGGAAGGAGAACACTGGAGGAGAAGCGGAGTCAACCGCGATTTCTGCGGTAATTTCCAGGCCGAGCATGCGAAATGACGCAGAGGGCAGGCGGCGCGCTTTGTTATAATCCGCCGAAGCCCGCCCCGATGACCGAGCCGTCCACTCCGCTGATGCGGCAGTACGCCGCCGTCAAGAAAGAACATCCCACCGCGCTTTTGTTTTTTCGTCTGGGCGACTTCTACGAGCTTTTCTTCGACGATGCGATCGTGGCGGCGAAAGAGCTGCAGATCACGCTGACTTCGCGCAATAAAGAAAAAGGCGTGGCCGTGCCCATGTGCGGCGTGCCGTATCACGCGGCGGAAGGCTACATCGGGAAGCTGATTCGCAAGGGGTTCAAGGTCGCAATCTGCGAGCAGATGGAAGAACCGCGGCTGGCGAAGAAACTGGTGCGGCGGGAAGTGACGCGGGTGGTGACGCCGGGGACGGCGGCGGATTCGTCGCTGGGATCGGAGGAAAATAATTTTCTGGCGGCGCTGGCGCAGGTGGGGGATCGCGTGGGATTTGCGGCTCTGGACTTGTCTACGGGAGAATTTCGGGCGACGGAATTTTCCGGGCGAAGGCGCGCTGCGGCGGGTGCAGGAGGAGTTGGAGCAACTGCGGCCGAAGGAATTGCTGTATGGGTCGGCGGCGCCGTTGTTTGAGAAAGCCGGAGCTCGAGCCAGGGAGCAGCCGAGCTTGGCTCGGCCGGACAGCCGGGCGCGGCTGTCTCCCACATGGATCTAGCGCCGCAGCCGCGGGCGGCGGGAGCCACTTGCACCGAGACTCCGCTGGATGACTGGATTTTTGCGCCGGACCATGCGATTCCGCTGCTGGAGAATCATTTTGGCGTTTTGTCGCTGGAAGGCTTTGGGCTGGCGGGGCGAACAGCGGCGGCCTCTGCGGCGGCGGGAGCGATCCTCTACTACGTGCGCTCCACGCAGCGCGGGTCGCTCGATCACGTGGACCGGATCGGGTGGTACGAGCGGCAGAACTGCCTGGTGCTGGATGCGGTCACGGTGCGGAATCTGGAACTGATCGAGCCGCTGTTTGCGGGCGCGGATGCGGGGGTCACGTTATTCCGCTCGATCGATTGCAGCCGTGACGCCCATGGGCAAGCGGTTGCTGCGGGCCTGGCTGCTGCGGCCATCGCTTGATTTGGGCGAGATCAATGCGCGGCTCGACGCGGTGGAAGCTGGAGTGAAAGGGATTGTTGCGCGCGAGGAGTTGCGGCGGGCGCTCGACGGCGTGCTGGACCTGGAACGCCTGCTGAGCCGGGTCACGCTGGAGACGGCGAATCCGCGCGATGTGCTGGCACTGGCGGCATCGCTGGGAAAGATTCCCGCGAATCAAGGCGGCGGTGGGCCGGCTTCGGCGCCGAACGGTTGCGGACGCTGAGGGGCTGCTCGATGAGCTGGGGGATTTGCGCGAGCGCATTGAGAAGACGATCGTGCGGGAGCCGCCACTCAGCTTTGCCGATGGCGGAGTGATTGCCGCGGGAGTGGAACGCGAAGTGGATGAACTCCGCGAACTTTCGCGCAACAGCAAGCAGGTGCTGGCCCAGATCGAGCAGCGGGAACGCGGACGAACGGGCATTTCGTCGCTCAAAGTGAAATTCAATTCCATCTTCGGTTATTACATCGAAGTTTCGAAACCGAACCTGCACCTGGTTCCGCAGGACTATGAACGCAAGCAGACACTGGTTGGAGCGGAGCGCTTCACGACTCCCGAACTGAAGGAGTATGAGGCGAAGATTCTGGACGCGCAGGAAAAGATAGTGGAGATCGAGCGGCGGCTGTTTACGGAGTTGCGCTCGGCGATTGCGGCAGAGGCCAAGCGGATCCGGCAGACCGCGCTGGCGCTGGCGGAAGTGGACGTGCTGGCATCGTTGGCGCACGTTGCGGCGCTGCGCAACTATTGCCGCCCGGTTTTTGCGGCCGCAGACGCAGGCGAACTCGAGATCGTCGAAGGCCGCCATCCGGTAATCGAGCAGCAGGAAATGGCTGGAGGCAGCGAGCGGTTCGTCCCCAACGACCTTTACCTGAACCCGACGACGCACAACATCTTGCTGCTGACCGGGCCGAACATGGGGGGAAAATCCACCTACCTGCGGCAGACGGCGTTGATTGTGATTCTGGCGCAGATGGGATCGTTCGTTCCGGCGCGAGCGGCGCGGCTGAGCGTGGTGGACCGCGTGTTCACGCGCATTGGGGCGAGCGACAATCTGGCCAGGGGGCGCTCGACGTTCATGGTGGAGATGACGGAGACGGCGGCAATTCTGCATACGGCGACGGCTCGGTCCCTGATTCTGCTCGATGAAATCGGGCGGGGGACGTCCACGTATGATGGACTGGCGATTGCCTGGGCCGCGGTCGAATATTTGCACGCGCGACTGCGGGCTAAGACTCTGTTTGCGACACACTATTTCGAATTGACCGAGTTGGCTGAGCAGCTTTCGGGAGTGAAGAACTATCACGTGTCTGTCAAGGAGACGGGAGGCGGAATTGTATTCCTGCGAAAAGTGGAGCCGGGCGCGGCAGACCGCAGTTATGGAATTGAGGTAGCGAAGCTGGCGGGACTGCCTCACGAAGTAGTTGTGAGGGCGCGCGAGGTGCTGTTGGAGCATGAGTTTGCGGAGCAGCAGGCGACCGCGCACTTGTCACCCGGGGCGACTCCGCCGGCGGCGCAGCTGACGATTTTTACTCCACTGTCGCAGCCGGTGCTGGATAAACTGCGCGAGGTGGACCTGAACCGGTTGACTCCGCTGGAGGCGTTGAATCTGCTGGCCGAATTGAAGAAAGAAATTTAACCACCGGGTGTCAGGAGGAACGTCTGGCTGAGATTGGGCAGGTTCTAATTGTCGGCTTCGATGGGACGGAGATGACGGCGCGGCTCGCTTCCCTGCTGGGTCGACTGCAGCCGGCGGGAGTGATTCTGTTTGCGCGGAACATCAAGAGCGCCGAGCAGACATGGCGGCTGCTGCGCGAATGCCAGAAATGCGTGGAGACGCCGCTGTTCACCTGCGTAGACCTCGAGGGCGGAGCGGTCGATCGCTTTCGCGACGCGGTGGGGCCCTCGCCTTCGGCGACAGAGGTGTTCGCGACGGGCGATCGGAAACTGTATCGCAAGCACGGAAAACTGATTGGCGAGAACTGCCGCGCGCTGGGATTCAACGTGGACTTCGCGCCCGTGCTGGATCTGGCGTTTGAGGGTTCCCGAAGTGTGATGGGATCGCGGGCAGTGTCGTCCGATCCGGCTGAGGCGAGCCAGTATGCGCGGGAGTTTCTCGCCGGGCTGCAATCCGCGAAGGTGCTGGGATGCGGCAAGCATTTCCCCGGGCTGGGCGAGGGGAAACTCGACAGCCATCAGGAATTGCCGGTGATTGAGAAACCGCTGAAAACACTCTGGGCCGAAGATCTGGTGCCGTACCGGACGCTTCGAAAGCAGTTACCGTTTGTAATGGTGTCCCATGCGGCGTATCCGGATTTGACGCGGGACCGAACTCCAGCTTCGCTGTCGAGGGTGTGGATCACCGACATTTTGCGGAAGCGAATTGGCTATTCGAATCTGATCGTGTCGGACGATCTGGAGATGGGCGGAGTGCTGTCAGCGGCACCGATTGGGCAAGCGGCAGTTCAGTTTATGCGCGCGGGCGGCGATCTTTGTTTGATTTGTCATCGCGAGGATCGCATCCTGCAGGCGCACCGGGAACTGGTTCAGAGTGCCGAGAACGACCCAGCATTCGCACGGCGGATAGCGCTGGCGACGCGGCGAGTGCGTGCGTTCAAGAAGAAGTGGGGTCGAATTTTGTTCGCGGGCAGGAGTGCACGCGCCGCGAAATCTCCGTCGAAAACCGTCGTCGAGAAACTATCCCGCCGGCTGTGGGAGTTTGGCGAGGAGGTGCGAGTGGAGACTTGGGAGCACGAGGACTCGCGGCGGGCATGAGCAAACTCCGGATCGTGGCGGGCGTGATGAGCGGGACCTCGGCTGACGGGATTAATGTCGCGCTGGTGCGAGTGGCAGAGTCTGGAGGCGCGGGCGTGCGCCGGGCGCACTCGCGTCGCACCATCAAGTTGCTGGGGCATGCGGAATATTCTTACCCAGCAAGAGTGCGTTCGGCGGTTCTAAGAGCGATGAATGCGCAGAGCGCGAGCGTGGCTGATCTGGCTCGTCTCAATTTTGTGTTGGGCGAACTGTATGCCGACGCGGTGCTGGCCACGGAGCGACGATTTCGCCTGAAAGCTGAACTAGTCGGGTGTCATGGGCAAACTCTGTATCACCAGGGCGAGGCGGCAGTATTTCTCGGACGACGAGTGCCGGCGACCTGGCAGACGGGCGAGGGCGCTGTGATCGCCGCGCGAGTGGGTGTGCCGGTAGTGTCTGACTTTCGTCCAGCAGACATGGCTGCGGGGGGTAAGGGTGCGCCACTGGTCCCGTATCTTGACTCCATGCTCTTTCGGGATGCGAAGGTCGGGAGGATTGTGCAGAACATTGGGGGGATTGCGAACCTTACGGCGATTCCGCCAGGGGCAGGCGCGGGCAGCGTTTTTGCCTTCGACACCGGGCCGGGGAATATGGTGATCGACGCTGCAATGGAAAAGCTGCTTGGCCGGAGATTCGACCGCAATGGGAGAATGGCGGCATCGGGGGAAGTAATCGAGCCGGTACTTGCGCGAATGCTGAAGCGCGAATTCTTCCTGGCGAAGCCTCCTAAGACCGCGGGACGCGAGGAGTTTGGACGCGAATTTGTCGGGGAATTTGTGGACGAGTGCGGTGGCGCATCCAAGGGGGACATCCTCGCCACTGCGACCGCCCTGACGGCGCGCTCGATTGCCGATGCGGTCGGGCGGTTTGTGATCAGGAAATCGGGGCCTGGTCAGTCATTTCGCGAGATGATTGTTTCGGGCGGCGGAGCGCGCAATTCCACATTGATGGCGATGCTGGCGGAATGCCTCGCGCCGCTGGGAGTGTGCGTGCGATTTTCAGACGAGTTCGGAGTGCCTTCGGAGGCAAAAGAAGCCATGGCGTTTGCGGTGCTGGCCTATGAGACCTGGAACCGCCGGCCGGCGAACGTACCTGCGGCGACCGGGGCGAAACGGGCAGCGGTGCTCGGGAAGATTTCGTATGCGTAGAAAGGCGTGCAGCCGGATTCGCCAGATGGCCTCGCTCGTTTGCGTGGGCACACTCATTGTCGTCGTTCTGTTTTCTCTTCTTTCTTGCTCAGGCAAGCCCGAACCCAACACGCTGGTGATGGTGATCGAATCAAGCCCAATGAATCTCGATCCGCGGGTAGGGATCGACGACAAGTCGGAGCGGATCGACAGCTTAATTTTCGACGATTTGCTCTCTCGTGGAGAGGATCTGAACGTGGCGCCCGGGTTGGCCGAGCGCTGGGAGATTCCCGATCCGCTGACCTACATTTTTCATCTGCATGGGGGGGCTGCATTTCACGACGGACGGCCGCTCACTTCGCGGGATGTGAAGTGGACGTTTGATTCGCTTCTGCAGGGCAAGATTCGCAGCACGAAGACAGCTGTCTACCGCTTCGTGGATCACATTGATGCGACCGATGATCGCACGGTGGTGTTTCACATGAAAGAGCAGGACGCGACGTTGCTCTGGAACCTGTCGGACGGGGCGATCGGAATTGTCCCATACGGCAGCGGTGATGAAATGACGCGTCATCCGATCGGCTCCGGGCCTTTCAAGTTCGTGAGCGCGGAAACTGACCGGGAAGTGATTCTCGAGCGCAACGACGGGTACTGGGGCGAGAAGCCAAAATTGGCGCGGGTGAGGTTTGCCGTCGTGCCGGACCAAACCACAGAGGCTCTGGAACTCAGGAAAGGCAGCGGGGACGTGGCTCTCAATTCGCTCACACCCGACATGGTGCTTGCGCTTTCGCGGGAGCCTGCCCTTGCGGTGGAGCATACGCCCGGCACGCGATTTGCCTATCTTGGGTTCAACTTGCGCGATCCCATCCTGAAGGATACCCAAGTGCGCCAGGCGATCGCGTATGCGCTGGACCGCCAGGCGATGATTGACTACCTGTGGCGAGGAGAGGCGCAAGAGGCGCGCAGCGTGCTGCCCACACAAAGCTGGGCGTACAACGGGGATGTGGCGACTTACGGTTACGATCCGGGCAAAGCAAACCGCCTGCTCGATGCCGCCGGATACCCCGCGGTGAATGGCGTTCGCTTCCACATTACGATGAAGACGTCCACGGACGCGAATACGCGGCTGATGGTGGCGGTCATGCAGCAGCAGTTGCGCGCGGCAGGAATCGCGCTCGACATCCGGAGCTTCGAACCAGCGACGTTTCTATCGGACGTGATCCACGGGGCTTTTCAGATGTATTCGCTGCGCTGGATTGGGGGCAATGAGGATCCTGACATTTTTGAATACGCGTTCCACTCGGCGAAATTTCCGCCGAACGGGGCGAACCGGGGCTTCTATTCAAACCCTCGACTCGATGCGCTAATCGACCAGGCCCGACGCGAGATCGATCCTAAGGTGCGCAAGCCGCTGTATGCCGAAGTACAGCGCATCCTAGCAGAGGATCTGCCCTATGTGGATTTTTGGTACCTCGACAACGTAATGGTGCACACGCGGCGGGTGCGGAACGTGAAGATGAATCCGGCGGGAAATTATGATTTTCTGCGGACGGCGGAACTCGCGCCGTAAGTATGGAAGGCACGACCTTCGGTTAGCCTTCGGAGCCGGGTGTCGACGCGGCTTTAATTTTTCACTTCACATTGCCTGCAGAGAGCGCATAATCCAATCCAGGTACGCCGTGGAAGTTGATTGTTTCAAATCGGCTTGGCTTCTCCTTTGTGTTTGTGCCTGTGTGCTGCGCTGTGGCCCCGCCTGGGGGCAACAAGACCCCAGCGAAGTTCCCGACAAATTCAATCTCGACCAGCAAGCGGCGGCACGGTTGCGACCGCAATTGATGGCGCAAAGTTTTGCCGCTTCCGGACGCTATGCCACGGGCCGTACGGTGTTCGACGGACTCTTGCAGCAGATTCACGCACCGTCGGGTAGCAAGGTCACGTGGCAATTGCGCATCGTTGACGACGATCAACTCAACGCCTACTCGTCGCCAGACGGAACGGTCTATGTGGAAAGCGGACTGGCAAAACTGGCTGGTGCGAGCACCGGGTTATGGGCCGCGATCCTGTCGCACGAAATCGCACACGTAACGCGGCGCGATTGGGCACGCCGCTACCTCTATCAGAAGTATCTGGAGAATCGAGGCAGTGCCGGCATCGTGCTGGGCGATCCGAGTCCGCCGGGTGCTTCGTGGGAGGATTCGGAGAAGGCTTCCGAAAACCTGGGCCGGTTCGGCCGCCAGATGGAATTGGAAGCGGATCGTGAAGGCCTAATCCTGATGGCGAGGGCGGGCTACCATCCTGACTTTGTCCCGGCCCTGCACCACTTGCTGCACGCGCACGGCATGGGTTCCAACCGCTCGTCGCTTTATTCGATGCACCCCTGTTGGGAAGAGCGGGACCGCGAGTTGAGCCATGCCTACGTGGCGGCAAGCATCGAGTTCGCGCGCCTCTGGCCGGAATGGTACGACTCACCCGGAGGGAATCCTCCGGTGGTGGTGTTTGCCGATGAACCGACGGTCAAGAGGACGAGCGCGAGCGAGTGGCAAATCAGGATTCCGATGCGATGCCAGAACCTGGCAGGCGCGGTGGAGGTTGTGCTTGGCGCCGGCGCAAGGCAAGCAGATAAGACCCTGCGGAAACAACTTCCCGACCTGACAGAACCGGAGTCCGAAACTCGACAACTGACGGGATGCACGTCGCCGAGAACAACGATCACGTTTACACTCGCCGACCTTTCGTCCCCGCAGAAGAATGGCGCCCAATGGACGGACGTCTATGTGCTCGATTCGTGGGGCGCAGTGCTCACGCGCGCCGATCTTCCGAAGTTTCCACGCTGATCCGACGTCCACCCAACTCAAGAAACTGCCAGGTTCCGGATGACACCGAGGTGAGCAGTCGAACTGCACCCCTGAATAACTCACGGTCAAGAGTGGCGCGAACTGCGTGTTACCATCGAAGTTTACTCATTACCATGCGAATTCTTTTTATTGGTGACATTTTTGGGCGGCCGGGACGGAACATCGTAAAGGACCGGCTGCCGGGGATCGTGCGCGAGCACGGAATCAACCTGATCGTCGCGAACGGCGAAAATTCCGCGGCTGGGTTTGGGATTACACCCTCGCTCGCGGAAGAACTCTTCGAACTCAATATTGACGTCATTACCACCGGCAACCACGTTTGGGACAAGCGCGAAATCGTTGACTACTTCCAGATGGTCGAGGGCAACGGACACGGGCCGGCACGGCGGGTGCTGCGGCCTGCGAATTATCCTGCGGACATGCCGGGTTCGGGGATCTATCAGGGATTTAAGGGAAAGGTCCCGTACGCCGTGATCAACCTGCAGGGCCGAGTGTTCATGGCGTCGAACGACGATCCGTTTCGCACCGCCGATCAGCTTCTGCAAAAAGTTGAGGCGAAGGTGATTCTCGTGGATATGCACGCCGAAGCGACGTCGGAGAAAATTTCTCTGGGATGGTATCTCGATGGCCGAGTCACGGCGGTGGTGGGCACGCACACTCACGTGCCGACGGCGGACGAGCGCGTGCTGCCGAAAGGAACGGCTTACGTGACGGATGTGGGAATGACCGGGCCTTACGATGGCGTAATCGGAGTGAAGAAAGAGCTGGTGGTTGGCAAGTTCCTCAACGGTATGCCAGTGCGCTTTGAGCCTGCCACGGGGGATGTGCGATTGTGCGCCGTGGTGATTGACTGCGACGAAGCTACCGGCAAGGCCCGGGGCATTGAGCGGCTGATGCTGTCTTAGGGACGGCTCGGCCGGTTGTTCTCCTCAAGCTCGTTACCCCTTCCCGGCAAGACCTGGCAAGCTGCGCCTCCGGAACGAATGGGATGCAAGGTTGAGACCCTGTATCGTTCTGGCTGTGCACCATTGGGAGTCAGTGAAACCGAAGGTACCAGGGCCCAGTGGATTCTCCCGAATCGGCGGAAAGCAAGCTAAAATCACGACAGATGCGGCGCGGAACATTCATCTTCGTAATCGAGCTTGCGGCAGCCCCGCTTCTGGTAATGGGACTACTGACTGCCGTGCTGGCCGTGCCTGCAAGGGCGAGCGACGAGACGTTGCCGGCTCCGATCATCTCCTGTGGCAACGGGGTTCCCGGCGGTGTGAACTGCATTCCCTCGAAAAAAGAAATGAAAGTGGCACACAACGCCTTCTCCCGCGGGCTGAAGCTCGAGGATCAGCAGCGACCCGAGGAGGCCTTCGTACAGTTCGATGAGGCCATGCGGCTGGCGCCCCGCAATCCGCAGTACCTGACTGCACGCGAAATGGTGAAGGCGCAACTGGTGTTCAAGCACGTGGAGCGCGGGAACGTCCTGCTGTTGGAGAATGCGCACAACCGGGCCGCGGCTGAATTTCGAGCAGCTCTCGATCTCGATCCGGAAAACAGCTTCGCGCGCGAGCGACTGGAAGAAGCCAACCGCGAAATGGCCCCGGAACTGCCCCCAAGCATATTGCCGGTCCGACAGCTAGATTCGGGGGAAATCCATCTCGAACCCAGAAGCGACCGGGCCACGTTCCACTTTCGGGGAGACGTGAAGGAGTTGTTCGCCGAACTGGCAAGTGCGTACGGAATCAGCGTGCAGTTCGACGACTCGGTGCCGGCGAGGCAGGTGCGGTTCAATCTGGATGATGTGGATTTCTTCAGCGCGCTTAAGCTGGCATGCCAGGTGAGCAAGACGCTGTGGGCGGCGCTCGATCGACATCAGCTTTTCATTGCCCTCGACAACGCCGAGAATCACAAGCAGTTTGACCGCCTGTCGTTGCGAACGTTCGTGCTGCCGGCACATTCCACGCCCCAGGAAGCAACCGACCTGGTCACCACGCTGCGAAACATTTTTGAATTGCGTTTCGTGAGCTCAGGGCAGACCGCGGATATTGTGGAAGTTCGCGGGCCACAGCACATGCTTGAGGCCTGCGCCAAATTGATGGAACAACTGAGCAACGAGCGGCCGCAGGTCATGCTCGAGATTCGCGTTTTTCAGATCAATCACCAGCTCACGCGCAACATCGGCGTGCATATCCCGAACACCTTCAACATGTACAACATTCCAGCGATTGCGCTGGCAGGCTTGGCGGGGCTGGGCGGACAGAACATTCAGAGCCTGATCAACCAACTAATTGCTTCGGGCGGCATTAACCAGGCGGGGAGTTCGGCGCTTTCGGGGCTCCTGGCGCAACTGCAGGGACAGCAGAATTCCATTTTCAGCCAGCCGCTGGCCACGTTCGGCGGGGGACTCACTTTCATGGGGGTGAGCCTCGACCAGTTGGCCGCGAACCTTTCGGTCAACGAGTCGTGGGTACGCAGCCTGGAGGACATGAGGATGCGCGCCAGCCAAGGGAACGAGGCGACATTCCATCTGGGAGAACGTTTCCCGATCCAGAACGCGAGCTATGCACCCATTTTTAACTCGCCGCAGATTTCGGCGGTGCTGGGGAATCAGACTTATGTGCCACCGTTTCCATCCGTCAGCTATGAGGATCTGGGCTTGAATCTGAAGGCGAAGCCGACGGTTCACGGGGACGGCAGCGTGAGCCTGGTACTTGATTTGCAAGTGCGATCGCTTACCGGACAATCGAACAATGGCGTGCCTGTGATTTCGAACCGTGAATACAACGGAAGCATCAATCTGAAGGATGGCGAGCCCGCGGTGGTGGCTGGGCAAGTCTCACAGACCGATACGCTTTCGATGAGCGGGATCCCCGGGCTCGGGTTCATCCCCGGTCTCAATCAGGCAATGGTGACTAACACCAAGCAATCGGAGTCGGACGAACTCATGATCATCATTACGCCTCACATCCTGTCGAGCACCAACCGGGCGACGCAGGAGATCTGGGTGACGGAGAAGTAACAAGGCCAGCGTCGGGCGTCGGCCCTCGGACCTCCGACTCTTCGATGATTCGACTACTTGGCTGGCTTCGCCGCGAATTCGACCAGGCTTTTGTAGATATCCAGCATGCGAGTGTCGAAATTGGCGACCCTGCGACCGTTGATAAACAGCGTGGGCGTACCGGTCACTTCCACAGCTTTACCCAGCGCCAGGGACGCGTCCACACGAGTTTTGGTATCAGGCTTCGCAGCGCACGCAGCAACATCTGATCCCTTAACGCCAACTCCGTCGGCAATCGCGGTCAGTTTCTCATCGGCGTTCTCGGCGGTAATGTCGGCCTGGGTCTCGTACGTTTTCGCGACAAATTTCCAGAAGGCATCGTTCGAGGCGCGACCAACGCAGTCTGCATAGTCCGCGCCTTTCGCCGCCCAGTTGTGCATCTCCAAGGGAAAATTCTGGAACACGAAACGGGCGTTGGGCTCGGCGGCGACGAGCGCCTCGATGGTCGGCTGGGCCGCTTTGCAGGCCGGACACTGCAAGTCGCCAAATTCAACGATGGTGACCGGTGCGTCTTTCGGCCCGCGCGCGGGGCCGGTGATTCCCTTCTCCAACTTTTTCTTTACGGGATCAAACGGCCTGGCGCCGAATGGAACCATATCACCGAACATCGCGTGTTCGCCGTCAGGAGTCACGTAGAAGCGGAGCAACTGCTGACCCTGGGGATTGGCAAGAACCACGGAAACTTCCGCAAGTCCGGCGATGCCGGTGGGCCGGATGCTGGAAATTTTCCAGCTAATATCTGACTCATAGCCGAACTGCTGCTGCAGGAAAGAGTCGACGGTCGCTTCTGAGGGAAGACCTTCGGTGGCATGAGTTCCGAGCTTCTCGGGCGCTTTTTCGGCGGGCCTGGCAGCGGCAGGCTTCGCGCTGGTAGTCTGGGCCGCGGCCAGCGCGCCGGCCAGGAGAAGAATAAGACATGAGTTCAGAAGAGTGCGCATGGGTTCCTTTCGCGTTTCAATCTTGTGGCTTTAGGAAAGTGATCTAACAGGATACGACAAAGTTCAAGCTTCGCACTTGGCGGCAATGGGAAAACGGCGACCGTAACCGAAAGCCTTGGGAGAAATCTTGAGGCCCGGGGCAGCCTGTTGACGCTTATATTCGGCGCGATCGACCATCCGGATGACGCGGCGCACAGCATCGAGGTCAAGTTTACGATCAGCCGCGATCTGCTCGGCCGGGTGAGAGTCTTCCACGTAGTCTTCGAGCACGGCGTCAAGGACTTCGTAGGGCGGGAGGGAGTCGCTGTCTTTTTGGTTGGGCCGCAACTCGGCGGAGGGCGGCTTCTCAAGTGTGGCCTGAGGAATGACCGCGCGGCGGGAATTCACGTAATGGCTGAGACGATAGACCAGAGTTTTCGGCACGTCGGAAATAACCGCCAGTCCACCGACCATGTCTCCATAGAGAGTGCAGTAGCCGACACCGAGCTCGCTCTTGTTGCCGGTGGAGAGCACGATGGCGCCAAATTTATTCGAGAGCGCCATCAGCAGGGTACCGCGAGCGCGGGACTGGATATTTTCCTCGGTCACATCTTCTTTCAGGCCGTCGAACACGGGCTGCAAGGTTTGGCGATAGGCTTGGTAGGCGAGCTCGATGGAAAGCAACTCGAAGCGGAGGCCAAGATTTTCCGCCAGCGCACGCGCATCGTCAATTGAGCCCCGCGATGAATAGGGACCGGGCATGCCCACGCCAATGACGTTCTCCGGTCCGACGGCGTCGGCAGCAATGACGGCGGTCAGTGCGGAATCAATGCCACCGCTCAAGCCAACGATCGCCTTGTGAAATCCGCATTTGCGCATGTAATCGCGCGTCCCGAGGACCAGAGCCGAGTACACGCTGGCTTCATCTCCGGCAATCTGCTCGTGCATATCGCCGGTCAGAGCCTTCGAGTCGAATAAAACCAGGTCTTCTTCGAATGACCTGCCTTGGGCAATGACTTGCCCATTTGCGATCGAGCACCAGGCTGGAGCCGTCGAAGACCAGGCTGTCGTTGCCTCCGATCTGGTTGACCATCACGACTGGAACCTTATGCTGGCGGGCGATGCTGGCGAGCATGTCGCGGCGAAAGTCGCGTTTCCCTATCCAAAAGGGCGACGCCGAAATGTTCAGAACGAAATTTCCACCTGCCTGAATCAGGGATTCAACGGGATCAACCGTGTACAGTTGCTTGCGCCAGAAGCGCTTGTCGTTCCAGGCGTCTTCGCAGATGGTGAGCGCCATGCGATTGCCGCAGAACGGAAAAAGTTCCTGCGCTTTGGCGGGGGCGAAGTTGCGCACCTCGTCGAAGACGTCGTAGGTCGGCAGCAGCATCTTCGACTGAATGAAGGCGATTTTGCCTTCCGCGAGCAAGGCAGCGGAATTCATGACGGCCTTGCCTGTGTCGGAATGGGCGGGGGTAACCAGCCCGCAGATGACGGAGATTCCACGGGTTTGGGTGGCGATGTGTTCCGCCGTCTCGCGATTGCGGGCGACGAAAGAAGGCCGCTCGACCAGATCGCGGGGTGGGTAGCCGCAGACGGACAATTCCGGGAACAGGATCAATCCGGCCCCGGCTGCCTGAGCGCGCCGCGAGTAGTCGATCATCTTGGCCGCATTGCCGGAAAAGTCTCCGACGGTGGGATCGATTTGGCCGAGTGCAATCTTCACTTCCCTAGTTTAAAGCTGGCGGGTTCGCCTGGCATAGGAGGGCGTTTGGGGAGAGGTGGCGGGACAGAGTCAGAAGTCCCTCTTGACAATGTAAAAATGCAAAAAACCTGCTACATTATCGTTTTGGTAAGAACGGAACGAGGCGAACCCCATGCAAACGTACCTGAAAGAAAAGCTCTCTTACAGTCTTGTTTTCGGAGTCTTAATCCTCAGCGTGGTTCTTCCAGTCGCGGCACAAAATAGCGGTAAAGCTCAACCTTGGTTGAATCCCGGTTTCTCGGCGGACCAGCGGGCAGCGATGGTGCTGAAAGAGATGACGCTCGACGAAAAAATAACCCTGCTGCATGGAACGGGGATGCTCGGACTCAGCCCGATGAGTCCGCTGGCCGTGCATTCAAATGGCGGCGCCGGATATATGGTGGGTATCGAGCGGCTGGGAATTCCCGGCATTCAGATGTCAGACGCGGCGTATGGCGTTCGTATGAGTGGCGAGAATGGCCGCTACTCGACGGCGCTACCGGCAAATTTGGCCAGCGCGGCGAGTTGGGACCTCGATGCTGCCTACGAATATGGAGCGCTGATAGGCCGCGAATTGCGCGCCCAGGGCTACAACATGACGCTCGGCGGCGGCGTCGACATCACCCGCGAACCCCGCAATGGGCGAACTTTCGAATACCTGGGAGAAGACCCCATCCTGGCGGGAAAAATGGTGGGTTCGGTGATGAAGGGCCTGCAGGCACAGCACGTGATTGGCGACATTAAGCACTTCGCACTGAATGATCAGGAAAGCGGGCGAAATGCCGTCAACATCAACATTGACAAGCGCGCGGCGCGGGAGAGCGATCTGCTGGCGTTTGAGATTGGATTGCAGGAGTCAGACGTGGCGGCCGTGATGTGCTCCTACAACCGCGTCTGGGGCGACTACGCCTGCGAAAATAAATATCTGCTCGACGACGTTCTGAAGAAAGACTGGAAGTTCAAGGGATTTGTGCTGTCGGACTGGGGCGCCGCCCACAGCGTGGAAAAAGCCTCCGCCGCCGGGCTGGACCACGAGGAACCGGGCGAAATTTTTTATGGCGCTGAGTTGAAGAAGGCGGTCGAGGAAGGCAAGGTGCCGATGGCGGAGGTTGACGATCATGTGCGGCGGATTCTACGGTCCATGTTCGCCACTGGAGTCATCGACGACCCGCCAGTGAGAAGCGTAGTCGACGTGATGGGCGGCCTCGAAGTGGCGCAAAGGATAGCCGAGCAAAGCACGGTGCTGCTGAAGAACGATCATGCACAGCTTCCGCTCGATGCGTCGAAGGTGCACAGCATCGCGGTGATTGGGCCACATGCTGATGTAGGCATGATCTCAGGAGGCGGTTCGGCGCAGGTGGATCCTCCGGGCGGAAATGCAATCATGCCGCCAGGGAAAGGCAACACGTACTGGCAAGCGCATATCTGGTTTCCCACTTCCCCGCTGAAATCCATTCGAGCGAAGGCTCCCGGAGTCAGCGTTCAATTCGATTCCGGCGCGGACCCGGCGGCAGCCGCTGCTTTGGCAAAGAATGCCGACGTGGCAATTGTCTTTGCCTATGAGTGGGAAAGCGAGGGAATGGATCTAAAGGATTTGTCTCTTCCCGACGAACAGGGTGAGTTGATCGCGAAAGTTGCAGCGGCGAATCCGCACACGGTGGTTGTGCTCGAGACTTGCAATCCCGTCACCATGCCATGGGCGGATCAGGTGAGCGCAATCATGGAAGCATGGTTTGCCGGCAGCCGTGGAGCCGAAGCGGTGGCCAACATTCTGTTTGGGGACGTGAATCCCAGCGCAAAGCTGCCGATGACGTTTCCCAAGAGTGTTGCCGATCTTCCCCATCCCACAATCGTGAAGCCGCCGAAGGCCACGATTGATGCCGATCGCGAAGGCTGGAAGCGGATCGCCGCCGGACTGCCGGCTTTTCAGGTGACCTACGACGAGGGCGTAAAAGTTGGGTACAAGTGGTACGACGCAGAGAATAAGCCGGTGCTGTTCCCCTTCGGATATGGGCTTTCCTATTCGACATACTCTTATTCGAATCTGAAAGTGACACCGGGAAAGAGTCCACGCGTGACATTCACGGTCACGAACACGGGCAACCGGGCGGGAGCCGAGATCGCGGAAGTCTACGCTTCCCTGCCGGCCGCAGCGGCTGAACCGCCGAAGCGGTTGGTCGGCTGGAGCAAGGTGAAACTCAACGGCGGGGAGAGCAAGGAAGTGACGGTCGAAGTGGACGCGAAGTACCTGTCCATCTTCAATGTTGAGCAGAATGGGTGGCAGTTGCTTCCCGGAGACTATGGGTTCATGGTCGGAGGATCGTCGCAGAGCTTGCCGCTGAAGGAGACGGTCAACCTGAAGTAGACATCAGGTGAGTTCCCGAGCAGCGGCCAACACCTCAGGGACGACGCTGTCCACGTCGGAGTCTTGGGTGCGGTGGTTCACGATACAACCCCGCAGGCAGAACTTGCCTCGCAGCGAGGCGTTTGAAAGGTACACGTGCCCGCGATCGACGATCCGTTTTAACAAGGCCCGATTGAAGCGGTTGAGATCTTCGTCGGGCAGCGGGCGAGTTCCCACGTAGCGGAAGCATACCGCGCTCAGTTCGACGGGAGCCAGCAGTTCCAGTTGGGGTTTTCTCTTGATTGTCTCCGCCAGACGGCGGGCATGCGTAAGGTTTCTGCTGATCGATTCGCGAAACGCCGCAAACCCATGGTAGCGCAACGACAACCACAGTTTTAACGCGCGAAACCTTCGCGACAGTTCCAAGGACTCTTCGAAAAACGCAAAGCCCTCGATCGGGTCAGCGCTCAGGGCACGCGCGTAGTCGCCGCTGTGAGCGAATGTCTTCTGGGCAGCGGCAGAGGAACGATAGAGAAGGCAGCCACAATCCAAAGGCTGATAGAGCCACTTGTGGGGATCCAGGGAGATCGAGTCGGCCAGTTCGAGGCCATCGAATCTTGTGCGATCCGCCATGGCGGCTAACGCTCCATACGCGCCATCAATATGGAACCACGCGCCGTAACTACGCGCGATCTCGGCGATCTGCGGAAGAGGGTCAACGGCACCCGTGTTGACGGTCCCGGCCGACGCCACGACGGCAATGGGAACCTTGCCGGCAGCTTTATCCTGGCGGATACACTCCTCGAGTCGCTCCGGAATCATGCGGAAGCTCGCGTCCGTGGCGATGAGGCGGAGATTGTCGCGACCGATCCCGAGCAAGGCGATGCTCTTGGGAATCGACATGTGGACTTCGTCCGACGCGTAGACCACTCCAGCCGAGGTGATTCCGGTTTCGTTGGCAGGGGCCTTAATCTCGCGCGCCATCGCCAGGCCCATCAAATTGGCGGATGAGCCACCGCCGGTGAGATGGCCGCGAAACTCACGACAGCCTAGCGATTGAGCCAGCCAGCCCACCACAGTTTGTTCGATGGTCGCCGCAGCCGGGCCGGAGCGCCACGCTGTCACGTTTTGATTTAACACGCTGGCCAGCAGATCGGCGACGGCGCCGACGGGCTCGCCCGAGCCGAGCACATAGCCGAAAAAGCGGCCGTTCTGCACGCGCGAGAGGCGCATTACTTCCGGCAGAGCGGCTAAAGCTTCTTCGCCCATGCCCTGCTCAGGCAATGAAGTGCAAAACCGCTGTTGCGTCTCTGTTCCGCTTGTGGGCGGGGAGATCGGTTGAGTGTCAATCCTTTCGAGGTATTCCGCCGCGAGTTTTGTGACCTGGTCTGCCAATCGGCGGAACTGGTCGAGGGAGATTTCAACGGGATTCATGGATGCTGCGATTCTACAAGGACCGAGAGTAGCCTCGGGCATCTTGCCCGCTGTGACGAGGGCATCTCACTTTTCGGCGCCGAAGAGCAGGAACCGGCTGGAACCTGTCGGACAGCCTCTTTCCGCGCATCGGGCGGGAGGGCCCCCGGACACCGACGCTACCTTCAATCTCCTGCGGGCAATACGGTGTGCCTGGGCGCAGGCATGGGCGTAGAGCCTTTCTGATCCTGCCACAGCACGCGATTGAGCTGGGATGCGCCGGCCGCATCGGGACGAGAAAAGTCCATGCGCAATGACATTTTGGCTCCCGGGGCTTCGCGTTTGTTGGTCTCGTAAATCAGGCCGTTTTTGAGATTGCTATAGTCGGCCTTGTACGGCGGTTGATCTCCCAAACCGGAAAACATCTGCGTCATTAAGGGGGCATACGCGTCGTTCTGGTTCATGGGCGGAAGGCCCAGCAACGTCTCCATTGTGTGAACCATGTTGACCGTGGTGTAGAAGCGGTGCTCGACGTTGGGCTGCGCCAGCGATCCGGGAGAGTACTTGCTGATCACGAAGGCCGTGGAGCGATGCGCGTCGACGTGGTCGGCGCCATCCTGGGCATCGTCTTCGAGGACGAAGATCGCGGTGTCATCCCAGTAGGGGCTGTGGGAGACGGCATCGACCACGCGGCCGAGTGCGAGGTCATTGTCAGCGACGTTGGCCGCGGGGCGCGCTCGGCCTGGCCGCGTGCCGCCCGTGTGATCGTCGGGCAAATACAAGAGCAGGAAGGAAGGCATCTCGAGCTCCGGTCCCTCGTGTGCTTCGCGCGCTCGAACGAATGCGCCGAACTCATTGAGAAATTCGTCGGCGCGAAGCTGATCGGGGTAGTCCGTGTTGAAATCGGGATAGAGAGGATCGAAGTGATCGCGCAGCATGGCCTTACTGGGCTTAACTCCGCTGAATAGTGGCACCGCCCACGGCCACGGACTCTTTCCCGCATGCGGATCGCCGACGTTCGGAGCCAGCGTTCCACCCTGCTCCACGACTTTCCTCGGGCACTTCACCTGCGACTCCGGGGGAATCGTCGCGTCGGAGTCTGCATGGTACCCATTGCACCACTCTGCGTTCACGAACTCGCCGTAGACGCGATAGGACACGTGATTTTGGGCGAGGTTATCCCAGAGGAACCCCGTGGAAGGGTCGTCCACGTCGGGCTGGTTGTGTTCCAGGGGATATTCATCGGCTACCTGCCCCTGAAAGTCGTACGTACGCTCTTTGCCGCGGTACGCGATTTGCCAGGTCTTCTCGTTATAGTCGGAATTGATGGCTGCGGTGGACCAGACGTGGCCGTCGCCGGAGACCTCGCCGCTGTCGTAGAAATTGTCGAGCACCCCGAACTGTAGCGCGAGTTTATGCTCGTTGGGCGTGATGTCTTCTCCGTAGAGCGTGAGGGAAGGATCGCCGTCTCCGACCTTGAGATCGCCGAGGATCTGGTCGAAGGTACGATTTTCTTTCATGACATAAATCACATGCTTGATGGGATTGTTGCCGCCCGTGAAGGTTGATCGTGCCGGGGTCGGCATGGAACAGATTGTCGTGCTCCACTTGTTGCGTGAGTTGCGGAAGTCTATCGAGAATCGTGGCGAGGTTGAGGCGTGCGATCGACCCTCTGAGCAGCGTGGGGATGTAGGGATGCTCTTTGTGCTTGGTTTCGTAGACCGTCTTGCCCATATCTTTGTTGGGGCGGGCGCCCTCGCCCTTTGCGGTAGCAATGAGGAGGTCGTCGCCCTGGACGGCGAGCGCGCTCGGGTACCAGTCGGTGGGGATGAAACCGAGAGCGATTTGAACATCCTTCCCCGTGCGGCCATCGAAAAGGGACGCCACGTCGAAGACGGCAACTGCATCAATAGACGAGTCCGCCACGAAGAGTCGCTTCCCGTCAGCCGCCTGGGCAAGCGCAGCCGGGTAACTCCCCGCAAGTTTTTGCGAAAGGGGTTCGGTCGAAAGATACCAAAAAGGTTGGCCGGACTCGATGGATACCGCGGCCACTTCGTCGATGTTGGACAGCGCAACATACAGGATGCTTTCGTCGGGACTGAGCAGAAGCGCCGTCGGGTGCGAACCTGCCGCGAGAGGGTCTTCCGGTTGCTTCAGTTTGATCCAGCGCGCGACCTTGCCGCTCGCCAGATCAAGTTCAGCCACCTGCGACGCATTCCACAAACTGCACCAGGCCTTGCGGCCGTTGCGAGTCGCGACGCATGTGTACGGAAACGATGATGGCATCAGGTCACTTGTGCTGAGATCGAAGCTCTGCAAGATGTTTCCGGTCGCGGGATCGAGCAGCACCGCATTGTCTGACAGATTATTTGCGATCAGAAGTCTCTCATGGCCGTCGTTGGCGATTAACGTCATTCCCGCTGGGTATGGGATGGCAGTGCGCGGTGCCGTCTTCTGCAGGCCGATGGAAACTGTCTTCCCGGCGGCCAGCGGTTGTGGCGCGATTGGGATGAATCGTTCGGGCGCGACCTTGCCTGCAGAAAAGGTGTAGACGGCAATACCGTTCCCCGTGTCGCCGGACCTCTTGCCCACGGGATCGGTAATGGAACCCATCGAAGCGTAGAGATGTTTGCCGTCTGAACTGAATGCCAGGCCGAGGAAGTAACTCTGGCGGGCCTCATCGCTGAGGCGCGCATCGGGAAAGTCGCCGATCTGATTCGTCTTCAGGTCGAGCACTGAAATGGACTGGTGCGCGCGCGTCTCCTGCGTACCGTATCCGTCGTTCAGAAGAGCTGCGTAGCGGCCATCGGGACTTAGCACCATGGTCGCAGGAAAACTGTTGGTGCTGCCAATTTTTCCGGGAGCGGGGACGGTAAGCATTTTGCTCGTGGGCAGGTTGATGGGAGGGCGCTCGGGGTTCTGGGCAAAGGCCAGGGTTGCGGCGACTAGCAAGAAAAAGCAGGTTCCTCGCTTTGTTCGGAACGACAAACTGCTTGGAAACGACAACCGCTCGCATTGAGGGAAGGAAGAGTGCACGGCGCCTCCGCAGACAAAAGCTCTCAGCAAAGAAAGCGGTGATGAGCGTAATGCAAGGCAGCGTGGACGGTCAAAGGCTGCCGCAGCTACTGGCCTAAAGTCCCGAGGCCCTTGCCGGGCGGTCCGACTCCTGGGTCTCAGCTTCTTCGACGTGCACGTTGTGGCGCACGTCGGCACCCTGCACCCAGAAGATGACGTCCTCGGCGATGTTGGTGGCATGGTCGGCAACGCGTTCCAGATTGCGGGCCACCAGCAGCGCATCCAGGGCCTGGCGCACGACATCCGGGTGATCGTTCATGGACTTGACGAGTTGGATGAATGCGTCGTCGCGCATGCGGTCAATGACGCTGTCCATTTCGAGCACGGCTTGCGCGAGTTCGACTTTGCCTTCGATAAACGACTCGAGCGCTCGGCGCACCATGGCGCTCACCGCCGCGCCCATGCGCGCGATATCCACGGGCAAATCGGCAGGAGGAAGTTCCACCATGTCCATGACGCGTTCGGCGATGTTGACGGCCTGATCGCCCACGCGTTCGAGATCGGAATTAATTTTTGTCACCGCGAGAATGAAGCGCAGGTCAACCGCCATGGGCTGCTGCATGGCGAGCAGATCGAAGGCGGCCTCGTCAATCTCGCGCTCGGCCGTGTTGATGAGGCTCTCGCCTTCGAGCACCATCTGGCAGCGGGTGAGATCGCGCTCCACATACGCCTGGCGGGCGCGATCGACCGCCTGCTCCGCGAGTCCTCCCATGCGAAGCAACCGTTGCCGCAGATCGTCAAGCCCTTGCTGAAAGCGCGTGCGCATTTTTATCCGAACCTTCCTGTGATGTAGTCTTCGGTTTTCTTGTCCGACGGTTTCGTGAAAATCTTTTCGGTCTTGTCGAACTCGATCAATTTGCCGAGCAAGAAGAAGCCGGTGAATTCGGCCACACGCGCGGCCTGCTGCATATTGTGGGTCACAATTACGATGGTATACCGCTCTTTGAGCTGGAAGATCAACTCTTCAATTTTCCCGGTGGAAATGGGATCGAGCGCCGAGCAGGGTTCGTCCATCAACAAGACTTCCGGTTCGACCGCAAGGGCGCGCGCAATGCACAGCCGCTGCTGCTGACCTCCGGAGAGGCTGGCGCCGGATTTTTTGTGCACGTGATCCTTGACTTCGGTCCAGAGAGCGGCGGAATCGAGCGAACGCTCGACTACTTCGTCGAGCTTGCGGCGGTCGCGAAATCCGTTCAGCTTCAAACCAGATGCCACGTTGTCATAAATGGACATGGTTGGAAACGGATTAGCCTTCTGAAACACCATGCCGACGCGGCGGCGGAGTTGGGTGGCGGAGGTGCCGTTGTAAGCGTCGATTTCGCCGATCCGAACGCGTCCCGTCACGCTGGCTTCGGGAATGGTTTCGTGCATGCGATTGATGCAGCGAATGAATGTGGACTTGCCGCATCCCGAAGGTCCAATCAGCGCCGTGGCATGGTTGGCGGCGACCTTCAGATTGATGTCGTACAAGGCCTGTCCCTTGCCATACCAGGCATTCAGGTTTTCGACTTGGATTCCAACACCCATAGATTAGGCCGCTCCGAAGGTACCGCGGCGGACGGCAAACCGCACTGCCGACACCGCGGACACGATGAGGATGATGAGCACCAGGGCGCCGGCCCACGCCTGACGATGCAAGTCGTCATAGGCGGAGGTCGCGTACTTGAAAACCTGCAGCGGCAAGGCCGCGGTCGGCTGGTCCAGATGCAGATTCCAGTATTCGTTGCCCAGAGCGGTAAACAGGAGAGGCGCAGTTTCTCCGGCGACGCGAGCGAAGGCCAGCATGATGCCGGTGATCACTCCGGAAGTTGCGGTGCGCAGCGTGATCGAAAGCGTCGTGCGCCAGCGCGGGATGCCCAACCCGTAGGCGGCTTCACGCAGCGCTTGCGGGACCAGCAACAGCATCTCTTCGGTAGTACGGCAGATCATGGGAACCATCATGATCGCCAGAGCCACGCCGCCCGCCAGCGCGGAAAAATGTTTCTGATAGAGCACGACGATCGAATAAGCGACGATGCCGATGACAATCGAAGGAACACCATTCAGGACGTCGGCCGTGAACCGGATCACGCTGCCCAGGCGGTTGCGCCCGAACTCGGCCAGATAGATGCCCGCTCCCACCCCAAAAGGCACGCCGATCAGACTGGCAATACCCAGGATGATTCCGGAGCCGACGATCGCATTCGCCATCCCGCCGCCTGTTTCTCCGGTGGGCTTGGGAATCTGCGTCAGGAATGCCCAGTCAATGGAGCCGACGCCGCGATACAACAAGTAGCCGAAGATGGCTACCAGCGGCGCGAGGACGAGAAGCACCGTCAGTATCGCCACGCCCGTCATGACGTGATCGGTCAAGCGGCGATACAAACTGATCTGCGGCACCCGAGTGCAGAGCTCGCTGCGGCGGTCTCAGGCATGTCCCCTCGCAGGCTGGCCGCGGGTTACGGTCCACACCAGTAGTTGCGCCAGCGCGTTCACGACGATTGTGACCAGGAACAGCGCTAAGCCGATCTCGATCAGAGAAGAGAGGTACACATCGCCAGTGGCTTCGCTGAACTCGTTGGCAAGTACACTGGCCATGGTGTATCCGGGAGCAAACAGAGACTTCGCGATCTGCGGGCGTGTTTCCGATGACCATGGTGACGGCCATGGTTTCTCCGAGTGCTCGACCGAGCCCGAGGATGATCCGCGCCCACGATTCCGGCACGCGCATTGCGCAGCACGCCCACGCGGATCATCTCCCAACGCGTCGCACCGAGAGCCAGCACGCCTTCGCGCTGATGCTGCGGGACAACCATGAGCACTTCCCGCGTGATCGAGGAAATGATGGGAACGATCATGATGGCCAGAATGACGCCCGCGGCGAGCATGGAATAGCCGAACAGAGGCCCTCAAACAGGCCGGTCCAGCCCAAATACTTCGCGAGCTTGGGCTGGACGTAGAGGCTGAGAATCGGCACGAGAACGAAGATGGCCCACAACCCATAAATCACGCTCGGGATTGCGGCGAGCAATTCCACAAAAAACGAGAGCGGTCCGCGCAGCGCCTTGGGGCACATCTCGGTGGTGAACACAGCCACGCCTACGGCAAGGGGAACCGCAATCAGCAGGGCCAGGAGCGATGACACCAGTGTGCCGTAGATGAACGGCAGAGCGCCGAAGTGCTCGTTAACCGGGTCCCATTCGCTGGCGGCGAAAAACTTGAAGCCAAATGCGTGCCAGGAAAGACTGAGCCCGAAATCAGCTGATACACGATGAGAACGAGTACGCCCAGCACTCCCAAGCCGCAGAGCGTCATGGCAGACTTGAAAATGCGATCGGAAACTTCGCCTCCGGATGACTGCAGCAAGGGGACGGCCTGGCTGCCGGTGCCACAGTAACCTTCGTCCCTTCAACAGGTTGAGGACCAGGCATATCAGGCCGAGGTAAGGCAGGGTTGGCCATTCGCCTTAACCGTAGCAGAGACTTGTTACAAAGGTGTTAAAATCAGGAAAGCTTTTCTTCACGGGCTTGGAGACCGTTTTTACACCTGCGTGGGCTCCAGAGCTGTGATTCGAGAATAATTCTGTGTCGTAAGTCGCGAGTAATTCCCCCGCTGTGATTGTTTTCTTATGCCGATTGCAAGCGAACGTAGCAAGGCTGTGTTTCAGAAGACGGAACGGGATCTGGTGAGGCTTTCAAGCGACCAGCGCCCTGAGACTGTGCACAGCTACCGCACCACCACGCTCCGCTTGCAGACCTTGCTCGGGGAATTGATCCCGGAGCGAAACCGGAACGAGAAGAAGTTGCTGAAGATGCTTGGCCGGGTCCGCAAGCGAGCGGGCAAAGTGCGCGATCTCGACGTGCAACTCGATGCGCTCCGAAGCCTGAAGATCCCCCAGGAACCACGTCGCAAGACGCAGCTGGTACAGGGATTGCTTGAACTTCGCGCAAAACACGAAAGAAAGCTTCGTAAAGCACTGACTAAAGAGGGTGTTCGCGAGATTCTAAAACGCCTAAAGCGAGCCTCGAAAGAAGTAAGACTTGACGCCAGTCGCGATTCGTTGGCCGTCGCACGCGAGATGCTGGCGAGAGTATCTCGTCCTGCGGGGCCGGTGACTGAGGCGATGCTGCATCAGTACCGCATCGTGGTCAAACGAGCACGATACGCAGCGGAATTCGCTCCCAAGTCCACCGAGAGTACGCGGCTCATCGGCGAGTTGAAACGATTGCAGGATGCCATCGGCCATTGGCACGACTGGCTGACTTTGACTCATACCGCAACCCAGCGCCTGGGTGACGTGAACCAGTCGTCTCTGGTGGCAGCGCTGTACAACGTAACCGGGGGCAAATTCCGGCAGGCGGTGGCGGCGATCTCAGCTGCGCCAACGCAAC
The DNA here is from genome assembly GCA_963819145.1 of uncultured Acidobacteriaceae bacterium. GTDB lineage: Bacteria > Acidobacteriota > Terriglobia > Terriglobales > Acidobacteriaceae > Sulfotelmatobacter. The sequence continues at coordinate 166,018 of CAWFVB010000027.1, forward strand.
TGGGCCCCAAGCCGGTCTCTACTTCAGCCGACAACACGCGCAAAGCCGGAAGCAAGGCAGTACGCGATACGCAAGAATCGGCGGCGTAAATCTCTTCAGACCGGCTCCACCATCCCTTCAACCCTTCGGGTTGCCCGCACCCCGGTGACGATCTTGGCGCGCGCATGTAAACTGTGAGGCTTCCCTATGCCCACGTTTGCCGCGGTTGATATCGGATCGAATTCGGTGCGACTGAAAATTGCGCGCTTACAAGCTGGCCGCCTCCGGCCGCTCCATGAAGACCGCGAAGTCACACGCCTGGGCGAGGGTGTGTTTCGCTCTGGGTTCCTCACTCCCGAGTCAATGGCGGAAACGGTGAAGGTGTTGCGCCGTTTTCACCGCGCCGCGCAGCAGATCGTAACCGACAGCATGCGTGTGGTCGCGACCAGCGCCCTGCGCGATGCGCGGAATTCGCAGGCGTTTCTGGAATGGGTGAGATCCGCTACGGGGTGGCGTGTGGAGATCATCTCGGGCGTCGAAGAAGCACGCCTCATTCACCTCGGCCTGGTGACGAGCCCGCGGGTGGGTAAAGCTCCCGCGCTCATGATCGATCTCGGCGGAGGCAGTTGCGAACTGACCGTTTCGCAAGGCGGGCACATTCGCGACGCGGTGAGCTTGCCTCTGGGCGCGGTTCGACTGACCGATGAATTCCTTCGGCACGACCCTGTGCGCAAGGGCGAGTTGAAGGGGCTGCGCCGCTTCATCGCTCGGGAAGTGGACCGGATTGCCGGGCGCATCGCGGCCGCGAGAGTCAAGAATGTGATCGCAACCTCCGGCACGGCGGCGGCGCTGGCGGCGGTCGCGGCGCACTCGCGACGCGGCGGGAGCCGCCAGCGAGCAGTGGTGTCGCGAGCGGAAATGACGAGGCTCGCCAAACGCCTGGCGCGCCTGCCGGTGGTGGAGCGGCGCAAGATTGACGGTATCGGTCCGCGGCGCGCCGAAATCATCGTCGCTGGCGCCTGGGTCTATCACGAATTACTGGAGCGGTGTCACCTGAAGGCGTTCCGCTATTCCCCGCTGGGTTTGCGGGACGGCATTCTCGCGCAGATGGCCGCCGACTACGATCGCAGCACGCGGTCGGGGAAGCAGATCGAATCGGAGCGGTGGGAGTCGATTCTGAAGGCGGTGGAGCATTACCACATCGACCGCAAGCACGCATTGGATGTGAGGGATGCCGCCATGATGCTGTTCTCCGCGCTGCGCTCGGTACACCGGCTCCCTGCTGAGTACCGCGAGTGGCTTTCGGCTGCAGCCATGCTGTATGAAGTAGGCGACTACGTGAGTCGCAACGGGCATCACCGCCACACCTACTACATCATTTCGAATTCTGAAATCCTCGGGTACACGCCTCAACAGCGGCGTCTCATAGCGGCGATTGCCCGCTACCTGGGGAACTCGCGTCCCACAACGGAAGATACTCCGATGAAAGGAGTGGACCCTGGGGATCGAGCCCACGTGCAGAAGGCGATTCTATTGCTCCGTCTGGCGCGCTCATTAAACCTGGGCCGCAGCCGCTCGGTGCAGAAGGTTCGCGTGGGACTGCGTTCGGCAGAGGTGAAGCTGACACTGGTCCCACGGCGCCGCATGGGAGTGGATCTGGAACTGTGGGCGATTGAAAAAGATCGCGACTATTTCCGCGAGGTCTTCGGGCGGGAGCTTTCGACGGCGGCCTCGTAGAGCGCCCGGAGGAGTTTCGGAGTCAGGCACCATTGCAGAGTTCCGGAGCTTCGCCGCATCTCCACTTTGGCGACTGCGCCTTTCTTCAACTCCAGCGACGCTTCGCAGCCCGAGTCGCTGATGACAGCACCCAGGAACTGGCTCAGGTTGGGATTGTGCCCAACCACCATGATGGCTTCCTGGCGGGAGTACTTCTCCAGAAGTTTGCGGAAATCGGCAAGCCCGGCTTGCGGACGCAATCCGGCATCAATCTGCAGTTTTCCCTCGTAGCCCAGTTCATTGCCGACCAGCGATGCCGTCTGCGTGCAGCGCTTCAACGGACTCGAAACGATAGCGTCAACCTGCGCATCGAGCGCCGCCAGGGCACGGCCGATATAGCCGCACTGCTCGATGCCTTCTTTGTCGAGCGCGCGCTTCTCGTCCTTCTTCGGATTGGCAACGTGCTCGCCGGCGCTGGCGTGGCGCAAAAAATACAAAATCATTGGGGACTACCGATCCTTTCCCAGTAGTACTTTTCGTTTGCGCGCCGGCACCGCGGGCAGGACGGCCGGGGCCTTCCCTTCCGCCACGCTGATCAGGAAATCCTGTGAACTGAATGCTGCCGCGCCAATGGGCGGACGGCGATTCTGCCTGCCGCGCAGCGGTTGCCACGCACGAATATACGTGGCATCGCGAAGTAGGATGCGGGCCTTTCGGTTATCGGCAAGGTACGCGTCGAGAATCTCATGCCGTACGCGATGGCGCAGCATCTCGTCGCGCAGCGGCACCAGCACTTCCACCCGTTCATAGAGGTTGCGCGGCATCCAGTCAGCGCTGCCCATGTAGATTTCTTCGTCGCCACCGTTCGCGAAATAGTAAATACGGCTATGTTCCAGGAACCGGCCCACAATGCTGCGCACGCGAATATGGTCGCTCACCCCGCGCACTCCGGGACGCAGAGCGCAAATGCCGCGAACGATGAGGTCGATCTCGACCCCGGCCTGGGAAGCGCGATAGAGAGCCTGCACGACGTTTTTGTCGAGCAACGCGTTCATCTTCGCGATGATGCGAGCCTCTTTCCCCTGGCGCGCATGGTCGGCCTCGCGGTCGATCAGCGCAATCGTCTTCTCCGCGAGGTCGAGCGGAGCCACGAGGAGCGGCTCATAACTCGGGTTCTCGGCATAGGCGGTCAGGAAGCTGAAGACATCATGCACCGCACGAGTGATTTCTGGATGCGCCGTAAACAAGCTCAGGTCGGTATAAATCCGCGCCGTGGTTGCGTTGTAATTCCCCGTGCCGATGTGAGCGTAACTGCGGGTCACGCCATCGGGATCGCGACGCACCAGCAAAGAAAGCTTGCAGTGCGTTTTGAGGCCCACCAGCCCGTGGAAGACCTGGACACCCGCATCTTCCAGATCGCGAGCCCAGCGAATGTTCGACGCTTCGTCGAAACGCGCTTTGAGTTCCACGACAGCCGTGACTTCCTTGCGCGAGGCGGCGTCAATTAACGACGGCACAATGAGGGAATGCTCACTGGTGCGGTAGAGGGTCTGCTTGATCGAGAGAACTTTCTCATCTTCCGCCGCCGACTCGATGAAGGAGACCACCGCATCATAGGAATCGTACGGATGGTGCAGCAGAATGTCATGCTGCCGGAGTTCTTCGAACAAGTCTTTTGACTTTGAGGTGAGCCGCAACTCCCGGGCGGAAAACGGCCTGTACTTGAGGTCGGGACGCTGAACCTGCTCGTAGACATTGAAAAGGCGGGAGAGGTTCACCGGCCCGTTCACCGGAAAAACCTGCCACGGATCAATCTCGAAAACGGTACGCAAGCGATCAATAATCTCGGGATCGGCATCGGCCTCGATCTCCATGCGAACCGCATCGCCTTTGCGGCGGTTATGCAATTCCGCGCGAACCGATTCGAGCAGGCTGCGAGCCTCTTCTTCTGCCAGGTAGAGATTGCTATTGCGTGTCACCCGAAAGGGCGCGGAAGAAACGATGTCGTAGCCGTGATACATGCGCACGGCATGATGAGCCACCAGGTCAGCCAGGAAGATGAAATCTGCTGTGCCTTCCGATGGCAACCGCACCAGGCGCGGCAGCGCTCGCGGGACAGAAACCACGCCCGTGTAGGTCAGCGCCGAGCGCCGGCGGCGGCGCAGCAGGAATCCGAGGCACAATGCTTTGTTGATCACTCGCGGAAATGGATGCGCCGGATCCACCGTAACCGGAGTGAGCAGCGGGTCGAGTTCCTTCTCGCAGTATTCGTCGACGAATCGCAGCGCGCCCGGATCCAACTCGTGCAAGCCCAGCACGCGAATGCCGTTCTCCGAGAGCGCCGGACGCAGGCGTGAATTCCAGCAGTCGTACTGATCGTCCACGAAGTCATGTGTCAACTTGCTCAGCAGATCACGCTTTGCGGTCAGCGTCAGACCGTCGGGGCCAGCCTCGTTGTAGCCGTCTTCGATCTGTTGCACCATAGCGGCCACGCGGACTTCGAAGAATTCGTCGAGATTGCTCGCGGAAATGGAAAGGAACTTCAGTCGCTCGAGCAGCGGGTTGCCCTCGTCCTCGGCTTCTTCGAGCACACGCCGGTTGAACGCGAGCCAAGAGGTGTCTCGGTTGAGGAAGTACTGAGGATTGTCGAGCGAAATACGTGCCATGGCGGACGCGCGCCTACTGCATCATTCCTGCGATTGCTACTTGCCGGTCGTAGACACTTTCGTAAACGCCCGGTGAAAGCATGCGGGACTTGTAGTATAAAGCATTCGTTGGCGAACGGCTGACCAGCGTCCCAAAGCGAGCCTCCTCCTGGCCACGACTAAAAAACGGCGCCTGGACAGCGTGTGCTCTGTCCAGGCGCCGGTGTGAGCGTTGGTTACAACTTAGCTCGTGGCTCCCGCTTGCACTATGGCAGGTAGTAACGGAACAAAGTGAAGATCATGGGTTCGATTCCATGAGGTTCGCCGTTCGAGCCCGACCAGGTGTTGCGGCTTACGTAAGAGAACTGCGGTCCCCACTGGATGCGGCCGCGATTCACTTTTTCCTTCGAGCCGTCGTACAGCTTGAACCAAGCGCCAATTGTTCCCTCCACCAGAACGCGCGTGTCAGCGGTGCAACCGCCGAGCGCGCCCGGCGCGAACCCGCCCGCTCCTGGCGGCGTCTCGAGATAGCAGCCGGCATTGCCGAACCCACCACTCACGTTGCCGGGATTGATGAACGCACCCGGTCCGCCTGCCCCGTAACCGACAAACTTGCAACCACCGGCGGTCCCGGTGAGGTAGTCGCAGTCGTAAGCGCGGCTGGCGTACTCGGCGCCCGCGTTGAAGTAGACATCCAGCTTCGGCCCGTGCCACTCGAGGGTGGCTAGACCTTGAAGGCTGCGAATCAGCTCCAGCGTTCCGTTGGCTTTAGCTGACACGTCGGACAGACCGCCAGTGCCGTAGCGGCCGATGCCGCTGCCGCCAAGACCATGCAATCCGAAGTCAAGATGCTTGTTGGCGAACGACCAGCGCGCGTTGGCACCAAAGCCGCCGCCGTTCTTGGAACTGTTGAACGCCAGCGCTGCGCTGGGGCTGGTGGCTGCCGCCACACGGGAAGGCGGCGGACGACCTCTCCGCAGGGAAACACGCGGTCGCGGAAGCGGCTGTACACGCCGAAAATCTCGTAGTGTCCGAAGCCGGGCTCGAACGCAAGCTTCGCGATAATGTCAGGCGACGGATTGAACGAGTAATGTGCGCGTTGAGGTTGTAGAAGACCACCGCCCGTCTCCGGCGGAGCCGAGCAAGAAATTGTGCGGCGTTGTTATGCGCGGTGAACGTGGCCTGCGAGTTTTCCACCGAAACTGCGAACCAGGCCTTGTTGCCGAAGTTCTTTGCCAGGCGCAGACCATATTGCCGCGCCCAACTGAAGCCGACGGTATACTGCGGGTCGATGGTCATGGGCAGCGCTTCGGTGCGGTTGTCCGTGCCGTGCTTGGTCTCGGTGACCAGGCTCCACATCTGCCCGCCGGTGAAGCTCCATCCGTTGTCGAAGGCGGCCTGGCCCCAAGCTTGGCGCTGGCGCAGGGAGTAGCTGTTGCTCTCGTTGTTGTTGGAGGTCACAGCCGGCCGAGAGGAAGTCTGCTTCCACGTAGCCCGACAGCTTCGCGCTCTTGAGCCGGCCTTCCGCCAGCATGGAAACTCGCGACTGGCGTCCGGAACCGAAGAATTCCGAGAGGCGTTCTAGGTCGAGGCGCCGGGCATCGGAACAGCGTTAAAGGGCGTGTTGATATCCGACGCCAGAGCGCGCTGGCCGCCACACAGTTTCAGCCGCCAGGAAGCCGCCCGGGGTGATGGTGATGCCTTTGACGTGAATCGCCGTGGGAGGCTCCAGAAGCGTTCTTCTGCGTTTCCTGCACGCGTCACCACGGTGTTGGCCATATTGCTCTTCAGGTCGGTCACGTCGCTCTTTAATTCGGTGACCGCCTGCTGTTGCTGCGGGCCTGCGCCTGGGCTGCATCCGCCTTGCTGGCGGCGTCGGTGGCGGCGGTCTGCGCTTGCTGCGCGGCCTGATCCTTGTTGCGCAATTCGTCGCGCAGTTCCTGAATCTGCTGTTGCTGCTGCGCCAGCGCCGCCTGTTGCGCACGCGATAGCGTCCTTCAACGCCTGGACGTCAGCTGCGGTTACGGTCGCCGACCTTGTCTTCCTCGGTTTGGGCGCGGTGCTGGTTTGCGCGACCAGTCCCGTCGCCAGAAACAGAATTGCACACAACTTCCACGCAGACTTCATCTTTCTCTCCTTTTTTTTGTCCTGCGATGAATGAAAATCTTCCCGTGGTGGCGGGGGACTATTTGACCTGCTTGATCGCTTCTTTCACCTTTGCCATCGACGTTATCCGGCAACGGCGCATACGCGAGTGTCTTTGGTCATCTTCTGGCCATCGGTAACCATCCAGTTCAAGAAAGTCGGCCAGAATCTTGCCCTTCGCCGGCGTCCTTGGACTGAGCCGGAATCAGCAGCCAGGTAAAGCTGGAGATCGGATACGCATCCTTCCCCGGCGCGTTCGTGATGGACACCCGGAAATCATCCGGCATATTTGGAGCCGAAGCAGCCGCCGCAGTTACGCTTTCCAGCGATGCCTTCACGAAGGTCCCGGCGGAATTTCGCACGCTGCCGTATGGGATATTGTTCTGAACGGCATAGATCAACTCAACATATCCGATCGAACCCGGCAACTGGCGGATCGAATCCCGCGACGCCCTCGTTGCCCTTTCCTCCCATCCCCATCGGCCATCTCACCGAGGTGTCGGCGCCTACCTGGCTCTTCCAGTCCGGGACTGACCTTGGAAAGATAGTCGGTCCAGATGAAGGTGGTTCCGCTGCCATCGGAGCGATGCACAACAATGATGTCCTTGTCGGGAAAGTTCACCCCGGGATTCGCCGCGGCGATTGCCTTGTCATTCCATTTGGTGATTCTGCCCAGGAAAATTCCTGCCAGAGTCTCTGGCGTGAATTTGAGTTCGCCGTTCACTCCGGGAATGTTATAGGCCGGCACATCGGCGCCCAACACGGTTGGAATATTTAGTATTTTCGTCTTCGCTTCTTGCAGCTTGCTTGTCGTGTCATCGGCATGTCGCTGGCGCCGAAATCCACGGTCCCGGCGGTTACCTGGCGGATGCCGCCGCCGCTGCCGATCGACTGATAGTTGATTTCCACGTCTGAATGAAGTTTGTGGTACTCGCTGAACCATTTCGAGTAAATGGGATAAGGAAACGTGGCGCCTGCTCCGTTCAGCGTGGTCTGCCCGACCACCGGCAAGGCCAGAAGGACACACACCAACAGCAGCACGATTTTGCGCATATTAGATCAGTTCCTCCTTGGATTGATACCCCCGTTCTATCGGCGGAGTGTTACAGGAGGGTTACAAACGGGTGAATTTCTGATGAATGACCGGAGGGACGGATCAGCGTGACGAAACTGGAGGAGAAAGTGTAATCGATCGAAAACGAGCTGCAGATTGCGTTAGTGCGAAGACTGCAGATGGGCAATCTCGCGAGGAAACAGCGTGTTCGCCGGGAACTGGCGGCGCAGTCCGGTCAGCAACTGCAGCGGCGCGCGATTTATTTTTTTCCCGCACATAAGCAATGGCAAGCAGGATTCGCGCGAACGGCGCCAGATAGTGCCCGTGCGCGGCGGTCGTTTGCAGGTCGGCGATTCCGCCCTGCTTATCCGCGGGCAGACCGCCCATCGCAGGATCCAGCGCACCGGCGCCGCCATGCTGCCGATGATGTATTTGCTGAAGCCGGTAGCGACCAGCGCGTCGTAACAATCGTGACAAACTGCAAGCAATTCTGCGCCGACGCGGAAGCTTCCTTGGTGAAGTGCAACGATGCCAGGTTCCGCTTTTCGATGAGCGCCGCATAATCGGCCTGCAGGCCCGAGGACAAGGTCAGGGCAAACAGGGCGTCTCGGTCTTGGGATCGTTGAGCCAGCCGCGGAGCGGGCGATGGTCTCGGCGCGCCGATCGCGGCCATAAATTGTTGCACGCACCACCGGGTCTGGCGTCACTTTGGTGCGCCCGGCGAAGGCTTCATCATTTCGTAAAACTGCGCCTCCAGCACCCCAAGCCGGTTGAACTCGGAGAACAAAAAGCCTGCCGCTTCGCTGACCGGTCCCACGGGATCGTCGGGATGCTGCTGCTGCCAGATGCCAAATTCCTTCTGTGCTCCCGCGAAATCGAGATTGTAGAGCCCGGAGAATCCGCGATCGAGCGGCGAAAGGCTGCTAACGTTCGTGATGTCCTTAGCCCAGGCTATGAGCGCACAGCACGCAACAGGCCCACAGGACTGCTACTATGCTGCACGCTCGTGCATCTAATCTTTTAACCATGTTTCCCCGCTCGTGCTGTTCGGTTACCCAGGTCTATCATCCTCGATGATCAGCCGAGTTGCAATCGCGCCTATGAAGGCTGCTAACTGTTTTGATGCCGCTTAGGCAAAAACGGGAGTCCTGCACGTGTAATAACATTTGTCAATTCCGCCGGGGATGACATGCCCGCACTCAGAACCAAGGTCTGCATGACTGATTCGCCCGCAGCGATACGCTCCCGGCTGGCCCGGCATTCCGCCGCGTTGGACTTCGAGCGCCAAGACCGGCGTCGGCACGGCGCTCAACCAGCACAGCAAAGTGTGGTTCACGCTGAGCCACGGCATCCTGAACGAAGTTTATTTTCCCCGCGTCGACCAGGCATGCACCCGCGACATGGGATTCATTGTCACCAACGGCCGTGATTTCTTCTCCGAGGAGAAGCGGCACTGCACTTTCGAAAACCGTGCCTTCGAGCCCGGCATTCCCGCCTATGAGCTGACCAACACCTGCAACAGCGGACGCTATCGCATCCACAAGGAAGTTCTTACCGACCCCTACCGCAACGTCGTTCTGCAGAAGGTCCGCTTCGAGCCGCTGCAGGGGCAACTCTCCGACTACCATCTGTACGCTTTGCTCTCACCGCACCTGGCGAACTGCGGGATACGGCAATACAGGCTGGATCGGCGACTACAAGGGCTTTCCCATGTTCTTTGCGGAGCACGACGGCGCCACTTTGTGCACTGGCATCCTCGGCGCCGTGGAAGAAGACGTCCGTTGGATTCGTCGGCGCCTCCGACGGCTGGCAGGATCTTTCCCAGCATTTCCAGATGGAATGGGAATACACGCGCGCGGAGAACGGCAACATTGCCTTCACCGGAGAGATCGACCTCGCCGCCTGCAACGGCGAGTTCGTGCTCGCCCTCGGCTTTGGATCGATGTGGACCGAGGCCGGCCAGCAGGCGCGATCCACGCTCGTTCGAGGACTACGCGGAGATTCGCCAGCACTACGTCTCGCAGTGGAGCAACTGGCAGAACACGCTGCTGAAACTCGACGAACCGTAGCGCGCAATGCGATCTTTATCGCGCTTCGACCGCGGTCCTGCGCACCCACGAGTCGAAAGATTTTCTGGGCGGCATCATCGCCAGCCTCTCGATTCCGTGGGGATTCAACAAAGGCGACGAGGATCTCGGCGGATACCACCTGGTCTGGCCGCGCGATCTGGTCGAAACCGCGGGCGCGCTGCTGGCCGCCGGAGCGGTCACCGACGCGGTGCGCGTGCTGCGCTATCTGGAAGCGACGCAGGAAGCGGACGGCAACTGGGCGCAAAATCTCTGGCTCGACGGACGTCCCTACTGGAGCGGCATCCAGATGGACGAAACCGCCTTCCCCATCCTGCTGATCGATCTGTTGCGCCGCGAGGCCCCCGAAGCTCTGGGCAAGCTCGACCGCTGGTGGCCCATGGTGCGCAAAGCCGCCAGCTTCATTCTGCGCAACGGGCCGGTCACCCAACAGGATCGCTGGGAAGAAGACGCGGGCTACTCGCCGTTCACCCTGGCCGCGGAAATCTCCGCGCTGCTGGCCGGGGCCGACATCGCCGACCTCACCGGCCACTCCGAACAGGCCGCAGACCATGCGCGACACCGCCGACGCCTGGAACGACAACATCGAGCGCTGGGTCTATGCCACCGGAGGCGATCTGGCGCAACAACTCGGCATCGAGTGGCTACTATGTGCGCATCGCTCCGCCCAGTACCGACGGAGCCGCCTCGCCCACGCAGGGATTTGTTCCGATCAAGAATCGTCCGCCGGGCCAGGACGGCGAACGCGCCTATCACATCATCAGCCCGGACGCGCTGGCGCTGGTGCGCTTTGGCCTGCGCGCGCCCGACGATCCGCGGATTCTGAATACGCTGCGCGCCATCGACGCCCTGCTCAGCGTCGAGTTGCCCCAAGGACCCTGCTGGTATCGCTATAACGGCGACGGCTACGGCGAACACAAAGATGGCTCCGCCTTCGACGGAACCGGTATTGGCCGTCCGTGGCCGCTGCTCGCCGGCGAGCGCGCGCACTATGCGCTGGCCGCCGGCCATCGCGACGAGGCCGAGGCGTTGCTCACCGTCATGGAAAATTCCACCGCCGGACAAAGCCGCCTGCTTCCCGAACAAGTCTGGGACGCGGCCGACATTCCCGCTCTGGAACTGTTCCGCGGCAAGCCCACTGGCTCGGCTTGTCCGCTGGTGTGGGCGCACTCCGAATACATCAAGCTGCGTCGCTCAATTCGCGACGGCAAGATTTTCGACCAGCCCCCGCAGACGGTTAAACGCTATTTGATTGAGAAACATGTGCGGCAAATCTTCGGGTGGAGGTTTAACAACAAGACGCGCAGCGTCCCGCGCAACAAGACCCTGCGCATCGTGCTGCTCACGCCGGGCCGCGTGCACTGGAGCATAGACGGCTGGAAGACGACGCACGACACCGATGCGCGCGACACCGGGCTTGGGATCTACATGCTCGACTTGCCCACGGCTTCGCTGCCGGCCGGAGGGCAGGCCGTCTTCACATTCTTCTGGCCGGAGGAAGAATCGCTGGGAAGGGACGGACTATACCGTCACGGTGGAACAGAGCTGACTGACGTGCCCGGCGGGAGTTCAGGCTTCAGCATCCACGCTGCGTGTAGCACAATTCGACGACGGTGCAATCGTCGCTAAGCGGATTGCCGCTGCAGAACTCGGTCACGGCGGAAAAAATTCCTTCCAGCGTCGGCGACTTGACGGCGGCGTCTTCCAGCCGGAAGTCTTCAAAGAAATCGCCCATCGCGTTTTCCGCCTCGGTCACGCCGTCGGTCACCAGAATGAACCGATCGCCGGATTTCATCTGGCAAGTTGCGCTCTCGAAAGTCGCATCCGGCAGCAGGCCCACCGGGACGTTCCCATGCGGCGGGCGCATCACCTCTCCGGCGCACACCAGCAGCGGCGGCACGTGGCCGCAGTTGACATATTCGAGTTCGCCATCGCGCGCAGGCGCACCAGCAGCACGGTCGCATATTTTTCGCCGCCCATCTTCTCGGTGAAGAACCGGTTCACCGCGGTCACCACTTCCAGCAGCGACATGCCGGCGATCAGGTGCGAATAGATCATTCCCTGCAGCGTCGAAGCCAGAAGCGCGGCCGAAACTCCCTTGCCGCTGACGTCGGCCAGCACAACCGCGAGCCCTTCTTTGGTGTTCACGGCGTCGTAAGAAGTCTCCGCCGATTTCTTTACAAGGCAGATTCTTTCCGCCGCAGCCGCGCGAACGGGACTTCGGGAATTTTCACCTGCATCAGCCGCTGCTGAATGCTGGCCGCAATGCTCAACTCCTGCTGGTAGCGGCGGGCTTCTTCTTCGGCCTGCACCAGGCGCGCATTCTCGATCAGCGACGCCGCTTCTGTCGCGATCACGTGCAGAATATCCTGGCCCACGCCGCTGATATCGCGCGAGGCAAACCGCGAATCGACGTATAAGGACTCCCATCGCCTGGGCCGCAGCGGCGCGTGCCGGGCGCCGGCGTTTGCGCATCGCGGGTCGCCTGCACCTGCATCTTGCGCAGCGGAATGCAGACCACCGTTCGCAGATCGTAGGCAACGATGCTCTGCCGGCCTGCGAGATCGAGCGACTGGCTGGTGTCGGTCAGAAGAAATTCGGAGTTCGACCGCATGCGATTCTTCCAGGATCGAGTGCGAAATCGTCTTGTCGTCGAGCAGAGGCTCTTTCTTGGAGTTGCGTCCCGCGGCCAGCCGGAGCTTGCCGTCATCGTCTTTCAGAAAAACGTAGGCGCGTTCGGCTCGCGTCAATTGCAGGGTGACGTCGAGCATGGTCATCAGGATCTCGTCGAGCACGCCGGCGGTATTGAGCTTGCGCGCAGCTTCCAGAAACAGCGTGAGTTTCTCCAGGTCGGTGGTCCGTCGCTTCCTGCTTGATCTGAATGCCGGAAATCTGGCTCAGAAATTCGCGCGCGGTGTTGGAAGTGGCGTGGGCGGGATTGAACAGGATATAGGCGGAATCGCGCGCGCCAAATTCCAGACGGTCGCCGCGCTCCAGCTTCTGGCGCTGGATGCGCTCCCCGTTTACGTAACGTGCCGTGCTTGCTGCCGAGGTCGACCAGGAAAAAATCCTGGCCTTCCTGCATGATCTGCGCATGGTCGCGCGAAACGCGCGGGTCGGCAATCACCAGATCCTTGTCCACTTTCCGTCCCACGGTGAACGGGGTACGGTTCAGGACGATATTCTTCTGCTCACTGCCCTGCACGAAGACGAGGGCGGGAAAGACCCCGGAGCCGGAGCTGTGACTGATTGCGTTCAGGGCCATGGATGGTAAACGGGCGCGCTTTTCTGCCTTGCCAATACTGAAAAACTGCGGCTTGCCGCAGCAAGTTCTGCTGCATCAGACTACTCTGCCGTCGCGCTGTCTCGCAAGCTGAGCGCTGCGCTGGTCCATTCATTCAGCAGTGCCAACCCGAAGATCAGAACCGGAACCAAGAAGTTGGAATAAAACGGCATCGGCCATAAGCGATGGCGGAACGCAGGAGTAAGCCAGACATACGCCAGGGTGAGCCCAACGGTAGCAATCCACGGCCAGATCAGCAGGAGACCGGCGATCAGGCCAGCGAGACGAAGTGCCGGCAGGGCATGTTCGGAGGAACTTTCGCTCCGCAGCGAGAGCAAGAATCGCCGGCGCCAGCAGCACCTGATTATAGGGGGCAAACATAGGAACGATGAGGACGGTCAGGGCCAGGACCAGGCCGAAGGCTCGTCCAAAAGCTTCGTTGGATGCTGCTTCTCGCCGCACCCGCCAGAGACAGAGAGCGGCAGCCAGCACGCTCAGAGCTTCCAGGATTCGGCCCATCATCGAACCGAACAGAAATACCATCACCGACTGATTCTGCGTGTAGCGATGATACTGGCCAATGCCCTCGACGAACATGCGCAACCAACCGGGCAACACCAGTTCTGCCCCGCGCGAGGAGCATGGTCATAACCAGCGCAAAGCCGAACAGGAAGCGGCGACGCGAACGCCATTCCACCGTCGCCCACACCAGCAGCCACAGCACAAGTGGCCATGTCGAGTTGCGGCTTGATCGTCGCCAGCGCCAGCAAACCACCCGCGAGGAACAGCCATCCGCCTGCCAGGCAGGCGCCACAGGCACGCGAGTAATCCCGCAACCAGCAGGCTGAGTTGTTGCAGCTTGATTCCCTGCACCATGGGCAGCCAGCCGAGCATAAGGACACGAAGATCAAGACGGTTCCGCAGGAGACTTTCCAGCGCAGGACCCGGAGCCAGAGGCAAACCGTTAACCCTGCCAGACCGAACAGCAGCCAGCGGAATCCAATCTGCACTGTGTCAAATGGCAGGCCCACCGTTGGTGCGAGCAGAAACACAACATAAGCCGGATAGGCGAATCCTTGCTGATCCTTCGGATCGTCGGCCGCGCGGGGTCGAGCGGCCTGCCGTAGTATCCCTGCTGAATCTCGCGCGTGATGTCCGCGCTATATGGATTGCGTCCGTGCATCAGCAACTCGCGCGCGCCCAGCCAACGCGGGTATAGATCGGACAAGTTGCCGCGCGGGCGATTGTGCGCTGCCGCATCGGCCACTTGCTCCGCCCTCAGAATGCGGTTCATGTAAAACCACGTGCTGGCGGAGGCCAACACGGCCACAATGAGGCTGACCACGAATGGCGGGCGTTTCAGCAAAATCGAGTGCATTCCCTTTCGTTCCGATCCAAGAACCGCGATGCAATCGCTGTCATGTTACAACTGTGGAGGCAAAAATCATCTCATGCGATGGCGCATCGCAGTCTCGGCCGCAATTGGCTTTGCGAGTGGCGCGTTCTGCTGGTACCTGATGCGACATCTGCATCAGGACGCCGCCGACTTCCGCTGGGCGCTTCATCTAGTGCATCGTTTGCTGGCGCGGCAGAATCCCTACGATACGCCGCTTGAACAGTATCCGCTCACGGCCGGGCTCTTCGCGTTGCCTTTTGTGCGCCTGCAGCCTGAAGTCGCCGCCGGACTTTTCTGGGGTATCAGTTCCTTCCTGCTCGCCTTCGGCCTCACGCGTGACGGCTATACCCGGCTGATGGTATTTCTCGCCTACCCTTATTGGGCCGGAATCCTCACCGTGCAGTGGTCGCCGATCATCGCCGCCAGCGCTTTTTTTCCGTTGCTGTTGCCGGTCACGATGGCGAAACCACAGATCGGCATCCCGGTATTTCTCACGCGGCTCAGCCGGCGCGGCGTAGTGGCATGCATAGCCGTAGCAATTCTGAGTCTCGCGGTGATGCCGAACTGGCCCTTGCTGTGGCTGCGGCAAACGAGAAACTACGAGCACTTCATCCCGTTGCTGGTTCTTCCGGGGCCGCTGCTGCTGCTGGCTCTGCTGCGTTACCGTGAGCGTGACGCATGGCTGCTACTGCTGGCCGCGATTATGCCGCAGCGCTGGTTTTTCGACAGCTTCATCCTTTGGCTGATTCCCCAATCGCGCCGCCAAATCGTCTGGACGGTCTTCTTCAGTTGGGGAGCAGGCATCTGGCGCTGGTATCACATGCCGCACAGTTTCACGGAAGTCGGCCGCTGGACGGTGATCTTCCTGTACCTGCCCATGCTTGCCGTAATCTTGTTTCGGAAAACTGAACCGGACTCGCCCGAGGTCACGCCTGCGACGTAACGCCTTGTCCTTTTCTCGTCCGCAGAATTTCTTGCCTGATCGCCCAGAGCCACCACAGGAGAAAAGCGGCCATCAGGTTGGTTTGCCCCCACCGCATCCAGAGAAAGAACCAAATCGGGCTGACCAGCAGGGGCACGATGGGGACAACCATTCTCGCGCGCTCCCACGTCCACCGCGGTGCAACAGCAAGGCAATGATCCGCCGCCAACGCTATGGGCAATACCAGTAACGACAGATCGTGTGCATTTGTGTTGTAGCCGACAAGAACTGAAATGATGACGGCGCAGGCAAAGCTGAGATGGAAGAGTCTCCGATCGTTGGCCAGGTCTCGCATGCGCGCGCCGACCATCAGCAGTCCGACTGAACCCGCCAGCACGAGCCACCGTAGCCAGCCTATGTCCTCAAGCCTGGGCCACCCGGTGATGAGTCCCAGCAAATTCGGAGTGAGCCCCAACGGAGTCTGCCCATGACCGGGCGTTGATACCACCCTCCAGGCGAAGGCTGGGTATTGCAGAGCCTCATGCCAGCCCACGATTGCGAGCGAAAGCAGTGTCGCGGCCGTTGCCGTCGCGGCGAAACCCAGGGCAACCTTCCTGCCCCTCCAAATCGCAAGAATCAGAATCAGAGGAATAACGAAGTGATATTTAAAGACGGCCAGCCCAAGCCAGCAACCCGCCAGAAAGTCCGCATCCCGGTCCAGTGCGCGGAACGCAAGAACAAACAAAAGGAGCAGCAGAATCGAATCTTGCCCTTGCAGGAAATTGGTAAAGACCGGAAAGAACGCTAGAAAGGCCAAGACCCACTCCGCTATCGGGACGTTGCGGAGGACCGCCAGCGAGGGCCGTAGGAGCAACCCGATTCCCAACAGCAAGCCGAGGTTGATGACGTTCCATAGCACAAAAGCGTCGCGGTAAGCCAGGCTCGTCAGAGGCACAAAAAGCAGGGCTTCGAACGGCGGGTGGATATAGGGCAGAGGACCGCTGCGGAGGTCGGAATCGGTGGTGAATTCCCGTTGCACGGCCTGTTGGCCTCGAAGGTCGTAGAGTTGGCTTGCGCGCCCCTCCCGCAACATCTTCGCGGCCGTGTAATAGACAGTAAAATCCGGGTCACCCTGTGCAATTCGACCGCGCACGCCCCACAAGAAATAGAGGTGGATGCCCAGCATGGTCACGAGAAACAAGCGGCCAACTGCTCTCAAGGATTGGGTCGAAATCGGCGTAGTTCCTCGATCTCTACGGGAGTTTCCGACGGCACGCGATTGTATCCTGTGGCGGGTCTGAGCCGCCATGCGCATGGCAGGAAGGTCCTCGAGGCAGACGCCTGGGTTCGTGCGACAATCCTCCGCCCCGAGGCTCCTGCCTGGTTACTCTGGTTAATACCTGATATGCAAGAATTTACCACTTCGAGACACATTGCAAGGTATGATTAGCCTACAGTGGGCAGGGTGTTCGCGGATGAAATGCACAGGTTTTACCCCTGAGGCCTCGCTTCCGGGTCTGGACCTGTGACGCCGGGAAACCCCTCCCCACGATACGATTCACACGACAATTCAGGAAGGAGAACAGGGTATGGAGCTTGTGCGCAAGCTATGGCGCGAACAGGAAGGGCAGGACATTGCCGAATATGCGGTCATGCTGGCAGTGATCCTGGTCATTGTGGTTGGAACCGTCCGGTTGATCGGCTCCAACGCTAATAATGTGTTCTCCAATGTCGCCAGTGCAATTCAGTAACATCGTCAGCTGAGCCAGCGGCAAAAGCCGTCACGATTCGGCGGGTTAGCGGTAGGAAGTTATGGCTTCCAAGGGAGCACCATGAATCGCACGCGTTTGTTGATGATTGCAGTTCTGGCCATGGCCCTCGGCCTGTTTGCGGCGATGTATGTGTACAAGAGCGTGCAATCAAAATCCGGAGGTGGCGGCGAACCCGGCATTGATGTGATCGTCGCAGCCGACGACCTGCAGGTCGGGGCTAAGGTGAGTGAGCGTGATATCAAGATCATCAAGATCCCCGGGAGCGATCTCCCGGCGGGCGCGCCGCGCAAGAAAAGTGAAGTCCTCAACCACGGCGTGATCCTCCCGATTACTAAGGGCGACTTCATCCTCACCACAAAACTTGCAGGGGAAAACGCGGGAGCCGGGCTGCCTTCCCTCATCCCTCCAGGAATGCGCGCCGTTTCGGTGAAAGTGAATGAAGTGGTATCGGTCGCAGGCTTTGTCACCCCGGGCACACGCGTGGACGTTTTGCTGACGGGAGCGCCCGGCGGCGGAGAACAGCAAACTACGACCGTTTTGCAGAACGTCGCTGTGCTGGCCTCCGGTCACACACTGGAGCGAGCCGCTACGGGTGAGGCCCAGAACACCGCTGTCATCACGCTTCTGGTGACTCCCGACGACGCCCAACGCCTCACGCTCGCCAGCTCCGAAGGACACATTCAACTCGCGCTGCGCAATCCGCTCGACACCAAGTCTGCAGAAGTTCCAGCTTCGAACGCCAGGGGGCTCTATAAAGGCTTGCCTGCTCCCCCGACGACGCAGGCTGTGGTCCACCACTCCGTAGCGAAGAAGACCGACGCGCCTCCACCGCTCCCCACCGGCGTTAGCGTCGAGGTATATCAGGGTGACAAAAAAATGGATGTGGTCAAATGCACGGACGCAGGCTGCGAGGCCAAGTGATCGGGAAAACGTCGAATTTGCAAGTTACATGTTTCCACACTGGTAAGTCTCCTCACAGGAAGAGGAATCTGAAAATGAAAGTTCGCACGCTGTTGCTCGGAGCTCCGGTAGTGGCGGTTGCCTTAGCTCTTCCGGCCTTCTCCGAGACTCTGCAACAGCCGGACACAACAAGCCAGGATCAGAGTAAGGCGCCGACGAGCACTCAGACCACGACGCTTCCGCAGTCCCAGCAAGGATCGGCGCCGTTGCGTGTAATGGTCGGAAAGTCGCTGCTCATCAACACTACCGAGCAAGTCAAGCGTATCGCCGTCACCGACCCCGCCATCGCCTACGTCCAGCCCATCACGCCGACGCAGATTCTGGTTCATGGCAAAGCTCCGGGCGAAGTTTCGCTGCTGATCTGGGACGAGATGGAACGATCGCGCAGCTTCGATCTGCGCGTGGATGTGGACGTCAGCGCGTGCGCCGACGAGGAGCGCCGGGTGTTCCCCGACGAGCAAATCACGGTCACGCCCTCGCGCGCCGCCGTCGTGCTTTCGGGGCATGTTTCCACCGAGGACGTCGCCAAGCGCGCGGGAGAACTGGCCAGCGCGTATTCACCGAAAATCATCAACGTGCTCACCTTCGGGCCGGTCGGCGCTCAGGAAGTTCTACTGCAGGTTAAGTTTGCCGAGGTAGACCGCACGGCACTCACCCAGATGGGAGTCAACTTTGTTTCAACCGGGGCCGGCAACACTCTCGGGACCTTGACCACTGGACAGTACGGCGGCTTCGGGCCGCAGTCGGTGACCGGAACGACGTCTACCAGCACGGCAACTGCCGCCACCACAGACCATTAATAACGTCCTCAATCTCTTTCTCTTCCGCCCTGACATTAATTTCGGCGCCGCGATTGAAGCTCTTGAAACCAAGAATCTCCTGCAGATCCTCGCGGAGCCCAACCTGATCGCTGTCAATGGCAAGGAGGCCAGTTTCCTCGCCGGTGGACAATTCCCTTTTCCCATCGTTCAGCCCGGCGCGGGTTTCACAGCAGTTACAATTTCGTTCAAGGAATTCGGCGTGCGGCTGCAGTTCACCCCGGTGATCATGCCCAACGGCAACATTCATTTGAAGGTCGCGCCGGAAGTGAGCACCCTCGACTTCGCGAATGCGCTGACCATCTCGGGATTTACCGTGCCCGCCCTGAGCACCCGCAAGGCCGAAACCGAATTTGAATTGCAAGACGGCCAGAGCTTTGTGATCGCGGGCTTGATGGACAATCGCGTGACTGATATTTACAACAAGATTCCGGGGCTTGGGGACATCCCGATCCTGGGAAATTTCTTCCGCAGCAAAAGCGCGCAGAGGAGCAACTCGGAACTCATGGTGCTTTGCACGGTGCGGCGCGTATCTCCCTCGACGGAGGCGCCCACGCTCCCCAAGACTCCGCAGCCATTTATCGACCAGAGCAAATTCGACAAGAAGAAGTGAGTAGCCAGCGAACAAGCAAGAACTGAAGAGAATTTAAGAGGAGCGGGGAAACCGCAGGGTCCGGTATGCCACAGCTTTCAGTCGTGATTGTCGCGACCGACAACGAGCAGCGCGCGGTACTGCAGGTGCTCGTGGACGGCACCAGCGTGGCGCGCACAGTGCATACCTGCGCCAGTTTTCCGGTTGCGGGCTCCGATCCAGTCACACGCCGCGTGCGCGCCGCCAATCCCGACGTCACGCTGGTTGATATTCCAGCTGACAATCCCCCCCTGGCTTTGCGCGCGATCGAACTGCTGCATCAGGAAATGCCCGAGACCGCCATTTTTGCCATCGGCACGCTGAACCAGCCTCAAGTCATTGTCAACGCCATGCGGGCCGGGGCTCGAGAATTCATCGAGCGTCCCACGAATACGACGGACGTGCTGGAAGCGTTTGTACGCCTCACGGCGGCACAAAGGCGGGTGCGGCAAGAAGGACCTCGCGGCAAGGTTTTCTCGGTCATCAACGCCAAGGGTGGAAACGGCGCGACCACCGTAGCGGTGAATCTCGCTCTGGCCCTGCAGTCTGCGCACGCCACAGTGCGCGCTGGTAGACCTGGCTCCCCTGGGCCACACCGCGTTGCACATGAATCTCAAGCCGGTCTTCACGGTCGCCGACGCGACTCGCAACCTCCACCGCATGGACGCTTCCCTTCTGGAAAGCTTCATGACGCGGCATGGCGGCGGGTTGCAACTGTTGGCGGGCACCAACGTGCCTGCGGCCGTCGACCCTTCGACCGCGGAGTTCGTGCGCCTGTTCGACATGCTGGTGACGCATTACCGGTACGTTGTGGTGGATGCCTCCTCGCGCTTCGATGCTGCCAGCCGGCTGATCGCAAATCTTTCGGAAACGGTTTTACTCGTGGCGTGCACCGACGTGGCGTCGCTCTGGAGCGCCGCGCGCGTGCAGCAATACCTGGGAGAAAGTGGAAGCCGCGATCGCGTGCGCCTGGTTCTGAATCGTTACCGCAAGGTCCCCGGCTTCAGCGAATCCGACGCCGAGACTGCGGTCGGTGCAAAGCTGATCTGGCGTGTGCCGAACCAGTACTTTGCGGTGTCGAGCGCGATTGACCGCGGCACTCCGGTGATGGACCAGCGCAACAGCGAGATGGCGCGCTGTTTTGCCGGCCTGGCACAGGAACTGACGCGCAATGACATCGATGTGAAACGCGAGGCGTGGTCACTGTTTAAGTCGGTCTAGTTGTCTTGGTTTAGAAATCGGGAATAGGTTCAGGACCCAATGGCAAATCTTCAGTCATTCGAGCGCACCGACTATCAGCAGGTAAAAGCGGACCTGCATCGCAAGATTCTCGACCGCCTCGACCTGGAGAAACTGGGTAAGACCTCCGGCGACTCGGCACGCGATGAAGTACTCGTCGTCATTCGCAACGCGGTGAACAGCGAAGTCGTCCCGCTGAGCTTCGCCGAACGCGAAAGGCTTTCGCGCGAAATCCTCGATGAGATTTTCGGCCTGGGACCGCTCGAACCTCTTCTCAAAGATCATACGGTCTCCGATATCCTGGTGAATCGCTTCGACCGGGTCTACATCGAGCGCGCCGGAAAACTCGAACTCACCGGCCTTTCGTTCAAAGACAACACGCATCTCATGCAGATCATCGAGCGCATCGTTTCGCGCGTCGGTCGCCGTGTGGATGAATCGTCTCCGATGGTTGACGCTCGCCTGGCCGACGGATCGCGCGTCAACGCCATTATTCCTCCTCTGGCCATCGATGGCCCGTGCCTCTCGATCCGGCGTTTCGGACGCGAGCCAGTTACGGCCCGGCAGATGATTGAGAATCAAACCCTCACCGAGTCGATGCTCGAATTGCTGTCGGCGATGGTCAAAGGGCGCCTGAACATCCTGGTGTCAGGCGGAACAGGCGCCGGCAAGACGACACTGCTGAACGTGCTCTCCGGGTATATTCCCAACACCGACCGCATCGTGACCATCGAAGATGCGGCCGAACTGCAACTCAAGCAGGAACACATAGTCCGCCTGGAAACTCGCCCGCCTAACATTGAAGGCAAGGGAGCGGTGCGCCAGCGGCAACTCGTCATCAACAGCTTGCGTATGCGTCCCGACCGCATTGTGGTTGGCGAGGTCCGCGGCGAGGAAGCCTTCGACATGTTGCAGGCCATGAACACGGGCCACGAGGGCTCGCTGACCACCGTGCACGCCAACTCCCCGCGCGACGCGATGGCGCGTGTGGAGAACATGGTTTCGATGGCGAACCTCAACATTCCGGAGCGTGCCGTTCGTCACCAGATTTCGTCCGCGGTGCACGCGGTCGTTCAAATCGCTCGCCTCTCCGATGGCACCCGTAAAGTCATCACGGTTACCGAAATCACCGGCATGGACGACGAATCCATCGGCATGCAGGACATTTTCAGTTTCGACCGAACCGGCACGGACGAAAGCGGAAAAGTCCGTGGCGTATTCCGCGCGACTGGGGTACGTCCGAAGTTTGCCGACCGGTTGGCGGTTGCGGGGGCTCGTTTGCGTCCTGCGCTGTTCGAGTCGAAAACCGAGGTCTGAGTCACTACGATGCCAGCAGCTTTGATTGCGTTTCTGGTCTTCATTCTGGTCGCGCTCGCGGTCTTTGCAGCCATCTCGCTGTACGACCAGCGTAGCGCCCGCGCCCGTCTGATCAAAGAGCGTTTAGCCGAGGAACGCAAGGGACCTGAGCGCGCTCCCGAAGAGGAACTGGCTCTCGTTCGCGACGAACAACTCAGCGAGATCGCCGCTCTCGACACCTTGCTCCGACGCTCGGCGCGCGTCACCGCCATCCAGAAACTGCTGGAGCAGGCCGGAATTGGCATGCGCGCCGGCAACTTTCTTGGGATTTGCGCTCTAGCCGGAGTCGCCGGCGCGGTTGCAGGATACATTTTCGGAAAGCGAATCGAGATCGCATGGGTCGCATTGCTGGTCGGATTCGTGCTTCCCTATTCCTACGCGTCGTTCCAGCGCAACAAACGGTTCGAAAAATTCGAGGAGCTTTTCCCCGAAGCCATCGACACATTGGCTCGTGCGGTTCGCGCCGGCCACGCCTTTACCACCGCGCTCGAAATGATCAGCAACGAGGTGGCGGAACCGGTGTGCTCGGAATTTCGACTGCTCTATGAAGAACAGAAATTCGGCATGCCCGTCCGCGACGCTCTCATCAACCTCACCGAGCGCATGCCCCTGGTCGACGTAAAATTTTTCGTTACCGCTGTGATGCTGCAGCGCGAGACCGGAGGCAATCTCGCGGAGATTCTGGACAACCTCTCTTACGTCATTCGCGAGCGGTTCAAGATTCAGCGCCAGGTTCGGGTCTATACGGCTCAGGGACGCCTGACCATGGCGTTGTTGATGGGCATGCCGCCCATCATCGTCACCGTTATGCTTATCCTGAACCCGGGTTTTATCCGGCCGCTGTTTTCCGACCCGATCGGCCACACATTGCTGGTCGCCGGGATCACGTTGCAAACGATCGGATATTTCGTCATTCGCAAGATCATTCGGATTCAGGTGTAGTCCATGCCACTTCTGATTTTGACCATTGTCGTATTTGTCACCGTCGTGCTCGCGGTCTTCGCCTTAGGCGCGGCCGTGGTGACGCCGAGTTCCGTCCTGGGCGCGCGTTTAAGGGCTCTTGGCAGTCAGCAACAGCCGGTCGAGGTCAAGCCTGCTTTTCGGGAGCGCATCGAGCAGGCGCTCGATCCGCTGAGCAAGGCCATTCCGCTTTCTCCGGCTGACGTTTCCCGGACCCGCGCGTGGCTGATTCAGGCGGGATTTCGCGACGCCATCGACGTCAACTACTACTTCGGCGCGCGCCTTCTGATGGCTGGCGTTGGCTTCGCGGCGATCGCTTTGCTGTCCGGGTTCAATAACCTGCCGTTGCTGATCGGGGTTACGGGACTGGGGTTCATCCTGCCGCGCTTCTTCCTGAAGCGCATGATCAAGGACCGGCAGCAGCGCATTCGTCTGGGTCTGCCCGATGCTCTCGATCTTACCGTCATCTGCGTCGAGGCCGGGCTTGCACTCGACCAGGCGCTGATGCGCGTGGGCCAGGATCTGCACCATGCCCATCCCGACCTCAGCGATGAGTTCCATCTTGTGAACCTCGAGATGCGCGCCGGTAAACCGCGCGCCGAGGCTTTGCGCAACCTGGTCGACCGGACCGGGGTTGACGACATCCGCGCCCTGGTTGCTACACTGATTCAGACAGATCGCTTCGGTACCAGCGTCGCTCAAGCCCTCCGGGTGCATTCCGATTCCCTCCGCACGGAACGCCGGCAACGGGCCGAAGAACAAGCTGCAAAGACAACGATCAAGATGGTTCCCCCCTTGGTGATATTTGTTCTGCCTTCGATCATTTTTGTCACGATCGGCCCGGCTGTCATTGATTTGATCCGGGAACTGGGGCCGGTTTCGGGCCACTAGAGGCAGCGCGAGAGACTCACAACGGCGGAGCATTTGCATTCATGGCAGTGTTTTCCTCGCAGGGACAGGCTTTCAATCGAACGCGGCAGACGTATCTCGCTACCGCTCTGGCTGTGGCCGACACGCACTGGACGCGCCTGCGCGGCCTGCTGGGCATGACTTCGAGTGACTTCCGTAATGGATATGGCCTCTGGATTGTCCCCTGCCACGGCGTTCATACTCTGGGGATGGGATTTCCCATTGAAGTCGTCTATCTGGATCGTGGCAACACCATCATTCACATCCAACGGAATTTGCGGCCATGGAGGGTAGCTCCGGTGCGCAGGCTGGCGGCGTCGGTATTGGAACTGCCGTGTGAAACCGCTGCCGAAACGCGAACAGAAGTGGGCGATAAAATTGAAATCACGACGGGGAAGGATGGCAGAGGTCCGCGCGCGTGAGTGAAACGCTCCAACTCGAGGAAACAGCCGTAGTCGATCACGACTCGCCTAAGTTGCTGGTCGAGTGGTCCCCCCGGTGGCGAGAGTTCGTAACATCTGTTCAGCCCGCCTTGCGCCGATCGGACGCCCGGTTGGCGGGCGAAGCTCCCTTCGGACTGGTTCCCTTTCGCATCATGATCCCTTCTTACTTGCTGGAGTTCTTTCTGGTCTTTGCCGTGATTGTCGTACAGGTAAAGATCGCGGAGATGCGACCGTATGTCGCGCCCCGCTTCTCCAGCCACGACGTTATTTACTACAGCGGCGACGAACTTCCGCGCACCGAGGATCTGGGCGGCGCCCAGGCCGCGGCCACAGGACGGGCCGGCGGAGACGAAGCTCATCATCGAACCCAGACCATCAAAATTGCGCGGGGTGGATCTCTCGTTCCCAAGGTCGTGGACGCTCCCAATCTCAAGCTTCCGTCGTCGCGCGATGCTGTGGCTAACTTGTTGGCGATCAATCCGAATCCCGGTCCTCCGCCTTCGGAAGGCCTGCGCTCATCCCGCACGGCGCCGAATCTTCAAACCGCGGTTGTGGCTCCTGCGCCGAACGTAATTCGCGATTACACGCGCAACGGCGTCTCACTGGATGCAGTGATTGCTCCGGCTCCCTCGGTCCAACGCGAGCAAATGCTCACGGCGCCGAATCTCAGCGCGACGGTGATTCCGCCTGCGCCCGGCGTTTCAAGCGACCATGCTCTGGTTGCCCCCCTTCTGGTTCCGGCTGTGATTCCTCCGGCCCCCAGCGTTAAGCGCGATCGCGCCTTGGCGACACCGATGCTGAACCCGTGGGTGGTAGCGCCCGCTCCCAGCGTTGCTCGTGACGCGACACGGTCGGCACCGGCTCTAGCGGCGAATGTAATTCCTCCCGCTCCCGCGGCTGTCACCCGCGATTTATCCAACGCGCCGGTGCAGATGACAAACGTCGCGGTAGTTCCTCCTCCGGTTTCGGCGCCGGAACGCGCCAGCGCGCGCAACCCGAAACTGAGTATGCCCGCGCCCACGGTGATCGCCCCACCACCGTCGTCCGATATTTCGCGAGACCTGCACCGCCTCGCGAGCGGCAGCGTGCCGGATCCGTCGAGGGCCGTCGTGCCTCCGCCGCCGACTCAGACAGGCAGCGGATCGTTCATGAGCAGCCTCATGGGGAAGATCTTCGGGGCCTCGGAGGTCGTCCCTCCACCGCCTGCGGTGAGTTCGAACGGGACGAGCGGCGGCACCCGAACATCTCTCGCCGCCAATGTAGTTCCGCCTCCGCCAACCGTGGGAACAGGGGCGAGCGGCGGAGCCTCACGCCTCGCGCGCAATAATGCAAGTGTATCGCTGGGCGCGAACGTGATCGCTCCACCGCCATCCGCGGGCACGACCGGAGGCGCGGGCACTCGCTCGGCTGCATCGTCGGCACCAGCGCTCGGCTTGCCGAGCGTCGTCGCACCTCCATCGTCGCTGTCTGGAGCGGGCGGCGGCACCGGCACTACCGCCGGAGGCGCGGGCGCCCCCGGAGGCACTCTGCTCGCCAACAACATCATTCCACCACCGCCTTCGGTCGGCGGGGGCGCCCAGTCCCCCGGGACCGGATCAGGCCGCAGAGGCCCGGGCCTGGGCGCGCCTCTGGAAGTCGGCTCTCCTGTCGCGCCGCCCACGAGCGGCGGTAGTGGAGGAACTTCGAGCGCAGTCATTTCCAGCCAGCCCGGACCCAAAGTCGGGCTGCCCACAACTGGCAGCACAGGTTCACTCGCCATCTCACCTTCGGGCGGGGACAAGCCCGGCCTCGGCGGCACGGGCGGAGGCAGGAGCATCGGCCGGGGCAGCGGTCCCGGAAGCGGTATGAACGGCGACAACCCGGGGGCCGGGAAGAGCGGGCCTGGGAGCGGCTCCGACAACACTGCTCATGGGGGAATCTCTCCAAGCCCCGGCCCGGGCGGCGCCGGAACTGCTCCCGATGGCACCCCTCCCGTGCCCGGAGTCTCCGTAGACGGCGGCAAGACTGTTGTCACTTTGCCCAGCTTCGGCTCCGATCCGGCGGCCGTCACTCCCGCGACTCCAGGGCACTCGTCGCTCAAGCAGCGCCAGTCCTTCGATGTGGACATTGTTGCGACAGCAACTTCGGGCGGAGCGTTCGCACCCTACAAGAACCTGCTGCACGGCGAGAAGCACACCATCTACCCCGACACTTCCAGTTCAACCGGGACCGCGGTAATGGAATATGCGGATGAAACGGGGGCAACACGAGGAAACGTCAGCCCGCCAACACCTGTACGTACTGATCTTCCGGAGGGACTGCCGCACGTGCGGATGGTGGTTCTGTGTACGCTGGACTCTGCTGGAAACTTGAAAAATCCGCGGGTCCTCGAGCCCGGACCGGCCGAAATGACATCGAAAATCCTTACCGCCCTGCGCGGCTGGAAATTCCAGCCGGCTCTGCGCGGCAGCCAGCCGGTGGAAGTAACTGCCATCCTCGGTTTCAATATCGATACCAACGACCGCTTCTAAACCGCCCGCCCTCTTTCGGAATGCGCATCCTGGAGTTTATTTCGAACTGAGCCTGGCCTTGCGCCGTAAAGGAGGAATCACACCCTTTTCTGGCCGCTCATGCTCAATCTTATCCGAGAGCTTATGCAGCGCCTTGTCCGATGCAGACGAGAACTGTCGTCCCGCCGCGGTCACGGTAAGCCCCTGTCCCGTATACATTGCCTCGTTGTAACTGGTCCCGGAAAGCGCGGTCGCGACGGCAAACACCCCGTGCGGCACGCCGTTGGTGAAGGCAGTTGCAATGTAGTCTCCCACCATCAGCCCGTTCTGCGATTGGGGCAGCGAACTCAGTTGCATCGGACCAGCGATGTTCACAGGCGCGTTCCACGTCGAGCCGCCATTGGCTGATGAAATGAACCCCACATCGAGCTGGCATGTGGATAGCAAGCAGTTGCTCTGCGAGAAATAGTAGTAGTGAATCGCAACGTGGGCACCCGACCCCGAGGTCGCCGGATCAATCGCAATCCCCGGAATGAAGTGGTCCACCGTGCTCGAGATCGCATCAATCGGAATGCGTGTTACGGCGCTCCAAGTCACGCCGTCCGTCGAGGTGCTATACACCAGGTCGTTCGTCGAGCACCCACTGCGGAAGCGGCAGTCTTCCCATACCACCCAGACCGTTCCCGCGCCATCGATTGCGGCCGATGGCAAGGGCCCGCTGCGGATTCCTCCCGCGTCCAGGTGGGCCTGTACCGGATCGGCAATCGTGACCAAAGGTCCCCAAGTAGCGCCCCCATCAGTCGAATGGAAGGCTGCCATCACATCCCTGGAGTTCGGACCGACCGTCACAAACTCCTCGATGGGAACTACGACTGTGCCGTTCGGCTGAACTAAGGGCTGGCCTCCGATGCCCGCTGCCGAGTCGGCTGTCCTCGTGGGCGGTCCCCACGTCAAACCACCGTCGGTCGAAGTGCTCATCAGAATTCCATAACCTGTGCTCGGATCGTCCCACTCTACGTAGCAGTTTCCATAGTGCGGGCTCGCTGCCCCGGAGTCACACACAATCCAGTTCTTATCGGAACTAGCGGAAGTCGGGTCGATGCTCACGGGATTGTTCCAGGTGAGGCCATCGGACGAGCGGCTCACCGCCACCGCCGCCGTTTGCGAGGTATTGGAGATCGGTAACGACGCGATCATCCAGACTCCATGCTTGGCATCGTAGGCCACGGCCGGATCGCTCGCCGCGTCATAAGGCCCCGATCCTTCTCCGGTCGTCAACCCCGGCAGGAACCCATGTGTCCAGGTTATGCCGCCGTCGGTCGAAGTTGCCCAACCGATATCGGTCGCGCCGCCCGGAGCAATACGTCCCGTTTGGAAAGCCGCCACGAGCATGTTCCCATTCGCCAGCACATGCGGCTCGACTTCCGTAGCATGCTGCCCGGGCGCCACCGTGTACGGATCGGAACTGATCTGTGTCAGATTCGGTCCAATCGGATTCTCCGGCGGCGGCTGCGTTACGGGCGAGGACGACGAACCGGAGCACGCGGCCAGCACAATGGCGAACAAGGCAAGTAAGCCGGCAAGAATCGGCTCGCGGAAACGGTCGTGTCTCTTTTCCATAACGCAGAATTATCCTACGCCCCGTTTGGTGCGCGATGGCGGTGTTTTCCCTCGTGCCGTTGCTGGTTCAGCGTTTCGAAATTCTGCCCACCCTCACAAACACAATCGCGACATCGTCTTCATGAACCACCTTCCACCCCGGGGTCTGCTCCAGAATGCTGGCAAGGGCCGCGTCCCTTGGGAGCACCAGACAGGAAGCCTCATGCTCTCGCAAGAACTGATCCCAGTGCGGCTCCACGTGCATCATCTTCAAGTAAGACTTGAAGAATTCCTCGCCATACAAATCGTGCCGGTCATCTACTACCACCTTCGACCGCAGGATAAAGCCGGTAGATCAAATATCCTCCCCAGTAATCCGGGCTCAAGCACCGGGCCTTCGGACGTCGACTGTTCTGCAGATAATCCACCGCCTCGACAGGCATTCGCTTGGGATCGAAGCGCGCATCCATCGCACAAGCTGACCCGGCGCGCCCGCCGTTCGCGGCGATCCAGAAGGTGGCGACCACCGCGACAATCGGCCACACATGTCCGCGCAGGCCCGACTCCACCGCACCCATTCTCTGAAAGAATCCACCGGGCGATTCCCATCGCCGGCACGAGTGGCCCCACCACCATCACCAGCAAAAGCGAGGAAACCGGAATATTCCGCGACGCATACAGCCCGGCATACACGGCGAACAATACGGCCAACCCTTCGCTCATTCGCAACTCGCGGCCACGGGCAACGCCAGAACCGCCACCGTGATCAGCAGCAGGAGCAGAAAGCATCTCTGCGCGATCCCATGAAAATTGGGCGACTGGAATTCATCAATGTGATCCATGAGGAAGCGGTTCGAAAGATAGGAATACACATGCGCGTGCAACTTCCACCCATAGGGATTCACCAGACTCGCAAGCGCGGAAAGCCAGCCCGACCGCAAGCAGCTGCCGCGCGCGCTTCCCTGCCGCGATCTTCTGCGAGACCGCTCCTCGATTCGCCTTCCTCTCGCCCGAAACCAGTCCCAGCGCTGCCCAGCCAGAAAATCGCCAACAGCACAAACCCAACCAGAAACCGCCATGCACATTGACCCAAACCAGCATCAGCAAGGGCAGCAGCCCACAGCCTCGCCGGTCGACGCTCGCGTCTGCAGTCTCGCTCCGAAGAATCCAGAATCCAGAACCACGCCAGCGTGAACAACCAACTCACCACATGCGGCCGCGCCAGAAAATGAATCATCGAAGCCGACACCGCCAGCAGCACCAGCACCAGCGCAACCAGCACATTGGTCCCGCGCGCAAGCAGCAAGCCGAAACATCCACGCAAAGACCGCCGCGATCACGACCGCCGTAAACCACACCACGCCATTCAGTCCCGAGCGTTGCCTCCAACTGGCCCACGAGCACGTCATACAGCCACTCCCAGGCAAACCACGGCTTGCCGGCCATGGTCGAAGAAAACGAATCCACTCGCGGGATCGCGTGCGTCGCCAGAATCTGCTGCCCGGTCCGAATGTGCCAGCCGATCCCCGCATCGCCCAGCAACCGCACCGACAGCGGCGTAAACACCAGCACCGCCAGCAGCGCGAAGAAAAATCAGGTCCGCCCCCGAGGGCATCGCCACGCGCGCCCACAGCTGGAGTTCGCGGTGTTCGAAGAACTTCTGGAACCGTCTGCCATCGCGGTGAATCTTATAGAGGTGGACGGCGCTAACGGCAAGATGACCAGCAATGGATACACCTCGAGTCGTGATCGTCGGCGCCGGTTTCGGCGGCCTAAACGCCGCGCAGGCGCTGGCCAAGGCTCCGGTGCAGATCACGGTCATCGACCGCAAGAATTTCCACACCTTCCAGCCGCTTCTTTACCAGGTGGCAACCGCCGGGCTTTCTCCGGGAGAAATTGCCGCGCCGATCCGCTCCATTCTTCGCTCGCACAAAAATGTTGAAGTCCTCATGGCCGAGGTCACTGGCATTCGATCTCGAGCGCCGCATCGTAGAGACCTCCGACGGCGAAATTCCCTACGACTATCTGATCGTCGCCGCGGGCGCGGGCCACACCTATTTCGGACACGATGAGTGGGAGCCCTACGCTCCCGGCCTCAAGACCATTGAAGACGCGCTCGAGATTCGCCGCCGCGTGCTGCTCGCCTTCGAATTGGCCGAGCGGCAGGCCGCCGCCGGCGAGAGCGCCACTCCCCTTAATTTTGTAGTCGTCGGCGGCGGACCCACGGGAGTCGAACTGGCCGGAACTCTGGCCGAGATCGCCCGCCACGCTCTGGCCCACGAATTCCGTTCGATCGATCCCGCCCGCACGCACATCCTGCTGCTCGAAGGCGGCCCGCGCGTTCTTGCCGCCTACGCGGAAGATCTCTCGCGCAGCGCGCAGGAACAACTGCAACGTCTGGGCGTCGAAGTCCGCACCTCGACGATGGTGACTCAGATCGAACCCGGCGCCGTCCATCTAGGCGACACGCGACTGTCCGCGACCGTGGTGCTGTGGGCTGCGGGAGTCGCCGCATCGCCGCTGGGCAAGAGGACTGGGCGCTGCCGGTAGATCGTGCCGGCCGCGTGCTGGTGCAAGCCAGACCTCAGCCTTCCCGGCCATCCCGAAGTATTCGTCATCGGCGATCTCGCCGCAGTAAAAGACGAACAAGGCAAAGATGCTTCCCGGCGTGGCTCCGGTCGCCATTCAGCAAGGACGCTACGTCGCGAAACTGATTCGCGAAGCAAGTAGGCAATCGCGAAGGGTGCCCCACCCTTTCGCCATTTGCGAGAGGGTGGGGACGTCCGACTCCGGCCTTCTTCCACTACTGGGACAAAGGCAGCCTGGCCACCATCGGCCGCGCCGCAGCCGTCGCCGAGTTCGGCAGCATCCACATCTCCGGCTTTCGTCGCCTGGTTAGCCTGGCTGTTCGTCCACATTCTTTTCCTGATCGGTTTCCGCAACCGTCTTCTGGTCTTCATTCAGTGGGCATGGTCGTATGTCACCTACGAACGCGGCGCCCGCCTGATCACCGGCAGCACCTACCTGCCCGGATGGACGCCGACCCTCCGGCGAGTGCTGATCAACCGGCAATCCAAGAAATTCACACCGGGCCGGCGAAATAGAGCGACAATAGCTATGAGCCGCGCGCTCAGGCCCTGGAGACTTGGGCCTCTGATCGACAGTCGACAAGCGTGCTCCGTGAGCAATCGAAGGAATTATGAATTTCCCGTCCAAAGCGATCATTTCTAAAGCGATCATTAAACACACCTCGATTTTATGGGTCATCCTCTGCGTGGTGAGCATTCACTTTTGCTCCCTGCCCGCGTCGGCCGAGATTCTAAGAGTGGTCGTCAACGACACGATTCAGCCCATCAGCGCGGAGTATATTGCCCGCGCCCTGGACGAGGCCCGCCGGCGCAATGACCAGGCTGTATTGATCGAGATGAATACTCCCGGCGGCCTGGTCAGCTCAACGCGGGAGATCATCGAGAAGATCACGTCTTCGTCGGTGCCCGTCATTGTTTACGTGACACCCACGGGCGGACATGCCGGTTCTGCCGGCATTTTCATTCTCGAATCCGCCGACATCGCGGCCATGGCTCCAGGAACCGCCGCCGGAGCGGCTCATCCCGTTACATTCATCGGCCCTGTCCAAGTCAAGCCTGACGAGGAGATGAACCGGAAGATCGAGAATGACGCCGCGGCCCTGATTCGCTCGGTCTCGGGCAAGCGCGGGCGCAACGTCGAAGCGGCCGAAAGCGCCGTACGCGAATCCAAGTCATTCACCGAGCAGGAGGCCCTCGCGCAGCATCTCATCGACTACGTCGCATCCAGCCCTGAAGATCTCTTCCGCCAGATGCAAGGCAAGAGTTTCAAGCGCTTCAACGGCGAATCCGCGTCGCTGAACTCTTACAGGCCAAGCCGTCGTTCCTTTTGACATGACCCTCAAGGAACACATTCTCGACACGCTGATGGACCCTAACATCGCGTTTCCTGCTGCTTGCCATCGGAGCACTCGTCGCTCTACATCGAATTCAATCATCCCGGCGCGGTCGATCCCCGGAACCGTCGGGGTAGTATTTATTCTGCTTGCCGCCTTCGCGCTCAATTTCTTGCCCACGCGCTTTGCGGCTTTGGGACTGATCCTGGGTGCTTTCGCGCTTGTTCGCGGCGGAAGCGAAGTTCGCCACTCACGGAGTTCTCACGATCGGCGGGATCGTGCTGCTCACGCTGGGCGGCCTGCTGCTGGTGGATTCGCCCATTCCTGAAATGCGGGTCCACTTGCTGACGGCGCTCGCCGTGAGCGTCCCTTTGGGGCTGATCACTGCCTTCCTGATGACCATCGCCCTCAAGGCGCGCCGCAACAAGATTGTTACCGGGGCCCAGGGATTGGTTGGTGAAACCGGAGTCGCGCAAACCCGCTTTGTCACCGCATGGCAAAGTTTTCGTGCACGGTGAACTCTGGGACGCTGTCGCATCCTCAGCATCTTCCCGTGGGCCAGTTGGTGGTCGTGCGCAGAATCGACGACCTCACCCTCGCGGTAGACCCGCTGAGCGTGACTCCACCAACGGCCAAGCCAAGCGCCAGCCGCAGTCTGACCCTCGGGGCACCACTCTACTTCAAATTGAACAGCGCATTTACATGCGCGGTAACGGTCACCGTCTGCGGGGTGAACTCCTCGGTCGGAGCCGGCGGCGCCGCAGTGTTGGCCAACGCGGTCATGGTACGCGCCAATCGTGGCATGATGGGCTCGAGCATTTTCAAAGGTATCCACCGAGGCATAGGAAAGCTCTCCCAGGATTCGCCCACTCGCGCGCGCGATGGTGTCGGCGGAATTGCGCGCACGCCGGTAAGCATCTTCCACAGCCTTGTTCTTCGCTTCGTCGATATTCTCGAGGGTATAACTAAGAGCTTGTGTCTCGCTGACGTTGGCGTCGGCAAGTTGCTGAGTGATAGGGCCGACCTTCGAGAAATCTTTCAGTCGCAGCGTGACATCTGTGGTCACTCGATAGCCAATGACTCTCTGTTTCGGCTTCCATTCGTAGACTGGTTGCACCGAAAGGAAGCCGATGGTCGCCGCCTTGGGCTCGATCCCGTTGGTCCGAAGTACTTGCCGGACCCGCTCCACGTTTTTCGAGGCCCGCTGAAAGGCAGCCTGAGAGCTCTCATCCTGCACCGAAATATTGAATTGAATTTGTGCGGTATCGGGCGCGGCCTCGCACTTTCCGTCAGCGCCCACATACACAGAGTTCATCTGCGCTGTAATCGCGGGATGCTCCTGAGCGAATACAGCGGTCGCGATGAACAGAACCGGGAGGATAAACCGGGCAATTTTCATGACTGGCCTCCGAAAGCGATTATCACACGCCAGGATTGTGCTGTTAGGGAAAGTCAGGACCAGCGCCCACTGGACTTTGGGGAGGCTCTACGCGCCGGTGCGCGGGCCAGCCACGGCCAGTACATCCACCTGAAGGTTGGTCGAGTGCAGTCCTTGAATGATCGTGGGAGGAAGTTTTCCCGATGCGGGCAGCATGCCCACGGCACAGTTCTTGCCCGACTGTTTGGCTCGATTTAGTCCACGGTCGGCCAGGGTTAAGACTTCTTCGTAGCTGACCGCGCGGGCATCTTCGGGGAACCACGGAAACGCGGCCCACCCCATCGAACAGGTACGGTAGATTTTTCCCTGCGATGCTCCAACGGGAAAGGGAGTGTCCGCGACCGCTGAAAGGACGCGCTCGGCCAGCAATTCGGCCTCGCTGCGATCGGTGTAGCGCGACACGACGAGAAATTCTTCCCCTCCCCACCGCACCAGAACATCAGAATGCCGAATTGAACTGCTCAGACGCTGCGCCATTTCCAGCAGAACCTTGTCTCCCACGTCGTGCCCGTAGCGGTCATTCACTTCCTTGAAGTTGTCGGCGTCAATCAGATAAAAAACCAGGTCGCGGGTATGGGAGTCGTGATTGTCGGCGTGGGAACGCAACGCCTGGCTGACGTCACCTTCGATCGTCGCGGAAAAGTAGCGACGGTTGCGGAGCCCGGTGAGCGGATCGGTGAGCGACGCCTCCTGCAACACAACGTTGGTGCGGCGCAACTCGCGATTCAGCCTGCGATGCTGGATAAACAACAGGAACGCCATCAAAAACATAGTCGCCAGCGTGACCAGTACCCGAAAATTCGAGGCTCCGTGCGGTAGACGCGGATCAAGCAGAGCATAGAGCGCGATAATGGGCAGCGATAGCACCGCCATCATGGCAAGGTTCGCCATCCAGGAGTTGTAGGACTCGTCCGCGGCGGTCTCCGGAGCGGGCGCCAAGCCGTGCCCCAGCAGGGCTGCCGCAGTAAACAGCGCGAAAGACCCCGAGTAGGGGATGTCGTACCAGCTACCTGTGAAGTAGAGATCCTTTTCGAGCGCGCGATTGAGCACATAAAACCAAATGCCGTTGAAGATGAACGCCCCGCACAGACACGCGTAAAACGTCCTCCATCGTCCCGAGCTCTGCAGCCAGAAGACGACCAGGACGCTGCAAATGAGAATTGTCTCCGCCCACTCGAGCGCATCGAAGTTGCGATTGTAGAGGTCTAAATTTGGCGAGACGTACTGCCAGCACACAACGAACGATACGTAGATGTACAGCCACCACAGCATCAGGAGAAGAAAATCCAGCACGCCCAGTCGCGAGCTGTGCTCGGAAGGTTGCCGGTGCGGGCGAAGCAGCAGGCCGGCCATCATCGGCGCTCCGGCCAGAAACAGCAGGGCGTCAGCTGGATACATGGTGGGCAGTTTCTGCTTCAGGACCAGATCGAAAATGATCCAAATGACTTGATCGCTGAACCAAAGTGCCCATCCGGCAGCCTGAAGCATCCAAAACCAGCGCACCCGGCCCTTGCTGGCGAGACCCAGTCTGGCAAAGGCGAAAAGAGCGGTGAGCATCAGCAGAGCGCTCACGATGTCGCTCACGCCGACCCGGGCCAACCCCCGTGGGAGCAGCAGGCAAGCCAACGTCAATACCACCGTGAGCACCACGGCAGCAACAACCAGTAATTTTGACGGATTACCGCGGATCAACGGTGCCCACCTTCGCGCGCAGATTTAGCCCTTGGCCCCAGTGGAATACGCGACGCGGGAAATCTGCGCATCGATGTTCTTGCGCAAATCGTCCCAGATATCATCCGGCATTTCGAGAAACACTCTGACGACTTCCGGATCGAACTGCAGTCCCGACCACTTCGAAATTTCGGCTTTCGCCGCCTGTAGCGACTGTGCCGCCCGGTAGGGACGATCGGAGGTAATGGCATCGAGAGTGTCTGCGACGGAGAAGATGCGGGCCCCCAGCGGAATCTCTTCCCCTTTGAGGCCGCGGGGATAACCGCTGCCGTCGAAGCGCTCCTGGTGGGAATACACGATATCGGAGGCCTCGGCCAGAAACGGGATCTTCTTGAGCATCTGATAACCGAGGTAGGCGTGCTCCCGCATGACGTCCATCTCTTCCTTGGTCAGCTTGCCCGGCTTGCGCAGGATCGCATCAGGAATCGCCATTTTGCCGAAGTCATGCAGAAAAGCTCCGCGCGCGATCACGGCGATCTGCTCGCGGGGCAGACCCATGTTTTTAGCAATGGCAATGGTGAATGCGGTAACGCGCTTGGAGTGGCCTTCAGTTTCGGCGTCTTTCAGGTCAAGCGCGTCGCCCAGGGCCTCAAGAGTAATGTCATAGGAACGTTCGAGGTTGGCCATCGCGGCTTGCAATTGATCCGTGCGCGCCGCCACCAGCGATTCCAGATTCGTCTGATAGGTCCGGTTCTCGACCTTGAGCCGGCGGTTTTCCAAGGCTCGGCTCACGGTATTGAGCAATTGTTCACGCTCAAACGGCTTCAGGAGGTAGTCGTATGCCCCGTTTCGAATGGCGGCCAGGGCCACCGAGATGTCGTGCACGGCGGTAACCATCACCACCGGCATGTCCGGATATTTCTCCTTGGTGCGCTCCAACAGGCCAATGCCGTCGAGGTCCGCCATCATCAGATCGGAGAGCATCAACTCGAACTCTTCGCCCGAGGTGAGTACCGCTAGAGCCTCCATGCCGGAACCCGCTTGTTTGCAGGCGTATCCGGCTGTACTGAGCATAGACGCGACGATTTCGCGAATCGCTTCTTCGTCGTCAACTACAAGAATGCGGTCTGGCATGGGAATACACGAAAGTCTAATGGCGATTGTAACCCAGCTGCGAGATGCCGAAAGTAATCAATCCGGTCCCGAAACTCCATCGAGAAAGCCCTCGGCCATGATATTCAAAACTCAGGAATTTGTACGCCTGAAACAGAATGAGCGCTTCCTTCTCGTCAATCTGGAACGCAGCGGCCGGGCTTGGCATTGCCAAGCCCACGCCAGCGGAGTTTGCCCTGGTGCTCTTGCTGGGCGCGTCCCTGCTCGTCCTGCTCGCCTTCCGCGAGAACTACCTTAAGATCTGGATCCTGGGCTGGGCCGCCTTGGCGGGTTCGCGCCTGGCCGAGCACTCATTGGCGGGGAAAATACCCGCACCCTTTGGCTCGGTAGCCGTACAAGCAAGTTTCATGCTGGCTGTGGGATTGCTGGCGGGCGCTGTTCTGCTCTACACGCGCAGCCGCGATCTTATTTTGCCGCTTGTCCTGATTACTCCGGTCCTGGTGGGATTTGCGGGCGCACGGGTTCTGCTGTGGCCTGATTCCCTGCCCTTACGGTTCGCCCTGGAAATTAGCTATCGCATCATCCTGCTGACGGCTTCGATTGCGCTGCTTCGAGCGCGCCGCGGGCGATGGGAACCCTCAGCGTGGTTGCTGGCGCTGTGTCTGCCCTGCCTCGGTCTGCCGTGGTCGCCGTTTACTGATCGCATTCCAAGCGGAGCACTGCTCGGAGCTGAGGTTGCGCTTGGCCTGAGCATGCTACTTGTGGCATTCGGTCAAGCGCGCACGCGGACGCGAAGGTTACACGCCATGCAAGCGCTCACCAGCAGCATGGCGAGCGCGCAGCAATATGGCAGTGTTGTACAGTCGGCTGTCGCAGAGTTGCAGCGTTTGACTCGCGTAAAGGCTGCCTGGTTTCGTCTGCTGGAAGGCGGACACCTGGTGGCTACGCACGCGGTCGGTCTGTCCCCCGACTTCCTGCGCGACGCTGGTTTTGCCGAGGTCACGGGCGATCTCTCGAAGTTGTTAGAACAGAACAAGCCACAGGTCACAACACCGGCCGCCCCGGGCCCCGAAGCACCGCAGTGTCTTGAGGCGGAACGGATTCGCCAGCTCGTGATCGTTCCGGTGGTGGGCAACAAATCGCCCATCGGATTGCTTCTGCTGGGAGATTCCGCGACCCGGCACTGGACCGCTGAAGAACTGGAATTTCTGCAGGCTTGCGCCAAGCAATTATCCCTTGCCCTGGAAAACTTCCGCCTGCTGGAGCAAGTGTTGCGCTCGCAGCGGCAGTGGATGAATACGTTCGACTCCATTCACGACATCATCCTGGCACACGACGCCGACTTCCGAATCGTCAAAGCGAATCAGGTCTTGCTCGAGCATCTGGGTCAGGCAGCCGCGGACGTAATCGGCAGCAGCTGCGAAGCCGCTCTGCCGCACGCCTTTGGGGAGTGGACGGGTTGCCCCTACTGCGCGATGGGGGCTGACGAGGAGTTCCTCGAGGGCGCCGATCCTTGCTTTGGTGGTTTCTCGGTGGTTTCGACTTCCTCGTATGCGGATCAGGGCAGCCCGCAAAAAGGAATCATCCACGTCGTGCGCGACATTACCGACCGGCGCTCGGCGGAGGAGAAGTATCGCCTGCTGTTTGAGCAGGTGCAGGAAGGCGTCTACGTCTCCACACCCGGGGGGCAACTTCTCGACTGCAACGACGCGTTGGTGCACATGCTCGGCTACAGCACCCGGGAGGAGCTGATGGTTCTAAACCTCGACACGGAAATCTGCGTTGACGCCCGCCAGCGGGAGAATTTCCGGCGCGAGATTGAAAGCCACAACTACGTCCGCAACTTCGACGTCACACTGCGCCGCAAAGATGGCACGCTCCTGCTGGCGGTCGAGAGCAGCTTCGCCACACGCGACGCAGCCGGCAACATCGAGCGCTATCAGGGCTTCGTTCTCGACATGACGGAAAAGCGCCGCGCCGAAGACGAAATGCGGCGCCGCAACCGCGAATTGAACGCCCTGAACGCCATGGCGGTGGTGGCGGCGCAATCCTTCGATTTGGACGAAATTCTTAACCTGACGCTGCGCCAGGTGGTCACTCTGTTTGGCGGTGAGAGCGGAACGGTTTATCTTTCCGACTCCGACAACACTACCTACCGCCGGCGTGCCGCCTGGGGCCCGCGCAGCCGTGACAAGAAGCAACCGGCCGAGATGTCGTTTACCGACGGCTTCGGTGATCTGGTAATGCGATCGCGCGCCGAGGTGGTCACGGGCGAATATATGCCCCACCTGCCCGCCAACGTTGCGGAATTCCTGCGCGCTGACACGGACCGCTCCTGGATTTGGGTGCTGTTCTGGGGCAAAGACGCTCCGGTCGGCATCATGGGCATGTGCAGCCATCTGGGATACGAATATTCCAGCAACGACGAGAATCTGCTGGTGGCCATCAGTCGCCAGTTGGCGACTACAATCGAGAAAGTTCGCCTTTACGAAGAAACGTGCCGCGCCTACGAAGACCTGCGCAAGACGCAGGAACAGTTGCTGCAAAGCGAAAAGATGTCGGCCGTCGGTCAGCTGATTGCCGGCGTGGCGCATGAACTCAACAATCCGCTAACCGCCATCCTCGGCTACGCCGAACTTCTGGAGAGCGAGGGCCTGAACACAAGGGCCCAGGACTACGTCAGCAAGCTGTTCAAGCAGGCGCAGCGCACTCATCGCGTAGTGCAGAACCTCTTGTCTTTCGCCCGCCAGCGCAAGCCGCAGCGTGAGGAAGTCGATGTCCGCAAGGTACTCGACGAAACCCTGGCGTTGCGCGACTACGACCTCAAGACCAACAATATTTCTGTCGAGCGCGAGGCTCCTTCCGAGCCCTTGATGGTAGTCGCCGATCCTCATCAGATCGAACAGGTCTTCCTGAACATCATCAACAACGCCGTGGACGCCATTCTTGAGACTGGCCGCACTGGCAGCGTGAAGATACGCGTGTACAGCCAGAATGGACACGTCTGCACAAAGTTCACCGACGACGGTCCCGGCCTCAAAGATCCCAAGCGTATTTTCGATCCTTTCTACACGACCAAAAGCGTCGGCAAGGGCACGGGCCTCGGACTGAGCATCTGCTATGGCATTGTGAAAGAACATGGCGGCGACATAACCGCCAACAACGCTCCCGAAGGCGGCGCCGTAATCGAGGTAAAGCTGCCGGCAGCCGCGGCCAGCGTTGCCGAGCCCGAACCGTCCAAGCCCGTGTCCCGGCAGCATGCGGGGGCCGTGAGTGGTCGCGTGCTTCTGGTGGAAGAGGAGGAATCCGTGCTCGAATTTGAGCGCGACGTGCTGGCGGGCGCCGGCGCTGCGGTTGTAACCGCCACGACAAGTCAGGACGTCAAGACTCGCCTGCTCTCCGAGCATTTTGATGCAGTGATCATGAATGGCAGGATGCCGGGTGAGTGGAACGCCAAAGAGTCCTACACCTGGGTGAAAAACAATTGCGCTGCAATGGAGGGCCATATTCTATTTACGTTCTCGAGCGGCATGGAACCGACCGACGGACGCGCCTTCTTGCAGGAAAATAACGTCCCTTACCTGGTAAAGCCCTTCGAAGTTGCCGAACTTATCGCCCAGACGCGCCGCCTGCTGGAAAAGGCACAGGCTGCCGGCGCGGACTAGCCCCCGCTTCAATAATCCCCCAGTTTTCCTCCGCCCTGGTTGCGGTAGACTAGCGCTAGCGAACCCATGTCCCAATTCGTCCACCTGCATCTCCATACGGACTATTCCCTGCTCGATGGCGCCTGTGATGTCGAAAAGCTCTGCCAGCGCGTGAGCGAACTGGGTATGCCCGCCGTGGCCATGACCGACCACGGCAACATTTTCGGGGCGGTCCATTTTGTGAACGCCGCGCACAAGTATGGCGTGAAGCCCATCGTCGGATGCGAACTCTACGTCTGCAAAAAAGCCGACCACAATACCGAGCGGACCCCGCCCGAAGGTGACACCTACAACCACCTGCTGGTACTCGCCGAAAACGAAGAAGGCTACCGCAATCTGGTCAAGATCACATCGGAAGCCTCGCTGCATGGTTTCTATTACAAGCCGCGCGTCAGCAAGAAGTTTCTTGCCGAGCACTCGCGTGGCCTGATCGGCCTTTCTGGATGCCTGAAGGGCGAAGTCGCCGAACGGCTGACTGAAAACAACTACGACGCCGCACGAGCCGCTGCCGGCACCTTCACCGACATTTTCGGTAAGGAGAACTTCTTCCTCGAGATTCAGGATCAGGGCCTTGAGATGGAGCACCGCATCCATCCTGGCCTCTTCCAGCTGGAAAAAGATCTCGGCTTGCAGTTGGTCGCCACCAACGACAGCCATTACCTGTGCGAAGACGATGCCCACGCGCAAGACACCATGGTGTGCATCCAGACCGGGAAGTCTATCCGCGACACCGCTCGCATGAAGTTTGAAGGCACGCAGTTTTTCGTTAAGAACTATGCCGAAATGCAGCGCGTGTTCAAGGACGCTCCCCAGGTTCTCAGCCGCACGCTCGACATTGCCGAGCGCTGCAGCCTGCGGCTGGAAAAAGTTGCCAACCCGTTCCCTGAATTCGAGGTCCCACCTGGATTCACCATCGACAGCTACTTTGTCCACGTCACTCGCGAAGGCTTTGCCCGGCGTCTTGAAACTCTGCGTCCCCTACGGGAAAAAGGCAAGCTGAAGCATTCCATCGCCGACTACGAGCAACGGCTCGAGCGGGAGTTGGGCATCATTCAGCAGATGAAATTCCCGGGATATTTCCTGATCGTCTGGGACTTCATCCGCTACGCCAAGGAGCATGACATACCTGTAGGCCCCGGCCGCGGATCGGCTGCCGGCTCGCTGGTCTCCTACGCACTCGGCATTACCGACATTGACCCGTTGCAGCACGAACTGCTGTTCGAGCGATTCCTGAATCCTGAGCGCGTGTCCATGCCCGATATTGATATTGATTTCTGCATGAACCGCCGTGGCGAGGTGATTCAATACGTCACGCAGAAATACGGTCGCGACAACGTTGCCCAGATCATCACCTTCGGCACGATGGCGGCGAAGGCTGCCATCAAGGATGTTGGCCGGGCTATGGACATCCCCTACGCCGATGTGGATCGCATCGCCAAAATGGTTCCGACCCAGCTCAACATCACGCTCGAGCAGGCCATCGAAGACTCTGCGCAGCTAAGGGAAGCGATTGAGAAAGACGGGCAGATTCGCGAGTTGTTCGAGACGGCGAGAAAACTGGAAGGATTGGTGCGCAATTCCGGCGTGCACGCCGCTGGCGTCGTGATCTCGCCCCGCCCGCTCACCGACCTGGTGCCATTGCACCGGACAAAGAACGACGAAATTGTGACTGCCTTCGACATGGTCGCCATCGAAAAAATGGGCCTATTGAAGATGGATTTCCTCGGCCTGACTACGCTCACGATTCTCACGGACGCGTTGAAACTGATTGCTCAGACGCGTGGCACTACCATCAGCCTCGAGGAGATTCCGCTCGACGACAAGGAAACCTACGAGAAGGTCTTCTATAAGGGCCTGACCTCCGGGGTGTTCCAGTTTGAATCGCACGGTATGCGCGATGTGCTGCGCAAGTACCAGCCCAATTCCATCGAAGACCTCACCGCCCTGAACGCCCTCTACCGCCCGGGCCCGATTCAGGGCGGCATGATTGACGATTTCGTGGACCGCAAGCACGGCCGCAAGAAGGTCGAATACGAGCTTCCAGAGTTGCAGGAGATTCTCCAGGAAACCCTGGGCGTGATCGTGTATCAGGAGCAGGTGATGCAGATCGCGAACCGGCTGGCGGGCTATTCGCTCGGGGAAGCCGACCTGCTCCGCCGCGCGATGGGCAAAAAGAAAGCCGAAGAAATGGCCCAACAGCGCGAACGCTTTGTCGAGGGCGCCGCACAGCGCAAATATCCGACGAAGAAAATCGAGCGCATTTTCGACTTGATGGCGCAGTTCGCCGGATACGGTTTCAACAAGTCCCACTCCGCGGCTTACGCACTGCTGGCATATCACACGGCCTATTTGAAAACGCACTATCCCGTGGAGTTCATGGCGGCGTTGCTTACCTCCGTGACCGGCTCAACCGACGATGTGGTGAAGTACATCAACGAATGCCGGGAGATGGGCATTAAAGTTGACGCGCCGGACATCAACATCTCGGACGCGAACTTCACACCTCACAGCGAATCGATTCGCTTCGGCCTGGCGGCGGTGAAAAACGTCGGCGGCAACGCCATTGAATCGATTGTGGCTGCGCGGAAGAAACTCGGGCGCTTCAAATCCGTATTCGAGTTTTGCGAGAACGTCGATCTCCGCCTGCTCAACAAGCGAGTTCTGGAATCGTTGATCAAGAGCGGGGCGATGGATTCTCTCGGCCGCCGCGCCCAACTGATGGCCGTGCTGGACAAGGCGATGGAGGGGGCTCAGAAAACGCAGCGTGACGCGGAATCAGGCCAGCACGGCTTGTTTGGCGTCTTCCAGCAGGAAGACGCCGACTCGGCCCATGACACACTGCCCAACGTCCCCGACTGGGACGAGCACACCCGTCTGACCGCCGAGAAGGAAATCCTCGGCTTCTTCATCACAGGCCATCCTCTGGAACGATACAAAGACAAGCTGCAGGACCTGCAGGCTCTGAGCATCGAGGAAGTTGGCGCCATGACCCGATCGACCGGCAAGGAAGAAACCATCGTGACCGCCGGCATCATCAGCAATGTGCGCGTCCTCAAGTCAAAACGCGGCGATTTCTATGCCCAGGCCACGCTCGAAGACATGTCTGGCTCGCTCGACATGATCGTCTTCCCCGATGCATACAAGCGCATCGGCGACAAAGTAAAGCTCGAAGTTCCTGTGCTGGTGAAGGCCGGCGTGCGAATCGAAGAAGGCGTTAATCCGAAGATTCTGGCGGCGGAAATCCAGCCACTCGAAGAAGCCAAAGTGCCGCTTCCGCGAGCCATTCGCATTCGGCTTCCTCTGGAGACCTCGGCAGAAGCCACCGTCGACGATCTGCATGCTCTCTTCCTGGAACGAAAGGGCCAAGCCAAGGTGTTATTTGACGTGGAACGCCAGGGCGATTTCATGGTCGTGATGGAAGCGGAAGGCTATAATGTGCTTCCGGACCGCAATTTCATC
This sequence comes from uncultured Acidobacteriaceae bacterium, assembly GCA_963819145.1. Classification (GTDB taxonomy): domain Bacteria; phylum Acidobacteriota; class Terriglobia; order Terriglobales; family Acidobacteriaceae; genus Sulfotelmatobacter. The sequence continues at coordinate 209,728 of CAWFVB010000027.1, forward strand.
GCGCGGGTCGAACAGTTGTGCGGACGCGGCAGCGTTCGCATCATCAGCTAGATCGAAAGCATGGCAGCCACCGAAAAAGCGCAGCAGGAATTGGAACAGATCGAGAGGCAGGTTGCCGAGATGGAGTCGGCCACTCCTGATGCCGCAACCCGTCGGGAAATTGCCAAACTTCAGGATCGCCTGGAACTCCTGCGGCAAGAAATGAACGCGCCTCCGACAGCCTGGCAGAGGACCGAATTGGCGCGGCATCCCCAGCGTCCGCAATCGCTCGACTACATTGAACGCGTCTTCACCGATTTCAGCGAGATTCACGGCGATCGCGGCTTTGGCGACGACGCCGCCATCATCTGTGGCATGGCCCGCTTCCATGGCGATGAAGTGTTAATCGTCGCGACCCAGAAGGGGCGCGACATGAAGCAGCGTGTTTACCGGAACTTTGGCACGCCCCATCCTGAGGGCTATCGCAAGGCCATGCGCATCATGCAACTCGCCGAGAAGTTTGGACGACCGATTTTCACCCTTGTGGACACGGACGGCGCCTATCCGGGCATCCACGCCGAAGAGCGCGGCCAGGCCGAGGCTATCGCCTACAACCTGCGCGAGATGGCGAGGCTCGAAGTCCCGATTATCGCAACCGTGATTGGCGTCGGAGGTAGCGGCGGCGCTTTGGCAATTGCCGTCGCCGACCGAGTTCTGATGATGGAGAACTCGATTTACTCGGTGATCTCGCCCGAGGGTTGCGCCGCGATCATGTGGCGGGATGCCGCGAAGAAAGAACTCGCAGCCGAAGCCATGCGCATTACGGCCAACGACCTGAGTGAGCTTGGCGTGATTGACGATATCGTTCCCGAGCCGGAAGGCGGAGCACACCGCGACCACGAGGCCGCCGCCAACTTGCTCGACGCCAGTTTGCAGAAACACTATGCCGCGCTGAAGAAGATCCCCCCTGCAGAATTACTCGTGTCACGATATAATAAATTCCGCAACATGGCGCAGTTCTTTAAGACCGAATCGTGAGTGGACACGGCTTTCCCCATTTCCAAAACAGGTTCCCCTCCGCTGTGGACGGCCGATTTGCCGCGACGGAGGCCGTGACCACGCCGTATAATGAGGTGTTTTCTTCCCTGCAACAACGAATCATGGGCGACTGGGTTCTGCCCGTCAACTGAAGGAAGGTGTTGGGATGGCCACTACGGATGTCGTGCCCCGGAGATCAACCGGCGGCACGGGGCAAAAGCGCATCGTCAACGACATGAGCATTCAGGTCGCGACGGTCAACGGCTCCGGCTCACAGAGTTCAAATACGGTCCTGCTTCGCAGCATTTTTCAGATGGGCGTGCCGGTCTCGGGCAAGAACATGTTTCCGTCGAACATCGCGGGACTCCCGACCTGGTATACGATCCGGGCCAATAATAACGGCTACATCGGGCGCAAGAAAGAAATCGATTTCCTGGTGGCCATGAATCCGGAGACGGCGCAGGAAGACACGCTGTCGTTGGCTCCGGGTGCGTCCGTGCTCTACGATGAGCCGCTAGCCCTGCACAAACTGCGCGACGATCTCCTCTTCTACGCGGTTCCGTATGACAAATTGGTTGCCGCTGTTTGTCCTGAAGCGAAATTGCGCAAGTTGGTCAAGAACATGGTGTACGTCGGCGTCGTCGCCCAACTTCTCACCATCGATATGGCCGAAGTGGAGAAGGCGATCCGCAAGCAGTTTGCCAAGAAAGTAAAGGCCGCGAACTTGAATCTGGCCGCAGCGCAAGCCGGGTTCGATTACGCCAAGACGAGCCTCAAGAAACTCGGCGTTTTCTATATCGAGCGCATGGACAAAACGGCGGGCAAGATCATCATTGACGGCAACTCCGCCGCCGCGCTCGGTTGCATGTTCGCAGGTTGCACGGTCGTTACCTGGTATCCGATCACGCCATCGTCATCGCTGGTCGAGACGATGATCGAGTACATGAAGGAATACCGCATCGGTCCGGACGGCAAAGCGACATTCGCCATTGTGCAGGCCGAGGATGAACTGGCTGCGATTGGCATGGTCATCGGCGCTGGGTGGGCGGGTGCACGCAGTATGACGGCGACTGCCGGCCCTGGCATTTCGCTCATGTCCGAGTTCGCCGGCCTGGCCTATTACGTCGAAGTTCCCGGCGTGATCTGGGACATCCAGCGTGTGGGTCCTTCCACGGGCCTGCCTACGCGCACTTCGCAGGGCGATATTCTTTCCACCGCGGTGCTCTCCCACGGCGACACGAAACACATCATGCTTCTTCCCTGCTCGGTCGAAGAGTGCTTCACCATGGCGCCCGAGGCATTCAACCTGGCCGAGCAATTTCAGACCCTGGTCTTCGTCATGTCCGATCTCGATCTGGGCATGAATAATTGGATGTCCGATCCATTCGAGTATCCGACCACGCCGATCAATCGCGGCAAAGTGCTCAGCAAGGAAGATCTCGACCGTCTCGGCGGCTTCGCTCGCTACAAAGACGTGGACGGAGACGGCGTCGGCTACCGCACGCTGCCCGGCACGATCCATCCCGCAGCGGCCTACTTCGCGCGTGGCAGCGGCCACAACGAGCGCGCCCAGTACAGCGAACGCGCCGACGACTTCGAAAACAACATGGAGCGCCTGAACCGCAAGTTCGAAACCGCGCGGTCCTTCGTTCCACGGCCCGAAATCACGAAAGGCGACAAAGCAAAAATCGGCATCATCGGCTACGGTACGTCGCACTGGGGCATCACCGAGAGTCGCGATCAACTGCGCGATGAATATCATCTCGAGACCGACTACTTGCGGCTCCGCGCCTATCCTTTCACTCGGGAAGTGCACGAGTTCATTGAGCAGCACGAGCGCATCTACGTCGTCGAGCAGAATCGCGACGCGCAAATGCTGAGCCTGCTCAAGCTCGACCTCAAGCCTGAGTTGATCGGCAAGTTGCGCAGCATTGCGCACATCACCGGACTGCCACTCGACGCGCGGTCCATCACCGACGAACTGACCAGCATGGAGGGTAAGTAGATGGCAACCACTCCCGTCGATCCAGGAGTAGCGGCACCAGCGCCAGGACCAAAGACCAACCGCATCGGCCTGACCGTCATGGACTACAAAGGCGGAAAGACCACGCTCTGCGCCGGATGCGGGCACAACGCGATTTCCGAGCGCATCATCGAGTCCATGTACGAGATGGGCGTGCAACCCGAACTGCTGATCAAGCCGAGCGGCATCGGCTGTTCTTCGAAGACGCCCGCGTACTTCATGAGCCGCTCGCACAGCTTTAACGCCGTGCACGGCCGCATGCCTTCGGTGGCCACCGGCGCTCTGCTGGCCAACCACAAACTGGTTTGCATCGGCGTCAGCGGTGACGGCGACACGGCTTCCATCGGAATCGGACAGTTCATTCACCTCATGCGGCGGAATCTGCCGATCATCTACATCATCGAAGATAACGGCGTTTACGGCCTGACCAAGGGCCAGTTCTCGGCAACGGCCGACCTCGGCTCGAAGTTGAAAACCGGGGTGGTGAACGATCTGCCGCCGATCGATACCTGCGCGCTCGCCATTCAACTGGGCGCAACGCTGGTCGGGCGCTCGTTCTCCGGCGACAAGAAACAACTCAGCGCCATGTTGAAGGCCGCCATCGCCCATAAGGGCACGGTCATGCTCGATGTGGTCTCGCCCTGCGTCACCTTCAACGATCACGAAGGATCCACTAAGTCCTACAAATATGTGAAGGAACACGAAGAGACTCTGCAAGACGTCAGCTTCGTCCCGCACTTCGAAGAGATTGATGTGGAGTACGATCCCGGCTCCACCGTTGAAGTCACCATGCACGACGGTTCCCGCCTGCATCTGCGCAAATTGGAAGAAGATTACGATCCCACGGACAAGATTCGCGCCATCACCCGCCTCACCGAGGCCCATGACAAAGGCGAAGTATTAACGGGAGTGTTCTACGTGAATCCGACGGCCCCTAGCTTTATCGATATGCTCAATGTCGTGGATCAGCCCCTGGCCACGCTGCCCGATTCTGTGACTCGCCCAGGCAAGGAAGTGCTCGACGCGGTGATGGAGGAATTACGGTAAGGCCCTGAGGGCCATCTACAATATCTCTTTGAGTGTGACGTCAACCTGAACGTCCTTGTCGCCTCGTTTTATCGTCATACGCACCACTGTTCCCACGGGCTGCAGGAAGGCAGGATCGTCGAGATCGTCGCTTGGCGCGTGGCCGTCGATCTTCGTGATCAGATCACCCGCCGCCAGGCCCGCAATCTCGCCCGGACTCCCGGGCAGAACCGTCATCACCTTCTCACCTTTATCGGTCGGATCAACCACGATCCCCGCCCGATTGAAAATTCCCGGCTTGCCCCAGTTGGCATTCTTCTCCAGGAAGAGATTGCCGCGCATGCAATCGAACGTGACATTGAATTGGCGGAGGACACTGCGTCCGATATTCCCCGCGTAATCCCCGGGGCCCGGCTCGCCTGCGGATAAGTACGTGATGAGATCGTGCACCTCGGCGTCGCCGATCTGCAGCGTCTTGGCGCGAGTGTAGTAGGCAACCGGTGTGGCACCGGCATAGCTCCTGCCGGAGTATCCGTGGTAATGCGCACCCAGTGCCTCGATCAGGTTGTTCCGTTTGACGAACGCCGCATCCAGACTAAAGGCCACTTCGTTCCCGCTATCGAGAGCAAATGTTCCTGCAACCCCATCCACGCGGCCATCTACTTCGAGAGTCACTCCCCGGAGAAGAAGCGGAATCTTGGCACCACTTCCAGAATACTTGAATGTGGGAGGATCATAGAAGCTGAGTTGCTTGTGCTCGTAGTCGATCTTAACCACGAGCCTGCGGAATAACTCGTAGCCCACCGCGGCGACGGGAGTGTCGCTATTATCGGGTGGGGTCGTGACCACGCGGAACATCTGATCGTGCAGCACCAGGTCGCCAATCTGAAGCGTTGCAATGTGTGTGACTTGGAGATCAAGAGCGCCGGCGTCCGACAGAAGCTTTTGTGTTTCTCCCTCGACCTGCAGGCCAAGTTGCTTCGCCAGCTCCGAATTAATCAGGTTTATCGAGCCCGTGTCGAAAAACATTTTGTACGGGCCTTTGCCGTTGATCTTGGCCTGAAAAATAATCCCGTCTTCCGCCGGAACGGTGGCTCCCGACGCCGGCAGTTCGAAGTCCTTACGATACGGAATCGCGAAGTCCGCAGCATTCACCCGTTTCCGCAGGGTTCGCCTGGTCAGGGTGACGACCTGCAAATTATCTCCCGTGCCTTTGCGTTGTGAGAATGGGAGTAGCACACCGTCCGAGCGGCGATAGTCGCCCAGGTAGCTGAAGGCTGCCGAACCGCTGGCAACCCGCTCGACAAGATGGGTTGTCTGGTTGACCCACAGCGTGAAGCCGTGGCCGCCTGGCACATGGAATTGCAGCCGGTCATACGACGAGCCCTGCTCGGTAGCCGGATCAAGCACGGTCACCGTCGCCCCGCCGAAGTTCGGCCGCCAATAGCCGCGCCCCGTCAGGTACAGGTCGTCAATCTGCCAGTCGGCGCCGCTGGGCAGAAGGCGAATATCCCCGCCGTCGTCCTGTTGCCAGATCGTTCCAGCATCTACACCATGCGCCTGATGAACTCCCAGTTCCGAAATGTCGGCACGACTTACATTGGCGCCCGTCACCAGGTTCTCGGCGGAGTGCACCGTTCCAGTCTTGCCGGCGACTGCAATGCTGCCTTCCGACTCACACTCAGCGAACTGGTTCCACAGGTCGCCGCCAGTGGCCTGCCGAACCCCAGCCAGAATCTCAACGGCAGTCGAAGACGCGGCGGTTTGCGCGGAGCTGCCCGCGGCAAACACAAGTGTGAGCAGCGACAGCAGAATCGGGACAGGCCTTGCCAGTACGGTATTCATTCAAAAACTTGCGGTACGCGGGATGCAGGCTTTCGCTAGGCCGTCTTGCGGATTGGCTCGCCGCTATGCTCGGGATTCTGCCCCGGCTCCGGAAAATCGGAATCCGCATCCTTCAACATCGGGTCCTGATCGCGATGGCCCAACTGCTCTTGCATCCCGATGTTTCCCGGAATGGCGTGATCTTCGACTTCGATCGCGCCTTTGGCAGAGTCTTGATCGTGAACGCTATTCGTCATGATTGCGCCTCTTTCGGCGATGGGAGATGGAGGTGGATGAAAATGCTGTCCTCCGTAACGCTCCGACTTTATCACTGGAGCTTTGCCAAAGAAATGGTTATAAAGTAGGAGAAGGTCATAGAGGAGAAGGTATATGAGGCGACTTCTGTTGGTGCTGATTCTATGCGTACTGGCCAGCGCGTTCGCCTGGGCAACTCCGCCGCAAGCCACCCTGACTCCAGTCAGGGCCACGCACCAGCGAGCGCGACACCACAAAGCTCACAAGGCGGGAAAGCACCACACACCGAAGCGGCATCGCCACCGCGCCGTCTAGCCTAGTCTGCAATACCGGGCAAATCCGGATTCCATCCAGAACTCCGCTTCACTTCCCTGTTGTCGAAACCCCGAGCTTACGCAGCCGCTCTCGCGCCTGCAGGGCCTCTGGAGCGTGGATAGCGCTGGATCAGGTGCCGCAACTCAGCTGACTCCATCATCCTGCTTGCCCAGTTCGATCAGCGCAAATCCCTTTTTCAGCTGCGCCGAAGCCGCCTTGTTGCCGCTGGGAAAGTTCTGCAGCACCTGGTCGTAGCTCTGCGCCGCCTGCTGATAGTTCCCCTGCGCGAAACTGGATCTCTCCCAGATAGAAGTAGCAGTTCCCCGCCAGATCGGTATTGGGATAAAACTTGATGTAGTCGGAGAATTCCTGCGTGGCCAGATCGGTCTTGCCCCCGTTGTAGTCGCGCAGCGCGTTGTTGTAGAGCACATCCGGGGGCGGCGCCTGCGCCTGGGCCTGCTGCTGCGCCTGTTGCTGCGCCTGCTGCGCGGCCAGACTCTGCTGCGCCGCCTGCATGTCCTCCAGTTGCTTGGTCGACCTTGGCCAGGCGGACCTTGAGCTCATCCATGGTGTCGTTCAAGGCCTGGATCTGCCCGGAAAGCTGGTCCGTCTTCGCCCCGCCGTCGGCCTGTTGCTTCTGCAGGGTTGTCTGCAGGCTGTTGAGCGCGCCGCGACTTTGTTGACGGCGTCGGTGTCCTGCTCGACCAGGTTTTTCATGACGCCCATGCGCTCGTCGAACGCTGCGCTGCATGGCCGTCATCTGTTCCTGCAGTTGCTGGACCTGTGTTTGCAGCTGCACCATGTCTTTGCTTACGCGCCAAGCCGGCACTACGCCCAAGCACAGAACCGACAACAGCGCGAAGAACACAGAATATGCGATCTAGTTTCATAGAGGATTCCCTGAGATTCTAGCAATTTAGATGCCATGATTGTCCCACAGGCTGGACAGAATTCGCGCAGAGAAACGACTACCGTGAACCGCAAGATTCAACGGCGTTCAAACTCCAGGGACTTCCCTTGGGTTCCTGACTTGGCGCACGGCCGCGCCAGACCGCACAGAAGAAACTGGGGACGGCGGCAATCGGCGTCCCCACCAACACTTTTACTTCTGAACACAAGTGGCCGCGGCGGTTCTGCTGCCAGCAAGCTTCGTTGCTTTCTGTGCAGAACGGCTTTTCCTTGCCGTAGCTGATCGTCTTGATGCGGCTGGCGCTGAATCCGGCCGCCGTCAAGGCATTTTTCACCGCGCTGGCGCGCTTGTCGCCAAGGGCCAGGTTGTACTCGGTGGAGCCGCGCTCGTCGCAGTGCCCTTCGATCGTGATGTTGACATTGGGATGCTGCTCCAGGAACGCACGTCGGCCTGTACGGAGGCCTGCTGGTCGGGGCGGATGTCGGACTTGTCGTAGTCGAAGTAAACATCCTTGATGTTCTGGCTAAACAAGTCCTCATCCGTACCGCGGGAGCCGGCGGCGGTGGCGGTGGCGGCGGCTGCGTCACGGTCAACCGCGCCGTGGCCTCTTGCGTTCCGCCCGCTCCTTTGGCGGTCAGGTGATAGGTGGTCGAATCCGTCGGAGAAACCTGACTGCGATCCGCTGGGCTGAACCGCGCCGATGCCGTCAATGGAAACATCGGTGGCGTTGCTGGTTTGCCAGGTCAGCGTCGCCGACTGTCCCCTTGAATGGAGTTCGGATTCACTGAGATCGATGCGGTCGGAGCCGCGGGCGGCGGGGGCGGCGGTGGGCGGCGGCGGGGCCTTTTTCTTCCGCAGGCGCCCAGCATCATGATGGCGCCCAGCGCGATCACGAGCGTGAACCACTTCATGCGTTTGTGCTTCACTTTAGTCCTCCCTAACGACCTCAAAATCGGATTGCTCCATCGAGGTCAGACGAAGCGTATTTACTATTTCCAACTCCAATTCGGTTGCGTGTTGCGTCCAGTAAACGTTAGCTGCTGAAGTTTCGTGCCATCCGCCAGCATGGTCCAGATTTCTTCTTTGCCCGAACGGCTGGATTGAAACACGATGTGCCGCCCGTCCGGCGACCAGGACGGAAAATCGTTTCGCCCGCCATCATGGGTAAGCTGGACCCACTGCTTGCTGGCGATGTCCATCAGGTAAATGTCCGACGCGCCCGGTTCGCCCGGCCCATATTTTCGAACCCAGGAAAACGAAAGAAATTGTCCGTTCGGCGCCCACGACGGCGAGACCGCGTAGCCCTGATCAGTCATCCGCTGCTGATTCGTGCCGTCAGCCTCCATGGTGTAAATCTGCGGCAGTCCGGTGCGCCCACTGACGAAAGCCAATTGCGCATCCGTTTTCCGGTTCCATACCGGAGACACATCCGGGCCCCTTCGAATCGGTCATGCTGCTGCAGATTCCCGCCCGATAGCATCACCGATATAGATTTCCGGCGCGCCGCCGCGTGAGGACGAAAACGCCAGCTTTATTCCGTCCGCCAGAACATGCCGGGGAAAGATTCGTCCCTCCCAAGTGGGGAAAGCCCACAGTGCGGTTTAGATCCAGGGAATACATCATGATGTCCCAGCCGCTCTTGGTCAGCGAACTGAAGGCAACCCGCGAGCCGTCCGGCGAAATTCGCGGCGAAAGCGAGATCGAGCCCAAATGCGTCATTTGGCGCTGGTTCGAGCCGTCATAATCCATGGCCCAGATTTCCTTGTGCCCGCTGCGGTCGCTGACAAAAAAAATCTCGCTCTCGGCGATGCCCTGGATGCCGCCGCCCAGCCGGAAAATAATTTCGTCGGCAAATTTGTGCGCCATCACCCGCGCCGCGGCGTCACTCGCGTTATCCGCATACTGCTTGCCCAGAACCTGCGGCGACTGGATGTTCTTCAGATCGTAGAGCCATCCCTGCACCGTCAGTCTGCCCGCCGGCCACGCCGAGACTGCCGAAGGCCAGCATGGCCGCGTTCGGCGGAGGCGCGTTCCATGCCGAGAAAGTTCACTTCCGGAGGCTGGCCGGGAACCTGTAGCGGGTAGAAACTCTTCGAAACCAGTTCAACCACGCCGGAGACGTCGAGATCATTCCACAGCGTGTCATTGAAAGTCTTGAGAAGGGCCGTGTTTTGGGGGTCGCTGGTCGAAGGCTTGAAATCGGGAACCGCCAGCCGGACTTTTTCCACCCCCAGGCTGGTTCCCGTTTTGACCCAATCCTGCGCGACCACAGAGGACCCAAGGACGCCGCAAACTAGGATCAGAACAAAGGCCACCGCGAGGCTGTTGAGCCTGCATGTCTTTCGCCGAGGGGTGGGTCTAGCGCTTTCTTCCATCCAGGTGGAGAAACGTACGCCGTACGACAATATCGTATCCCGATATGAATTCGTTTGCAAGGTCTCTTCCCTCGATGATCGGACTGCCCGACGTCCTGTTCACACCGTACAGCATTCCAACCCCGGCCCTAATAGTCAGGGATGCATTTGATAACTAATAGGGTTCACTTCTTGCTGTAATCGAACCAATACTCCACCGATATTTTGCTGCCCGAGTAATCCGGCGGCAAGGGTCCGAAGGTATCAATTCTCTGTAGGGCCCGAGTCGCCGAGATGTCCAGCGAGGGCACGCCGCTCGACTGCTCCACCTGCACGTTCGCAGGGTGACCGTCGCGCATTACGTCGAAAGTGATATAAACCCGCTGCGCCGTCGTGATGCGCGGATCAACCTCGTACTTCAGCCAGTTTTCCGACACCTTCTGCTGAATCACCCGCACGTACCAGGCATACTTGGTGCCGAAATCACCTCCGCCTCCGGTGACCCCAAATCCACCTTTCGCTCCACCCGCGCTGAAGCTTCCATAAGGCCCGCTAACCGGCCCGCCTTCGCCGAACGCAACCTGGTTGGTTTCTTCTTCAGGCGCTGCCTGCGGTTTTTCCTTCGATGCGGTCTGCTGTTTTTTGGGCGGCTTTATCTTCGCGTTCTTGCCCTGAATCTCGATTGCGTCCGGCTCTTTTTCCTGGATCTTAGGCTGCGATTGTGTCAGCCCCTTGGATTCGTTGGCGAGGACATTTTGCGACTGCGTGGGACTGGCCGGCAGAGGAACATTGCTGACCAGGGTTACGCCCATCGCCTCTCCGCCACCTCCGGAGCCCCAGCCTTCCCCGCCCGTGTGGTAGAACACCGCGGAGTAAAGCAATAGAAGCGCAGTGATTCCCACGTGCAGGCCCGCCGACCACGCCAAGGCGCGCCCCCAGCGGTCATGCTCAAAGTAGATGTCAGCGTTTGCTGCCATTTTGTTCCAGCGGTTGCGTCACTATGCTCACGTTCGTGATGCCCGACGACTTCACCGCATCCATCACCGTAGCGAAGGCGCCGAACGGAACGTTCTCATCAGCGCGCACAAACACAGATTGATTGCGAGGATCGCGAATCTTCTGGCGCAGTTTGGCCCCGATCTCATTGATGTTAATGGCGTCGTTGCCCAAAAAGACCCGCTGATCCTTGTTGATCGTGATGACGGTTCGCTCTTCGGTGATCTGCTTCACCGTCCGGGTCTTTGGCACGCTGACGTCAATGCCAGACTGCAGCACTGGAGCCGTCACCATGAAAATGATGAGCAGCACCAGCACAACGTCGACCAGCGGTGTGATGTTAATGTCGGCGATTGAGGTCTGGGTTCGTCCGTTCGGCGCGGTGAATGCCATCAGCGCCTCGTTTCCGCGGCAACCGCTGCCTGGCTGTGCTCGACGGCGTTGAGCACCTCGAGGGCGAAGTCATCGCTGCGGGCCGCGAACTCGCGAATCGACGCGCCAATCAGGTTATAGGCAATCACCGCCGGAATCGCCGCGGCTAGGCCGGCTGCCGTCGTGATCAGCGCCTCTGAGATGCCCGGAGCCACGGCGCGCAGCGTAGCCGCTCCCGCCGTGCCCAAGCCGTGGAACGCGTCAATGATGCCCCACACCGTGCCGAACAGCCCGACAAACGGCGTGACCGCAGCCGTAATCGCCAGCCATGGCAGATTCCGTTCCAGCCGGGTCACTTCTTCCGATGCCCCGATCTGCATCCCGCGTTGGATCGCTGCCAGGTTGCGCAGCGCGCCCGAGGTCCCTACCTGCCGCTTATATTCCTCGTAGCCGCCTTCGAACACGCCGACCAGCGGGCTGGGCTTGAATTGTTCCGCGACGGCGGCTATGTCCTGCAGCCGCTGAGCTTTGCGAAACGCGCGCACGAAACGACCGCTCTGCATCCGCGCCCGTCGCAGCAGGCTCCATTTCGTCAGAATGATGGACCACGAGATCAGGCTGAACGCCAGCAGGAAAAGTAAAACCAGCTTGGCGACCGCACCACTGTTGGAGATCATGTCGACGATTTCGCCGCCGACGAACACTGCTGGCAAGGGGAGAAGTTGCATCGGGTTTAGGAGAACGCCTTTTGTGATTATAGATGAATCAAGACGTGCGACTTTCCACACGTATCCGATCTGCCAACGAAAATATTCACCGCCAAACCCGTCATCGGCTGGCTCGCGGATCGCCGTTGCTGAACGTGAACTGCACGGCCATCGAATCCAGATATGGCGATTCCAGCGGCGTGAAGTGCAAGGCCTTCACCTGGATCACAACGTAAAACTCGTCCACCTTGATGATCCGCTTGGCAAGAATCGGCACCGGACCATTGGCGTTCGGACTCAATAACCACAGGTTGTTCCTTGGGTCGGCTGAAGGCTCTTGGTCGGCCAGCAGAATGTTGCTGTAGATGCTGTGATGAAAGTCCCGCAGTCGGACGCGCCACGCCGTAATTTGAACGTCCCCCTCGGGCCGCTGCGGTGTAATAGTCAGTTCGTAGCGATCGCCACCGTGGGTGTCTTTAATGATCTCCCGGTAAGTGGGATTCTGGGGACTCAACTTGGTCTCGAAACTCTCTTCGGTAATGCTCGTGGAACCTTTGCGAAAGCTTTCCGCATAAATCGTAGGCGGAGCACTCTGCGCCAGCAGCGGCACGCCCGCCAGCATCATCAGCCCGAAAAATGAACGCGAGCCCCAATTCACGGTTGGTTCACCGCCTTTTCCCTGTGCGTATCCATAGAGGGTGAGATATGTCTAGTATCCGTGTTTCGTAACCACTCGCACAGAGCCCGGGAGGCTCGCTTGCTGTTGTTTGCTAAGCGGATCACCTGCGGCCAGAGCCATGGCCGGAGGGCTGCGAACAGCGCAAATCGCGCCTCCCGAAACCTCCCGTCGGAATCCACGAATCGCTCCAACGACGGAAACGAAAAATCGAATTCGTCGGAGATCGCTTTCACTACTTCGAAGCGTATTCCTCTGGCTTCTGCGGCGCGCGCCACGGCGGACGCTTCCATGTCCACTGTTTGGGCCCCGAAAGAATCTCGGAGTTTCGCCTTCTGTTCCGGACTCGCGACCGCCCCAAAACTAACCAGCACGCCCTGGCCCTCGCCCAGGTTGACGCTGCTGCCGTCCCCTGCGTTGATCACTTTCGCGGGGTGCACAACCGCGCCGACTAAGAGTCCAGGATCCAGCGCTCCGGCGAATCCCGCAGAGTAGACAACCGCAGGCGCATAGAGCGCGATCACCGCTTCCGCGGCACGCCGCGCCGCCTCCGCCCCGATCCCCCCATAAACCAGCACCGTGTCATCCTTCTCGAAGAAGCGAAAGCTCCGTCCGCCGTGTTCCCTTTCACGGCTGCGCCATTGCTTCACGAGCGGACGCACTTCCCGCTCCAGCGCAGCCACAATAGCGATTCTAGACATATCCGTTGGCCCGGAACCACTCGACCGCCCGCTGCAGCGCTGCTTCGACGGGTACAATCTTCCAGCCTAATTCGCGCTCGGCTCTGTCGGAACTGGCAAACATCTTTTTCTTTCCCATGCGGACTGTATCTACGGTCGCACGCGGCTCGCGATTCAGCAGCCGCCCGGTGATGGCCTCGTCCACTACCCCCGCGGCGAATGCAAATACGTAAGGCAACTTCACTTTAGGCGAAGGCAACCCGGTGATCTTGCCCAGTCGGTCGAGAATCTGTTTCAGCGTCAGGTTCTCTCCGCCCAGAATATAGCGCTCGCCGGACTTCCCTTTTTCCAGCGCCACAATATGCCCGCGCGCGCACACCGTCGCATCCACCAGATTCAACCCTGTCTCCACATAGGCCGGAAACTTCCGCTTCAGGAAATCGACAACGATGCGACCGGTGGGGGTCGGTTTCACGTCCTGCTCCCCGACGGGCGTCGTCGGATTCACCGTCACCACATGCATCCCGCCGTGCCCCGCCTCGAGCGCCACCTGCTCGGCCATGAACTTCGACCGCTTATAGGGACCGATCATATCGGCCAGTGAAACCGGCGAGTTCTCGTCCGCAGGATGGCCGTTCCCCGTGAATCCCATGGTCGCAACGCTCGACGTATATACGATGCGCTGCACACCATTCTTGCGCGCCGCTGCGAGAATCGCGCGTGTGCCCTCCACGTTCGAACGGTACATTTCCTCGGGATCGCGCACCCAGAGCCGGTAATCGGCCGCCACATGAAACACGGTATCGCAGCCAGACATGGCTTTCTCGAGGGAAGCGGGATCGCGAAGGTCGCCAACCGCGGTCTCAGCCTTGAGTCCTTGCAGGTTTTTCAGATTGCTCGTCGGACGGACCAGCAGCCGTAATTCCGCGCCCTGATCGGCAAGAGCGCGGGCAACATGGGAGCCCAGGAACCCGGTCGCGCCAGTGACGAAAGCTTTCAAGAGATGTTCTCAGTTTCGGATTGAGTGTGTGTCAGCAACGATCACTTGCTTGCGTAGTGGTCGGCTCCAAGAAAATGCAGAGAAACGTAGGGCGCATCACCCACCACCCAACTATCGTGACCGGGAGGTCCGGATGGGATGTGAAACAGCATCCCCTCGCGGAGTTCGTGCACCGTACCGTCTTCCATCGCGGCCGTTGCGGAGCCGGAAAGCACCAGGCCTACATGCTCGACGTTGCAGCGTGTCGCGCCGACCAGGGGACCGACATGAACCGACCACTTCCAGCCCGGCTCGTAAGTGGCCCGCCCGATGGTCATACCCCCGATGCGGACGAGTTCGAATCTTCCTTTCTCGAACGTTCGCACCTCGTCTGGCTCTTCGAACCGCTTCAGTACCGTCTCAATCATCGGCATCTCTGAACGCACAGTCGAGAAACCCCGCAGCCTCACATCCAAAAGCTAGCTTCCGTTCTTCTCCATCACCTTGCCGTACGTCGTCAGCGCGAGCAGCGGGAAGTACTGCCGGTAAAGGTGATACATCAGATAGAACACCCGCGGGAATCCCGTGCCCGTGAAGAACGGCTCATCCCACGACCCATCTTTTTTCTGGGTGCGCAGCAGGTAGGCAACGCCCCGCGCTACGGAATCGCTGCGCGTGTCGTTCGCCGCGAGCAGGCCCAAAACCGCCCACGCCGTTTGCGAAGGAGTGCTGTCGCCCAGCCCGCGCAAGTTCGGGTCATCGTACGATCCCACGGTTTCGCCCCAGCCGCCGTCGGGGTTTTGCATCATGCGCAACCATTCCGCGCCTTGCTGCACGCACGGTTCGTGCAGGTCAATGCCAATCGCGTCCAGCCCGCGCAACACCAGCGCCGTGCCATAGACGTAATTCACACCCCAGCGCCCGAACCAGCTGCCGTCCGGCTCCTGTTCTTTCTTGATGAAGGTGATCGCCCGCTGCACCGCCGGATGGTTCTTATCGTATCCGTAAGTCGCCAGCATCTCGAGAATGCGGCCCGTAATATCCACGGTCGGCGGATCAAGCATGGCGTTGTGATCAGCAAACGGAATGTACTGGAACACCATCTTGTCGTTGTCTTTGTCAAACGAGGCCCATCCGCCGTTCTTGCACTGCATGGAAAAAATCCAGTCAATCGCCCGCTGCACGGACTCGCGCTGGTAACGCCCGTTGGGATGTTCTACACGGCTCAACCCCAGGCAAACCATTGCGCTGTCATCCACATCCGGGTAAAACTCGTTGTTAAACTCGAAGTACCACCCGCCCGGCTGGCCCTTCGGATTCTTGACCTTCCAGTCGCCCACATTGCGCACTTGTTTCTGCAGAATCCAGTCGGCACACTTCACCATGCGCGGATCAGTCGCCGGAACTCCCGCCTCTCCCAGCGCGAACAATGCATACGCCGTATCCCACACCGGGGACATGCAAGGCTGCATGCGGAAGGTGTCTTCTTCTTCGATCCCCAGCTTTTCGAACTCATCGAGCGCGCGAATCACCTGCGGATCGTCGAGCGAATATCCCAGGCAGCGGAGCGCGATAATCGCGTTCATCATCGACGGATAAATTGCGCCCAGGCCGTCGCTCATCTCGAAATGCGCCAGCATCCACTTTTCCGCGCTCTTCAGCGCGATCGAGCGCAGCGGGCGCACGTGCACACGCTCCAACCAGTGCGTCATCCGGTCCAGCACAAGAAAGAAGTTCCGCCACGAAACCAGTTTCTTGGCCCAGTGCAGGTGCATGCGAGACTTCTGCATCCCGCCGACGAACAAGTCCTCAACGCCCATCTCGCGCGGAATCTTCTTGAATGGCTTCTTGGCGTAGCAGATCGAAAGCGGCACCAGGATGGCGCGCGACCACGAGGAAATTTCGTAGATGTTGAACCAGAACCAGTTGGGGAACAGCACAATCTCCGGAGGAATCGCTGGAACCGCGTCGTAGTCGTACTGCCCGAAGAAACACAGATATATCTTGGTAAAAGTATTGACTTCGGTGATGCTGCCCATCTCCAGGATTTTTTTGCGCGCTCGCGCCAGCGCGGGATGATCCGCCGCGTATCCTGCCAGTTTCAGCCCGAAGTAGGCCTTCACCGATGCGCTGATGTTCGACGGCCCGGCGGCGTAAATGCTCCATCCACCGTCCTCATTCTGGTGGCGCAGAATCCAGTTTGCCGCCTTCTGAAAACGTTCCTGATTCCCGGTTCCCAGCAAGGTGTGCAGAAGAATGTAATCGGATTCGAGCGTGGTATCGGCTTCGAGTTCGCCGCACCAGTACCCTTCCTCATGTTGCTGGGAGAACAGGTATTTCCTGGCTGCCGCAATGGCTGCGCCCACACGACTGCCCAGTTCCTCGATCTTGCCGAAACGCAGCTGTGGGTTCGAACCCAGAGGGGCAGAAGCTATATCAGAATCGGGGGAGTCAATGCTCATGCTTATTACTCTCCGTCGAGACGTAGCACCGTTAGTCTCCAGTGGCTGCGGGAGCGGCGGCAATCGCCTCGACAATCTCAGGAGGCAGTCCAAAGCGTACGTTTTCCGGCATCACTTCCAGTTCCTGCATGTTGGCAAAACCCTTATCGCGCAGGAACGTCACGGTTTCTTCCACCAGGTGCTCCGGCGCCGAGGCACCGGCTGTGAGAGCGATGGTCTTCACGCCCTTCAGCCATTCCGCCTCGATGTCGTTGCAGCTATCAATGAGATGCGCGTTCGTGCCCAGGTTGCGTGCCACTTCAACCAACCGGTTGGAATTCGAGCTGTTTTCCGAGCCCACCACCAACAGCAGGTCCGCTTCTGAGGCCACTTGCTTCACCGCAACCTGGCGGTTTTCGGTCGCATAGCAAATATCCTGCGCCGCCGGCCCCTTGATGTTGGGAAACTTCTGTTTCAGCGCCGCGATAATGTCTTTGGTTTCGTCCAGGCTGAGAGTCGTCTGCGTCAGGTAGGCCACGCGATCCGGATCCGGCACGGAAAGGTTCTTTACCTGCTCTGGAGATCCCACCACCTGCGTCACCAATGGAGCCTCGCCCAGAGTGCCGACCACTTCATCGTGATCTTTATGGCCGATCAGAATGAGCGAGAACCCCTCCTTGGCAAACTTGACCGCTTCGACGTGGACCTTGGTCACCAGCGGGCACGTTGCATCAATCACTCGCAACCCGCGCCGGGCGCTGTGTTCGCGAACCTCGGGAGAAACTCCGTGCGCGCTGTAAATGATGCGCTCGCCATTGGGTACCTCGTCTTCGCTGTCAACGAAGATCGCGCCCTTGCCGCGCAGTTCCTCGACCACAAACGAATTGTGGACGATCTCCTTGCGCACATAAATTGGCGGGCCAAAGGCTTCCAGAGCGATGCGAACTACGTCAATCGCCCGTACCACCCCCGCGCAGAAGCCCCGCGGCTTGAGCAAAAGTAAAGTCTTCCCGTCATTTTTCGCTAGAGTTCCAGCCACGATTCAGTCCGTTCCCCTCGTTTAGATGCGAAACCGCCACAAAATCCGTACCTTAAGGGTACACGATCCCCATTCTGACGATACTAATAAACTATCGAAAAGTATCGGGATGGTCAACGTAAGCCACAGAAACAGCGGGGATTAGCAGCGAAAGGGGAAATCCCGGCGTCGAATGGCGCGGCGGTCCTGGGATCACAGCCCAAGTGGACGCGCGGCATTCTTTTCCTGTCGTCCATTCCCTACCCCTCGCTTGCGCGATACAATCCCTCGAAACTCATAACCTCCTGGGGAAACGACCAATATGAAATTCCGCTCACTGGCTTTGCCGCTCTGCACACTGGCATGTGTTTCTTCCTTCCTTGCGCCTTCTGTGGCCGCGCAGTCCGCTTCGTCGGTACCCGCATCATCCACAGCGCCCGCGCCCCGCGCGATCACCGTTGACGATGTCTTTGAGATCCGGGATGTCCGCGATCCCCAGATCACCAACGACGGCAAATGGGTCGCCTATACCGTTTCCACGGCCATGTTGAAGGAGGACAAAAACGAGACCCGCATCTGGATGGCTCCGGCTGGCGGCGGCGACGCCATCGCGATGAGCGGAGAAGGCGTCTCATCTTCCCATCCGCGCTGGAGCCCGGACGGAAAATACCTCGCATTTCTCTCCAAACGCAACGAAGGCAAGACGCAAGTGTGGCTGCTCAACCGGATGGGCGGCGAGGCACAGAAGCTTACCGACGCGATTCAGGATGTGGATGACTTTGTCTGGTCGCCCGACAGCAAGCGGCTCGTCCTCGTCTTACGAGACCCCACGCCCGAAGAATTGGACGAGGCCAAAACGAAAGACAAGGACAAACCGGGCAACAGTGACAAAGAGAAAGACGCGAAGCCCAAGAAATCGAAGACTCCGCCCCCAGTCGTGATTGACCGCTATCGCTTCAAGACCGACACGGTGGGCTATCTCGACCGCCGGCGCACGCATTTATACATGTTCGATGTCGCCAGCAAGGCGGTCGTCCAGATCACTTCCGGCGACTTTGACGACAGTGAACCCGCGTGGTCTCCAGACAGCACGCAACTGGCGTTCCGCAGCAACCGCTCGGCGCCTGATCCAGATCGCACCTACGACACCAATATCTGGGTGGTCGCCGCCGATAACACCGACAAGGGCGCGCACCTGACGCAAGTCACCACGAACCCGGGCTCGGACGGCTCACCCGCGTGGTCGCCCGACGGCAAATGGATCGCCTACCTCACGCAACTCGATCCCAAGCTGCTGGTCTATGCCACGCGCCACGTTGCCGTTTCTCCTGCCACAGGAGGCGAGGCCAAAGTCCTTACGCGGACCTTCGATCGTTTCTCGCGCTCGCCCCATTTTTCGCCTGACAGCAAGTTCGTATACTTCATCGCCGATGATGACGGCGCGCAGAACCTATGCCGAGTGCCGGTAGAGGGCGGGGAAATCACGCGAGTCATTTCTGGACATGTAATGGTCTCGGGCTACACCATCGCCAAGTCGGGAGATCTGGCGGCGCTGATCACGAGCATGGACCGGCCGGGCGAAATCTTCACCACTGCGGTTTCCGGCAGCCCCATGGTGCGCATCACCCATGTCAATGATGCCTTTATGGCGAAGATCAGAATCGTCACTCCCGAGTACGTGAAGTTCCGCAGCAAGGACGGCACCACGGTTGCCGGATTCCTCTACAAGCCGCTGGATTACGTTGCCGGGAAAAAATATCCTGCTCTCCTGCACCCGCACGGCGGCCCCGTCGGTGCTTATTACGGCGAGTTCAGCCATTTCCCGCAGCTTTTAGCTGCCAACGGATACGTGGTGCTTGAGCCCAACCCGCGCGGCTCCTCGGGGTATGGGCAGGATTTCTGCAAGGCCATCTTCGCCGACTGGGGTAACAAGGACTATCAGGACGACATGGCCATGGTCGACTACGCCGTCGCGCAGGGTGTTGCAGACCCCGACAAGATGGGGGTGGGAGGCTGGTCGTATGGCGGTATTTCGACCGACTTCATCATTGCGCAGACCACGCGCTTCAAGGCCGCGATTTCTGGTGCGGGCTCGGCGTTTCTGGCCGCCTTTTACGGGCATGACCAGTACATCCTCGACTACGATGTGGAGCTTGGCCACCCGTGGGAGAATCGTGCGGCGTGGGACAAAGTTTCGCCTTTCT
The DNA here is from genome assembly GCA_963819145.1 of uncultured Acidobacteriaceae bacterium. Lineage (GTDB taxonomy): Bacteria > Acidobacteriota > Terriglobia > Terriglobales > Acidobacteriaceae > Sulfotelmatobacter. The sequence goes on from CAWFVB010000027.1 coordinate 229,525, forward strand.
ACAGGGTCGCGAACATCACTACGCCCACGATGTTCATGGGCGGCGATGTGGATTGGAATGTTCCTATCCTCGGCGGAGAGGCGATGTATCAGGCATTGAAGAGTCTGGGCCGTGAAACGGAGTTGGTCGTATATCCCGGCGAGTTCCACGGCTTCAAGACGCCATCCCACATCAAGGATCGTCTTGAACGCAACCTGAGCTGGTACGCGCACTACGTCAAAGCAGATGGCAGCCCCGCGCGCCCAGCGGCGAAAACAAATTAGCGCGTGGCCATAGCGGCGGTTGAGAAGGAGAAATGGGGATCTGCCAGCGATGAAGAATGGCTAGCAGGCTGCGGAAAACTCTGATTTCGCTCGTGTTTTGAAGGGGCGCTGCTTATAGCCGCGCCGTAAATGCCGCGAAATCACTGGCGGCTCTAGCCGCTGAGGTTCGCCGTTGGCCTGCAAATGAGTTTTTCGCAGCCTGCTAGAGTGAGCGGTGATCTTCCACCGTAGCCCAGACCTTCCGGGCTATGTCTCGGACGCGTCGCGACTCCAACCGGGCTAAAGTGTTCTCGTAAATGTCATCAGGCGACCCTTTCGCGGTAACTTCTACGAGCAGCCCTAGATTCCTGTAGAACTCGCTCACGGGCGCGGTGCTTCGCTCGTAGGCTCCAAGCCGCACCCGGATCGCCTCCGGCTGGTCGTCTTCCCGCTGAAACAGCCTGCCCTCACACCGGTCGCACCAATCCGCCCGCTTCGGAGGACGCTCGGTCACGTGATACACGGCCTTGCATTTTCCACAAGTGCGGCGGCCAGCGAGACGCTCAACGATTTCGCTGTCGGGAAGCTCGTAGCTCACCACCGCGGACAGGGCTAATCCCTCGTGGTCCATCAGTTGCTTCAGAGACTCGGCCTGCCCCAACGTGCGCGGAAACCCGTCGAGGATAAAGCCGCCTTTGCAATGCAGGCATGCGCTTCGTTCCCGGATCATCTCCCATACGGTGGAGTCCGGCACGAGTTCGCCTCGCCGCATGTATCCCAGGGCGGCCTGCATGGCTGGGCTCTGGTCGCAATCGGGCCGGCTGCCGGCAGCGCGGAAAACGTCCCCCGTGGAAAGGTGGCAGGCGCGGGTTCGCTGGTTCAACAGATCGGCCTGCGTGCCTTTGCCTACGCCCGGCGCTCCCAGCAGCACTAGTCTCCAGGGAAACTGAGCAGCATCTGATGCTGCGTCGCATCGGGCCGCAGGCCCTTGCAGCCAGGCAGCGCGGTCTTGTTTGTTTTGTGGGTCCATCCTTCAGGGTATAGGGCACCCGGAAAAGCCACGCTGTGACGGAAATCACAACTCAGCATTGCCCAGAACACAACCGACAAGGCTGCCCTCCTGCCTGCCTGGGTACCTCCATGGCACCCTCGTGCCCCCCGTACCCCGTCCCGTGCCATTGTGCATGCCCCAGACCCGATGCAATATGTTGCCGCAACATGTTTAAGGTCGTCGTGCAGACCCAGGTCCCCTGAAATGCTGGAGCTCAAGCCAAGACAGACCGTCGTAGCCTCCCAGATCAGCCGATCTGCCGCGAGCAAACAACCGCGCCGTCTTCTGCTTGCACTCTTCCTTCTGCTGGTTGCGCTGGGCGCGGTGGTCGTCATGGATCGCGACTTCTGGTTCGGCCCTGAGCAATCCATCATTGATGACATGCCTCCTGCGCACCTGGCCGCGCAGCCGGCGGCGAAGGCTCCGGGCGTTGTCAGCCAGAAGCCGGTAGCCCCGGTTCACACCGCAAAAAAGCAGGCTCCCGCCGCCACGACTGCGCAGCCGAAACCCTCAGATTCACCAGTCATCAGCCGGACGGTTCTGCCTCCGCTGGACATCGACGTCGTAGCCGGCAATTCGACTCGCAAGGTTCATCCCGGCAGCAACGCTGCCAAGGTTGAGATTACAAATTCAGGAACCACCACTCCGGCGCCAACTTCCACGCTCGCCGTGGCCACCAGCGCCGCCGACCGGGAACGAATTGAGGATGCGGCTCAGACGCAGGCTTCCTATCCGCTGCTGGCGCAGCATATGAATGTGCAGGGATCGGTGGTCTTGCAGGCGCTCATCGGCGCCGATGGCATCATCCAGAATCTTCAGGTGCTGAGCGGCCCCGGCATCCTGGCCTCGGCGGCCCAGCAAGCGGTTCGCGAGTGGCGCTTCAAGCCAATCGTGCAGAACGGTCAGCCTGTCGAGACCAAGGCCAGGATCACGGTCAACTTCACAATCAAGGTCGCCGATAACTCCGTGAAGACGACCTTGGCCGAGAGCCGGGCATCGGACCGCATCCTCAGGTACTTAGCCGTTAGCCTTAATCATCTGCTCCGCATGTTTCCGCGAAGTCTCGGTGAGCTTCGCCCCGCTCAACATACGCGCCACTTCTTCAGTCCGTTGCTCGCCGGTCACTGCGTCGAATGCTGGTGCGCGTGCGCCCGCCAGATTCTTTCTTCTCAATCACGTAATGATGATCGCCGAACGCCGCGATCTGCGGCAGATGGGTCACGCACAACACCTGATTCGAGCGCGCCAGCGACTTCAGTTTCTTGCCCACCGATTCGGCCGCCCGTCCGCCGATCCCGGTATCGATCTCGTCAAACACGAGAGTCCTCTGGGCGCCACGCTTATTCTGGACGGCCCGACCTTCTCGCGTCTTTTGCGAGGGCGCGGGGGTTTTTCCCGCCTCCACGCTGGCCTTCAACGCCAGCATCACTCGCGACAATTCCCCTCCCGAAGCAATATGCTCCAACTGGCGCAAAGCCTCGCCGGGATTGGTCGAGATCATGTAGACCACTTCATCAATGCCGGAGGCGCTCCAATTCCCTTCCTCTTCCGAACTCGTCATCTCGATGCGGAAGGTCGACTTCATCGCCAGGTCGTTGATCTCGGCCTCAACCAGTTTCTCCAGGCGACGCGCCAGCTTCCGCCCGTTTCTTCGATAGCGCCAGCGCCGCCCGCAAATATTCCGCTGCGGCCTGTCTCCAACTCAGCCCGCAACGCTCGCAGGATCTCGTCTTTGTTCTCGACTTCCGACAACTTGCGCGAAACATCCGCCCCAAACGCAATCACTTCCTCCAGAGTCGGCCCGTACTTGCGTTTGAGACGATCGAGCAGCGCCAGCCGGTCCTCCACCTGCGCCAGATGTTCCGGCGAAGCGTGAATGCCTCCTGCGTAGTCGCGCACGCTCGCGCCGACGTCCTCCACGCTGATGCGCGCCGTCTCCAGCGCCGCCAGCGCCTCTTGAAACTTGGGCTCGTACCGCGCCAGCTCTTCGACCTGCTTCTGCGCCGCTCGCAGCGACGACGCCGTCGAAGCATTGCCTTCATACAGCAGGTCAAACGCATTCATGGCCGCGTTATAGATTTTTTCCGCATTGGCCAGTACTCGCTTCTCAGCCTCCAGCGCTTCATCTTCCCCGCTCTGCGGCCGAGCATCTTCGATTTCACGCTTCTGGAAAATCCAAAGATCCACCAGGCGCAGCCGGTCTTGCTCTCCGCGCTCCAGTTCTTCTATGCGCGTGCGGATCCCTCTCCATGCGGCATAAGCGATCTCCGTCGCCTCAAGCTGGCTGCCCGCAAACGCGTCCAGCAAGCTCAACCGCGCCGGCCCGTCAAAAGCCAAAATAGATTCGTTTTGCGCTTGAATGGTCGCCAGATGCGGCGCCAGCAGCCGCAGCACGGCAACCGTCGCCGGTTGGTTGTTCACAAACACGCGGCCTTTGCCTCCAGCCGCGATCTCCCGCCGCAAAATCAGCGACCCGTCATCCGACTCGTCCAACCCGTTTGCTTCCAGAATTCGCTCGAGCGGTTTCTCGGCCGCGCCTTCGGCCTCAAACACCGCGGAAACCACAGCCCGCTCGGCTCCGGTTCGAATTACATCGCTCGAAGCCTTCGTCTCCCAACAACAGCGCCAGCGCATCCACCAGGATGGACTTCCCCGCCCCGGTCTCGCCCGTCAGCAGATTCAACCCGTGCCCGAACTCCACTGCCAGGTTATCGATCACCGCGTAGTTCTCGAGCCGAATTTCAATCAGCACAGTCAGTCCTGGAAACTTGAAGTTTTGCGCAGCATAGCATGAAAAGCGGTGGAAGAGCGGCTCTTCGCAGCCACGTTATACCGAACGGGCCTTAACTGTGGTGATGCCTTGGTTCGATCGGAGCGCGACAGCAAGCCACGAAGTGCCGTTACCCTCGGTTGTCGTCGCCCCCGGATTTGAAGCAATCCCACCACAAACATCATCTAAAATAGCCGGATGGCCATTGCCGGACAGTATGCGGTCGAAACGAACCTACCCGTGATCCCCGCGACCATGCTGGCTGCGGTCTACCGCGGCGTCAATGACGTCCGCCTCGAGACTGTTCCGGTACCCGATATCGGCCCCGGGGAGATGCTGGTTCGGGTCCACTCCTGCGGCGTCTGCGGCACCGACCTCAAGAAGATTTCCACAGGCTCGCATTCCGCTCCGCGCATCTTCGGACACGAAACCTCTGGCATCGTCGCCGCCGTCGGCGAAGGCGTGCAGCAATACCGTCCCGGCGACCGCGTCATGGTCTTCCATCACATCCCCTGCCGCCAGTGTTTCTACTGCCAGAACAAGACCTTCGCCCAGTGCCCGACTTACAAGAAAGTCGGCTGCACCGCCGGATTCGAGCCATCTGGCGGCGGTTTCGCCGAATATGTCCGGGTCATGGACTGGATCGTCGAGCACGGCACCGTTCGCATTCCCGACGGCATTTCGTTCGAGCAGGCCTGCTTCGTCGAACCCGTCAACACCTGCATGAAGGGGATTGAGGCCCTGCGCCTGCGACAGGGCGAGACCGTGCTGGCCATCGGCCAAGGCCCCATCGGCATCATATTGAGCGTATTGGCCAAGCGTGCCGGGGCCACCTTAATTACTTCCGATTTGTATCCCGAGAGGCTTAGAATAGGATCAAGTTTCGGGCTTAGACCTTACAATTGATGCTTCGCGGGTAAATGTAGTGGAGCGCGTCCGCGAATTGACGCGAGGGGCGTGGCGCCGATGCGGTGATTCTCGCGGTCGGCGGCAATTCTCTGATTCGCACCGCGATGGATGCGGCCCGTCCCGGTGGTCGGGTATTGCTTTTTGCGCAAACGCAGCACGGGGAGGCTGTGATCGATCCTGCAGCCATTTGTGTGGATGAAAAGACTCTTCGTGGGGTCCTACAGTGCATCGGTCGATTTGCAGGAAGAGTCGGTGCGTTTTGTCATGAACCGTGAGATGGATCTGGAACGGCTGGTCAGCCATCGCTTCCCGCTCGCGGAGAGCCCGCAAGCGCTGGATTTGGCGGCCCATCCGCAACCTTCGTCGATGAAGATCATGATTCAGCCGGGCAGCGTTGGACGTCGTCGCAGTAACTGGAAGGAACCAGCAGTGAACGGAAAAATGACCGCTGCCGTCCTGTACGGCAAAGAAGACCTGAAGATTGAAAAAGTACCCATCCCTCGCGTGGGCGATGGCGAGGTTCTGGTCAAGGTCCAGGTTGCCCTCACCTGCGGCACCGACCTCAAGGTGTACCAGCGCGGCTACCACGCCCGCATGATCGTGCCTCCCGCCCTGTTCGGCCACGAATTGGCCGGAGTGATCGAGGAAGTGGGCGCCGGCGTCAACGGCTTCAAGAAGGGCATGCGGGTCGTCGCCCTCAACTCCGCGCCCTGCCAGATGTGCTTCTACTGCTCCAAGCATCAGGAGAATCTCTGCGAAGATCTTCTCTTCAACAACGGCGCCTACGCCGAATACATTCGCGTTCCGCGCCGCATCGTCGAAGCCAACATGCTGATCATCCCGCCCAACGTCAGCTTCGAAGACGCCGCCATGACCGAGCCTCTGGCCTGCGTGCTGCGCGGTCTGCACGAAACCGGAGTCGAGATCGGCGACACGGTCACCATTCTCGGCGGCGGCCCCATCGGCCTGATGTTCGTCCAGGTCGCCCGCGCCATCGGCTGCAACGTGATTTCCGTGGTCAAGCGCGACGGCCAGGTCGAAGCCGCCAAACACATGGGCGCGCACGAAATCATTCAGACCACCAAAGTTCCGAACGTGGTCGACGCCGTCCGCGCGCTTTCTCCGCAGAAGCGCGGCTGCGACGTGGTGATCGAAGCCGTGGGCAAGCCCGAAGCCTGGGAGTGGGCGGTCGACATGGTCCGCAAAGGCGGCACCGTCAACTTCTTCGGTGGCTGCGCCAGCGGAACCAAAGTGCAACTCGAAACCAATCGCCTGCACTATTCCGAAATCACGCTGAAGGCGACGTTCCACCACACGCCGGAAACCGTTCGCCGGGCCTTCGGATTGATCGCGGCCAAGAAGATTCGCCCCACCGACTACATCACCGGGGAGGCGCCGCTGTCGCGCCTGCAGCAGGTTCTGCGCCACATGCTGAACCGCGGCGGCGACATCAAAACCGCCATCATCCCCGGCCATTGATTGACGCGACGTCATCGACGAGTGGTCTGTCATCCTGAGCGCAGTCGAGGGATCTCGCCGCTGAGCTTGGCGAGGAAGGTTCCTATGCGACCTTAACGGCTGATTCTCAGCGACCTGAGACGGTCAAAGGCTTTCTGCAGCCTCGGTCGCACTGCAACTAGCATGACTCAACTCGCCACCCAAAATCCGCCGTCCTCCGCCGCTGCTCGGCTGGAGCCGCCTGCCCGCCGAGTACGCCATCCCCGTGCACGCGCCCACGCTCGCCGAAGCCCGCGAATACTGCGCCCGCCTGGCCCGCACGCCACTACGAAAACTTCTCGGTCGCCAGCTGGTTTCTTCCCCGCCGCCTGCGCCAGCATTTCTTCAACGTTTACGCCTACTGCCGCATCTCCGACGACCTCGGCGATGAAGTCGGCGACACCGCCGCCTCGCTCGAACTGCTCGATCAGTGGCAGCACGAACTCGACGCCTGCTACGACGGCGCTCCAAGACATCCGGTATTTGTCGCGCTGGCCGAAACCGTGCGCCAGTTCGACATCCCGAAGCACGAATTCTCTGATCTGCTCCGCGCCTTCCGCCAGGACCAGACCGTCACGCGCTTCGAAACTTTCAACGATGTGCTGGCCTACTGCCGCTACTCGGCGAATCCCGTCGGCCATCTCGTGCTCTACCTCTGCGGATACCGCGACGCCGAGCGCCAGCAACTTTCCGACTTCACCTGCACCGCCCTGCAACTCGCCAATTTCTGGCAGGACGTCAGCGTCGACTACGCCAAGGGCCGCATCTATCTCCCGCTCGAAGATCTGCGCCGTTTCAACGTCAGCGAAGACGACATGCGCGCGACAACCGGAACACTCCCGCCTTCTGCGCCATGATGAAGTTTGAAGTCGAGCGCGCCCGCGACTGGTTTCGTCAAGGCCTGCCGCTGATCGGAAAGGTGGATCGCGAACTGGCCATCGATCTTGATCTCTTCAGCCGCGGCGGCCAGGAAATCCTGAACGCCATCGAAAAGCAGGGCTACGCCGTCCTCGGCAATCGTCCGGCCATCTCGAAGCCTCGCAAACTGGCTCTGGTCGCGCGCGCCGCCATGGCAAAGCTGTTCGGAAGCAGCTCGGAGGACAAGCATGAGCGCCGGCACCCAGCAGGTCCCCATTCCCTGGACTCCCGCTCCGCCGCAGCTCGTCATGGCGTATTCCGTATGCAAGGGCATCACCCGCACCGCGGCCAAGAATTTCTACTACGCCTTCCTCGTCCTGCCGCGCCGCAAGCGCGAAGCGCTGTGCGCCGTCTACGCCTTCATGCGCCGCTGCGACGACATCACCGACGACCCCACGCTGAGCCTGCCCGAGCGCCGCCAGAAGCTCGACACCTGGCTCGACGCTCTGCACCGCGCCCAGCAGGGCCAGCCCACCGACGATGCCATCCTGCTCGCCCTGACCGACGCCCAGCGCCGCTACTGCCATTCCCGCCGGGTTGCTCGACGAACTTGCGCACGGCACCGCCATGGACGTGGAACAGGCCGAAGCTGTCGCGCAAACCACCAGCGCTCCCGGCCTCACCATCCAGTACAAGACTTTCGAAGACCTTCGCCTCTATTGCTATCGCGTCGCGTCGGTCGTGGGACTGGTCTGCATCCACGTCTTCGGATACCGCGATCCCGCAGCCGAGCCTCTGGCCGAACGTTGCGGCCTGGCATTCCAGCTCACCAACATCATTCGCGACGTGAAGGAAGACGCCGGCATGGGCCGCGATTTATCTTCCGGAAGAGGACCTGGCCAAGTTCAGCCTCTCCGCCGCCGAGCTGCTGGCGACGCCGGACCCCGCGCGCTTCCGCCCCCTGCTCGCGCTCGAAGCCGACCGCGCCCGCGAGTTCTACGCCGCCGGCGACGCGCTGATCCCCTACATCGCCGAAGACAGCCAGCCCGCGTCTCTGGGTGCTGGTGACCATCTATCGCCGCTTGCTCGAGAAGATCGCCGAAAAACAGTACGACGTCTTCACCGCCAAAGTCGCCCTGAGCACGATGGGAAAAATTGCGCATCCTGGGGAAAGGTTTCATCAAGCGCCTGACGTGATCCGAGAGAATCTGTCCCTGCTGCCTTCTCGCGCGTGTCTGATCGCGCGAAGTACATTGGCAGGCGCGACCCGTACTTCGCTCGCATCCTTTGGATGACTGATGCCCAACTCAATGCCTCCCGCATCCCAACCCACAGTCGCCATCGCCGGAGGCGGCCTCGCCGGACTCGCCGCCGCCTGCGCCTTGTCCGACGCGGGTTTCCGCGTCACCCTGTTCGAAAAGCGTCCCTTCCTCGGAGGCCGAGCCTCGTCGTGGGAACATCCCGGCACCGGCGAAGTCGTGGACAACTGCCAGCACGTTCTGTTCCGCCTCTGCACCAATCTGATCGAGTTCTACGACCGCATCGGCGTCGCCGACCAAATCCGCTGGTACGACGAAATGACCTTCATCGAGCCCGGCGGACGCGCTTCGGTGATGAAATCTTCGCCGCTTCCCGCGCCACTGCACACCGCGCCCTCGTTTCTGGCATTTCAGATTCCTCAGCGCCGCCGACAAACTCTCGATCTCGCGCGCCCTGGTCCCGCTCACGCTCACCGAACAGCGCGACACCGGAAAATCCTTTCAGCACTGGCTCGATCATCACGGCCAAACCCAGCAAGCCGTCGAGCGCTTCTGGCGTCCGATCCTGGTCAGCGCTCTCAGCGAGGAACTCGACCTGATTTCCATCTCCGCCGCCGCTCAAGTCGTCCGCGAGTCCATGATGTCTCCCGCCGCGCGCCACATGGGAGTGCCCACCGTCCCGCTCACCGATCTCTACAACGCCGCCGGCGACTACGTCCGCGCCCGCGGCGGCACGCTCCACTTCCGCCAGCCCGGTCGAAGGATTCGCCGACCGAATCGCAAGTCCAGCTGCAGCTCCGCAGCCAGGAAGACATCGGCAGAGCGATCCGCGGGGAACCAGGGCAGCGAAGCTGCCCAATCCCGCTCGTGACAGGCTGAGAGTTTTGACTTCCTGATTCTGGCGCTGCCCTTCGATGCTCTCGACCGCGTGCTTCCCGACACTCCCGAGAGCGCGCCCATCCGCGAGCAGCTCACCCACTTCGAGACCTCTCCCATCACCGGCATCCACCTCTGGTTCGATCGCCAGATTTCCGACCTCGACCATGCCGTCCTGCTCGACCGCACCATCCAATGGATGTTCCACAAATCTCGCTTGCAGCCGATGCGAACACAGGCCAGCGAACGGCGCTCCATCGGGCAGCTACATCGAACTCGTGGTCAGTTCCTCCAAGACTCTGATTGACAAATCTCGCGCCGAAATTGTCGACCTCGCGCTCAAAGAAGTCCGCGAATTCTTTCCCGCTGCGCGCGACGCCAATCTCGTGAAGTCCACCGTGATCAAGGAACTGAATGCCACTTACTCGCCGCGCCCCGGCATCGACGCCCATCGTCCCGCCTGCCGCAACCGCGTGGCCGCGCGTCTTCCTCGCTGGAGACTGGACCGCAACCGGCTGGCCCGCCACCATGGAAGGCGCTGTCCGCAGCGGATACCTCGCTGCCGAAGCCCTGGCCCGCGCTGCGGGCCGCAAGAATCCGCGCTTCCTCTCCCCCGACCTGCCCGCCACCGGCCTGATGCGCCTGTTCTCCTGAAGGTCAAGCGCGTCGGCCGGAGATTTTCTTCGCGTGCTTCGCGAGTCCTTAGCGTCCTTAGCGTTTAAATGCTTTCGTAGCCGCGGAATTTCACAGGGTCGTCAGCAGCTCGGAAGATCGCGACCTACGCAGTAACGTTGGCCCCACGTCGCGGGAAGCGCCCAGTGATCTTCCGGATGAATCCATGGATTCCGTGGAACCCGTTCTTCGGCAGAAACATAAACGGGCACTCTCCCGGCACGACGGCAATCCCTCGCATCGCGGCAGAAATCCACAGCTTCGTCGCTCACCGCTCCTTGACCAACGGCGCGGTACATCCACACCCGGCGGATACCTGCCTCTGCGCAATCGCGAACCACTGCTTCGGTCACGCTCGGCGAGGTCATCAACAACGCGCCGTCTACTGGCGGTTGAATGTCTTGGACGCGGGCAAAACACTGCGGTCCCCACAACTCTGTCATCTTAGGATTCACCGGCACCACGTCATACCCGCGCCGGCGCAGCTCTTTGAACAGATTCACACTGAAGTCTTGGCCCTCGCGCGAAAGTCCGACCATCGCGATCCGCTTCTGCGCCAGGAAGTCCTCAATCGTCTCCCGCGTCGCTTTCTCAGTCCTCATGGTCCGCCCTCACCACGCTTCTAGCCGGTCCTGCTGCGCGCGTCTGTGATTAGGCTCACATCACCCCGAGTAATTCCTCGATGAGACGGCCCTTGCCCCTTGCCCCACCCCGTCGTACTATGTCGGCTTCCGTTCATGCCTTGCCTGGAGGGCTTCATGCTCGATCGACGTCATTTCCTCTCTACCGCCGCGAGCGGAGTCGCCGCTTCCCTCGCCTTCCGCGGAAGCCTGCTTGCCCAACTTGAGAAAACTCCACCGCTTCCCGACCATGCCCTCCTCGACAAGAATGAAGACGCCTACTGGGCCGCAATGCGTCGCCAGTTCCTCATTCCGGAGGACGAAATCTACCTCAACAACGGCACGGTCGGATCAAGTCCCGCGCCTGTGCTGCGCGCCATCTTCGACGGCTACAACACAACCGAGAAAATGGACCAGCAAGATCCCGAGGACTATCCCATCTGGGGATACGCCGCATGGAACGAGTTCCGTGATCCGCTCGCGGCGTTCGTAGGCTGCAATCGCGACGAGATCGCGCTGCTGCGCAATGCCACCGAAGCAAACAGCTACGTTGCGAACGGTATTGATATGAAGCCCGGTGATGAGGTCCTGATGACGGACCAGGAGCATCCGGGTGGAGAGCATCCGTGGGACCTGAAGGCCAAACGCTACGGAATCGTGATCAAGAAGGTCACACTGCCCCGCCCCGTGAAGGATGCTGCGCAGGTGCTCAACCTGTTCAACGACGCGATCACGCCGCGCACGCGGGCGATGTTCTTCAGCCACATCACGACGTTTTCGGGAGTGGTCCTGCCCGCCAGGGAACTCTGTGCGCTGGCGCGCGCCAAAGGAATCCTCTCAGCCGTGGATGGGGCACACGTCCCCGGCATGATGCGTCTGAATGTGCGCGAACTCGGCTGCGACATATACTCGTCGAGCCCGCACAAGTGGCTGTTCGCAACAAAAGGTTCCGGTTTTTTGTATGTTCGCGATGAAGTGATCGACCGCCTGTGGTGCACGATCGCGACTGAGGGTTGGGATGATACGAAACTTCGCGCCGAACGATTCCAGCGCATCGGAAGTTCAAACGTGCCCGCGCTGTGGGGATTGCGCGCCTCGATCAAACTGGCCAACGACATTGGCCTTGAGCGCATCGAGCGCCGCCACCGCCATCTCGCCGACTACATTTTGGACGAGATGAAGAAGCGTGGCGCCGAGTCGTGGACCTCGCCGGACCCGGCATTGCGTTGTGCGATTGTCAGTGTGAACGTTCCTCCGGTGCCCCGGATGGATCTCGAGAATTGGATGTGGAAAACGTACAAGATCCGCATTCGCGGCGGCGATCCGCACAAATTGCGCCTCTCGACACCGTACTATCTGCAGAAAAAAGACATCGACCGTTTCCTGGAGAAGTTTGACGAATACAAGAAGAAAATAAGTTAGACAGCACGAGGTCGTTCTGAGGCAGGTTCGTTTGGTCACTCAGAAAAATGCTCGAACGGTACACAACCATAGCCGGGCAGACGCGTCTATCAGGAATGACTTGGGGCCCGCGGCACACTTTCGCCTGTCTGTGCTTCTTCGTGCTTGCCGTGAACTTGGCTTCCGCGCAAGTGGACACTTCCAGCTCGCCGCAACGTACCGCGAGCGCGATCCGCGCCCAGCAGGCGCCGCGAATCAATGGAACCCTCGACGATCCGATTTGGCAGACAGCGCCGGTCGTGACGGATTTTCGCCAGCGCGAGCCGCTTGAAACTCTCCCCGCCACGGAAAAAACCGAAGTCCGAATTCTGTACGACAGCCGCCACGTCTATTTCGGCATTCACTGCTATGACCAGACCCCGTCAGCAATCGTAGCCACTCAGCTCAGGCGAGATTTGACCATGGATCTGGACGACAACTTTGCCATCATGATTGACCCCACTCTCAGCCATAGGAATGGCTACATCTTCGAGGTAAACCCGCTGGGCACTCAGCGAGACGGCGAAATCATCGAAGAGCAAGCGCCCGGCCAGGACTCGATTGTCGACCCCAGTTGGGATGGACTTTGGATTTCGGCGGCGAGGATTACCGATGATGGCTGGACGGCAACCGTCGCAATCCCCTTCAGTACTCTCAATTTTCGAGGCGGAAGCGTGGTTCACTGGGGGCTGAATTTCCGGCGCTTTATCCGCCGCAAGAATGAAGAAGACACATGGTCTGGGTACAGAAGGATTTTCGGCTTCTGGCGCGTCTCGCAAGCGGGACAGCTCCAAGGCCTCAAGGAAATCGGAAGTGGGCGCCTTCTGGTCATCAAACCCTATGGGCTTGCAGGCGCGGAGGCTTTTTCGGGCGAACCCTGGGGCGCGCTGCATCGCGTTGGGGCCGACATCAAATATGGGCTCGCTAGCAACCTGATCGCGGTGGGAACGATCGATACAGACTTCTCTGACGCCGATGTTGATCAGCAGCAATTCAACCTGACCCCTTACCCGATTTTCGTGCCGGAGAAGCGGCGGTTTTTTCTCGAAGACTCCGACGTGTTCAATTTTCTTCTCTGGAATCAGGACTTACTGTTTTTCACTCGGCAGATTGGTGTCGACCCGGTGAGTGGACAGGAGGTTCCGATCGACGCGGGTGGCAAAATCGCCGGAAGCGCCTTGGGCTTTGACCTTGGCGTGATGGATGTGAGGACCAGAGGTGCCGGTACGAATCCCTACGCCAACTACGCCATTGTCCGGGTCAAGCGGCCACTAACGCCCGGTTCTTTCATCGGATTTATGGCGACGGACAAGGAGTCCGGCAATCCACTCGATCCCTACAATCGCTCGGGCGGAGTGGACGCAAAGTTCGTCTTCTTCCGGAATCTGAATTTGCGCGGATACTACGCCAAGACTTGGACCACAGGTCTCCACGCTGACAATACAGCACTTGGCGGGCGACTGACGTTTGCCAACAACTGGTTCAACATTTACGCCGGGCACGGAATCACGCAGAAGAATTTCAATTCGGAAATGGGTTTTGTCACCAGAATCGATGACCAACCCACTATATTCCAGTTCACCTTCACCCCTCGTCCGCACCTATGGGATATTCGCGAACTCGATCTGGGCGCATTTCTTACCCACGATCCCAACACCGCCGGCAAGTTAATCTATAAGGAGGCGACGGCCAGCCTGCGTATCCTATTCAACAGCAGCGCCGAAATCGATTCGTTCCCTTACGATGTCACCTACCAATTCCTCGGCCAGCCGTTGAGTGTCTACAAAAATATTTCCATACCCCCGGGCGGGTACCGCTTCACGGCCCATTCACTCTCCTATGCTTCGGCGGGCAGTCATCGCGTGACATTCACCGGGTCCGAGCAGTGGGGCGGCTATTATACGGGACGTCTCAACAGCGCCATTGTGACGGCGCAATACCGCCCAAATGCGCACCTCGCCGTGGCCGTGAACGACACACTCAATTCATTCCGCCTTACGCAGGGCAATTTCGACATTGACTTGGCCGGACTCGAACTCAGCTACGCCTTCAATCGATTTGTAAACCTCACGACCTTTGTCCAATCCGATACCGCCCAAACCCAGGCCGTAAGCGCCAACATACGCCTGCGATATACCTTCCGCCCCGACAGCGATCTTTATGTGATTTACAACATCGGAAACCGCTTCCAAAGCCTGGCAGCGGGCAATCCGACAGAGGTGCGAGATGAGAAGGTCGCGGTGAAGGTCACCTATTCGTGGTCGCGGTAAGCTGCCTCCCTCTGTTCGTTCACTTCCTCCGGACCTCGTAGAGTTCGGATCGAACGCGACGCCTGCGAGCCAGGAAAAAAGGCGCGGGAGAGAGCATCCGCGACTATGAACTCATACTCCATCCAACTTTCAGTCGTAATACTCCAGGCCCAAGTGCGTGATCAAGCCTTCACCCATCAAATGGCGCAGGGTGTTTTTGAGCTTCATCGACTGGATGAACAGATCATGCTCCGGATACAGCCCGGGGACGGTCATCGGCGATTTGAAGTAGAAGCTCAGCCACTCTTGAATGCCCAGGCCGCGCAGTTCGGAACTGCGCTTCGCCAGATCGAGGAATAGAACGAGATCCAGCACAATCGGCGCGGCGAGAATGGAGTCCCGGCAGAGGAAATCCACCTTGATCTGCATGGGATAACCCAGCCATCCAAAAATATCAATGTTGTCCCAGCCTTCTTTGTTGTCGCCGCGCGGTGGGTAGTAGTTGATACGGACTTTGTGGAAGATATTCCCGTAGAGTTCCGGATACAGTCCAGGCTGCAAAATGTGCTCGAGCACGCCAAGCTTTGATTCCTCCTTGGTCTTGAAAGACCCAGGATCGTCGAGCACTTCCCCGTCGCGGTTACCGAGGATGTTCGTCGAATACCATCCACTCAGGCCCAGCAGCCGGGCTTTGAAGGCGGGCGCGAGCACGGTCTTCATCAGCGTCTGGCCCGTCTTGAAATCTTTGCCGCAGATCGGCGCTTCGTTCTTGCGGGAGAGCTCGAGCATCACCGGCAGATCCACGGTCAGATTCGGAGCGCCGTTCGCGAAAGGCACTCCCTCCATCAGTGATGCGTAGGCGTAAATCATAGAAGGCGCGATCATTTCGTCGTTCTCGCGCAGCGCCTTCTCGAACCCTTTCACCGTCTGGTGTGCCTCGGTGGGCTCGATGTAAGACTCGGTTGAGCCGCACCACATCGTGATCAGGCGACTGGCGCCACTGGTCTTCTTGAAATCGCGGATGTCGTCGCGCAATTGCTCGGCGAGTTCCATCTTGTTCTTGCCTTTTTTTACGTTGGGGCCGTCAATCTTTTTTACGTAATTGTGATCGAACACAGCCGGGCGCGGCTTGATTCCCGAGAGAAACGGCTTCAACTGCTCGAGCAACCGGTAGTCAAGTACACCGGCGTTCGTGGCTGACTCGTACATGTTGTCTTCGAAGATGTCCCATCCGGTGAAAACGAGATCGTCGAGTCCGGCAAGAGGCACGAATTCTTTTACCTTCGGAGACCGCCCGTCGGTGCGCTTCCCCAGGCGGATCGTGCCCATCTGCGTGAGCGACCCGATCGGCTTCGCGAGCCCTTTCCGGATGGCCTCGACGCCGGCGACGAAGGTTGTAGCCACTGCGCCCATGCCGGGAATCATCACGCCCAGCTTTCCTTTGGCGGCATCGACCGTACCGGCGGCCTCTTCTTTCTTTGACGCCCGTCTAGTGCCACTGGTTCGCGCGGCCAGCTTCATTTCGCGAGAAGCCCGCTCCGCATGAGCCAGAGCTGTTTCGCGATGCTCATGCTCGCGAGCTGCCGCAGACGTCGAAAATTGCTTGCGATGGCGGCGGCCGTCCGCATCCCACCAATCGGCCATGAAGACTCCGGGGCGTTTCTGATACATTGTCGATCCTTTCGTGGTGGCGGTGGCTAGTCACCGCCACCGAACTGGATATCCTCTCATATCCGCCTGGAATCCGGCAACCCACCGCAGCGAAAGGCAGAGAACGGAGCCCGAGCGCGCGATGGGTTCAGAGAACGGAACTTGCGAGGAGAACTTGCCTCAAAGTTTGTGACTGGTTGGCAGCACGCATCGCTCGGATCACTTCTTTGCGTTGGACTCGCGCGCCGGGTTGGGGCATAGTGAATTCACTTCGAAGCCGGCTCCGCAGCCGGTCCCCCGAAGCTGCTGTTTGCACGCGTGCCCGGTAGCGGCGTCGCAAATCTCCTGACCCCGTTGTTCTCCAACAAAATCTGAGCCCACGCCTTCGGCCTTGCGCCGGGAGCGTGCTCTTCAGACGCCCGCTCTTCATCGCTGCACGCGCCGAAGAGCTACAGGAGATCTATATGACTTCGATTCGCAGATTCTTCTACGCCAGCTTGCTGGTGTTAACCACTCTCAACTTCGCACCCAGCCTGGCTTCCGCCCAGGAGCCCGCGAGCGGCAGGTTCACTCTGCCTCACGACGTGCTCTGGGGCAAAGCCTCCGTTCCGGCAGGAGAGTATCGGTTCTCCTACGAGTCCAACGGCGTATCGGGAGTCCTCACGCTCAGCCGGCTCGACGGTGCGCGCAAGGGCTACCTCTTATTGGTAAACGATGTCGATGAAACCACTCAACTCGGTCCGAGCCGGCTCGTGCTGAACACTACACCCGACGGCAGTTACGTCAGCGCCATGCAGTTGCCGGAGTCTGGCATGACGCTGTACTTCCATGCACCGTCGCCAATGTCGGAGAAGCACATCGCCAAAACCGTAACCACGGCCATGGCGGCGGCCCAATAGCTTCTCCGCAACCCCACAAAACAGAGGGCGGATACCAAACCAGGTGTCCGCCCTTCGTTTTTGCTTCCACTTCATTTGCTTCCACTTCAAAGGCGGAAAAGAGTGTCCGCCCACACGATCAAGTTGGCTGAACCTTCGAATTTACCCGGACCTCGTCACTTAAGACGATGGCCTCAGCAATCTCTTTCATGGGCTTGCGCTTTTGGCGGCTCTGCCGCTGCAGCGTGAGATAGGCCTGCTCTTCGTCGAGCCCGAGATCGCGCTGCAGAATGCCTTTCGCGCGTTCCACAATCTTGCGCGTTTGCAATTGCTCGGAGAGTGTCAGGTTCGCCTCCTCGAGACGCGCCAACTCGATTTCTGAGCCGACGAGAAATCCGATGGTCGAGATCATGCGAATCTCGCGCCGGCGATAAGCGTGATGTTGGCGATGCTGCAGGTTGATGACGCCCACAACCCGGCCACGGCACATCAACGGCACCGACAGAAACGCCTCGTAACTATCCTCCGGCAACTCGTGGAAGAACTGAAAGCGCGGGTCCTGCGCCGCTTGTTCCGGAATGGCGACGGGCTCGCGGTGTTCCGCGACCCACCCCGTAATGCCCTGCCCCACGCGGAGTTTCAGCCGGTCCACGACTTCGGGATGCGGATTTTTCGACGCCCGCAGCACCAGTTCATCGCCTTCCAGCACGTAGACCATGCAGGAATCGCACTTCACCAGTGCCGATGCAAAGTCGACAACGCGTGTCAGAACTTCGTGAAAGCCGTCCGCCGTTCCCAGGCGCACGCCAATTTCGTGGAGTACATCAACATGTGAATCCTCAACTGATATAAAGGGGTCCATAAGCCACACTACGGAGATCGCGGTGCTTCTGTCTAATTCCAAATTTCGATGGCAGGGATAAAGGAATTCCGGTGTGATTGTTGCCAAGATTTAACATCGTTCTTGCGGCTGCCGCATCGGACTCGGGCTGGCCAAACAGACTTCGGCAGCGTCAGGCTCTCGGTTGTTCGTGGAGCGCGCTAGCGAGCCGGCACCACCAGGAACCAAGCCAATAGCCCAAACAGGATCAAGGCGCCCAGCAGGCTGAATAGCGGGTGCAGCGGATGAAAGTGGAAGAACGGATTGCGCGTCAGACGATGTCGCGATACCAGCATAGAGCCTCCTTCGCACGCTGTGGGCGTGCCAGCGGAACGGCCTACCTGCTTATTGTCCCACCAATTGGCGCTCGCGGCTCCATTTTTTTCGGCGGCTGTGGTCTCGTGTTCCCCCGTGCCCTGAGTGGTTGAGTCTAAGGTTTAGCGTCCAAATCGACCGCCTTCACCGGAAGGTCCCAATGCGCGTCGAGAATCTCGAAGCGCCGTTGCTCCTCGTGCTGGAAGGTATCCTGGTCGGGATACATCTGCTTCTGCAAGGCAGCTTCGTCAAAGGCCTCGTTAGCCACGGCGGCGTTCTTGAAAACGATGGTCACGCGAAAGTCCCAGCGGCCGTCTTCGGTAGTGTGATAGCGCGGCTGATCCATCCAGACCTTCACAATGCGGCCCATCTCCGATTCTTTCCTGAGCACCGGGTAGTGATTCTTCTTGAACAGCTTCAGAAATTCGTCGGCGTGCCCCCACTTGGTTTTGTAGTAGTACTCGACGACGAAAGGCTTGTCGGAAGCGGCGGGTGCCGATTGGGCAGCGACTGGCAGAACGGCGGCAAACAACATCAACGCGGCAAGAACGCGATGCATGGTGATCTCTCCCCCGAGAATGGAATTGATAGCTTGTACACTAACACTTGCGTAGAGCCGTTGCTTGCAACGTCTTTTTCCGCCCCATGAACGACGAGCAGCAACTCATCGAGCTCTTTGAAGAGGGCGACCGCGCCCTGATCGCCGGCGACGCTGGGGAACTTTCGCAAATTTTTGCCGATGACTACATTCAGTACGACGAATGCGGCAGGCCATCAACTAAGCAGGATGTGATTACCAAGCTCACGTCCGGCGCGATCCGCTATGTGTCGATGGCTTCTACTGGCCGACACATCCGCCTGCTGCGGGACGACGTGGCCATCGTCCACGGCTCGGAAGATGACGTGGTTGAGCAAGACGGGAAGCGCTTCCCTGTTCGCTATCTATATCTCGATGTCGTTATGAAGCGCGATGGACGCTGGCAGATCGCAGCGTCTCAACTGGCGAAGCCGTAGGCCTTTCGCCGGCAATCGGGACGTGTCGTTGCCAGAATGGCGAATTCGTACTGCGTCGAAGGAAACATGCCCGCGCTCTTCAAATTCGCAAACCCGATCAGACTCGACAAGAAGACAAGGATCGGACAGATTCGCGGTGTCGATATATATGTGCACTGGACTGTCTTCCTCGTGGCCGCAGTGATTCTGGCGGGAGTCCTGAGTCGACCGGGATTGACCCTGCTGGGTTTGACCGCGTACTGGGGAGTATTGCTGATTCACGAAACTGGACATCTGATTGCGGCACAGCGTCTGGGATGCCCCGTCTTCTCGATTGAGCTTTATCCCATTTTCGGCATCACGCGATTCGGGACTCCTTGGTCTCGCGTCGACCACTGCGTAATCGCCTGGGCTGGTGTGCTGGCGCAAGCGACAATTGCTGCTCCCTTGGTGGCCTTGGTCGCCGTGTTCGGGTTCACCCGCTTTGAGGCCTTGAACATGCTCTTCGTAATCCTAGGGTTCTTCAGTCTCGGAGTTGCGATCTTTAACTTGCTCCCCGTGCCGCCTCTCGACGGAGCAACGGCGTGGGGAATATTTTCAGCACTCTTGGCGCGGCGACGCAGCAAAGGCACCATCCAGCGACGGCGGCGCTGAACGCTCAATTCGGGAAATTGCGGGGTTTTGAGACGACCCTGCGAATCCAAACTGCCTACTGACGGCCGACCGCTGACGGTTGCGAGCTCATCCGATTCTGCCAATGGCTCCAGATGAACCACGCCGCGGCGGCCACCAGCGCAACTCCAATCACCGCGTCGAACTTGTGAAAATATTTCCCCAGTTCGCGCCAGTTTTCTCCGAGCTTCATGCCCAGCCAGGCAAGGCCAAAGCACCAGGGCCACGATCCCAGAAATGTGTAGAGATGAAAGCGGCCGCGGGGCATGCGCGCGATTCCGGCCGGCAATGCGATGAACGTGCGAATCACCGGCAGTAACCGTGCGATGAACACGGCGAGGTATCCCCAGCGCGCGAAGAAGCGGTCGGCCCAATCGAGTTCGCGGTGCCCCATCAGAATCCAGCGGCCGTAACGCTCGACTAACGGACGCCCGCCGTAGCAGCCGATTTCGTAGGCGACCAGTGACCCGAGGTTGCAACCGATGGCGCCAGCCGTTGCCACCCACAGCAATTTGAATGTGCCCGTGAATACGAGATAACCACCAAACGGCATGATCAATTCCGAAGGCAGCGGAATGCACGCGGACTCAATCGCCATGAGCAGCCCGATACCGGCATAGCCTGTAGCGGCGATGACCTTGCTGATAAACACGAACAGGATTGGCAGAATTTTCTCAGTCATGAAAAGCAGTTCTCAGTTCTCGATCAAGTCGAAATTCAGGAGTTGGCAGTTCCTCGTTCTGACCCGTCGGTGTTCATTCATCGTTCTCACAAATCGCCGTCATCCTGAGCGTAGCCGTTCTTCCGGCGGAGCAAAGGATCTCCCTCTCCTCCGGCCCCGCGCGCAAGCCAAGTCGCAGCACGATCAAACTAAATTCAGGACCGAAGGCGCCCCCAGTCTAACGGATGTCGGTTTCGAGCGCGCACAGAGCCACACTAATCCTGCCCAAATGCTGTTGATTGTATCGAGAACCCGAGCTAGAACGAGCCTTCCTGCGTAAATGCATAGCCCGGGAGCGTCGCGCCTTGTGGCGTCTTGACGACTTTCACCCGTGTAGTCGGTGCGTCGGGAGCGGTAATTCCTGCGGGACGGAGCATGGCGAACTGGCTGAAGACTTCGTTGTAGACCTTGGTGACGAGATAATCCTGGCCATCGGCCTCGCTGCGCCACACTTGCCCGAGCTGAATGGAGTTCACGGCCACGGTAGTTTCCTGATCTCTGTGAGCTGCCTACAGACTACCGGGGGTCACGATGCCCGTCAATGAGCGGAAAGGTTACCGAGGGCCAGCCTGCGCCATCAGCGGTTGGCAATCGGGAATCGGCAATTGCTATGATGGCCCGCAGCACTCGCAACAGGAAAGGAAATTCATGGCACGAGGAGTGATGCCGCGCCAGCCCGCCCGCACCGGCCGTCAGGACAAAGTTCATGTGGAAACCTATGCCGGAGGCAAAAATGCTCGTGTGGGGACGGGCGCCTTCGCCCGTCCAGGCCGAGGCAAAGCCTCGGCAGCGGCCCCAGCGGGGCGCAAGAAAGCATCCGTCGCCAAGACTAAAGGCTACAATCCCCTCGCTCCCGAACGCGTTGCGGATATTCTGAAGCGTCTCGACCAACTTTATCCCGACGTGCAATGCGCCCTCACCCATTCCAGCGCATGGGAGCTTCTGGTCGCAACCATCCTCTCGGCCCAGTCCACCGACGTAAACGTGAACCGCGTTACACCCGAACTGTTTCGCAAATATCCCACCGTCCAGGCCTTTGCCGCGCTGACTCCAGAGCAACTCGAGCCCGACGTGCGCTCCACTGGATTTTTCCGCAATAAATCGAAATCTGTGGTGGGCGCGGCCAAGAAAATCGTCGCCGACTTCGGAGGCCAGGTCCCCGACGACATGGAAAAGCTCCTGACCCTGCCGGGCGTCGCCCGTAAAACCGCGAACGTGGTGCTCGGCTCCTGGTTCCACAAGGCCGAAGGCGTCGTCGTCGATACGCATGTCCACCGTATTTCGCGCCGCCTGGAACTCACCACCCAGAACGAACCGCAGAAGATCGAGCAGGATCTCATGCGCATCATTCCGCGCGAGAAGTGGATCCTGTTTTCGCACCAGGTCATCTGGCACGGACGAAGACTCTGCATCGCCCGCAAACCAAAGTGCGCAGAATGCCTACTCGAAAACCTGTGCCACGCCGGCGACAAGACGTGGAGTACGGTGGACATGCACAAGAACGCGATGGTTTGAGCTTGCTGTCAGAAAGCTTGCTCAAGGCCGAAAGAATTCCCCACCCGCTAGTCTTCGCCTAGTTCGTCGAGGATCGGCTCCCGCAGGCCGCGAAAATGCAAAGTGTGTCCACCGAGCGTGAAGACGGTAATCTCGTTCGTTCCCTTCTTCAGCCACGGAGCGGGGACGTACAGCGTTTGCTGCGGGCCTACATTCCAGAAGCGACCGAGGGCGTGACCGTTGATCCATGCCGCGCCCATGCCCCATCCGCGCGTGTCGAGGAAGGTATCACCGAGCCTCTCAAGGTTGAAATGCCCTTGGTAGAAAGCAGGGCCGAGCGCGCCTTTCGCAGGCTCAGCGAATGAATAACGGAGATTCGACAGGTCGTCCATCGCCAGAGGTGAGACTTGCCAGTGCACTAACTCGCGACCGGCAAGCATGACCGGGCCGTTGATCCCCTGGCGTTCATTGCGTAACTCAATGCTGAAATTAATACGGCCGGCGCCTCCGACCAAGATCTCAAGTTCGTCGTTCGCCTGAGCGCTGACGGCGAGGCGATCCTGCTTCTTTCTGCGGTCGATCGAGCCCACCGGCTTCCAGTTGAGATAAACGCCAGCATAGCTGCGCAACGCTGGCAAAACCAACTCACCAACTGCCGGCGACTTGAGTATGGTTCGGTACGAAATGTAGCCGTAAGACTGGCCGAAGCTCTCCATGTTGCGAGGGCGATCGACATCGATTGCCTTCGAGAAGTCAAAATTCCACAGCGGCGCCATCCGATCCACCTCAAACTCGGGGATTTCGATCACTGGCAGCGGCGCAGGAGGATCAGGCATCGCAACCCCGGGACGATGCTTCGCGAACACCTCGCGGAATGCGAAGAACTTCTTCGTCAGCGTTCCCGCCTCACTGACCGGCGAATCGTAGTCGTAGCTGGTGACATCGGGCTCATAGTTGCCGCGATCCCAGTTGGCTCCGCTCATGAAACCGAAGCTGGTTCCTCCGTGAAACATGTAGAGGTTGATGGAGTATCCCTGGCTAAGCATCCAGTCGATTTCCTGCGACTGCTGGTTCGTATCGGTCGTGTGATGGTGCTCGCCCCAGTGGTCAAACCACCCATCCCAATATTCGCTGTTGAAGACTGGCGAGCCGGGACGAAATTTCTGCAGTTTCGGAATTTCTGACTTGGCTTCGCCGGCGCCGAAGTTTACGGCGGCATGGACACCGGTCAGAGTGCCTGCAGGGAGCTGGTCGCCGCCGTCGGCGGTATACAGGAGCGAGTCGGTGAAACCTGCGCTCTGCAGAGCGTTGTAGATTCCCTTCACGTAGGTTTTGTCGTTGCCGAACGAACCGTATTCGTTTTCCACCTGCACGGCGATGATTGGTCCGCCACGCGCCAGTTGCAGCGGAGCCAGCTCCTGGCCCAGGCGTTTGAGCCAGCGTGCGGCAGGCACGAGGAATTTCTCATCACTGCTGCGCAGCACGATGTCGGGATCAGCCAGCAGCCACGCGGGAAAACCGCCCAGGTCCCACTCGGCGCAAGAGTATGGACCGGGACGGAGAATCACGTAGAGTCCTTCCTCTTGCGCCATGCGGATGAAGGCCGCGGCGTCGAGCGCTCCGCTGAAATCGTAGACACCGGGCTTGGGTTCGTGCGCGTTCCAGAACACGTAGGTGGAGATCGCGTTCAAACCCATCGCGCGGGCCTTCTTCAGGCGGTCGCGCCAGTATTCGCGTGGAATGCGAGCGTAGTGCATTTCACCGGAGATAATTTGGAAAGGCTTTCCATCGAGGACGAACTGGTTTCCGGAGACGGCAAACGTGTGTGGAGCTGGGGAAACCTGTGCAGAAGCCGCGCAGCAAAGCGCGATGACACAGAAGATCGGTGTAAGAGTTCGATGAAGGCGAAGTTTCATGGCATTCCTGTTCAGGCCGCGAGGCCTCCTCTGCTAGACTTTCTCTTCTACATCAGATTGCAATTCCACGCCATGCGCCTGCCCCTATTCTTTGCTATCGTCAGTTGTATGAGCACTTTTGTCGTCGAAACCGCCGCACAGACCCTGCCCGCTCCGCAGGCCGTCACCGATCCAAAGAAAATCGCGTCGAAGCCCAACGCGCAAGTCGAGCCGCG
Organism: uncultured Acidobacteriaceae bacterium; assembly: GCA_963819145.1. GTDB lineage: Bacteria > Acidobacteriota > Terriglobia > Terriglobales > Acidobacteriaceae > Sulfotelmatobacter. The sequence goes on from CAWFVB010000027.1 coordinate 253,702, forward strand.
CAGCCTCACGATCGAGAAGCTCTACATGACACGCCAGATCGGGCGTCCGACGTGGTCGCCCGACGGCAAGAGCATCGCATTCATCTCGAACATGAGCGGACGAAATAATCTGTGGCTCGTCCCCTCGGACGGCGGCTGGCCCGTACAGCTGACCGTGAGCGACCAGCGCCAGACCGCGCCCGCGTGGTCGCCCGATGGCAAATGGATCGCGTATCAATCCGACTACGACGGCGATGAGCAGTGGGATATTTTTCTGGTCTCGCCCAAGACGGGCAAAGTTGTAAATCTCACGCAGACGCGCGAGATCGCGGAACTCTCTCCGACGTGGTCACCCGACGGACGCTACCTGGCGTACGAAGTAAAGCCGAAAACTTTCGCGGCATACGAAATTGACGTCTACGACATGATCCTGCGGGAGGTGAAGCACCTCACCACCGGCACGCCGCAGGATAAAGGCAATTCCTCGCCCATCTGGTCGAAGGATGGGAAGTTTATCGTCTATACGCAGGAACAAGCCAAGGGAACGGATTCAAACATTTTCATCGCTGATGTGGCGACGGGAAAGAGCACGCTGTTGACGCCGCACGATGGCGAGCAACGATTCTCGGCGAATGACATCTCCCCCGACGGCAAGCGCGTCTTGCTGACTTCGAACGCCGCGAATGGATACGAAAATATCGCCTTGCTTGACATACCAACTAAAAAGATCGCATGGGTCACGAAAGATAAGTGGGAAATCCGCGGCGGCGAATTCTCTCCTGACGGCAAGCAGATCACCTTCAGCGCCAATGTAGACGGAAACGAAGACATCTTTCTCCACGACCTCGGCACCGGTAAGTCCACCACTCTACAGATTCCGAAGGGCGTGAACGAGCCCGCCGGCGGCCACTCTGCGTTCAGCGCCGACGGGCAACGACTGCTCTACTTCCACAACGGCCCGACTGCGCCCAGCGATCTCTGGGACTACCACCTCAGCACGGGCAAGTCGACGCAGATTACGCATTCGCTGGTTGCCGGCGTACGCTCGGAGGACATGATCGAGCCCTATCTGGTGCACTATCCCAGCCGCGACGGCAAGTGGACCATCTCCGCGTTTCTCTACGTTCCTTTCAACATGGCGCGGAACGGGCAGAATGCGGCCATCGTCTACATTCACGGCGGCCCCACGGCGCAGAGCATGAACTCATTCAACCGCTTCGTGCAGTACGCGGTGAACCAGGGGTACATGGTGCTCGCGCCTAACTACCGCGGCTCGACCGGATACGGAAAAGAATTTCAGCAGGCCAACCTGTTCGACATGGGCGGCGGCGACTTGCAGGACGTGCTGGCCGGCGTCGACTGGATGAAGCAGACCGGGCATCTCGATCCAAAAAAGATCGCAGTTATGGGCGGTAGCTACGGTGGCTATCTCAGCATGATGGCCGTGACCAAGGCTCCGGAGGTCTGGGCGGCGGGCGTGCCCATCGTGCCGTTCGTGAACTGGTTCACCGAAATCGAGAATGAAGACCCGGTGCTGCAGCAGTCGGATCTCGCGACCATGGGCGACGTGGTCAAAAATAAAGCCCTCTACGAAGATCGCTCCCCCATCAACTTCATTGACCAGATCAAGGCGCCGCTGCTGTTGCTGGCCGGAGGTCACGATCCCCGCTGCCCGAAGTCTGAGACGCAGCAGGTGGTGGACGCGATCAAAAAGCGGGGTGGCACTGTCGACTCGAAGATTTACGAAAATGAAGGTCACGGCTTTGCGCGCGTGGAAAATCAGATTGACGCTTACAAACGCGTCGCGGATTTTCTTCTCGCGCACGTCGTCCCGGCCGATTGCAGCTGTTCGGTTACCGAATGAGCGACGTCTTACCTATTTCGTTCCCAACGAGCCGGGCACGCTACGACTGGCGATGATCGCTCGGATCAGGCCCGGGATAGTGAATTCCCTGGCCTTGATATCGACCGGCAGGCCCAGTTCGCGAAGAGTGGAAGAAGTGACGGGGCCGATTGAGGCCATCTGAATTCCATGAAGGTCTGCGTGGTTCTTGCCCAGTAATTTCACAAAATTCTTGACCGTTGAAGAACTCGTAAAAGTGACCACGTGAGGGCGGTTCTTCGGATCCTTCAGTGCTCCCCGCAGCCGCGCACGCGATGTTAACGGCACAACCGTCTCGTAGGCTTCGACGACGTCCACGCGCGCTCCCGCCTTGCGCAGCTCGCGAGGTATCACATCGCGCGCAACTTTTGCTCGGACGAGAAGAACTCGCTTCCCTTTCACTCTGTTCCTCAGGCTGCGAACCACCGATTCTGCGACGTACTCTTTGGGAACAACGTTAACCTTCACGCCGCGTTGTTCGATTGCCTTCCTGGTGGCAGGGCCGATGGCAGCAACGCGCAGATGCTTGAGATCGTCTGGCTCAATACTAAGTTTCCCCGTCCGTTTCCACATGGCGTCGACGCCATTCGCGCTGGTCAGAATAAGCCATTCATAACTCCCGAGACGCATCAGCGCCGCATCGAGCCGCTTGAAGGATTTTGGTTCGCGGATCTCGATAAAGGGGATCTCAATCACGTCCGCGCCCAGCTGGCGCAGTTCCGCCGAGAGCGCGCCGGCTTGGTGGCGCGCGCGCCCCACGACCACTCGGACTCGATCGAGTGGCAGCCCTGTCAGTACTTTTGCTTTCTTGCTCATGGTCAGAGCCAGCAGGCAAGAGCGCCCGCCCCGCGTGGACTTAATCGTTCGTTTTCTTTTCTCCCAATCCCTGCTCCCGCATGAGTTTCGCCACGCCGGAAACCACGGTGTCCGCCGCGGCACCCAGCGAGGAAATAATCGCCTCTTGCTCTCCCCTGCTGCGGTTCTGGCTTAGCTTGAATTTTGCCTCGATGTTTGTAACCGAAATCTCGAATCCCACGATGTGGCTCAGCATGCGGTCGCGGTAACTGTCGCTCAGGCTCGCCCACTGGCCGGCATACGCAGGCTCGAACATGGGAATCAGTTGGTGGAGGACTCCCAGCAATTCCTCCGGCGCTGAGAACACCCGCGCACTGCCGTAGACATGCACCGCGCCATAGTTCCACGTCGGGACTACTTCGCGAGTTGCGTAGTTCGAGGGTGACACATAGGCGTGGGGGCCGTGGAAGATGATCAGGCAGTGAGCTTGCTGCTCCAAATGCTTCCAGTGCGGATTGGCCTTCGCGACATGGCCGCGAATCAGGAGGCGATCGCCCGCCTCCTGCACAACAACCGGAGCGTGTGTCGCGAACGGGCCATCGGGTGTGGCCGACACCAGGATCGCAAACGAGTTGGCCCGCATGAAAGCGACTGCGTCAGCGTGGTCCCAGACCCGAAAATGTTCAGGAATGTACACGAGTGATCGTTCGTTGTCTTAGTTCTGAACCGATTCCTTATTCCGTACGTGGATCACCTTCTCCACTTCGGCAATCACGGTTCCCTGCTCGTCCTTCACTTCTACGTTAAACACGGCATCATACTTCGGCAGGCTCTTCAGTTTGTCACGAATCTCGTCCAGTTGGGCATCGCTTAAGCGGAATTCAGCACGGACCGTTCCCCTCCCCGGCTTGCGGTAGCGGATTCGCGCCGCCTTGTCCCAGATAATGTAGTTGCTGCCCAGGTTCGCCAACAGCATCAACATATAAAAAGGGTCGGTCATCGAGAACAGCGATCCGCCGAAGTGCGTGCCCACGTAATTAGCATTCCAGAAGCGCAAACGCATTTCGACGTCAACCGCCTTCATGTCAGGCGCCATGTGTCTCACGCGAATGCCGGCGAAGAAAAACGGCGGCCAGAAATTGATGCAGCGGTGGAGCAGGTTCGACGTCTTCAACCCGCCAAGAAAATTGGGGATCACATTGCGGCTCATAGGAGGAAGATGACGATTACGGTTGCGGCAACACGGCCAACCCGCGGCCGTAGACAGCTTCGAGGATCTTGTCGCCGCCGCGGCTGAGCAGCGCGGCGCCCGCGTCATTCCCGAGTTTCTCAGGATCGTCGCCGTCGCGCGAATCGCGCAACAGTTTCGAACCGTCGGGGTCGGCCACGATGGATTCAAGGTGCAGCTTGCCGTTTTTCATTTCAGCATAAGCGCCGATGGGAACCTGGCAGCCTCCACCGAGGCTGTTGAGCAGAGCACGCTCGCACGTCGTGGCTGCGCGGGCGGCCGGGTCATTCAGAAATGCAAGATGCCCACGCGTGGCCGCGTCTCCCAATCGGATTTCAATGCCGAGCGCTCCCTGGCCCGCAGCCGGGCACATGATTTCCGCGGAGATGATCTGCTTGATCAATTCCGTTTTGCCCAACCGCTTCAGCCCAGCCGACGCGAGGATGATCGCATCGTATTCTCCCTGCTCGAGTTTGCGCAGGCGCGTGTCCACGTTGCCGCGCAAGGGATGAATGTCGAGATCGGGGCGAACCGCCTTGAGCTGCGCCTGGCGTCGCAGGCTCGACGTACCTACGCGCGCACGCTGCGGCAGTTCCTGAAAGCTGGCATAGTGCCGCGAGCAGAAAGCGTCGCGCGGATCCTGCCTCTCGGTGATCGCCGCGATTTCAAATCCCGGCGGAAGCTCGGTGGGCAAATCCTTGAGCGAGTGCACGGCAAGATCGACGCGCCCGGCGGCCAACTCTTCTTCGATCTCCTTTGTGAACATCCCCTTGGTGCCGACCATGGCCAGGGCAACATCAGTGATCTTGTCGCCAGTTGTATGAATAATTTCAATTTCGATTTCAAGACCGCGTGCACGCAGCAGCGCGGAGATGTGATTCGCCTGCCACAGTGCTAGTTGCGAACCGCGGGAGCCGATCCGAAGTTTAGTGATCATGTATGCGTTCTATTTCGTTTCGTTCGCTCGGCTGTCTTATGCCAAGATCTTTCGTAACGCGAAGACCACCGTTATAACAGCGCTAAGTACCGCAAGGGCGATCATGGCAATTCCGAATATCTTGAAGAACCGTATCGGACGCCACTGACCTTCATCTTTTCCGAAAACAAAGTCAAGAATTCTAACCGAATAGCGGTACAGGAACCATCCGGCAAGCGCGAATAAGACAAATCGTATGACAGCAGAGATCGAGCCCATCAGCACTCCAGTCCTCGATTCAACGACGCGTCCCCACTTCATCTTTCTTGGATCCTGGCTGCCCCACCGCGTCCTTATCCCGCAGGTTAAACAGCCGCCTCACCACGTCCACCACGGTCGTAGCTTCCGATTCCTTCGCAGCCGTTTTCAGCGTGGTGATCGGTGTATGCATAACTTTGTTGATGATGCCGCGAGTCAGAGCCTCGACCGCGATTTCCTGTTCCGGCGTCAACTGCCCCATGCGCCCGCGGACGCGATCGATTTCCGCCTGCCGAATCGTTTCCAGATGATCCTGCAACGAAACAATCGTGGGCACCACGTCGAGCGTGTGCAGTTTCGCCTCGAATCGTTCGACTTCGCTGGTGATGATGGCCTCAGCGAGTTCAGCTTCCTTGCGGCGGTCGGCGACGTGGCTCGACACAGCCTGCTGCAGATCGTCAATGTCGTAAGTGAAGATGCCATCGAGTTTCGCCATGTCCGGCGAAACGTCGCGCGGAACGGCGATATCAATGAAGAACATTGGCCGGTTCTTGCGGCGGGAGAGGAACTGCTCGCCATGCTCGCGCCTGAAAATCGCATGCGGCGCGCCCGTCGAAGTGATGACGATGTCGGCTCGATCGCAAGTGGCGTAAAGGTCTTCGAACTTGATGGCCTGCCCGTCGAATTTCTGCGCCAGTCCGATCGCGCGCTCATAAGTCCGGTTGGCAACGAAGATCGAGGCGCAACCGTGGGCCATCAGGTGGCGAGCGGCCAGTTCACTCATCTTGCCCGCCCCCACGATGAAGACAGTCTTCCCTTCCAGCGTGCCGAAGATTTTCTTCGCCAACTCCACCGCAACCGAAGCAATCGACACCGACGAGGATCCCACCGCCGTCTCGCTGCGCACCCGTTTGGCAACCGCGAATGCGCGGCTAAAAAGCTGGTCGAGCTGCCCGCGGACTGCGCCCACGGCGCGGGCCGTGGCATAGGCTTCTTTCACCTGGCCAAGAATCTGGGCTTCGCCGACCACCATGGAATCGAGACTCGAAGCCACCCGAAACAAATGTCGTACGGCATCCTTCTCCCGGAATTCGTAGAGGTGCGAGTCCAGTTCCTCCGCCGTCAGATGAAAGTGTTCGTGCAGAAATCCACGCAGGTCGGCAGCGCCGTTGGTCGTATGGGCGACGATTTCCACGCGGTTGCATGTCGAAATCACCATGCCCTCTTCGATGCCGGGATAGGCCGTAAGTTCGCGGCAGGTATCGGGCAGGCGCGACTCAGGAATCGCCAGGCGCTCCCGCACTTCGAGCGGAGCGCTCTTGTGATTCACGCCAATGAGTTGGAATCTCATGAGGCAGCGAACCTGTGGATCGCGGAGAAATAGTTCGCTGCCCATGCAGCCAGCGCGGCCACGAAGGCGAACGTCGCCAGAACCGCGGCGCGGCGTCCGCGCCACCCCGAGTTCCAACGGGTGAAGACCATCACCATGTAGACGGCCCACATCAGTACCGACAGCAAAATCTTAGGATCAAGGAAATCCACACGGCCGATCGTCGGGGCGGTAATTGCTACGATCGATCCCGTGATCAGCCCCAGCGTCATAAAAGGAAAGCCGAGCAACAACGAGCGGTAACCGATCTGATCTATCACCTCGAGCGCTGGCAGGAAAGCGATCAGGCTGGTTGGTTGCTTCGACTTCAACCGGCGCTCTTGCAGCAAATAGAGCAAGCTCGCGCCGAAGCTGACCAGCAACGCCGCGTATCCGGTGAAGATAAGGATGATATGGGCAAAGAGCCAGCCCTTGTTGGAAACGAATTGAGTCAACAGAACCGGCTGCTCGTCCAAAGCCGCCACAAACGTCAGAAAAAACACCACCGGAAACACAACCACTCCGGGCGATGTCGTCTGGTAAATGGCGTAGATGACCATGAAAAACGACATCGAGAGAAACGCCAGCAGCGACTCCCCGTTGTGCACCGACGTCCATACAACCTGGCCTGAAAGGTAGAGCTCGGCAAGCGAAACGAAGTGGAAGACCATGCCCAGGCTGGCCGCATGCAACGCGATGCGGCTAAAAAGGTCACTGGTCCGGGTGAGCGCCACGAAGGCATAGACCAGTCCGATGAAGTAGCAACCCAACGCGACGCGTAGCCAGAGCAGTGACATAGGCCTTATAAGTTCCGTAGTCCCATGAGTTTACCCCAACTCGCGGACTGGGAAGCGAACCCTCTAGTAACCACAGCCATTTTCCACGCTGGTGAAGGTAAGGTAAACAAAGTGGGTCACTTAAAGGTGTGATTAGAATCACAGACTCGAACCGGCTCCCCGGCAAAGTGCCGCTCTGCACTCACTCCGCCGCAGTTCAGTTCGTTTTCGGAGAAGCGGCGTGCGGATTCGATGAGCCGGTTGCGTGGGGATTGGCCGTTCCCGGAGGAATGGCGCCGGCGGTGTGGCCGCCTCCCATTGAACCCATGTCGCCCGGAGCGAAGCAGGTGACGCGTCCACTGGACGCGACGCGCAATGCCGACGGACAGTCTCCGCTGGTCAACGCTGCCGACGTGCCCGTGCCTTGCGACTGCACCGTGAACAGCTTGGACGCCGCATTCCCCGCCACTCCCACGGTCATGCCAGGCATGTCGTAGGCCACATAGAACGCATGCTTACCCTGGTTGGCCTGCACGGCGCAATCGCTTGCCGTTTTGAGCTGAGCCTCGGCGGCTTTCACGTCGAGGCGTCCGCAGTCCGTCGCGCCCGCTCCCGAATATTCCTGGAGCTTTTGTTGCACCGCATCCGAATGTGCCACCGAACTGGAAGCCGACCCGCTCGCCGATCCATTCGAAGATGCAACCGGACCAGAAGGCTTCGTGCAACCGGTCGAACCGCAAACCGCAATCAGCAAGACAACCACAATCATTTTCATGGCACTGATTGTAAATCGAAGAGCGGACGATCGGTCCTGTGATCGTTCGCTGGAGTCAACTCGCGCGACCAGCGTCAAGAAAACTGTACGTCAGCACAGGCGGAGTGCCGCTTCCAGCAACGGGTTTTGCCCTTTTGACAGTTGCCGCCGCCGGTCGCGCGACATAAAATTCTTCTCAATACTGTTCAGCTTGACTCTCGCCGTTCCTGGGCGAGTCGACGCTTTTGTGCTTTGCAATCTCTACAACTCATGCCATTCAGCAAGGGATCGGAAGCAGAAATAAATCATAATCTGCCGAGCGGTGAAGCGCTCTGCAGCATGCTGTTTCAGAACAGCCTCGACGGCCTGTTGGTGACGATGCCAGACGGATCTGTCCTGGATGCGAATCCTGCTGCCTGTCGAATCTTTGGCCGCACTCGGGAAGAAATTGTGCGGCACGGCCGCCAAGGGCTCATTGATGTCTCCGACCCGAGGTTAGCAGTCCTGATCGCCCTCCGTGCCCGGACCGGTATGGCGCACGGAGAACTCACAGGCCGGCGACAAGATGGCACGCTCTTTCCCATCGAAGTGTCGTCCGTAGTTTTTCAACTTGCTGACGGCGCGCCGCGAACCTGCATGATCATCCGCGACGTTACAGATCGAAAGGCTGCGGAAGTAGAGCGCGAGCTCTTGATCGGTGAGCTCCAGCAGGCTCTGGCACGAGTAAAGTCCCTGAGCGGACTGCTGCCCATCCGCGCATCGTGTCGAAAGATCCGTGATAAGCAGGGAATCTGGCACGAGATGGAGATGTACATCCGCAAGCATACCGAAGCCGACTTCAGCCATGGGATCTGCCCGGAATGTCGGCTCGCTCTGTATCCGGAAACGCTTCCCAAATAATCGCCGGCATAGCGTCGGCGAGTTTGCGATCCGCGCAAATCCGCGGCCACAACTTCTCGCCCACGCCGAATCCCTTATAATCGTCCGTCATACAGATTTGTCACGATCCGAGGAATCCATTGCCCTTCGACGACCTCCGCCAGTGGATCGCGGCGCTCGACCGCGTCGGCGAACTCAAACGCATCCAAACCGAAGCTGATCCTATTCTCGAGATTGCTGAAATCACCGACCGCGTTTCCAAGAGTCGCAAGAGTCAGGGCGTCCGCGGCGGCCCGGCTCTGCTCTTCCAGAACGTCAAAGGCCATCCCGGCTCGCAACTGCTCATCAATCAGTTCGGTTCCGACGCGCGCATGAAGCTCGCCCTCGGCGTCAACTCCTTCGATGAACTCGCCGCGCGCATCCGCATGTTTATGGATGTCAAATCGCCCCAAGGCTTCCTCGACAAGCTCAAGATGCTTCCTCTGCTCACCGAGATGGGCAAGTTTTTCCCGCGCACCGTGGCGACCGGTCCCTGCAAAGAAGTCATCAAGCGCGACAATTTCTCTCTGCTCGATTTTCCAATTCTGCAATGCTGGCCCAAAGATGCGGGACGCTTCATTACTCTGCCCTGCGTCACCACGCGCGATCCAAGGTCAGGCAAGCGCAACCTCGGCATGTACCGCATGCAGGTTTACGACGAACACACCGCGGGCATGCACTGGCAGCGACAAAAGGTGGCCGCCGAACACTACCGCGAAGCGCTCCGCCGTGCCGCCGCATCCACGATTCATGTGGGGACAGCCGCCTCGGCTGTCCCGCCAGAGCGAAGCTCGGCGATCCCCGGCACTGACGCCTCCCGCGCCGCCGTCGACATCATGGCGCGCACCTCCGGCGGCAGTGTTCTGGCCGAAGGCGAGCGGCCTTCTGGAAAAATGGAAGTCGCCGTGGCCATCGGCACCGATCCCGCAGTCTCCTTCGCGGCGATCGTTCCCGCCCCGCCTGACATCGAAGAGTATCTGATCGCCGGCTTCCTCCGCGGCGGTCCAGTCGACCTGGTCAAGTGCGAGACCGTGGATCTCGAGGTTCCCGCCTCCAGCGAAATCGTGCTCGAAGGCTATGTGCATCTCGATGAACTCCGCAGCGAAGGCCCGTTCGGCGACCACACCGGTTTCTACTCGCTCGAAGATCTGTATCCGGTATTTCACGTCAGTTGCATCACCCACCGCAAAGATCCGATCTACGCGACGACCATCGTGGGCAAGCCTCCGCAGGAAGACGCCTACATGGGCAAGGCGGTGGAGCGTGTGTTTCTACCGCTGATGAAGCTGACCATCCCGGAACTGGTTGACATCAACCTGCCCGTCGAGGGCGTGTTCCACAACCTGATGATCGTCTCGATTAAGAAGTCCTACCCGGGACAGGCCCGCAAGGTAATGAACGCAATCTGGTCGCTGGGCCAGGCGATGTTCACCAAGTGCGTTGTGGTTGTGGACGAGGACGTCGACGTGCAGGATCTTGGCGATGTGGTGCTGAAGGTCTTCAACCACATCGACCCGAGCGCGACATACAATTCACGCTGGGCCCGGTAGATTCGCTCGACCACGCCTCGCGCCTGCCAAACTACGGATCAAAGATGGGTATCGATGCCACGCGCAAGTGGGCCAGCGAGGGTTTCCTCCGCCCCTGGCCGGATGAGATTGTCATGGACGCGAAGACCAAAGGGAATCGTGGATGGCAAGTGGAAAGCGCTCGCGAAAGAGCTAGGAATTGACTAAGCCCGTTCGTGTTATGTTGCCTCCGGAAGAATCGTCCTGGGGATTTTCAGCTCATGCTCTGGCGGATGTTCAGTTCTCAATCTTGATTTTTGCCAGGGTCTTCACAACACCGACGTCCTCGGTCGCACGCACTTCAATCCGGATCGCAGTTCCCTCCGCATAGCGTTTGGCTTCACTGATCATCTTGAGAACGCCTGGAGGCAGCTTGCAGGTCCGCGCCGCGGCGACGGCTTTGTCGCCCAACCCAACCGAAACCAGAAAACATCCGATACTCGGTGACAGATACAAAATGTTGCGCTTCTTGAGTTTCAGCCGCAGCGCCCATCCCGCTTTCACCGAGTAGCTGTTCCACTCCTCGGCATCAAGTTTCAGTTCGCGCCTGAGGTCTGCAACCAGCCCTTGCCATAAGACGCGGGATTCTCCTAAAGCCGACGCCAACTCAGCCTCTGTAGGCTGCTTCGACTGCCCTGCAAAAGCATTCCGCAGCATCGCTTCGCCCTCCGCTTCGAATGTGTAGCAATTCCGAGTCACGCGCAGTGACTGCGATCACCCGCAACACATCAGACTTTGTGTTCATATCCCCGGCACTGCACCACCGGCAGTCGCGGATACTTGGGGAAGCTCGCATCGCTTGCCGAACGCCCGCATTGATAGAAAATCGACCCCCGATCCGATTCGATAAGGCGCTTGAACCGGCAATCCGCGCAGAGCCCGGCTCGGGCGCGTTCCTGTTGGAGGTCGTGATCGCTCACTGGCAGTCCTTCACCTGTGACAGAAGTGGAAAAGAAACATCAAAGCGCCGGAATTGCCCGATTCGAGCCGGGTTCAAACACTTTCTCTGCTGCGAAGCTGAAGAAAAATTCATCGAGAAATATTCTGGATTTCTTGCAGGTCTGCAGCACCCTTTGGTATAACGTGCGAGTCCTTCCAAAGGAGGGTTTCGCCGTGACCTCTAGGAATCTTTTTCTCTGCCTCGTTTGAAGTCGTCCTTCTGCATTTTAACCGTCATCGCACTCGCCTGCTGCGGCTTGTCAGGGTATGCGCTGGGGCAGCAAACGTTAGGCTCCCTGAACGGCAGCGTCGCCGATACAACCGGAGCCGTTGTGCAAGCAGCCACCATTAAGGCACGCAGTGTCGCCACGAACCTGGAAGTCACGGCTCAGACCAACACCGATGGCTCGTTCAACATCGCCGATCTCCCGATCGGTACCTATGAAGTCAGGTTCATCAAAGACGGATTCGAAACTGCGGTGTATCCCCAGATCATCGTCCAAGGCAACCGCACCACTACTGTGCGCGCCAAGCTGACTCCGGGAAAGTGTCATCCACAGTCACAGTCGAAGCCACGCCGCTGTTGAACCAGACCGACACTACCACGGGCTACACGCTCGACGAAAACCAGATCACAGACTTGCCGCTTGGAACCGGCAGCTTCACGCAGTTAGCAATTTTAAGTCCCGGCGTGAGTGCAGACTTGCTCAACACCGCGGGGACGAACGCCGGCTTGGGCAATCAAGCGATCTGGGCCAATGGCCAGCGTGACACCAGCAACAGTTTCACGGTTAACGGAGTGGACGCCAACAACATCTTCAACGGCAAATCTACAAGCCAGGTGTCCTCCAGCCGTGTGGCCGTCAACATTGGAGAAAACGGCAACGGCAACAACCCCAGCGGCGAAATTGTCACCAGCACATCGGTATATGGCGCAATCGGACAGGCGATGCCTTCGCCTCCGCCGGAAACGATTCAAGAAATGCACGTCAACTCCGCTATGTATGACGCCTCACAGGGATCCAATAGCGGCGCCCAGATCGGCACGACTACGAAATCCGGGACCAATTCTATCCATGGCGGCGCCTATGAGACCACAAGCAGACGGGGTGGAATGCCAACGAATGGTTCTTCACCCATAACCTGCTCCAGCGTCCGAATATGCATCGCAATGTGTTTGGAGCGTATGTCGGCGGCCCTATCAAGAAAGACAAACTCTTCTTCTTCGGTTCTTATCAAGGACAGCGGGTAAACGATCAGCTGTTGGCCAACTCCATTGTCGCGGTACCACCCGGGCTTGCTGACGCCAACCGCACCGCGCAGGGACTGGCAGATCTGGCAAATGCTGATTTCAGCACTCCTGGTTGCGGAACTGGCACAAATCCTCCATGTCTCAACATCCAGGCAAGCCAGATCACGCAGCAGGCCTTGAACATCATGAACACAAAGGCACCGGGCGGCAGCTGGTGGGTCCCGAACGCAGCAACCGGTGGCCTCCTTGAGCAATCTGCAATCGGAGGGCGGCGACGCCGAAGTCCTGGGCCCGGACTGGAAATTTCCCGCCAATCAGGCAAACGCGAATGTGACTATACACTTCAAGCCCGAAGGACCGGTTTCGGTGAAGTACTACTCTCAGAACAATCCAACCAGACGCCATTGGCCCAAAGTTCCCTGCTGGGTTTTCCCCAAACCATCCAGGCTTGGCGGTATAAACAGTTTTTCTACGACAATATCACTGCTTTGTCGCCAAACATGACATGGGAGCAACGCGTTGGCTTTGTTCGGGAGAGGGCGTACTCGACGACCGCCCAGTTTCTGTCCCGGGTTCGATCGGTGTCACCATTCCGGGTACCAACTTGTTTCCCGGCAATCAACCTCAACGCGGATAACTGGCCCAACAGCTTATCGG
>CAWFVB010000028.1:0-126524 GCA_963819145.1 uncultured Acidobacteriaceae bacterium
TATCCCGCGGAAACAAAGCCGCGCAATAAAAATATTGATGCGATATCCCAACGGCTGATGTTCCAGCGAGTCGACGGCATAGGCAATCGCCTCCGGGCTGTACGAATGGTCCCACCCGTATCTCACCTCGGCGTGGGCTCTTCGATCGTCATTTTGAGCGGGGTGTGCGCCATCGCAAACGGCACAAAGTCCTGCCAATGCTTTGGCCGCGTCAGTCGGCCGGCTGTCTCCAGACGCTCGTAAAGCGGGGTCGCCGGAACGGGGTCAGCAGCCCGAAGACCGGCAGCCCCGGCGGCCAGGTGCGACCTGCGAAGCGTCCGCTCGGCTACTCCCGGCGTGTCATTGTCCATGCCGAAAATGAACGACGTGATCGCATAGACGTTCCGCCGCGCGAGCCGCTCCAGCACGCCGCGTATTCGCCGGGCTTGTTGAAGCTCTTGTTCACGCTGCCAGGTTCGCCGGGTCGATCGACTCCATGCCGATGAAAATCCACTTGCCGCCCGACGCCGCAATCAGGTCCACCAATTCCTCGTCGCGCAACAGGTTCGCGCTGATCTGCGCCACCCAGTGGACTTGCGCGCCGGCGGCAATGATGTCGCGCAGCAGCGACTTCGTGCGTTTCACATTGATCGCGAAATTGTCGTCGATGAAGAAGACGGCGATCTGCCCCTTCGCTCTGCGCGCGGGCTTTCAGCAGCAGCAGTTCGTTCACAACGCTTTCGTTGGTGCGAAAGCGGATCGAGTCGCCGAAGAATCCCGTCACCGTGCAAAACTCGCAGCCATACGGACAGCCGCGCCCGGACTCCACCGGAATAATCCGGAACGTCCCCCACCCGTCGCCGACGTTCTGCAGCATCGGCGGAGCATACCTGGCACCAAATTGAACTGGTCGAGATCCATGGTGTCCCACGGAATCGCCGGATAATTCTGCAGAGACGGTTTGCGCTCCTGCCCAAACTCGTCCACCGGCTCGTACATTTCCTCAGCCCGCCGCGCGCCGCGTCGGCGACGATCTTCGGCCAGGTCTCATCGGCTTCGCCCAGGGCGACCGCATCGGCATGGCGCGGCCCGCCGTCGCGGCCGAGCGCCTCATCGGCCATTCGGTCACGTGCGGTCCGCCCATCACCACCGGCACTCCGGCCGCGCGGATGGCGTCGGCGATGCGATATGCCTTGGCGATCATGCGGGTCATCGCGCCGATCCCCACCAGCCCGATCTTCTCGTCCCGCACAAACCGCGCGATGCTCGCCTCGTCCATCGGTTGCGCATTGCCGTCAATCAGCAGCACTTCATGCCCCGGCGGAGTCAGCGACTGCAGCAGAAACATCCACAGGTGCGGCATGAAATTGCGAGTGACCCCGTTGTCCGGGTTATACAGGAGAATTCTCATGACCAATCCCTTCCAAAGAGAGATGACGTGCTTCACCGCACGCAGCAAGTCACGAGCGATGCCATGAAATGGCTCTAATGGTGGTTACTGTTTTTCTGGGAATCTAACGCCCGCTGAATTCTACACTGGAATGCAAGTTCCCAGCGTTCTTACTAACTTATACCCTGGGGCCGCGCCAGCAAAGTTACGTCTGGCAAGAATCCGAATCGTCTGACTAACTCTGCCCTCACGCGGAAATCTGCGCATTCTTTTTACTCTCCTCGCGCCGCAACCGCGCAACCACCAGCCGGATTTCTTCATAGGTAATCTCCGGCGGCAACGCATCCTTCAAACTCCGCAGTCGTTCCCATTGCGCCAGTCCCGCCTGCACGCACGCTGCTTCAATCACCGCCAGCCGGTTGCGATCAAGCCACTCCGGACGAAACTCCAGTTCACCCTTCTCCACCATCGCGGCCACCGCGCTCACCACGGTTCCAATCTGCCGCCCGCGAATCTGCGCAATCTCCTCGAAACTCTTCCCTTGTTCCAGCAGCAGCAACGTCTCCAGCGCTGGAGCCGTCTTCTTCTCCGGCAACGGAGTCGCCCGCGCCCCTTTCTCATAACGTCGCAAGGCCTCTAAAATCTTCTGCCCGTAAAGGTCCGCCTTCCTCTCGCCGATACCAGTGATCGTCCGCAACCGCGCGATCGAACTCGGCCTCATCCGGCAAATCTCTTCGAGCGTCGTATCGTGCAACACGACGTACGCCGGCGTCCCCTGCTCCTTGGCAGTCGTCCTCCGCCACTCGCGAAGGTACTCTCGCAGCTCCGCATCTGGCTCCGCGATGCGGCTCACGATTTTTCCGCCGCGGGCCGCCGTCGCCACAGTTCGCCTTACGGCACCCTGGCTCGCGGCCATCATCAACCACTCCGGTGCTTTGCCGCACACGTCGCAGCCCCGCACGACGCCCACTTCGGAGTCTCTCCAAAATGCGTGCAAATCTGGCGGTGCCGGCATTGGCCCGATTCCGCGAACGCTCGGATCGTGTGATACCTCTGCCACGCCCGGTCCCGCTCGGCCGAGTCCAGGATCTGATTCGCAAAATATCCCAGCAGCCCCGCGTCTGCC
This sequence comes from uncultured Acidobacteriaceae bacterium, assembly GCA_963819145.1. Classification (GTDB taxonomy): domain Bacteria; phylum Acidobacteriota; class Terriglobia; order Terriglobales; family Acidobacteriaceae; genus Sulfotelmatobacter. The sequence continues at coordinate 2,496 of CAWFVB010000028.1, forward strand.
TTCCGCCACAGCAGAACGCAGTCCGCCGGCTCTCCATCGCTCCCCGCCCGACCTGCTTCCTGGTAAAACTGCTCCATGGATTTCGGCAGCGCCAAGTGAATCACCGCCCGCACCGTCGCCTTGTTGATCCCCAACCCAAAGGCAATCGTCCCCACCAGCACCCGCACTTCGTCCGACATCCAGCGTTCCTGATTGCGCCTCCGCTCGTCGTTTTGCATCTTCGCCGTGATATCCCACCGCCGCAATGCCCTGGTCTTCCAGAAAATCCACCGTCTCTTCTACCTCGGCAATCGTCGGCGAATACACGATCACGTTTCCCTCGGCGTAATTGCGCAGTGCCGCCAGCAGCAGCTCCCTCTGCTCCAGCTGTCGCATTCCCGCACCAGATAGCGCAGGTTCGGCCGGTAAAAACTGGCAATATATTTGTCGGGATTGCGCAGCTGCAGCTGCGTCAGGATGTCGTGCCGCACATGCCGCGTCGCGCTGGCCGTAAACGCTGCAATCGGACGCTCCGGAAATTGCGCCCGCAGCTTGCTCAGCTGCCGGTACTCCGGACGGAACTCATGCCCCCACTCGGAGATGCAATGCGCCTCGTCAATCGCAAAAAACGAGATCGGAACCTTCTGCAGCCACGTGATCGTGTCCCCGCGCTGCAACCGCTCCGGCGACAAATACAGCAGCCGGTACGCGCCCTCGCGCGCCTGGCGCATCACCTTCGCCTGCTGGTCGTTGCTGACGCGAACTGTTGAGAACCGCCGCCGGAATCCCCATCTGCGCCAGTTGTGCCGCCTGGTCCTGCATCAGCGCGATCAATGGCGAAATCACCACGGTCGTCTGCCCCGCGACCACTGCCGGCAACTGGTAGCACAGCGATTTCCCTCCACCCGTCGGCATCACCACGCAGGTGTCATGCCCTGCCAGCAGGCTCCGCACAATCCGCTCCTGCAGCGGCCGGAACGCGCTATACCCCCAGTAGCGCCGCAACGGTGTCAGCAGGTCCGCTTCTGAGGTCATGCAGACAGTATATGTTGTGACTCAAACAGGAGATTGCTCCAGATCGCCGAGCCCGCGAATGAAGCTCCCAAAAACGGAATCACAGAATCGCCGCTCGCTTCTTAACCCCACCCGGCCAGATTTTCTTAGCGACCTCGCGGATTTTCTTAGCGACCTTTGCGGATTTTCTTAGCGACCTTCGCGGTTAAATGCTCTTGATTTACCCCGAAACAATCAATTCGCACCGAAGTTTCCTTCACTGAACGCCTAAGCCCGCCCGCCGATATACTCGATCAAACGCCACCCAGATCACCGCCATCACCACAAAGCAAAGCACGCTTCCCTCCGGCCCCACCGATCCTCCGCTGAGCCAGTCCGGTCCATGCAGGGACGAGCGAAACAAATGTCCGGGCCAGACATTCCCGCTGTCGGGCACGGAATAGAAAAACGTCAACCCCCAGTCCCATGCCGCATGAAAACCAACCGCAAACCAAAGATTCCCAGTCCGCCGCAGCGTCAGGCAAAAGAAGATTCCGATGATCGCTGCCCCCAGCGCCCCAATCCAGACCTCTCCTGTATTCCTCAAGTGGATCAGCCCGAACCCGCACGACAAGACCACCGCCGCGGGCCAGAAGCCAACCGCACGCGCCAGGGTGAATACCGAGTAGCCGCGGAACTGGCACTCCTCTGCCAGTCCCACGAGAAGAAAAAACACCGCCCAGAATCCCGCGAACTTGACGACTCGTGTCCCGTGCAGCGCGACGTGGCCAAATGTAAAAACTCCCGCCTCGTGCAGTCCGAACATCAGCAGGCCGACTCCAGCAAATCCCCACGCCGCGCCCACCCAGAAACGTTTCCCCAGCACTCCACGTCCTGGCAGGCCATACACTCCCCACGCCCTGTGCTCGACGCGCGCCAGCACTACGCCTGGAACCACCGCCGCGATCAGCGTCGCCAACTCTTCCAGCAAGATGTTCCACAAGCCGCTGTCCCCGAGGTCATACGACGCCGCCAGATCCACGCCCAGCCTCTGCAGCGTAAGGAACATCAGCCAGTAGAAAGCAAGTCCCCATCCCGGCCGCAACCCATCCGGCCCCATAAACAGCGTGTGCGCATAAGAAGGCTGCGTCGCCGCCGCAAACTCCGGCCCTGACGGCGCGATCGTCCCGCTCTCTCCCGTCACCGAGGAACCGCCGTCATCCTGAGCGTAGCCGTTCTTCAGGCAGAGCGAAGAGCCCGTCCTGAGCTGCAAGGCGAAGGAATCTCCCACAAAGGCACCCTATGGCGTAAGCCAAACCTTCCCGCCCCCAAAAAAGCGGACGTCATCCTGAGAGGAGCCGTTCTACAGGCGAAGCGAAGGATCTCACCCTCATCCGCCCTCGCGCGTAAGCCCGCCTTCCCCGGCCCAACCTTTGCGTCCCGAACAGGAAGCGAAGGTCCTCCCCCTAGTCCGCCCTCGCGCGCAAGCCAAACCCCCGCCACCAACCTCACCTGTTAGGCGAACCGGCCCCCGCCATGGTAAAACACTCGGCTCGACCTAATGCGCCCATATTTCACTCGCGACCGCTTCGGACGTCCGCAGTTTCTCGCCGGACTCCTGCTGCTCGCCTTCCTCGGCCAAGCCCTGTGGCTGGTTCGCTCCGAGCTTCGCACCGCTCGCGAGCCGGACGGTCCCGAGGCGGTTCGCATCGCGGAAGGATGGAAGCAGTGGCACGGACGCGGCATCGCCGCCGCTCCCATGATGGACGCCGTCAGCAACGCCGTGCGCGACATGTACCTCGGGGAAGACAGCGGCTTCGACACCGAGCACTCCCCGCTGCTCTATCTGGTAACCGCGGCGCCCCTAGCTTGCCTGGCCGCGCGATTTCGACCTCGGCTCCGCCGTCTACTGGCGATGGCTCCCACGCCTCCCGTTCCTCGCTTGCGGACTCTTCATGGGCGCTTCCCTCTGGTACGTCGCCCGCCGCCTCTGCGGCAACACCGGTGGCTTCATCGCTCTCACCCTCTACTGCTTCTCGCCTTCTCTGATTCAGGCCACCGCCGTCTGGCACACCGAACCAGAGATTGCTCGCAGTCTGGGGATCTTTCGGGACCATCTTCACCGCCATCGCCGTCGCCCACACGCTCTACGCCCCGCGCGAAGTCGTGCTCTGGAACTGGCGCCGCATCGTGCTCCTCGGAGTCGCACTCGCGATCGCCATCGGTTCGCAGTTCTCCATGATCGTCCTGGTCCCGCTGGCGCTCGCCTTCCTGCTCTACGTGGCCCCCGTCCGCCGGCGGGCAGGGCTGGTCATCTGGCTCGCGTCTTGCCTGGTCGCATTCGTTCTCCTGTTCGCCGTGTATTTCTTCCACCCTCACGCCTTCGCCGAAAGCCTGCGCCACGCCTCCTTCTGGGCAGGCCACCTGGCGAGGCTTCACCGTCTCGGGTGTCTACAAGCAGATCGCGACCCAGATCGGCCGCGCTTGTCCGGCGCTCGCTCTCGGTCTTCCGGTCGCGCTGGCCACTTACGCTGTATGGCCGCGCACGCGCTACTTCGGCAACACCTCTCCACTCCTGGTCGCCGTCTTGTTCCTGCTTCTCGGCATGGCACACCCCCACTTCGCTGGTGCCGGATTCCTCCTCGCCGCCATTCCGTTCCTCTTCGTCTTCGTCTCCGGAGTCCTCGCCGACCTGCTCGAGACGACGTACCGCCCCTTGATCGCGGGCAGCATCCTCGCCGTCCTAGCCGTCTACGTCTTCCGCACTCTCGTAGCCCTGACCCAAGTCCCCCTGGGCTGATCTGCTGGATATTTATTTTGGGATCAGCCACACAAGATCGAGCCCCAAAGGGGCGGAATTCAGTAGCCCAAGGCGTAAGCCCTGGGTCTCGCAAGAAAACAAACGAGTCCCGCAGGGACGGCACGGCGGCCATCGGCGCTCGGCTGTCCAGCGGCCTAGGTGTATCGAGCTGCGGCCGGTTCTCCCGAAGTCACTTCAATTTCACAATCCACATGTCCGAACGCGGCGTCCCGTCAGACTCCAGGCCAAGTTGGCCATCCCAAGTTGACGTGAACAAAAAGAAACGGCCATCCCGCGAGATATTTCCCAAGGGTTGAGTATTGAAATACGGGTTCACCCAATAGGTGCGGTGATGGGCAAAGCGCCAGACCGTGGAAGCCAGGCCATCGGTTTCGATACAGACAATTTCATCATCCCAAGGGCGCGTGATTCCCGGATCTCCATCGTAACTGTGGACCGAAGCGCAGACTGGATTGTTGTCGTCCAGATATCCGTTGGTCCACGCAAAATGATCTTCCTGCTCCCATCTGGAAGGTACTGGCAGTGGCCACACGAGCGGACTCATGGCCGCCAGATTATCCAGAGACCTCATGACGATGTTCATTTCGTCAATCGTTCCGGGCGTATTGATGTAAGTGCTACGCCCCATGGTTCCATAGCCGCCGCAATGCAGACTAGTACGCAAAAGGCAAGGTGTAACCTCCAACGTTTCCAGATCCCACACGAAAGAACCCAAGGTGTAGTTACCGATTCTGACGTACTTGCCATTCCCGGATATATGAGCGTGGGCGATCAGGAAGCCCGATTCTGCGGCGTATCCTGACGGTCCCCATTGGCCCCCAATCTGTCCCGTCTGCGTGTTGTACCAGCGGCAGCCACGTTTCTTGTCGTACACGATAACGAAGGGGTTCTTCCCCGGCTCCGGACCACCTTCAGAAATCGACACACGACTGTCGTCTGCAGCAAGAGTAACGTCGTCATCGCTTCGAATTTGCCGATTCGTTACATCGAGCGGCGGTTGGACTCCGCACGTGGCTGTGTCAATCAGCGGAGTGACTTCGCCCGTCGAGAATCGGTACTGACTGATCGTGAGAGGGGTTGCATCCGTTGTGCCGTACATCAGATCTTTATCGACAAAGCTGAACGTCGCGCCCGGGCGAAGTCCTAACACCAGCGGCCCGCCAGGATTCGCGCCGGGCAATGAACTGATGGCCATCGTGGAGGGGTCGAACGCGAATGCAAGGTCCCGTCCCCCTTGGGCAATTACGTAAAACTTTCTGCTGTCAGAACTCCACGCATTCGTTTCCCCGACGGCAGGGTTCCGGAAGTTGCCACCCGGGTGGTGGTAGTTCGTAGTCTGGTCCGTAACCCGTACCATCATCGAACCGAAATCCGGGTCTTTGAATACCAGGTTGACCGGCGGGACCGACATCGGTGTTTCCGTGCGCACCACTCTGTCGGTGATCGCACTCGGGTAGGGCTGTACTCCTTGAGCCAAAGAGTTCCCGAGACCTGCGTGAAATAGCAACCAGTAGGCGAGGATTGCCAGGCTGGATTTGTTCATGGATACCCTCCTGAGACGGAGTGGAGGTTATCGGGCGAGCATACTCTGAACGATTCAGCTGTCAAGCAGGACAGATCTAGCCGAGATTCCCCGGGATTGAGCCGCAAAGGTTGATCCCCCAGAGCCCCGAAGGGGCGGAATTCGGTAGCCCAGGGCGTAAGCCCTGGGTATCCCCCCAAGAACGAACCGAGTCCCGTAGGGACGGCACGACGGCCACTCTCCAAACTGCAATCCTCGAGCGCCCCTTTTCGTTGTGTCTTTTTCGCCACACCAAGTGCCGACATATCGGCACATGCCCGCTAAACTATTCGCCCAAAACGCTTTACACCAATTTCTCTACAAGTTATTTTACCAACCAACCCTATACATGTGCCCCTATGCAAAACCGCTGAAGTGTTCCGTACGGAACATTCCGGCCCCCTGAAGCCCTCTGATAGACTCTTGGAATTCCAACCGAGGCAAACAAAATCATGCGCAAGTCTGTTCTGGCAATCGCAGCGCTTGTTGTCCTGTGTGGGTTCGTGGCCGGTGGCCTGCGAGCTCAGTCGAATGCCACTCCCCATGGCGGCCCGGGCACGCCGCCGCAAGCCGCAGGCAAAAAAGCTGAGGAGCAGTTCAAGAACATCCAGGTGCTCAAAGGAATTCCTGCCGAGCAAGTCTTCCCCACCATGCAGTTCATCACCGCGTCGCTCGGCGTGGAGTGCGACTTCTGCCACGTGCAGGGCGCCTTTGACAAGGACGACAAGAAAAACAAACAGACCGCGCGCAAGATGATGGAGATGATGTTCGCCATCAACGCCGACAGCTTCGACGGCCAGCGCAAGGTCACCTGCAACACCTGCCACCGCGGCAGCGCCTTCCCGCAAGCGACCCCCGCCGTGATGACCGAAGAGGCCATGAATACGCCGAAAAAACCGGAGGAAGTGGACGCCAAGCAGGATGCCGGCCCGACGCCCGAGCAACTGCTCGATAAGTACGTGCAGGCGCTCGGCGGCGCAGCAGCGGTCGAGAAGATCACGACTCGCGTCATGAAGGGCACCATCGATTTTGGCGGTAAGTCTTTGCCCATTGATATCTATTCCAAGGATCCTGAACAGCGAATCTCGTTCACGCACATGCCTGAGGGAGACAACGTGACCGCGTTCAATGGCCATGAGGGCTGGCTGGCGATGCCGGGCGGCCAGCAGCGCGACATGCGAGGCAGCGACCTGGATGGCGCATCCATTGACGCGGACCTGCATCTGGCCACGCATTTGAAGCCCATGTTCAGCGCCATGCTCATGCACGGCACCGAGAAGGTAGGCGACCGCGAAACCTACATCGTGCTGGGGCGTCGCGAAGGCAAGCCGCCGATCCGGCTCTACTTCGACGAGCAAACCGGACTGCTCCTCCGCCTGGTGCGCTACGGCGAGACCGCGCTGGGACAGATGCCCACGCAGATTGACTACGCCGACTACCACGACAACAACGGCGTCAAGGTTCCGTACCGTTGGACGCTGGCGCGTCCCAATGGGCGCTTCACCATCCAGGTGAGCGAGATGAAGCAGAACGTTCCGGTGGATGACGCCAAGTTCGTCAGGCCCCCCGCGCCTCCCGAACCGCCAAAGGGGCCGGCAAAATAGCTGGCGGCAGCGGACGGTGATCGGAACGCGGTTCGTGCGCGGCGCCAGGTTTCCAGGCCCTAAGCGAGTTCTCGCGCGATACTTTCAGGGCGCTTTCAGGTTCCTGAATTATCCTCGACTGGTTCCGCTCGTCTGAAACAACCGGCCATGTTCCTGAACCGTTCGCTATGCCTCATGATCGCACTGCTTGCTGCGGCGGCGCCGCTTCGCGCCCAGGAACCCGCGCGCTCGGCTGATTCCAGCGTTGCGCGAGATGAGGCAGGCGACGGCGACAGGGACGACCGCGCGGCCATCCATTCCATTACCGGCGTCGTGCTCGACCCTTCCGGCGCTGCCGTCGCCCAGGCGCAAGTCGCGCTGCTCGGCAGCGGGCCGGAGGCTGTGGCCACCGCAACCACGGACGCGGTCGGAGGGTTTCACTTCGACAACATTGCTCCCGGCAAGTACACGCTCAATTTTCATGCGGAAGGTTTTCGCGACACGCGCATGACAGCCGTGGTCAACGCCAAGCGATTCGCGCCGCTGCATGTGGTGCTGCAGATCCGGTAGCCACCGAAAGCGTGACGGTGGCGACCGGGATCAACGTGCCGACGGTGAGCACCGAGACGTCAGAGAACCAGAACAACAACGCCATTGATCGCGACGCGCTCGACCGCGTCCCCGTCTTCGACCAGGACTACATCACGACCATGTCGCGATTCCTTGACGACAACGCGACCGGCACGAATGGCGTCACGCTGGTGGTCAACGGGATCGAAGCCAACGGTCCGGGCGTGACGCCGTCGGCAGTGCAGGAAGTGAAGATCAACAACAATCCTTACTCGGCGCGTTTCTCGCGGCCGGGGCGGGCGCGCCTGGAAATCGTCACCAAAAGCGGAACACCCACGTATCACGGCTCTCTGAATTTCATGTTTCGCGATTCGGTGTTCGATGCGGCCAACGAATTCGTGACTCTGGTGAAGCCACCTGAGCGCCGCGAATATTATCGAAGGGTCGGTGACGGGCCGATCGCGGCACAGCAAGCGCACCAGTTTTCTGCTGTCGCTGGATGAGGACATTCTCGACCAGCAGGCCATCATGGACGCGAACGCCATCGCATGCCGCCGAGGCGGCGGGCTTCGGGCCATTTGCGCAGACGGTTCCCAACCCCACACATCATTTTTTTGGTTCGGGCCGCGTTTTTCATGACCTGGCCAACGGGGACCAGTTCTGGATCGGCTACTCCTACGAACATCGCTCGAGCGAGAACTCAGAACATCGGCGGGACCGTGCTGCCCAGCGCGGCCACCGACACGCACTTTCTGGAACACGAGATCAACGTCGAGCTATCTGCACTCAGTTTTCGCCGCATTGGGTGAACCAGGCGCGATTTCTCGTGGGTCACTTACGATTCACCGGTGACCAGCATTGATCCGGAGCGCGCAGATTGTCGCGTCGTCTGGGCTGTTCACGGCGGGCGGCGCGCAGGCCGACACGCGCCGCACGGAATATCACTTCGACGGCACCGACTTCGCCACCTATGCCAGCGGGAAGCATCAACTGAGCTTCGGCATCGACATTCCCGACATCAGCCGCCGCGGCCTCGACGACTTTCACCAACCGCGCCGGGACTTATACCTTCGCCAGCTGCCGACAATGCCCCCGCCGGCGATGGCTGCAACCTACCTGGTGCAGACCGGGCAGGGACACGTGGCGTTTCTGGAAAGAGTCATCTGCGGGTTTGTCGAAGACAACATCCGCCTGCGGCCGAATTTTTCTCTTTACCTGGGCGTGCGCTACTACTGGCAGAATTATTTTCACGACGAGCCGCACAACTTCGCTCCGCGCGTTGAGCTTCGCCTACGCACCCAGCGCCGAAAAGCAAGACGGTCATCCGCGGAGGCGCGGGCGTGTTCTACGATCGCACCGGGCCAAGCCCCATCGGCGACTTGCTGCACTTCAATGGCGTGAACCTGCTGCGCTTCCTCGTCACGAATCCGGCTTATCCGTTTCCCATCCGGCGGTCTCGCCGGGCTGCCAGTCAGTATCGTCACGCTCGATCCGAATGCACGGACTCCTTATACTCTGCAATACAGCGTCGGCATCGAGCAGCAGGTCACCTCGAAGAGCACGTTCAGCGCGGTTTACATCGGCACGCGCGGCATCGGACCTGTTCCGCTCGATCGATGCCAACGAGCCCGTCCTGGTGGGCACAAACTGGGTGCGGCCCAATCCGTCTCTCGGCCAGGTGCGGCAGATGCAATCGGAGGGATACCTGAAAGGCAACGCGCTGGAGCTGACGTTCCGGGGCAAGCCGAGCAAGTATTTCACGGGCCAGATCCAGTACACACTGAGCCGTACGTACAACAACACCAGCGGCATCACGTACTTTCCCGCGAACAGCTACGATCCAACGGCGGACTGGGGACGATCGGACTACGACCGGCTGCACAAGTTCGATCTGTTGGCATCGTCGGAGCTGGCACGATTTTTCACGTTCGGCATGGCTCTGTCGCTCTACTCGGGCAAGCCGGTCAACATCACAACAGGGTCTGACGACAATCAGGACGGAATCCTGAATGATCGGCCCGTGGGCGTGTCGCGCAACACGATGGCGGGGCCGGGCACGATCGAGCTCGACGTGAATGCCGCGCATGACTTCCGTCTGTCGAAGAAGAAAGAAGCCAAAGTGATTTCGGTCTCGTTGAATGCGTTTAACGTGCTGAACCATCCGAATTATGTGACCTACATTGGGGTGCAATCATCGACATTGTTCGGGCAGCCGGCGGCGGCGCAGCCTCCGCGGCGCACGCAGTTGGATGTGCAGTTTAAGTTCTAACAGGCTGCGGCGCACAGCGACCCTCAGCGGCTAAAGCCGCCAGTGATTTTGCGGCATTGACGGCGCGGCTATAAGCCGCGCCCCTTCAAAAACACGAGCGAAATCGGAGTTTTTCCGCAGCCTGCTAAGGCGCTGTCACGAAGCGTCACAGTCCTGACGCCTGTCACTTCAGGGTATCCCTTACAATTTTGGAACTCGTGCTGACGGGGTATTTGGCTTGCGCGCGGGGCCGGATGAGAGGGAGGTCCTTCGCTTCGCCTGAAAAGCGGCTCCGCTCGGGACGACGCCGCGTTTGGGGGAACGGTTGACTCGCCACTTTCGAGGGCCGAGAAGGCCGCGAATCAATAACAAAACCTGATAGGGACGATAAATAGATTCGATTTCCGTGGGGGTGTGGGGGACGGTAGAGTGAGCGTCGGTGGAATTGTGCCCGGCGCGAGTTCCAGAGGAGGAATCAATCAGGCCTGGACCTCCCGAACTTCACTCCGCGAGGCCGGAAGGGGAATATGATTTTGGGAGGCGTCGAGGGTGGCCGGACTTTTTGCGTTCACGACGGCGATTCGACGCGACGGCAGCGTGAGAACGCGGAACAGGAACTGACGACATCATGACGAAGATTGAGGCGGTCATTCAAAACTCCAAACTGGAGGCGGTGAAAACTGCGCTTCACGAGATTGGCGTCGAAGGCATGACGGTGATCGAGGTACGAGGCCACGGGCGGCAGAAGGGACACACCGAGGTCTATCGCGGGCGCGAATACAGCGTGGATTTGATACCGAAGACGAAGATCGAGATGGTGCTGGCCGAGGCGATGGTGGAGAAAGCGGTGCAGGCCATCCTGGGAGCGGCGCGCACGGGGAAGATTGGCGACGGGAAAATTTTTCTTTCGAAAGTGGATGAGGCGATTCGGATTCGGAACGACGAGCGGGGCGAGGGGGCGCTGTAGGGAGTTGGGGAGCCTTGCGGGGAGAGCTTTTGACCGCGAAGGACGCTAAGGAAAAACCTAAGGTCGCTAAGAAGAGCGTGACGTGCTGGTGATCTGGGGAGTGCGGGTCAAACAATTTTTGGGCTGGACGCGATTGGCAAACATCTGACAGGCGGCGATGTGGCGGCCCTCCCCCGGTGGCGAGCGTCACAGGGGTGAATGATATTGATGATGGCGGCGTCCTCATTGATCAGCGAACTGCGGGGAGCCCTTAGCGGCGAGACGGCGCGCATCCAGCGGGAGTTTGAGGCGACCGGGGACGGGCGCGCGGCCGTGGCGCAACGCACACGGCTGGTGGAAGATATTCTGGCGCGGCTGTGGCGCGATATCGTTTCGGCCGACGAGCCGTCGCCTGCCGACTTTGCACTGGTGGCCACGGGCGGGTTCGGGCGTGGTTGGCTGTTTCCTTATTCTGATATTGACCTGCTGTTTCTCTTCAACGACCGCGACGCGGAGCAGGCGTTCAAGGATCCAGTGCGGCGGTTCTCGCAGGAATTGTGGGACCTGAAGTTGAAGCTGAGCCCAGCGTCGCGGACTCTGGCGGAGTGCGACCGCTACGACACCAACAATACTGAGTTCACCATTTCACTTCTCGACTGCCGCTATCTGGCTGGGGATCGCGAGCTGTTCCGGCGGCTGCATGACAAAGTCATTCCAAAAGTGGTGATGCGCGAATCGAAGGCCCTGCTGCAGGGGTTGGCGGAGGTCACGCGCGAGCGGCATGCGAAGTATGGGATGACGCTGTATCACCTGGAACCAAATTTGAAAGAGGCGCCGGGCGGGCTGCGCGACTGCAACGTGGCCTCATGGCTGGCTCTGATTTCGGCGATGGACAAGCTGCATGACTGGCCGGACGCAAGTTCGCTGCGGGCTCCGGTGCGCAAGCAACTGGAAGCAGCGCTGGATTTTCTGATGTCGGCGCGATGCTTTCTGCACTTCCGGCACGGGCGTGACGACAATACGCTGAGTTGGGAGGCACAGGACGAGGCGGCAGCCAAGCGGATTGGGGCGGCAGATGCAGGGGAGCTGTCGGCGGCCGACTGGATGCGGATCTATTTCGGTCACGCACGCGCGGTGCAGCGGACGGTGACGCAGTTGCTGGAGGAGATTCCGGAGGCATGGTCGGCGCTATACCGGCAGGTGCAGAGCTGGCGCTCGCGGCTGACGACGGCGGACTTTTCAGTGGTGGACGGGCTTATCTTTTTGCAAAGGCCTGGAGCGCTGCAGGATCCGGAGGTCCTGCTGCGGCTGTTTCACTTCATGGCGCATCACGGGTTGAAGTTGAGCGCGACGACGGAGTATCGGATTGAGCAGGCGCTTCCGGCGCTGGCTTCGATGCCTCCGCGGGGAGCGGAGCTGTGGCTGTACCTGCAGGAGACTCTGTTGCAGCCGTATGCGGCGGACGCGCTGCGAGCAATGCATTCGCTGCGACTGCTGACGCTGCTGCTGCCGGAGTTGAAGCTGATTGATTCGCTGGTGGTGCGGGACTTTTATCACCGGTTCACGGTGGATGAGCATTCGTTTCTGGCGATCGAGAGCCTGCACCGGTTGAAGCAATCGCAGTCGGAGTGGGACCGGCGATATGCGGAATTGCTGGGCGAACTGGAGGATCCGGAGTTGCTGTACCTGGCGTTATTGCTGCATGACACGGGCAAGGGAGTGCCCGGCGGCAATCACGTGGAGGCCTCGCTGGAGATCGCAAATAAAGCGATGGACCGGCTGGACGTGGATCCGAAGGAGCGGGCGGAAGTGCTGTTTTTGATTGCGAGCCATCTGGAATTGTCGGCGGCGCTGCGGCGGGATATTTTCAGTCCGGACACGGTGCATGCATTTGCGGAGAAGATGGGGACGCCGGAGCGGTTGAAGATGCTGACTCTGTTGACCTATGCGGACATCAAGGCGGTGAATCCGGAGGCGCTGACGCCGTGGAAAGCGGAGAATGTCTGGCAGCTATACATGGGCGCGGAGAATTATTTGAACCGCAGCGCCGACCAGAGGGTGCATGCTGATGTGAATGACGAGAAACTGGCGCGGCTGCGGTCGCTGGCTCCGGTGACTGGCAACAAGTTCAAGGGATTTCTGGAAGGATTTCCGCAGAGGTATTTGCTGGTGCATTCCGCCGAAGAAGTGATGCGGCATTTGTTGATGGCGGACTCGCTGGGCGAGGACCTGGTGCTCGTGGATTTGAAGCGGGGACGGCACTGGTATGAGTTAACGCTGGTGACGAGGGATCGTCCATTTCTGTTTGCCAAACTGGCGGGCGTGCTGGCGGCCTGGGGCATGAATATCGTGAAAGCGAACGCGTTTTCGAATGAGGCGGGAACGGTGGTGGACACGCTGTATTTTACGGACCGGTTCCGGACGCTGGAGTTGAATCTTTCGGAGTGGGAGCGGTTCAAGCGCAGTGTGACCGATGTGATGCTGGGCGAGGCGGATCTGGAGAAGATGCTGCGGGACCGGCAACGCAGCGAGAAGGGCGCGATCGCGAAGGTGAAGGTGGAGACGAAGATTGAATTCGACGATTCGTGTTCTTCGACGAGCACGCTGGTGCAGGTGATTGCGCAGGATCGTCCGCGGCTGCTGCATCGGATTGCATCGTGCCTGTCGGACCAGGAATGCAACATCGAGATTGCGTTGATTGATACCGAGGGGCAGATGGCGATTGATACGTTTTATCTGACGTCGGGCGGGAAGAAGTTGAAGGCGGAGCTTTGCCGAGCGGTGGAGAAGGCGCTGGTAGAGGAGTTGCGGGGGGAGTGAGGAACGGCGGGGGTCGTGGTGCCGTCCCTACGGGACTCGATTCGTTTTTGGGCGACACCCAGGGCTCGCGCCCTGGGCTATTGGATTCCGCCCCTTTGGGGCTTGGACGACTACTTCGTGGAAAATTTGAAAACCGTTTTCGAGTGGAAAGTTTCTCCTGGCTTGAGGATTGTGCTGGGAAAATCCGGGTGATTTGGCGAATCGGGGAAGTGCTGCGTCTCGAGGCAGAAGGCGTAGCGGCGTTTGTAGACGTGGCCTTGCTTGCCGGTCACGGTGCCGTCGAGGAAATTTCCAGTGTAGAACTGGACGCCGGGCTGGGTGGTGGAGACTTCGAGGACGCGGCCGCTCGAGGGATCGTAAGCGCGGGCGGCAAGGACGAGGCCGGTGTCGGCGGGCTTGCGGTTGATGACGAAATTGTGGTCGTAGCCGTGGCCGAGGACGAGCTGATCGTAGGGATCGTCGATGCGGGCGCCGATTTTCGTCGAGGTGGTGAAATCGAACGGGGTGCCTTTGACGGGGCGGAGCTCGCCGGTGGGAATCAGATTTTTGTCTACCGGCGTGAAGCGGTCGGCGTTGAGCATCATTTCCTGGTTCAGGATGTCGCCGTTGCCTTCTCCGGCGAGGTTGAAATAGCTGTGCTGGGTTAGATTGATGGGCGTCGATTTATCGGTGGTGGCTTCGTAATCGACGACGATGGCGTTGTCGTCGGTCAGGGTGTAGGTAACTTTAACTTTAAGATTACCGGGGAAACCGTCGTCTCCGTCGTGGCTGAGGTAGGTGAAAGCCACGGCAGTCTTGCCTTTCAGCGGCTCACCATCCCAGACAACTTTGTTGAAAGTTTTGTCGGTGCCGCCGTGAAGCGTGTTGGGGCCGTCGTTTTTGGGCAGGGTGTAGGTTTTGCCGTCGAGGGTAAAGGTGCCGTTGGCGATGCGGTTGCCGTAGCGACCGATGATGGCGCCGATGTAGGGAGGATTCGGAATGTAGCCTTCGAGCGTGTCGTGGCCGAGGACGACGTCGGCGAACTCGCCTTTGCGGTCGGGGACGCGGATGGAGAGGATGATGCCGCCATAGTTCATGGCATGGACTTCGACGCCGTGAGCGTTCGTGAGCTTGTACAAGGTGATGGGCCTCCCATCATGCGTGCCCAGGGGCTGGGTTTCGACGCCAGGTTTTGGTTTCGAAGATTGAGCGAAGAGCGATGTGCAGAACGTCAGGATCAGGACGGTGATGGAGAACAGTCTTGGCATCATGGCGGAAGTTTACTACGAGGCTGCGGTAAAAGCCCATTTGGCCGCGGGGCTGAAGCCCCTCTTTATCCGAATGCGACTTAACGGGCCCTGAAGGGCCGCTCTTGCAGAGTGGTGCCGGCGGTCTGCGGACCCAGAGCCGTGTGGTCGCGGCAGAGCGTTAAGCGGGCTTTTCGGCGGGAGAGGATTTCGACTCGACCTGGGATTGGCAGGAGCGGCAGAGCATGGGTTCGCGGAGGTCGATCCATTCGACAGCGTGGCTGGAGGCCATGGCGCAGCGGTAGTCCTGGCAGTGGCGGAGATCGAGGGTGTGGCCGAGTTCGTGGACGGATTCTTTCAGGAGGCGCTGGCGGAGCAGGGCGTCGTCGCGGTCGAGGCCGTAGAACTCCTGGTGGAGGCGGTAGGCGGAGACTACGGCGCAAGGGCCTCCCATTTGAGCTTCGCCGAAAACGTACTGGAGAATGGGGATGTAGAGATCGAGGTCGGCGACGGCGAGGATGCGCCAGTCTTGCGGGCGGACCAGAGGCTGCATGCGGCGGAGGATTTCGGAAGAATGGTATTGCTGGCGCTCGGGGTGGTAGACCAGTGCGGGATCGAGTGCGGTGGGGAGGATGGCGCAAGACACGTGCAGGCTTTGAGGGATGGAGACGCGGAGGTGGTCGAGAAGCGAGGCTTCAACTTTACCGACCGGAAGCAGGTGTACGAGATTCATTCGTCTGACACCGGGGCTAAAGCCCCTCATCGAGTCGCTATTGACACGGCCCTGAAGGGCCGCTCATGCACTCGTTCCCACCTAACCGCATCCTCGCACGTCGTCACTGCGCGGTGAGCGAGGCGCGGGTCCAACCGTAACGTTTGAGTTTGTGGTGGAGCGTGACGCGGTCGATGTCGAGGACTTCGGCAGCGCGGCTCTGATTGCCGCCACACTCTTCGAGGACGCGGAGGATGTGGGCCCGCTCGATTTCGTCGAGGCTTTTGCCCGCGCCGATCGCGGCAGGCGCGGGCTGAGACTTGAAGATGAAGTCCGGCTCGCGGAGTTCGGGCTCCTGGGCGACAACCATGGCGCGTTCGACGGCATTTTCAAGCTCGCGGACATTGCCCATCCAGGGCTGCTGCTGCAACTGGTTCATGGCCGCGGGCGAAACGCGGGTGATGCGCTTGCTCATCGCCAAGGCAAACTTGCGAACAAAATGTTCGACGAGCGGAGGAATGTCTTCGCGGCGGTCGCGCAGCGGAGGGAGCTCGATGCGGAACACGTTGAGGCGGTAGAAGAGATCGGGACGGAAAGTGCCGTCCTCGATCATGAGTTCGAGATTCTTGTTGGTGGCGGCGACGCAGCGGAAGTCGACCTTGATGACCTGGTTGCCGCCGACGCGGGTGATTTCGCGTTCCTGCAAGACACGGAGCAGGTCCGTCTGAGTCTTGAGGGAGATATCGCCGATTTCGTCGAGGAATACGGTTCCGCCCTCGGCGATTTCGAATTTGCCCTTCTTGCGGTATTGCGCGCCGGTGAAGGCCCCTTTTTCGTGGCCGAAGAGCTCGCTTTCGAGCAGCGTCTCGGTGAGGGCGCCGCAGTGGATAGCGACCAAGGGATGAAAGCGGCGCATGCTGGCGGCGTGAATGGCGCGCACGACAAGCTCTTTGCCGGTACCGCTCTCGCCGGTAATAAGGACGTTGGCGTCGGTGGGGCCAACGGTCGCGATGGCGTCGAAGATTTTGCGCATGGCAGGACTTTGTCCGACGAGGTCGCCGGGGTTGGTGGCTTCGGCGACGGTTTCACGCAGGCGGACGTTCTCTTTTTCGGCGCGATGGTGAGCGAGGGCCTTGCTGACGAGATGGGCAATCTCGTCGGGATCAAGCGGCTTGCTGACGTAGTCGTAAGCTCCGTTCTTGAGCGCGGTGACGGCGGTTTCGACGGAGGCGTAGCCGGTCATCATGATGACGATGAGGTCGGGATCCATTTCATGAAGGCGGCGCTGCAGTTCGATGCCGTCGGTGCCGCGCATCTTGATGTCGAGCAGGGCGAGGTCCCATTTGTTCTCGGCCATGCGGGTAAGGGCGTCGCTGGCACTATCGGCAGTACCGATTTCGTAGCCTTCGTCGCGAAACCATTTTCCGAGGGAATCGCGGACGCTGAGTTCGTCGTCAACGATCAATAGCTTTCCTTGTGTTTCCACGTGGTCACCTCCCGCTCGTAGTGGCGGCAATTTCGTTGGCCGGGGACGCGGTCTTGGGCGCGGCGTCGGCTGCGTCTGGATCCCAGGGCAGAGTTACGGTAAAAGTCGTGCCCCGGCCAAGTTCGGACTGCACTTCGATGGCGCCGCGATGACGCTCAAGAATGCTGTGGCTGATGGCGAGACCCAGACCAACGCCGCGTCCGGTTTCTTTTGTGGTGAGAAATGGCTCGAAGATGCGAGGCAGGATT
This sequence comes from uncultured Acidobacteriaceae bacterium, assembly GCA_963819145.1. Classification (GTDB taxonomy): domain Bacteria; phylum Acidobacteriota; class Terriglobia; order Terriglobales; family Acidobacteriaceae; genus Sulfotelmatobacter. The sequence goes on from CAWFVB010000028.1 coordinate 19,689, forward strand.
TCCGCCGGAATGCCGGAGCCGTCGTCGCGTACGACGATGCGGACCAGATTGGGTTCGCGGGTGAAGCTGGTGGTGATCCAGAGGTTGCCACCTTGAGGCATGGCATCGAGGGTGTTCATGACGAGGGCGAGAATTACCTGCTCGATCTGGGCGGCGTCACAGTGGACCTGCGGCAGATCGGGATCGAGTTGTTGCTGCACTTGAATTCCTGCGAGATCGAGTTGGTGCTGCACCAGACGCAGGGATTGAGCGATGACGGGGTTCAGGTCAGCGGCCTGCAGGTTCATGGGCGTGGTCCGGGAAAACGTGAGCAGGTTCCTGACGAGATCGCCGCAGCGCTGGCTTTCAGAGGCGATGAGGTCGAGGGAGTCGCAGATCTCGCGGCGACGAGCGTCCGGATCACGGGGCGGCTCCTGGGAGCTCATCCATTTGTGCAGCAGCTTGGCGTAGGTGAGGATGCCGGACAGGGGATTGTTGATTTCATGGGCGAGGACGGCGGCCATTTTGCCAATCGAAGCCATCTTCTCGGTGTGCAGGGCGTGCTCATGGGCGCGGCGGAGTTCGGCGGTCTTTTGCCCGACGCGCTCTTCGAGGGTGTGGGTCCAGACGAGATTCAGGTTGCGCTCGATTTGCAGCTCGCGGCTCATGCCGTTGAAAGAGCTCGCAAGATCTCCGATTTCGTCCTCGGACTGAACGTCGATCTGATGGCCCAGGTCGCCGGCGGCGAGGCGCTCGGTGCCCCGCTTCAAGGCGTGGACGGGCTTGGCGACCACGATCCAGACGAAGAACCAGCTCAGGAACGCGATCAACAGCAGAGCGCAGCCGGTGTAGGCGATCATGCGGCGGCTGCTCTCGGCCAGCTGAACGTCGGCGCGAGCGAGAGACAGGTTGGTGTCGAGGACCCCGAGGATTTTCTGCTCGGCGGGATGCGCGTGGCAGGCGGCATTGGAACAGGAAGGCTGGTTCTCGATAGGGCTGATGATGCCGAGTACGCGGGCTCCCTCGGCATTGCGGTAGATGCGGAAGCGGTCGTGGCGAGTCAGGCGCGCCAGCGGCTCAGACTGAACGTGGCAGCCATAACAAGCCTCGGCAGTCTTATCCACCACCTGATTCTGCTCGCGGGAGTCGGTGGTGTAGCTGATCCGGCCTTCCTGATCGAAGATGCGAATCTTCTCCATGCCGGGCTCGGCCGACATGGCCTGAAGGGAGCGGTAGAGGCCCTCGCGATCGTTGTGAAGCATGTAGTCGGTGGTGCTGTGCTTGATGACGTCGCTGACGCGCTCCGCGCTGGTTAAGGTGTTTTGCTCAAGGTGCTCGCGATGCAGGCGGACGTTGAGATAGCCGAGCAGGGCGAGGATTGCGACCATGGCGCCAAGCAAAAGAATGTTGAGCTTGGCGCTCAAGGTCAGAGTCAGGCGCCACCATCGTCGGCGAGTAGGATCAGTCTCCGGCATGCTCCATGACCGGTTCGATCTCCGGCACCTCGGATTGCGACACGGCGACGGGCTCCCGGGCCAGTTCTTCCTCTTCCTTGGGGAAGATGGGCAGATACTTCACGGCCAGTCCGAAGAGTGCGAAACCGGCGGCAATGATGCTGCCGGTAACGGCCAGTTCGGTCCACTTGGGGAAGTAGCGGACGCCAGTAGAGCCCTCGAAGCCGGTGATGCTGACATTCATGCGATTGGTGATGAAACCGAGAACGACCGAGACGGCGGCCAGGTACAGACCGTTGGCGCTCGATCGAATCCTGGGCTGCAACAGCAACGCCAGGGGAAGAATGATGGCAAGCGAGATTTCAAGCCAGAACAGGTACATCTCGTATCCGGGATGAAACGCCATGCGGAGGGCGCCGCGATTAGCGAGGTCCTCCAGGCGGAGGATGGCGTAGACACCGAGCACGACCACCAGGACACGGCCGAGTTCCTGCAGGACGGGCAGTTCCAGCTGCAGCCCGAAATGCTTGGAACTCAGGGACGATTCGAAGATAGTCATGGCGAGTCCGACGGCAATGGCCGAGACAAAGAAGAAAACAGGGAGCAGCGGACTGTACCAGAAGGGATGCAGCTTCTCGGGAACGATGAGGTAGAGCGTGCCCAGAGACGATTGATGCAGCGTAGAAAGCAGCACGCCGAGGATAACCAACGGAATCAGAATGGCGCGGACGACCTTCAACGGCTTTTGCAAGTTGAAGCGCTCGAGAACGATGGGCGAGAACTCGAGGGCGAGCACCGTGGTGTAAAGCATGACGCAGTAGGCCACTTCGAACATGACGGAGTGCGGATTGCGCATGATGAGCGGGTGCCATATGTTGTAAGGCTTGCCGAGGTCGTACATCAGAGCGGCGCACACCAGGATGTAGCCGAGGAAAGCGGTGAGGATGGTGGGGCGAATGATGGAGTGCATCCGCTTGATGTTGAAGATATGGACGGTTGCGGTGAGAGTGAATCCGCCAGCCGCGAGCATGACGCCGCAGAGAACGTCAAAGCTGATCCAGATGCCCCATGGGAATTGATCGCTGAGGTGAGTCGAGGCGCCGAGTCCCTGGGTGAATCGGATGAAGGTGGCGTAGAGTCCGGCGGCCATGAGGAAAAAGAAAACGAGCTTCCAGAAAGTGAACTTGAATTTCGGAGGGCGCGACATTAGGACTTCCTCCCATTCTTGTCGGAGTTCTTGTCGTTTTTCAGTTCAACACGCGGCTTGGGGCCTTCCGCCAACGCAACTTCTTCGCGCCGGTGTGTGATCCACCAGATGCCGCCCAGCATCATTCCACCGAGGGGAACGAAATCGGGGATGTGGGACAGGACGCGGTAGGTCAGCATGGGCATGGGATCTTTGGAGAGGCCGGTGCGGTAGCCGAAAGTTTCGAACGGAACCGGAGACAACAGAAGCACGGACGTGCCGCCGACTTCGTCGAGGCCGTAAATGTGGTCCACGTATTTGCCGGGGTTGTCGCGGATGCGCTGTTGCGCTTCGGCGATCAAGTCGTCGCGCTCGCCGAACTTGGTGGCGCCGGTCGGACAAATCTCGGCGCAGGCAGTCTGCTTTCCCGCAGCGACGCGGTCGGGACACATGGTGCATTTCTGCACTTTGGGGAAGAGCTTGCTCCACTCGTATTTCGGGACGCTGAAGGGACAGGCGACCATGCAGTAGCGACAGCCCATGCACTTGGAAGCGTCGTAGGTGACCGGGCCGAGAGGAGTTTTTTGGAGAGCGCCGACGGGGCAGACGGAAGCACAGGAGGGATCGTTGCAATTCATGCAGAGACGGCGCATGAATTTATCGCCGCGGGTGAGAACAACGGTCAGTTTGTGGTCGGACTGGATTTCTTCTTTGGCGACGGCATCGTTATAAGAGAGATGATTTTGGTCCGCGCAAGCCTGTTCGCACTGCTTGCAGCCGATGCAGACGGTGGAATCATATAAGAGTGCTTTGCTCATGAATGATGTCTCCGGCCGAGGCTCTCGGGGGGAGAGAGCCGACGGGAAATCCTTTCGACCGACGCCTGAGCTGAATGAGGGAAGTAAGGAGCGATTACCCGAGTAACCCAGACCGGGGATCGGACCGAGAACAAGCTGCTTACCTCAACAGATCGGAGGCTGTCGCGAAATTCAGCAGCTTCAGACAGATAAGATTCTCAGCGATAAGGAGTTTTTCATCCGTGATGGGGGTCACTTTGGGACGTGATGGTGGTCAACAGGGTTTCGCAGTAAGGCGGATATGGAGTTGCGTTGTCTTTTGCATCAGGATGGTGATGCGAATCGCATCAGTGGCAGGCGACTGGGCAAGCTATTGATAGCAGAGCAGTTTGCGATGTATCGCCGGGTGTAACACGCTCAATCTGCTCAATTCGTGTTGCGATCTTCATCGGGACGGCGTGTAGTTTTTTTGCGCACGCTCCTCGGGTCGCGAAGGATTGCACTCGCTATGTCATTCATTGCACTGAAGATGCGAGGGAGATCAAAAGGCGCGGGGAAGGCGTTGCGGTTTGGCCGAGCGATTGCCTTTAAGAACGTGTGAGTGACCGAGAAGATAAAGGGCACTCCGGCGAGGTGGGTTATGACAGTCATCATGGTTCTTCTTACATTCGGCATCTTTCTGTTGATTGACTACGTGCGTGGTCAGAAGCAAATCGCAAAGCAAACCGTTCTGCAGACGAGCACTCATGAAACGGCGCCGCGACTGGTTCCGGCGCTGGTGGCGGGTTTCCAGGTGCCGGAGAACTTGCGCTATCACGGGGGACACACGTGGGCGCTGAGCGAGAGCCGCGAAATGGTGCGGGTGGGCATGGATGATTTCGCGACGAAGCTGGTGGGCAAGATTGACAGCATCGTGCTGCCGCAGCGAGGACGCTGGGTGAGGCAGGGGCAGAAGAGTTTTACGATTTTCCGCGACGGCAAGTCGGTGGATTTGGTTTCGCCGATCGAAGGGACAGTGACCGACATCAATGAAGCGGTGCTGAAGAATCCGGAACTGGCGCGGAAAGATCCGTATGGCGACGGCTGGCTGATGACGGTACAGGCGCCGGATTCGAAGCTGAACTTCCGCAACCTGCTGGGCGGATCGCTGGCTCGCATGTGGACGGAAGAATCGGCTCTGCGGCTGCGGAAAAGAATGCCGATCGCGATGAGCGCGGCGCTGGCACAGGATGGCGGCGTGTCGGTGGACGACATCACGGCGCACCTGCCCGAAGAGGACTGGGCCACACTGACAAAGGAATTCTTCCTGTCGTAATCGCGGTCGGGGCAAGACCTCGCCGAAATGGCTCCATAGCCGCCCGGGATTCTCCCGGGCGGCTTTCTTATTGAAGGGGAAAGCGGGCACTGAACCGCTGCGCTGGCCAAAAGCTGTGTTACGAAATTGCTCAGCGGGAATCTAACTCAGGAGCCGATCGGAAAGCTGGGAACTGTCGAAAACAGAGTGTCAGGCAAGAGTTTCCGGGACTGGACGGGAGAAGGAACGAAGGATCCAGATGCCGACAAAGACGGCGGAAGTCAGCATGATGACGCGAAGATACTGGGCGGCGGGCAGGGCAGCGTCGCCGAAGATGGCGCGCAGAAGACCAAACGTGGCGCTGCTGGCGCAAAGAGCGAAATAGAGGCGCTCGCGGGCGCAACGCGAGATCGTCACCAGCCAGGACAGGATGGACGCTACGACAAGGTAGATGCTGATGAGAACGATGTCGGGTATTGGAACGCGGGTGGGCAGGAAGATGCCGGCTTTGGGGAAGCGAAGCCGTGGGACGCGATTCCGAGGAAGACGAAGGAATGGATGAGGGCGACCAGGGCTCGCTTGCGATTGGTAAGGACCGCGAAGTTCATAGGATGATCAAGTTTCGCTTGCCGGGCGGGGAATGGGGTGTGATCGGTTTTACGGGCGTTTGTGATTGGAGTCACACCTACCCCTGGGGCTAAAGCCCCGCTCCCCACAGGGCTGTGATCGCAGCGCTGGAAGCGCTGCGCCACCCAAAACCCGCCCCACAAGAACGACGCCCCCAAAAACGCTGCACTTCGGGGGCATTCACGTTTCTGCTATCGAATCTGGTGTCGGAGGAAACGTGGTGGTACCATCGCGAGCCATATGACTCGCCGAACCTTCTCCCTCACCTGTATTACGTGTTGGTTCTGTTTCGTTTTCGCCGTGGCCGCTGGGGGGCAATCCCCGGCTCCGGCCGCGCATGCGATTGTGCTGCGCGCAGCACGGTTACTGGACGTCAAAACGGGGCGCATGGTCAAGCCCGGCGAAGTTTTGGTACAGGGCGAACGCATCGTCGAGGCAGGGGCGACGGTCAAGCGCCCAGCGGGAGCGGAGGTGATTGACTTGGGCGATCGGACACTGCTGCCTGGGTTGATTGATGCGCACATCCATTTGTTTCTGCATCCGGGAGCAGAGGATCTGCAGACCGTGCAGGAGTCGGTACCGCAGCGCACGATTACCGCGACACTGGCGGCGCGCGCGGACCTGATGGCGGGCTTCACGGCAGAACGCGATATGGGGACCGAGGGTGCGGGATCGGCGGACACGGCGGTGCGCAACGCAATTGATGAGGGGCAGATTCCGGGGCCGCGGCTGCGCATCAGCGGAAACGCAATCAACATTCTGGGTGGACACGAGGACGCGATTGGCTATAACCCGGCGCAACATGTGCTGGCGAATGCGGACTACGCCAACAGCGCGGATGAATTGGTTACGACAATACGCCAGCAGTTCAAGGAAGGCGCCGACTTCATCAAGATTTATGAGACGGGAGCGGATTCGGTTCGGGACGGCAAGCTGGTGACGCCGCATCAGTACACCGAGGCGCAACTGGAGGCGGCGGTGAAAGAAGCGGCGCGAGTGGGCCGGCGCGTTGCGGTGCACGCCACCGGAGAGCCGGGGACGCTGTTTGCGGCGCAGGCGGGAGTGGCGTCGATTGACCATGCGGATCAGTTGAGCGACGAGACCGTGCGACTGATGAAGGAGAAGCAGATTTTCGCGGTGCCGACGTTCACGATTTTCGAATATTTTGCGGAGCATGCGGCGACTCCGGAGCAGAGCGCGCGCGAGCACGCACTGCTCGACGTGAAAGTGCAGGAGTTCAAGAAACAGATTGCGGCGGGAGTGCCGATGGCGGTCGGGTCGGATGTGGGGCCGTTTCCGCATGGGACGCAGGCGCGGGAATTCGTGCTGATGGTGAAGTACGGGATGTCTCCGCTGGCAGTGCTGCAGGCGGACCTGGGGAATGGGGCGAAGCTGTTGGGGTGGGAGGGGCAGATCGGAGCGCTGGAACCGGGGTATTTTGCGGACGTGATCGCGGTGGCGGACGATCCGTTGCAGGACGTGGGAGTCCTGCAGAATGTGGGGTTTGTGATGAAGGGCGGGGTTGTTTATAAGAAGTAAGCACGGCGAAGACCAGACGGGACAAAAGGCCGTCTGAGGAGATGCAAAGAAATGCATAGTTACTTCCGAGTTTCATGAGAGACTCAAATGTAACTTGCTGATTTTGCTTGGCTTGCTAGAATTCTAGTGATTGGTACATGGTCTAACGATTGCCCTCCCCTAAGTGCTAGCCCTAACGGCCAAGCACCTATGACACTTCGAAAAACTGCAAAGTCCTTCTGGTTCCGCGCTGTGATTTTGGCGGTAAGCGGCGTCGTCTGTCCTGCCCTGTATGCCCAGGGGCCATCGGTCGAACCACCGGACGCGCCTACAGCGGCGATTGAACCGGCTCCGGCGTTCGTGGCCCGGCCCACGGTCACTTCCTTTGGAGAGCGCGGCGAACATAAGTTTTTCGATCGGGGGAATTGCGCTCTGTTCGTGGCGACGGCGGCCTTCAGCGGCGCCGACTTCGCGGTGACGCGCGCGAACCTGCAGAATGGCGGACAGGAATTGAATCCGATGGTGCGCATTTTCGGGCGATCCAGCGCTGGACTGGCGGTGAATTTCGCCGGGCAGGCGCTTGGCGTGGTCGGCGTGAGTTACTTGTTTCATAAGACCGGGCACCACAAGATGGAGCGGCTGGTGTCGATCGTAAACATTGGGGGATCGGCGGGCGCGGTGGGGTACGGGCTGGCTCACCGGTAGAGCTGTTCAGCTGTACCCGCGACTCAGCTTTGAAGCTAGGCCGGTTGCTCTTCTTTCGCCCCTTCGGGGCTTGCTCAATTCATGATTAACCACCCACGGCTTGCGCCGTGGGCTGCATTCTTTCGCCGCTTCGCGGCTGGCTTACGGTCGCCTATTCACTGGTGAGTAGGAATCCCGGGACAAAACTTAAGGCCGCGCTTTGCAGCGCGGCCTTTGATTTGAGGAAGGCGCCACGTAAGTGGCGCCTTTCAGTTGATGGTTTAGAAGCGGAAGCGGGCACCAACCTCGATATTTCGAGCAGAGGCCTGACCAGCCAGAGTTCCGAAACCTCCAGCAGGCGAGGAGCCGTCAAAGAGCCCAGTCGTACCGGCCGGATCGAGGAATTGGTCGTGGTTGAAAACGTTCGCGAAAACGCCTTGTAATTCAAAGCTGACGCTCTCGGCGATCTTGAAGTTTTTCTTGATGCTGAAGTCCATATTCCAGTAGGGCAGACCAGTCAGGATTCCAGCGCCTCCGTCTCGGTTATCGATACCGAGAATGGGGTTGCGCCAGTTCGTTGCCTGAGCTGTCCCGTCCTTGAAAATGTTGTACGGCAGTTGTCCGGTGCTAGCGTCCTGGTTCGGATCAAAGTAGCGCTTCCCGCTCGTGTAGGGCCCGATCGGAACCGCGTTTTCATTGCTGAAGTAGTTGTTGTTATCGCCGGCGCCAAACTCCTCGCTGTCACCGGTCGAGGTGTAAACCTCGATCGGCGTGCCCGAACCGGCGGTGAAGATCGAGGCGAAGGTCCATCCACCGAGCAAGCGTCCCATGACCCCCGACTGACCTTTGAAGAAGGGGGGTTGATACACGAAGAACGCGTTATAGGTGAACTTGCGGTCGTAGCCTTGACGGCCGTACATCTGGCCCAGATTGAAGGCATCTTCCGCGGTGTATTCGCTGGTGGCCTGAACAAATGCTCCGGTTCCCAGCGCCTTGGACCAGGTAAAGTTCGACTGCAGGGTTAATCCTCTCCAGTCGGCCATCTTGAGGGAGACAAAGCCAGCGTTGTAGTTTCCGTAACCAATGGCGGCGTTACTGGGCGATGCCTGATGTCATCTGGCCCTGGCAGCCGAAACCAGTGCCAGCTCCGCAGTTGGCAGCGATGGGCGTGTTCATCATGCTACGCGGGAAGTTGAACCCACCGTTGTCCAGATCGCTCCACATATCCCACACCAGAGCATTGGTCATATTGCCTGCCTCGTTCCCAGCAACGGCGGCAGGTGCAACTGGTATAGGCGACACCAGCGTAGGTCTGCGTTGCAGTAGCTGGCGTTCATCGCGTGCTAAAGAAAGGTGCGGGGTCAGCGAGCTTCGAAGAAATGCGGTGTAGGCCGGATTGGGCGCCCCGCCGGAAAGAGTCGAGGCCGCGGAGCCTCCGCCGCAATTTGAAGTCAGGCCGCCCATATTGAGTCATGAGTGCGGCGTACGCGCCCTTGAATTGCTGGCCGCCCAAAGTCATCATGTAGGGAACTGCGTTGACGTTGATCGGCTGATATTCGTGGGTGATTCTGCGTCCGATGTAGCCGAGTTCCATCGTGAGCCTGCGGCCCAACTGACGCTGGATGGTGAAGTCGAACGAGTCAATCACGTTGGGCCGGAAATGCGGGTCCAAGCCCTCGCCAGCACCAGCGGCGATGGCATTGAAACCGGGAAAGTCCGGCTGCGGCAGGGTCGGACTCGGCTGCTGGAATCGGGGCAACCAGTCCATTGAGGCCAGTCCATGCCAATACGGAAAGCGTCTGGCTGCGGTCGCCGAACCGTTGGCAGCCGCAACCGGCGGCGGTTGCGCCTCCGATGCACTGCACGGGCTGGATCAGGCCGGTACCCAGAAAGCGGTACCAGGACAAGGTCCACACCGTTCAGGCGGCCGAATTGGCGGCCATACCCGCCGCGGATGACCGTATCCTGGTGGCCGAAGATCTTACCGCCATCGAATCGGCGTCAAAATGCGGACTCCACGCCGCAGCGATGCGCGGGCTGAATTGAGCCATAGTAGGGGTTATAGGGATATTTCAGCCCGCTGCCAGTGTTGCCTACCAGGGCAAACCCGACTTGCGGATTGTACACCAGTGCCGTTCAGCGCAGCCCGCTCGCGAGCTGCTAAATACGCCATCGCGTCGAGTTGCTGACCTGACGCATCCACCACTTCAACCTGCTTGCCGGCCTTCTCCACTGGCGGCATCTCAAGCGCCCAGCCCAAGCCGTAGGTCAGAGTGAAGCTCGGCTTCATGTGCCAAGTGTCACTGAAGTACACGTTGTAGTAGGGGATGGTGCTTTGGTCCGAAAGCGGGGGTCAGCGGGGGATTCAAGTTAAGGTTGGGGCCGGAACGGGTGTAGGCGATTTGCGATATCGAAACGATGCCCAACGCCGCGGCAATGAGAGAATTGCATTCTTGCCGCTGAGTCATGATGGCGGCGGTTGTGCAGATATCAAAGCCCCCATTCGACATCGAACCGGAAGATCCGTTGCCAAGCTGATAGACGGGTTGGTAGTTGATACCGCCGCCGTTGTCGGTGCGCTGATGCCAGTTGAAGTTGTGCTGGTAGATGCCGCCAAACTGGAACAGGTGATTGCCGTGCAACATGGAAACATCGTCTCGGAACATCTGATCTTTACCGTCCCAGAAACGGGTTCGGGTTTGCTGAGTGTTGACGTTGTAAGGACCCAGATCCTGAAGCTTCGACTGGCCGCTCTCGAACTCGAGGGCGCCGCCCAAGCCTGCGCAAAGCGTGCAGCCTTGGATGGTGTCGCCCTTGCGATTCCAGGACCACCAGTTGCGCAGGTAGCTGTAGTGGACATCGTTGGTGGTGTTGTTGGTGATATTGCTGGTTAATCCGACCACCAAGTACCACGGTTCAACCGGGTCACCTGACAAGGAGGCCGGCGAACCCAGCTTGTCGCCTGCGAAGGCTCCGCCGATATCAACCTGGTCATCGGTGGCCTGCTGCTGGTTGAAGTAACGGTAACTCGCCATGAAGTGCTGCTTGGAACTGAAGTCATGGTCAACGCGAGCGACGACGAATTTGCTGGTCAGCGGGAGAGAAAGCGTGCCTTGGTAACCCACCACGTTCGATCCGTCGCATTGGGATCCGGCCTGGCAAGAGCTGTTGCCGGCGGGCATGTAGGTGTTCCATATCTGCCCAACGATCGGATTGAGTCCGATACCGTTCGGATCGACAGTCGGGTCACTCAGACTATACGTTGCGCCGGTACCGGTGTCGGTGAGAAGGCCAGCACGCAGATTTGCGGATGGAACGTTTCTGAAGTAGGTCTCGGAGTTGGGATACTTGAAAGCCTCATAGTTAACGAAGAAGTAGGTCTTGCCACCGAGAACTTCTTTCGGTATAAGCGGCCCACCGACGGCAAAGCCGTAACGACTGTAGTGATAGCTGGGGAGGCCACCAGAAGGGGCACCGAAAAGAAGACGGTCATAATTGTTCTGCCACGTATTTCCCGACCAGTTGTTGTCTTTGTAGTACTCGTAACCGGTACCATGGAAGGAGTTGGTACCACGCTTGGTGACAACTTTGATCTCGGCGCCAGCCGAGCTGTTAAAATCGGCGGTTTGGTTGGCGCTGTTGACCTTGAATTCTTCCACACTATCGGCCGGAGTGGGCATAACGCCTGACGGTCTGTTGTATCCGACGTATTGAGAGGCGACGCCTCCGGTGGGATCACCGATGGTGTTCATGCCGACACCCGAGGTGTAGACGTTGCCGTTGCCATCCATGTCGTTGGTATTGTTGCCGCCATCCAGCGAGAAATAGCTCTGGTCGTTGACGGTACCGGCGACGGAGCCATCAGTGCTCACGCCCGGCTGCAGTTCGATGAAGGTATTGACGTCGCGGCCGATACTGGGAAGGTTGTCGATGGCGATCGCGGTGACGGTATTGCCGACGGTCGCGTTCATGGTCTGCAATTCTGTGCCGACCGCCGTGACTTCGACGACCACGTTGCCGCCGCCAACCTGCAGGGAAATATTCAGGGTGGTTGTGACTCCCACGCTCACTGTGGTTTGGGTCTTGGTGGTAGAAAAGGTTTGCTTGCTGTAGGTGAGCTCGTAGGCGCCGGGGGCAACGTCAACGAAGAGGTAGCGCCCAGCATCGTTGGTGGTGCTCGTACGCACCGTTTTTGTGGCTGCGTCGGTGAGGGTTACGGTGGCGCCGTTGACAACTGCGCCGCTCTGGTCGGTCACAGTGCCGACGATCGTGCCGGTGGATGTCGATTGCGCTAATGCAGAAGGAGCGCTGAGCCAAAGCACGGTCGAGCAGAGAATCAGAATCACAACGAGAGAGCGAAGTTGATAACGGCGCATAGCAAAAACCCTCCGGAAAGGTCAGAGTCCCGCGTTTGCGGGGAATTCCTGCACTACCTAAACTTCTTATCTTGCCACGAGTCCCCAGGGGCCGAGGGAGCACAGAAACTCGTAAAACTTACGTTCGAGACCCGAAACCCCTTAACAGGTCGCAAACACTAACACTCTTGAATGCACAAAAACAAGTAGGAATTGTATTTATTCGTAAATTCGATGGTACGAAATGTAACCCTTGTATTTTCATATTATTACGAGGAGCTTTATAGGGGAGCGAGAAGGCGCATCTGTCTGATTTGTCTTGATGTTATGTGCTATCGGCCCTACAGAAACACGATTATTTGTGGTTTTGTGTGTATGTTTCCCATGCATTTGTTTCGTGTGTTTTGTGTGCTGCTGAGTGTGCTGGAAGCGAACTGAGCGACGAGCGCGCGCGAGCGAATCGCGATTTGCACAGAGATCATCGAATTACGAGCAAGTTGGTAGTATTACTAGGCTAAAGAAGAGCGGCGGCTGTCGCGGCGCCCGCAGAGGAAGGTTTGTCATGAGAATCGCGAAAGATGTTACGGAACTGATTGGACACACGCCGCTGGTGCGGCTGAATCGAGTGAGCGAAGGTTGCGTTGCGGAAGTGGTGGCGAAGCTGGAAAGCCAGAATCCGGTGAGCAGCGTGAAGGACCGCATCGGAGTGAGCATGATTGCGGAAGCGGAGCGCGCGGGGAAAATACGTCCGGGGAAAACGGTTCTGATTGAACCGACCAGCGGCAACACAGGGATTGGGCTGGCGTTCGTCGCCGCAGTGAAAGGATACAAGCTGATTCTGACAATGCCGGAGACGATGAGCCTGGAGCGGCGAGTGCTTCTGCTCGCGTTTGGAGCGGAGATTGTGCTGACGCCCGGACCGAGGGGCATGACTGGAGCGATTCTCAAAGCGAAAGAGATTTTGAACAGCGTGCCTGACGGCTACATGTTGCAGCAATTCGACAACCCGGCCAATCCTAAGATCCATTTCGAGACGACAGGGCCGGAAATATGGAACGACACGGATGGACGGGCCGACATTCTGGTGTCGGGCGTTGGAACGGGCGGAACGATCACGGGCATCTGCGAGTACATCAAGCCGAAGAAGCCATCGTTCCGAGCGGTGGCGGTTGAACCGGCGGATAGCGCAGTACTGTCGGGCGGGAAGCCAGCACCGCACAAGATCCAGGGAATTGGCGCGGGATTTGTGCCGAGTATTCTGCGGACGGATTACATTGATGAAATTATCACCGTAACGAATGAAGAGTCGATTGCCATGGCGCGGCGCCTCCCACTCGAAGAAGGACTGCTGGTTGGGATTTCTTCGGGAGCCGCGGTGGTGGCGGCGTTGAAGGTGGCGAAGCGCGCGGAGAATGCGGGCAAGTTGGTGGTGGTGATTCTGCCATCTTTTGGCGAACGCTATTTGAGCAGTATCCTGTTTCAGGAGTTGCGAGACAAAGCGCTGCAGATTCCGACGGCGGAACTGCCGGCTTGAAGAACGGTAATCCATGCCGCATCTGTTGTCGTTAATGCGCGAAGATGTCGCGACCGTACGGGAGCGCGATCCGGCAGCGCGGTCTCGCCTGGAAGTATTTCTTTGCTACTCGGGGCTGCATGCTGTGTGGTTCTACCGCATGAATCACTGGCTGTGGAACCATGGTTTTTTTCTGATGGGACGGTGGCTTTCGCAGGTCGCGCGCCTGCTGACGGGAATCGAGATTCATCCGGGAGCAAAGATTGGGCGGCGGCTGTTCGTGGATCATGGCATGGGAGTGGTGATCGGCGAGACGGCAATCGTGGGCGACGACGTGACGCTGTACCAGGGTGTGACTCTGGGAGGCACGGGCAAGGAACTGGGCAAGCGGCATCCGACGATTGAAGACAACGTGGTGGTCGGCGGAGGAGCGAAGATTCTCGGGAACATTACGGTGGGAAGGAATTGCCGGATTGGAGCGGGATCGGTGGTGCTGCGGAATGTTCCGGACAACTCAACCGTGGTGGGCGTGCCCGGACACATCATTTTCCGCGAAGGCAAGCGGGTGGTGATTACGGATCCGAAGCAAATCAACGATCCGCTATCGGAAGCACTGGCAGCGGTGCTGATGGAAGTGAACCGACTGCGGGAGCGGGTCCAGCGGCTCGAAGGTTCGGAAATGACAGGCGAACCACTGTCGGAATCGCTGCAGAGAATCATGGAAGACATCGACTACCAGATTTAGAGAAGCAGAGCGCCCGCGCCAAGCGGGCCGGACCACCCAAAAAACACTCTCCTGACAGCAAGTCCTCTGGAAGTAACCGCTGAAAACGCGCCCGGGGATGATTTCCTCTTGACATTTCCGACTCGCCCCGTAAGATGGAACAATATTTATTCACTATGATGAATAATTATTCACTATGAATAAAACCTTCCGGCAGCGCGCGATCCTGGACGCGTTGAAACACGGACCCGTGGCCAGCCAGGAGGGCCTGCAGAAAGTTTTGCGCAAGCGTGGCTTCAAAGTGGGGCAGGCCACACTGTCGCGAGACATTCGCGATTTGAACCTGAGCAAGACATCCCATGGCTATGCGATGCCCCAGGGGGAGAACGGAGCCGGGGTGGCGCTGCCTCCGGTTTCGCGGCTGGTGCGCGAGTTCGTGCTCGATGTGCGTTCGGCGCAGAACTTGCTGGTCATCAAGACGATCGTGGGCAGCGCGCAACCCGTGGCAGCGGCTCTGGACGAGGCGGATTGGACGGAGGTAGTCGGCACGATTGCCGGAGACGACACCATCCTTATTGTGTGTCCGGACAAGGAAGACGGCCGGAAGCTGGCGGGCCGGATTGAGGAAATGCTGGGGTATCAAAACCAGCTTCGCAAGATCGAATGACAGCAAAGCTCAAAACCGCAGTGTTGGGCGCGACCGGATATTCCGGTCTGGAACTCACGCGGATTCTCTTGCGGCATCCGCAGACGGAGAAGCCGGTTCTGCTGCGGCGCGCTGCCGACAATAGCGGCGCCTCGGACCTGGCCGACGTGTTTCCGGCGCTTTGCGGCAACGGGGGTTATCCGCTGCACTCGCTTTCGTGGACGGCGCTGAAGCAGCAGGGAGTGGAATTGCTGTTCCTGGCGACACCGCATGAAGCGTCGCGGTCGCTGGTGCCCGAGGCCATGGCTCACGGGCTGCGGGTGATTGATCTTAGTGGAGCATGGCGGCTGAAGCAGGAGCAGCATCGCGCAATCTACAGCTTTCAGGATTCGGATGCGGCCACTGCGGCTGAACTGACCGAGAAGGCAGTTTACGGGTTGCCCGAATTGAATGGCGATCGCATCGCGAATGCCGCGCTGGTGGCCAACCCTGGTTGCTACGCCACGTCGGTGATTCTGGCTCTGGCGCCGCTGCTGAAGGCGGGGGTGGTGGACCGGAGCCGCGGCATTATTTCGGACTCAAAGTCCGGCGTGTCGGGAGCCGGCAAGGAGCCGACTTCGAAAACACACTTTGTTTCCGTGGCAGACAACCTGTCGGCATATGCGGTGTTCAACCACCGGCACGTGGGCGAGATTGTCGAGCAACTCGAATTGAAGGCGCAGGAATTGACTTTCACGCCGCACCTGTTGCCGATTCCACGCGGCATTTTGTCGACGATCTATGTGCAGTTGAGCCAGGAGATGACGCCGCTGGAAGTGGAGGCGAGCTTTCGCAATTTTTATTCCGGCAAGCGCTGGGTGCGCGTGTTTCAGACGCCAAAGCTTCCGCAGGTGCAGTTTTCGCTGAACACGAATTATTGCGATCTGGGGTTTTGTCTGGCGGAGGATGGGCGGCGGCTGGTGGTGATTTCGTGCATTGACAACCTTCTGAAGGGAGCCGCCGGACAGGCAGTGCAGAACATGAACCTGATGTATGAGTGGCCGGAGGAAGAAGGACTGCAGTGACGATCGTGATCAAAATTGGGGGAGCCGCGCTGGAGGATGCGGCAACGCTGCGCAAGTGCGCTAAGGCCATTGCGGAGTTGGCACAGGACGGGCATCGCGTGGCGGTCGTGCACGGCGGCGGTAGCGCGCTCACGCGGGTGCTGAAACAGCTTGGGAAAGAAAGCGAATTCATCGGCGGACTGCGGGTGACCGATGCGGAGACGCGCGATGTGGCGCTGATGGTGCTGGGTGGAATGGTCAACAAGAAATTGGTGGCGGCGATCCAGGCCGCTGGCATGCCGGCGGTGGGATTCTGCGGTGGCGATGGAATGTCGTTCCGGGCTCGGCGAAAGCATCTACGCGGCAACGATCTGGGATTCGTTGGCGAGATTTGCTTCGCCGAGCCGTGCTGGATCGAAGGGCTGTGGCAGCAGGGTGGAATTCCAGTCCTCGCGTCGCTCGCCCTGGGAGCTGACGGCGAATACTACAACGTGAATGCGGACGAGATGGCGGCCGCTTGCGCAGCGGCCTGCCACGCGAACGCTCTCATTTTTCTTACCGACGTGCCCGGAGTGAAGGACGCCGAAGGATCTGTGATTCCGTGGCTAAGCACGAAGCAGGCGGAGGATATGGCGGCGGGTTCCATGATCAGCGGCGGCATGCTGCCGAAACTGGCAGCCTGCCGGCAGGCCTTGAAGCAGGGCGTGGGACGGGTACGCATTTTGCCCGCAACGGAAGCGGACGCGTTGCCGCAGTTCTATCTCACCAAATTGTCGTGTGGAACCGAGGTCACGTGCGCATGAGCGCAGCAGGCAAGCGGTTTGAAGCTCACAAAGGAGTCAAGATTTGAATAGTCCATTGCAAAGCAGAGTGCCGGCGGTGCCGGAGACTTTTCCCGGCATGTTCTGGTGCCCCGACTTAGTCTCGACGCGCGATCTCGGACCGCAAGGAGTGGAGGCGGTGCTCCACCTGGCAGAACTGATGAAGTCGCGCCCATCCGTTTTTCAGAGATCCCTTGCAGGAAAACAGATGGTGATGTTTTTTGAGAAGCCTTCGCTGAGAACCCGGCTTACGTTCGAAGCCGGGATGACGAGCCTTGGCGGCACGGCGATGTTCGTGGATCAATCGCAGAGCCGGTTGGATGCGCGCGAGAAACTGAGCGACATTGCGCACAACCTGGAACGATGGGTGGATGTGATCGTGTTGCGCACCTTCGCCCAGGAAACGATTGCGGGCATGGCCCGCCACGCATCGGTCCCGGTGATCAATGCGCTAAGCGATCTGGAGCATCCCTGTCAGGCCCTGGCGGATTACCTGACCTTGCAGGAACACTTCGGCGATCTGAAGAAGGTGCGCCTGACGTACGTTGGGGACGGCAACAACGTGGCGCATTCGCTGTTGCTGACGAGCGCTTGCCTTGGGTCTTCGATTCGAATTGCGACGCCGAAGGGATATGCGCCGAATGGGCAAATTGTGGCCGACGCGAGGAAGATCGCGAAGCACACCGGAGCGCAGATCGAGTTGCTCATCGATCCACACGCGGCGGTCGCTGGAGCGGACGCGGTCTATACCGACGCGTGGGCGAGCATGGGCCAGGAGCACGAGGCCGAGCAGCGCGCAGGGATATTCGCGCCCTACCGGGTGGATGGAGAACTCATGGCGGAAGCCGCGCCGCACGCGGTGTTCATGCATTGCCTCCCGGCGCATCGCGGAGAAGAAGTGACTGACGAAGTCATTGACTCCGACAACTCCGTCATCTTCGACCAGGCAGAAAATCGCCTGCACGTTCAGAAATCGATTCTTTATCTGTTGTTGGGCGGCGCGGTGCGTCTGCCCGTTAGGAGCGCTCATGCCTGAAAAAGTTGTTCTCGCCTATTCGGGTGGACTGGATACCTCGATCATCATTCCGTGGCTGAAGGAAAACTATTCGTACGACGTCATTGCCATGGTCGGAGACGTTGGGCAGGGAGACGACATTGAAGCTGTGGTTGACAAGGCATACAAGACTGGCGCAAGCAAGGTCGTGGTGGAGGACCTGCGCGAGGAATTCTTGACCGGATATGTCTTCCCTGCGTTGAAGGCCGGTGCGGTTTACGAACACAAATACTTGCTCGGAACTTCGCTGGCGCGCCCGGTGATCGCGAAGCATCAGGTCGAAGTCGCGTTGCGCGAGGGAGCGACAGCTGTTTCGCACGGATGCACGGGCAAGGGCAACGACCAGGTGCGGTTCGAGCTGACCTACCAGGCGCTCGCCCCTGAGCTCAAGATCATTGCGCCGTGGAGAGAGTGGAATCTGAAGTCGCGAGAAGATTGTCTCGATTACGCCGAGCAGCACGGGATTCCAGTTGCTGCGAGCCGCGAGAAGATCCACAGCCGCGATAGAAACCTCTGGCACATCAGCCACGAGGGCGGGGAATTGGAGGATGCGGGAAACGCCCCGCTGGCGACCACGTGGCAAATCACGCGCTCGCCGCAAGACGCCCCCGATAAGGACGAGCAGGTTCGCATTGGTTTCGCGCAGGGAGTTCCGATGTCGGTGAACGGAATGGAAATGGATCCGGTCTCCCTGGTCGAACTGCTGAACGAGATTGGGGCGCGCAATGCGATCGGGCGGATCGACCTGGTCGAGAATCGTTTTGTCGGAATGAAGTCGCGCGGATGCTATGAGACGCCGGGCGGCACACTGCTGATCACGGCTCATCGCGAACTGGAAGCACTCTGCCTGGAGCGCGACGTGGCGCATTTCAAGCAGCATATTGGGTTGAAGTATGCAGAGCTGGTTTATTTCGGGCTGTGGTTCACGCCGCTACGGGAAGCGCTCGATGCGTTTGTTGAGAGCACTCAGAAAGAAATGACGGGCAGCATCACCCTGTCCCTCTATAAGGGCAACGTGTCGGTGGTCAGCCGCGAGTCGGAGCATTCTCTTTATCGCACCGATCTTTCGTCGTTCACGATGGGTGACAGCTACGACCAGAAAGATGCAGCAGGATTCATTCGCATTCTGGGGCTGCCCTCGCGTTCGCGCGCGCGGGCTCGAGTTGAGGTTGCCCGATGAAAATGTGGTCGGGTAGGTTCCGGCAACCGCTGGATCCCGATTTCGAGAGGTGGCAGCGGTCGTTCGGCTTCGATCGCCGACTGCTGCGGTACGAGCTTGCGGCCAGCGGGGCGCATGCGCGCGCGCTGAAGAATACCGGCATCTTGTCGGCGGACGAATTGATCAGCATTTTGCAGGGCCTGGAGCAGATAGGCCAACGGGCCGAGGTAGAACCATCGTTTCTGGACGATGGCGACGCGGAAGATGTACATCACTTTGTCGAGAAACAGCTCGCGACGCTGATCGGCGATGTCGGGTACAAGCTGCACAGCGGCCGCAGCCGCAATGAGCAAATCGCGACTGACCTTCGACTATACGTGAGGGCGGGGATCGATCAACTGCGGCACGAACTCGCGGAATTGTGCGCCGCGACGACGGACCGGGCAGAAGAGGCGGCGGATGCGGCCATGCCGGCGTACACGCACTTGCAACGGGCGGAGCCGGTTTTGATTGGTCACTGGCTGCTGGCTTATGTAGAGATGTTTTTGCGGGACGCCGAACGGCTGGGAGATTGCCGCAAGCGGCTGAACGTTTGTCCGCTGGGATCAGGCGCCGTGGCTGGGGCAACTTTGCCGCTGGATCGCGGGTTCATGGCCGACAGCCTGGGATTCGACGGCCCGACGGGAAACAGCATTGATGCGACGAGCGACCGCGACTTTGCAATCGAGTTCGTCAACGCGCTGACGATTCTGGCTGTGCATTTGAGCCGTTGGGCGGAAGAGATGGTCCTCTTCTCTTCGCAAGAGTACGGGTTCCTCGGACTGCCTGAGGCTTACTCGACCGGTAGCAGCGCGATGCCGCAGAAGAAGAATCCGGATTTGCTGGAGTTGGTTCGCGGCAAGAGCGGGCGCGTGGTTGGGTATGCGACGGGGCTGCTGGTCGCGGTGAAGGGGCTGCCCCTGGCGTACAACAAAGACCTGCAGGAAACGCAGGAGCCGCTATTCAGCGCCACTGACGCTCTGCTGCAAATGTTGCCGCTCGTGACGGGATGGATGAAGGCGGTGGAATTTCATAAAGAGCGAATGCAGGAGGCGGCGCAGTCGGGATTCATGAATGCATGGGCGGCTGCGACGTATCTCGTGAATCGAGGTGTGCCATCCCGGCTGTCGCACGAAAAGATCGGCAAGGCCGTGCAGATGTGCCTGGAGCGCAAATGTGAGCTTCAGGACTTGCCTTTGGATGAGTTGCAATCGTTGAGCCCTGCATTCGGTTCGGACTTTGGCGAGTGGTTGAAACTGTCTTCGGTGCTGGCGATTCACGATGTTCCCGGAGGGACGGCGCCGGTCCGCGTGCGCCAGGCGATCGGCGCGACGAGGAAGAAAATTGAGTTGCTCCGCGAGGAGGCCCATGCGCACGCGTAAAGCGATCTTGCCTGATGCACAACACATTCATGAGCTGATCTCGGCGTACTCCGGCGACGGTACGCTGCTGCCGCGCACACTGGCTGAGATTTGCGAGAACGTAAGGGACTTCGTGGTGCTCGAGGATGACGGCCGCATTATCGGCTGTGGCGCGCTGCACTTGTACGGCACGCATCTCGCCGAGATTCGCTCGATCACGGTCGCGCCCTGGGAACAGGGCAAGGGTGGCGGTGGACGCCTGGTGAAGGCTCTGATGGCCGAGGCGAGGCGGCACCGCGTGGATTGTATTTGCCTGTTCACGCGCAAGCCGGATTTCTTCGCGGGTCAGGGATTTTCGGTGGCGCAGCGCGAGGACATCCCGGACAAGATTTATAAGGACTGCCACGCATGCCCGCGTTTTCATTGCTGTGATGAGGTGGCGATGGTGCGCGGCGACCTGCCTAAGTTCGCGATTCTTCCCGAGCCGGCGGATTGGCTGGTGAAACTGCAAGGGTGGGCGCCGGATGCGGGGCGCCCGTCGGGCACGAGCTCATAACAGAATCCACGCCCATTTCTCGAATGGCGATTTCACAGGATCTTAGCCGAGGTGCGTCTCGCCTCTGGTTCTGGTAACTTCTTCAAGTTACGGAAACGAGGCCGCACGCGGCTTCGATGCTGAGATCCCAATGTCCACTCACCGCGCGCTCAATCCCTCGAAGGTCGTCAACGTCGAGGATCTCCGCCGCATCGCGCAGCGGCGGCTTCCCAAGCCGGTATTCGACTATCTAGATGGCGGAGCGGAAGCGGAGCAAACGCTGGGCGAGAACTGCAAAGCGTTTCGCGATGTCATGTTCCGGCCGCGTGGCGCAGTGGCAGTGAGGGAGTGCGACCTCAAAACAAAAGTGCTCGGACACGAGATTGCTTTTCCGGCAATGCTGGCACCGGTGGGCTACAGCCGATTGATGCATCCCGGCGGCGAGGTGGCTGCGGCGGCCGCAGCTGGCAAGGCGGGCACAGGATATATTCTCTCGACGATTTCCGGCCACAAGCTGGAGGACGTCAGAGCTGCATCTACGGGTCCGGTGTTTTACCAACTGTATTTGCTGGGAGGGCGTGGGGCGGCGGAAGGGGCATTGGATCGCGCTCGCCGCGCCGGATTCGCCGGCCTGGTGATCACTGTGGATACGCCAGTGGCTGGATTGCGCGAACGCGACCCGCGCAACGGAATGAAGGAGTTGCTGGGGAAGTCGTGGGTTGCGAAGATTCCACGTCTTGGCGAGTTTATAGCGCATCCCGCGTGGCTGGCGGCGTTTTTACGCGACGGGGGAGTGCCGAAACTGGAAAACATAGTGAAGCCGGGCGAGGGGCCGATGCAGTTGGTCGATGTGGGAGCAGCGCTGGCTGAATCGGCAGTAACCTGGGAAGACTTGAAATGGATTCGCGAACAGTGGCCTGGCCCGATCGTGGTGAAGGGACTTCTGACTGGCGACGATGCGCGTCGGGCGGTGGATGAAGGCGCCGCTGCGATCTCAGTGTCGAACCACGGCGGGCGACAGCTTGATTCGGTGTCTCCTTCGTTACGCGCGCTTCCGGAGATTGTGGCCGCGGTGAAGGACCAAGCCGAAGTCCTGATGGATGGCGGTGTTCGGCGCGGAGGCGACATCATTAAGGCGCTGTGCCTGGGGGCCCGAGCCGTTCTGATTGGGCGCGGCTATGCCTATGGACTCGCGGCCGCAGGACAGGCGGGCGTTGCACGAGCGCTGGACATTCTGCGAGCGGACGTGGAGCGGACGCTCCGATTGCTCGGCTGCCCTTCCGTTGGGGCGCTGGATCGATCGTATGTGCAGACGCCACGCGACTGGGATTCGTGAGCCAGATGGAGTCCTTGTGCCTGGGGTAGCACGCGGAGGCTCGGGATCCTACTGATTCACGCCGCTTGCCAGGAAGCCGCCGTCCACGGCGAGCACTGTGCCAGTGACGAAACTGGACGCGTCAGAGGCGAGGAAAATCGCAGCTCCGACGAGTTCTTCGAGTTCGCCAAATCGTTTCATCGGAGTGCGCATCAGCACTTCCTGACCGCGGCCTGTTCCGACTAGAAATTTCTCGCTGAGGGGAGTGCGGAACCATCCTGGCGCAATGGCGTTAACGCAGATTCCATGTTTGGCCCACTCGATCGCAAGCGATTTGGTCAGGGATGCGAGTGCGGACTTGCTGGCCGAGTACGCAGCGACCTCAAAAAGCGCCAGGAAAGATCCCATGGATGCGATGTTGATGATGCGGCCGTAGCGACGTTCCACCATGTGACGTCCGAATACCTGGCAGGCGCGAAGGGTGCCGGTCAGGTTGGTTTCGAGGATGCGGTTCCAGTCGACTTCGGGGAAATCGAGTGTGGGTGCGCGCCTGGTAATCCCGGCGGCGTTGACCAGGATGTCGACTTTCCCAAACTTATCGAGGCAAGCCTTCAGCAAGGTCTCGAGGGATTCGCGGTTGTCCACGTCACAGGTCACACGCAGCGATCTGCGGCCCAAGGACTCGATTTCGTCCGCGAGGGTCTTCACGAGCTCGACGCGCCGCGCGCTCGAGACCACGTCTGCGCCGGCTTGCGCGAGGCCTAGGGCGATGGTCTTGCCGATACCAGAACTGCCACCGACAATGACTGCGACTTTGCCGTCTAGCTCGAATTTCGTGTAGCCCATGGTGCCTCGGAAATTTGGGACTTACCAGTTGAACATCGTGCCGTCGAGTTTACGGTTCACGGGCAGGTATGCCCGCTCGTATGGAAACTTCGCAGCCAGCTCCTCGTCGTAGTCCACGCCCAGCCCTGGAGCACTGCCCGGATGTAGATGTCCGTTTGCGAACGAGTACGAATGCGGAAAGACTTCATCGGTTTCACGGGTGTGGCGCATGTATTCCTGAATTCCGAAATTGTTGACAGAAATGTCGAAGTGCAGGGCGGCGGCCATGGCTACCGGGGAGAGGTCCGTGGCGCCGTGGCATCCGGTGCGCACGTGATAAATCTCGGCCAATGCAGCAATCTTCTTGAGATGCGTCAGGCCGCCGCCGTGAACGACGGTCATGCGGATGTAGTCAATGAGTTGCTCGGTGATAAGGATGTGGGTGTCCCAAATCGTGTTGAAAACTTCGCCGACCGCGAGCGGCGTTGTCGTGTGGCGGCGAATGATGCGGAAACCTTCTTGCAGTTCGGCGGTCACCGCGTCTTCCAGCCAGAACAAGTGATAGGGCTCGAGACTCTTTCCCAGGCGCGCGGCTTCGATAGGGGTCAGGCGGTGGTGAACGTCATGGAGAAGGTGAAGGTCGTCTCCAAGCTTCAGGCGCAGCATCTCGAATAACTTGGGAACGTGAAGAAGATATTTTTCGGTGGACCAGGCGTTTTCCGGGGGCAGGCCTTTTTGCGCCGGCTCGTAAAACAGTTTGTCGCGGGCCACTCCGTAGGTGGAGGGCAGACCCGGGATTCCGGTTTGTGCGCGGATGGCGAGATAACCCATCTCTTTGTATTTCACGACTTCATCGGCGGTCTCTTCGATGTCTCGACCATTCGCGTGGCCGTACACGAGAACTCCGGTCCGGCTTTGGCCGCCGAGCAGGTTGTATACCGGAGTGTTTAAAGATTTGCCTTTGATGTCCCACAGAGCCATGTCTACGGCGGCGATCGCGGTCATGGTCACGGGCCCGCGACGCCAGTAAGCGCCGCGGTAGAGATACTGCCAGAGATCTTCGGTTTGGAACGGGTCGCGCCCGATGAGGCATGGGATCACGTGATCCGTCAGATACGATGCCACCGGCAACTCACGGCCGTTGAGAGTCGCATCGCCCAAACCGAAAATGCCTTCGTCAGTTGAAATCTTCAAGGTGACGAAGTTGCGGCCGGGGCAACTGACGAATACTTTGGCATCCGCGATCTTCACTGAGATCTCCTCGCTCTCGCTCCACTGAGTGTAACCAATGCGTCAGATGCGGCGCACTAAACCTTGATTCGTGGCCTCGGTATTGCGGACCAGCAGCAACACCACAATCATTCCGACGAAGGGGACGAGGCCCGCGATGATTACGATGGGATCGAACGAATGCGTTCCGCTCGCCCGGCGTGCGTCGGTGAAATAGCCAATCAATTTGAAGGCAACGATCGTTCCGATTCCAGCACCTGTGCCGCTGAGCCCGCTGACCGACGCCACCGACTCGCTGGCAAACAAGTCGGAAGGGAGCACGTTCGCCATCGTAGTGAACCCGGCATAGGTGAACGTAACGACGGCAAACAGAAACGCGATCGCGTAGAGGTTGGTCGTGAAAACTGTCGGGATCAGCAGGGTCATTCCGATTCCGCCATAGATGATGGGAGTTTTGCGCGCGGCGCCCAGTGACCATCCTCGCCGAATCAGATAACCAGAGATGCCTCCAGCGAAGAAGCTGCCCAGATCGGCGGCGATGAAGGGGATCCAGACAGCGATCAGGCCGCTCTTGAGTTCGATCCCTTTCGCGACCAGATAGATGGGAAACCATTCCGCGATGAAGAAATACACGGGATCAGTGAATGCTTTGGCGATGATAGTACCCCAGGTCTGGGGAAGTTTGAGAAGGTCGTGCCAGCGAAGGCGGCTCTTGCCGACTTGTGGCGCATTGAATTCGCTCTTGTCGGCAACAATCAAGTCGAGTTCAGATTGGCTGATCCGGCTATGGTTTTCCGGTGGATAGTAGAGCCAGCGCCATGCGATGAGCCAGAGAAAGCCCAGTGCGCCAGGGATCATAAAAGCCGGGCGCCATCCCCAGCGAAAATAAACCCACAAAACAATAAAAGGAGCGGCGGCTCCCCCGATGGAAGAACCGCTGTCGAAAAGCGCGGTTGCCAATGCACGCTCGCGTTTGGGAAACCACTCGGAAACGGCCTTGGTGGCGGCAGGCCAGTTGGCAGATTCGCCAGCGCCCAGCAAGAAGCGAAATGTAGCGAAGCTGTAGAAGCCGCTCGCCAGCGAAGTCAGCATTGAGACCAGCGAGTACCAGATCACGGTCAGCGTAAGGCCACGGCGGGTGCCGATGCGATCCATCATCTTGCCGAACCCGGTCTGGCCGATCGAGTAAGCGACACGGAATGCAATCGCGATATTTGCGTAGTCGGAGTTGGTCCAGTGATATTCGAGCTTAAGGTAAGGAGCGAGAAGAGAAAGAGTCTGCCTATCAATGTAGTTGATGACGGTGGAGGCGAACAGGAGGCCGCCAATCCACCAACGCAACGATGAGATCGGCCTGCGGGCGGGCGCCATGGGTGTGGATGAGAGCGGTTACGAACTCACCATGACTTGCGATTCCCTGGCCAGCCTACTTTGCAGGTCCGGGTTCAGAAGGGACGCAGAATTGGTGTCCAGATAAACGGTTGCATCGGGATGACGGCGCAGGATGGACGCGGGGGCGAGGGGGCTGATATCTCCTTCAAAGCATGTTTTCACGGCCTGCGCTTTGCGCTGGTCGGGAACCACCGCAAGGATTTCTCTGGCCTTGAGAATCTGGCGCGCGGACATGGAAAGCGCGCGCGTCGGCACCTGGGAGATATCGGCGAACCACGCTTCCCCGACCTGCTGACGGCGGCACGCTTCGTCAAGGTTCACGATGATGTACGGATCTTCCGTGGTGAAATCCGCTGGTGGATCGTTGAATGCGATGTGCCCGTTCTCTCCAATTCCCAGGAATGCAATGTCGATTGGTAACGAGGCGAGTTGTTTACCGACTTCACGAATTGCCTCAGAGGGATTTTGGGCGTCGCCTTCGAGCAGGTGATAGGTGGTGATTCCAGTTTTGTTTACCAACTGCTCCATCATCATTTTGCGAAAACTGCCGGGATGCGTGATGGGAAGGCCGATGTATTCGTCAAGGTGGAACGCCTCAACCCTCGTCCAATCAATGCCTGGTGCTTTCGTCAGCGCATCGAGGAACTCGAGTTGGGAAGCGGCCGTCGCAGCAATGATGCGGGCGCGGCCACGTTCTGCAATGGCGCCACGAATTGCATTGGCGGCCTGTTGGGCGGCTGCCTGGCCGAGCGAGAGCTTATTCTTGAAAACTCGGAGGAGCATAGGGGAGTCCCAGCGGCAAATTATACCGAAGGCAGAGAGCACACAGGTGCGAGATCCGGTGGCGCATCTTACTCCGTGAAAACGTTCGATGGAGGTTATGGCAAAGGCGGAGTGCTTTGTTGTATGACTCGTATGCTGGACTACACATGCTCCACGACAAGGTGGTCATTCGGACATTGTTATGAACATCTGGAAGCGGTTCATTTTCTCGATCGCGCTCATTTTTCTTTCGGGTCAGCTACAGGCAGTCGCCCAGACTGTGACCGTCGACGCGACGCCCAGCCACATGGTGAACAAATTCAGTCCTCTTTATGCGCTGGGATCAACGGTGGATCGAGTGCCCAGCAACGCGACGGACGTGTTCTTTCGACCCGACCAGATCAAGAAGGTGCTGTCGGCGGGTTGGGGAGTCATCAGTTACCGGCAGAACACGGATCTGTTCGTGCAGGCGTGGCATTGGAATCCGAAGGGAAAATGGAGCGACCCCGCCGGGAGCGGATACTTTACCGGCGACGCGACTCCGACGAAGGAGATGATCCGGCATTCGTATGGGTATTCGCTGCGCCACCGGGGGTTCACGCGAAATGGCGGCACGGAGTTTGACGGATTCTCGCGGATCGACGATGGAGATTTGAAATCGTACTGGAAAAGTAACCCATATCTGAGCCAGGAATTCACCGGAGAAGACGATGCGCTGCATCCGCAGTGGGTGGTGATCGCGCTGGACAAACAGGAGACGGTAGACGCAATTCGTATTCAGTGGGCAGAGCCGTATGCGCGAGACTTCGAAGTGCAATATTGGGTTGGAGACGGCGACGCCATGGACGAGCAAGACAAAGGGGCGTGGAAAACTTTTTCGCTGGGCGCGGTCACAAACGCGAAGGGAGGGTTAACCGATCTTGGCCTGGGACCGGCGGTGACTACCAAGTACGCGCGTATCGTGATGACTCGGTCTTCGGGCACCTGCGACACTCACGGACCGGCGGATCGGCGTAACTGCGTGGGCTATGCCATCCGCGAACTCTATCTGGGAACGAACAACAAGGGCGAGTTCAAAGATCTGATCCATCATTCTCAGGACCAGAAACAAACGCTCACGCTGTGCTCATCGGTCGATCCGTGGCATGAGGCGTCGGATTTGTACGTCGCGCCAGACCGCATGGAGTCGGGAGATCAGCCGGGCTTCGATCTCTTCTTCACCAGCGGAATCACGCGCGGTCTTCCGGCCATCGTTCCCATAGCGATGCTGTACAGCACGCCGGAAGACGCAGCCGCGCAGATGACGTACATCAAGAAGCGAGGGTATCCCGTCTCGAGCATTGAAATGGGCGAGGAGCCGGACGGGCAATACATGCAGCCGGAAGACTATGGGGCACTTTATTTGCAGTTCGCGACCGCTCTTCATCGCGTGGATCCACAGTTCAAACTGGGCGGTCCTGTTTTTGAAGGAGTCACGGAGGACATCAAGGTATGGCCTGACGCTCGGGGGCGAACGTCGTGGCTGGGGCGATTCCTGGACTATCTGAAGTCACACGGACGCCTGGAAGATCTGGCGTTCATGTCGTTCGAGCACTATCCCTACGACGGATGCGAAACACCCTGGGAGAACCTCTACCAGGAACCAGAACTGATCACACACATCATGAAGGTTTGGCGCGATGACGGATTGCCGGCGAACGTTCCTCTGCTCGATACGGAAACCAACGCTCATGGCGGCGAAGCGTCGGTCGACATCTTCGGAGCACTCTGGCTGGCAGATTCCTTTGGCGGTTTTCTGAGCGCGGGCGGCGAGTCCACTCATTACTATCACGATCTGTCTTACTCGCCACCGCATCCGGCATGCGCCAACAGCTGGGGAACTTATCACCTGTTCATGGTGGACGATCGTTACGAAATCACGCAGCCCACCTCGCAGTTTTTTGCCGCGCAGCTCATCACGCAGGAGTGGGCCGAACCGAAGGATGCGGAGCACCGGCAGTTTCTCGCCTCGAGTGACGTGAAAGATCCGCAGGGACACGTGCTGGTGACGGCTTATGCGCTGCAACGTCCGGACGGGCAGTGGTCTGTGATGCTGGTGAATAAGGATCACGATCATGCGCATGAGGTGCGCATCGCGTTTCACAATACAGACGGCAACCGGGATTTGTCGTTCGCAAGCCCGGTGACCATGATTACGTTCGGGAAGGCACAGTATCAATGGCATCCGGACCGCAAGAAGGGACATGCCGATCCGGATGGGCCGGCTGTGACGTCAACCCTCAGTGGAGATGGAAACAGGCAGTATGATCTGCCACCTGCTTCCCTCACCGTGCTTCGCGGCCGTCTTCCCCTGCCCTGAGGAGTGGTTTAACCTACGCCGCAATTTGCTCGCTACGCTTGAAGAACGCGAGCAGGTCGGCATTGACTTGATCTTTCAGCGTGGAACACATTCCGTGCGGAGCACCCGGATAAACCTTCAGCGTGGCTCCCTTGACCAGCTTGGCCGAAAGGAGCGCGGAGTCGGCAAAGGGCACAATCTGATCGTCGTCGCCATGGAGGATGAGCGTGGGCACGTCGACCTTCTTGAGATCTTGCGTGAAATCTGTTTCGGAGAAAGCCTTGATGCAATCGTAAGCCGCTTTCTGTCCACACAACATGCCCTGGAGCCAGAAGGAATCACGAAGGCCCTGCGAGACTTTGGCGCCAGGCCGGTTGGCGCCATAAAAGGGGCCGCTCAGGTCCTTAAAGAACTGCGAGCGGTCTGCGAGAACTCCGGCGCGGTTGGCGTCGAACACCTCCACCGGCAGGCCGCCTGGGTTGGCTGCGGTCTTCAGCATCAAGGGCGGCACGGCGCCGATCAGCACCGCGCCGGCAACGCGACTTGAGCCGTGGCGGCCAATATAGCGCACCACTTCGCCGCCGCCGGTAGAGTGGCCAACGTGGATGGCGTTTTTCAAATCGAGTGCGACAACAAGCTCGGCGAGATCGTCGGCGTAGGTGTCCATATCATTGCCATTCCATGGTTGGCTGGATCGCCCGTGACCGCGACGATCGTGCGCGACGCACCGGTATCCGTGCGAAGCCAGAAACAGCATCTGATCTTCAAATGCATCGGCGTCGAGCGGCCATCCGTGGCTGAACACCACGGGCTGTCCGGTGCCCCAGTCTTTGTAGTAAATCTGTGTGCCGTCGTTGGTGGTGAATGTAGGCATGACTATTCTCCTCAGAAGTTTGTTGGTGCCCGATCATCATCAGTCGATTGAGATTTTAAAAAGCTGGCCGTAGCCTATGCGCTTTTCGCTTTATGCATCGCCCCCTGGATGGCCGACACGAGGGTGTCGTAATCGAAGGATGCGTCGTGACGATGCCCGTTGATGAAAAACGTTGGCGTCCCGTTCACGCCACTACGAACACCGCCACTGAAGTCAGCGCGAACCCGAGCTTCGAAGGTGCGATCCTGGAGGGCCTGACGCAGCTCTGTCGGGGATAGCCGGAGTTGCTCCGCCAGTTCCATGAACAGCGGCTCGCCCAGGCGCGCCTGATTTTCATACAGCAGATCGTGCATTTCCCAGAACTTGCCATGGGCGCCGGCAAACTCGGCAACCTCGGCCGCAGCGATGGCGTGCGGGTGCATTTCGCCCAGAGGAAAGTTGCGGAATACCAGGCGCAGACGTTTTCCAAAATGCTGTTGCACTTGCTTGATGATGGGATATGCGCGCCCGCAGTACGGACACTCGTAGTCACCGTATTCGACCAGGGTCACTTCGGCGTTCTCCGGGCCCTGAGCGTGGTCTTCGGAAACAACCGGTACTTTCAGGGTAGCCACAAGCCCCTCCTATTTTGGCGAATTTTCTTTCGGCAGATCTTCGAGCGCCTGGAGAATACCGTCAGCGCCCGGATTGACGGCGATCGGCGAGCAGTAACTCCAGGTGATGATTCCATTCTTGTCAATGACGAAAAGAGCGCGCTCGCAGACTCCGTCCTTGGCACGGTAAGCTCCGTATTGCCCGGCGACCGCGCCTTTGGGCTCAAAATCGGCGAGCAGAGGGAAATGCAAGTGACGAGCCTCAGCAAACGCGGCGTGACACCAGGAACCATCCACCGACAGGCCGAGCAACTCCGCTCCAAATTTCGAAAACTCGGAAAGGACCTCGTTGTAGAGGGCCATTTGGTCGCCGCACACCGGGCTCCAATCGGCGGGATAAAAGGCTAGGATCACCGGACGGCCCCGCAAGTCGCTCAAGGTCAGGGTTTGATCTGGAGTGACGTGCAAAGTGAAGTCGGGAGCGGTCGCGCCTGCGGGAAGTATGCCGCCGTGGATGGGAGCAACGTTACTTTGTGCCATAGTTTTTGTTTTCCTTTCCGATGGCTCACTCGGTGAACCGTCGCGTGACGGCTCTTGTTGAGGTCAAATCAAACAGTGACCACACCGTCAACGCGGAACTTCTTGACCCCCAGGATTCCGATTATCACGAATACTCCCAAGACAGCGAGCTGGGCGACCAGGAACGGCGGCTCTTTCTGCGTAGGAGCCAACGTGTTCAAGGCCGGGATTTTCGAGAAGGACTGTATGACTGCAACGAAGACATTCAAGTAAAAAGCGATCAAGGCGCAGACCACATAGATCCAACGCCAAGCGCCAGCCAGGCGAAGCACGTAGCGCGCGACGATCGCAACAGCCAACAACACCAGCGATATGATGCCGACCACATGGGACGGCAAAAGATGCTCCACGGGGAACAGAAATCCAGTCAAGCTGGTCAGGACGGTACTGACGAGGTAGATCGCTGTTGCTCCGTCGAATGCTTTTGACTTGAGCAATCCGTAGACAACGATGACTCCGGAACCGATTCCCACAAAGCTGATCAACACGTGGACAGTGGTGACCGTCGATATCGACATGCCCAAGATCATGATGCGCCTCACTTTTGAGAATTGAACGTCACGGCCCTGTGGGCAGCATTATCCCCCAACTTAGTTGTTGGATACCGGGGAGCGACTGAAGTGTGCATAAAAATTTCTCGCTTGACCTGGTCTGGGACCATCTCGCCTCTTTCGGTGGCCAGGCGGGAAAACGGCTTTGCGCTGATGGGCGCTGGCTCAGGGGGCGGAAATGGGTCTCACCCGCCACCGGTTTCCACAGGCTAGGGCATCGCAAGCTAGACCTGCGCCGCTTTGAGCCGGGGCGCGAGTGCCTGCACGAAACCGAATGCAACCAGATAAGCCAGGCCCGCCAGAAGGAACACCGGAACGTAAGAACCCGTGTGCTGGAGGACATGTCCCACGGCTGTGGCGGCCATCATTCCGCTGATCGCGCCCGCCATGGTGGCAAACCCCACGACGGAGCCCACCGCGTTTCTCGGGAACATGTCGGAAGCGAGCGTGTAAACATTGGCGGACCAGCCTTGATGTGCTCCCGCTGCGATCGCGATGACTAGTACGGCGAGCCATGCGCTTCTGGTTCGCGCCGCAATCATGATCGGTGTAACTGCCAGCGCGCAAACCAGCAGGGCGGTCTTGCGGCTTGCGTTCAGCGACAAACCTCTCTTCAGGAGAGAAGATGAGAGCCATCCGCCGATCACACTTCCAACGCTG
This sequence comes from uncultured Acidobacteriaceae bacterium, assembly GCA_963819145.1. Classification (GTDB taxonomy): domain Bacteria; phylum Acidobacteriota; class Terriglobia; order Terriglobales; family Acidobacteriaceae; genus Sulfotelmatobacter. Next base: position 51,597 of record CAWFVB010000028.1, read on the forward strand.
GCTCCCGTGTAAATCACAAACAGCGGTAGCGACAGGCCTTTCAAATCCAATCCGAAATTGCGACTCAAGAAATCAGGCGTCCAAAACAGATAGATGTACCAGATCGGGTCGGTGAAGAACTTGGCGAGGGCCACGGCCCATGCCTGGCGCAACGTAATCAGGGTTCGCAGCGGAATTTTCGTGGTCTCATCTGGAGGGTCACTTCGTATGTAGGCCAGTTCTTCGGGCGATACCAGAGTGTCCTGTTCGGGCCGACGATAGAGCATAAGCCAGCAGCCGGCCCAGACCAATCCAAATGCGCCGGTGGCGAGGAAGGCCATGCGCCATCCGAAACGATAAGTAAGCCAGGGCACAACGAGCGGAGTCAGGATCGCCCCGATATTCGCGCCGGAGTTGAAGATGCCGGTCGCGAGCGCGCGCTCTCGCCTGGGAAACCACTCCGCCACGGCCTTAACGGAGGCAGGAAAACTGGCAGATTCGCCAAGCCCCAAACTAAAACGGGCGACGGCGAATTGGAATATTGAGCCCGCGGCGGCATGAGCCATTGCTGCGACACTCCAAAACAGCACCGCCAGAGAAAAACCCTTTCGCGTTCCGAACCGGTCGATCAACTTGCCGACGAAAAGCACGCCCACGGCATAAGCAAACTGGAAAGCAACGACGATGTTGCTGTAGCCCTCCTCAGTCCAACCGAACTGCATTTGCAGCGTCGGTTTGAGCAGTCCGATGACTTGCCGGTCCATGTAGTTCACTGTGGCAGCGAAAAACAGCAACGCACAGATTGTCCAACGCCGGCGACCCAGCGGACTCGGTGCGTACTGAACAGAAGCAACTGGCGTGGCGTTGTGGGTTACTGGATTGTGCATATCGGCGAGATGCATCACGACACGTTCAATAGATATTCATCACTACACATGGCGCGAGGCATCCGCGTCAAGAGTTGCCGAACTGATATGATTCAGGGCTTGATCGCTGTGGACTCAGACCAGATCGAGGTCCGCACAATCACTCACCATGAAAGGTTTCCTCACCGAAGATTTCCTTCTGTCGAACGATCCGGCGCGACGCCTTTACCATCAGTTTGCAGAGCCACAACCTGTCCTCGACTATCACTGTCATCTTCGTCCGCAAGACATTTCTGAGAACCGGGCCTTTGCGAATCTCTTCGAGATATGGCTGGAGGGTGATCACTACAAATGGCGGGCTATGCGCGCCAACGGTGTCGAGGAAAAGTACATCACGGGCGATGGCACTCCATACGAAAAATATCTGGCCTGGGCGCGGACCGTGCCCTATACGCTGCGCAATCCGCTCTATCATTGGACGCACCTGGAGTTGCAACGCTACTTCGGCATTACTGAGTTGCTCGATGAAAAATCAGCGCCGGCGATCTGGGAGCGCGCGAATTCCGCGCTGGCTGAAGGCAAGACGGCGCAGTCTATTCTTCAGGAATTCAACGTGAAAGCGGTGTGCACGACGGACGATCCCACCGACGACCTCCGTCATCATCAAACGATTGCGAAGTCAGAGTTTCCGGTGCGAGTTCTGCCGACTTTTCGTCCTGACAAAGCTCTCGCCATCGGCGACGCGGAATTCGGTCCCTGGGTCGAGCGGTTGTCGGAGGCTGCGAATGTTGACGTGCATGATCTAGGGAGTTTCCTTCAGGCGCTTCGGAAGCGACATGATTTCTTTCATTCCGTCGGCGGGCGGCTTTCGGACCATGGATTAGAGCATTGCTATGCAACACCACCCTCCGAATCTGCGGCTGAAACGATCTTTTCGAATTGCCTCGCAGGGCGACCTGTCACCCGAGATGATCAGGCCCAGTTTGCTTCCTTCCTGATGCTTTTTTTCGGCCGCCTTGATGCCGAGAAAGGATGGACCAAGCAGTTGCACCTGGGTGCGCGACGCAACGTGAACACCGTTGCGCGCCGCACGGTTGGAGCCGATGCCGGGTTTGATGCGGTTGGTGATTTTCCGCAAGGCGGGCCCCTCATCGCTTATCTCGACCTGCTGGCCCAGGAAAACGCCCTGCCGCGGATGATCGTGTACAACGTAAATCCGGCCGACACCTTTCAGTTCGCAACATTAGTCGGAAGTTTCCAGGACGGATGCGAACCGAGCAAAATTCAGTATGGCAGCGCATGGTGGTTCCTCGATCAGAAGCATGGGATCACGGCGCAGGTCGAGGCCCTATCGAATGCGGGGCTGCTGTCGCGGTTCATCGGGATGGTGACTGACTCTCGCTCGTTTATGTCCTACCCGCGCCACGAATATTTCCGGAGAATCCTCTGCGACCTCATCGGACAAGATGTCGCGAGCGGCGAATTGCCGGATGACGACGCGCTCCTGGGGCGACTGGTGGAGGACGTCTGCTACAGGAATGCTAAGGATTATCTGCGATTACCCGGCCTCTAGCGCTTCACTGTGGTGGCAATGCGAATTCTCGATGGCTCGCATCCAAAAAATCGTTGCCGGTCGGGGTTAATAGTTATTGACGAGAGAAGGTTGCGCATCTAGTCTCAGTTTTAGCATGATGCCTCACTTCCATCACCGCCACCATCATTACGCGCACAGCGCGCTGGCGGAGGTGCACCTGAGATTGCAGATTTAACCTAAAACAGCACTTTTCAGGAGTTTCGGCCCGCTGACGCGATCAACGCTCAGCGGGCTTTTTGTTTTTCGAGAAGGATGTGACAGATGAGCACAGAACTTGATTTTGACAAGATGGGCGGGTTGCTTCCGGCAGTGGTCCAAGACTCGTGTGACAGCGAAGTACTGATGGTCGGCTTCATGAACCGCCAGGCGATGGAGCGCACGGTGGAAAGCGGGTACGTAACTTTTTTCAGCCGGACGCTCAACCAGCTCTGGACCAAGGGCGAGAGCTCAGGCAACCGCCTGCGGGTCATCTCGGCGCAAACGGACTGCGACCGCGACACTCTGTTGCTGCGCGTCGAGGTCGAGGGTGCCGGAGTAGTGTGCCACCGCGGCACTCGGTCCTGTTTCGTCGAAGTTGTACCCGTGCGGGAGCCGGGTGCGGAAGTGCCGCGAGGGAAGACGCCATGAAGCTGCGCATCGGAATTCCCAAAGGCAGCTTGCAGGAGGCTACGCTGGGGCTATTCGCGCGCGCTGGCCTTCCCGCTTACACCAACGGACGATCGTATTTCGCCAGCACCGCCGACCCTGACATCGAGTGCATGTTGATTCGAGCGCAGGAAATGGCGCGGTACGTGGAGCACGGGGCGATTGACGCAGGATTGACGGGACTCGATTGGGTGATCGAGAGCGGCTTGGAAGTCGTCACGCTCTGCGACCTGATCTATGCCAAGCGTAGCCGGGGCAAGGTTCGTTGGGTGCTGGCAGTACCCGAGGATTCTGTCTTCCAGCGAGCCGAAGACTTATCGCAGTGCACGGTCGCGACTGAACTGGTGAGCGTCACACGAAATTATTTCAAAAACAAGGGCGTCGAAGTACGGGTCGACTTTTCGTGGGGCGCGACCGAAGTGAAGCCGCCCATGCTGGCAGATGCCATCGTCGAGGTCACGGAGACGGGAAGTTCGCTCAAGGCCAACCGGCTTCGCATTCTGGAGACGGTGCTGGAATCGAATACACAATTGATCGCCAACAAGCGTTCGTATGCCGATCGCGAGAAGCGTGGCAAGATCGACAATCTAACTTTGATGCTGCAAGGGGCAATGGAAGCGCAGGATCGAGTGGGACTGATGCTGAATGTGCGCCGGGACAACCTGGCCGCGGTGCTGTCCGTGTTACCGGCTCTGCAAAAACCGACAATTTCTCATCTGAGTGACGAAGACTGGCTTGCGGTCAACACGGTGATTGATGAGTCGGCGGCATGGGATGTGATTCCGCGACTCAAACAGGCACAGGCGCACGGCATTGTCGAGTACCCACTCAACAAGGTGGTGTTGTGATGCGGATCGTTGCCGGCCGCAATGCTGTTGCGTTGGTGAAACGCCTTGCTGCACGAGGCCTGCAAATTGCACGGTTGGAACCGCGAGTGCGACGCATCGTCCAAAGTGTTCGACGAGGTGGCGACAGGTCGCTGCGGCGATACGCAGAAAAGTGGGACGGATTAGGGGTGGACCAGCCCCTGCGCGTGGCTGAAGCGGAATTAGCCGAAGCATCTCGCTCGGCTTCTCCGCAGATGCGTAAATCTCTCCGACAGGCCGCTCAGAACATTCGTCGTTTCTGCAAACAGCAGAAACCTGCAAGCTGGACGCAGACTCGCGACGGGATCTCGCTGGGGCAGTTGGTACGGCCGCTCGGATCGGTGGGCTGCTATGTACCGGGCGGGCGGTATCCGCTGGTTTCCACGTTGCTGATGACGGTGATACCTGCGCAGGTGGCAGGGGTTAAGGACATCCGCGTGGTCTCGCCGAAGCCTTCCCCAGAAGTGCTGGCAGCAGCAGCGATGCTTGGCGTGCGCGAGTTTTATCGCGTGGGCGGCGCTCAGGCGATCGCGGCTTTGGCTTACGGCACAAAAAGCATTCCGCGGGTGGACAAAATCGTTGGCCCAGGAAATGCATACGTGACCTCGGCAAAGAAGCTGGTCTCATTCGATTGTGCGATCGATTTTCTCGCGGGTCCTACGGAAGCGCTCGTTCTGAGTGTGTCGGGCGTTCCGGAGTTCATCGCGGCTGATCTGGTCGCACAGGCAGAGCATGATCCGGAAGCGCTGGCCCTATTCATCACAACGTCGCGCAAGTTGGCGCAGACCGTGGCGGGAAACGTAGCAAGGCTGGCACGAGCGAACGCGATCGCGCGAGAGTCTCTGCGGAGGCGCGGCACAATCCTAGTCGCCGCATCACGGGAACAGGCACGCGACTGGGCGAACTTGCTCGCGCCTGAGCACAGCACCGTGGATGCTGAAGACCTGCCGTTCATTCAAAACGCAGGCTCGATCTTTGTGGGAGACTATTCGGCGCAAGCGGCGGGCGACTATGCATCTGGACCCAGCCATGTGTTGCCAACGTCGGGGCAGGCACGATTTCGAGGAGGCCTGAGCGTGCTGGACTTCGTGAAGCTGATTACGGTCCAGGAACTCTCCGACGCAGGGCTGCGGCGGGTTGCGCCGGCAATCGAGTGTCTTGCGACGGCCGAGGGATTGCTGGCGCATGCAGAATCCGTCCGCTTGAGGTGCGAACGTGCTTAGGCCACGGGAAGCGGTGCGCACTTTGCCTTCGTACCACCCGCCGCTCGCGGGGAGAGATGGCCTACGCCTTGATTTCAACGAAAACACGGTTGGCTGCTCGCCGCGGGTGATCGAGCGTTTGGGCCAATTGACTCCGGAACAACTTGCCCGTTATCCCGAGCGCGAGCCGGTAGAAGCGACGGTGGCGGACTTCCTGGGGGTCGCGGCTTCGGAACTGCTGTTAACCAATGGAGTCGACGAGGCGATTCATCTGCTCTGTGAAACGTATCTGGACCCCGGGGACGAAGTGTTGATTGTCGTGCCCACGTATTCCATGTATCAGATTTATGCGATGGCGGCGGGGGCGAAGGTAACCGGCGTACCCGCCAGAGAGGAGTTTCGTTTCCCAGTCGAAGACTTGTGCCACAGCATCACGCCGCGAACTCGGCTGATTGCGATCGCCAACCCAAACAATCCGACCGGGACGGTTGCACCACCGGACGAACTTCTGCGAATCGCACTCTCCGCGCCATCGGCTGCGGTTCTTGTGGACGAAGCATATTTTGAATACTACGGGCAGACACTTCTAGCGAGGCGGGGTGAGTCTCCCAATCTCTTCGTGGCTCGCACGTTTTCGAAAGTTTATGGATTGGCTGGACTGCGCGTTGGAGCGCTGGTGGGCCAACCGAATCAGATGAGCGCCTTGCGGCGAGTGAGTTCGCCTTACAACGTCAACGCGGTTGCGCTGGCATGTCTTCCGGAGGCACTCGCTGACCGAACTTATGTCGAGGAATATGTAAGCGAGGTGCGCGAGTCACGCAGGCGTCTGGAACGCGCTCTGGAAGGTGCAGGTATCCAGTTCTGGCCCAGCCAGGCGAATTTTGTGCTGGCACGCGGGGGGGCGGCGACGCCGTTCGTCGAATGCATGCGGCGGCGCGGAATTCTGGTACGAGACCGGTCCAGCGACCAGGGCTGTGCCGGGTGCGTCCGCATCACGCTCGGTCCGCGCGCCCATGCCGATCGGCTGCTTGTCGCACTTCAGGAAACCTTCGACGAAATGGGTATCGGGCAAGGAGCCTGGCAGGCATGAGAAAAGGAACGATCACGCGGGTCAGCAAGGAAACGCAGATTCAGATCTCGCTCACGATTGAGGGCCGTGGGCGCTACCGGGTGGCCACTGGCATCCGGTTCTTCGACCACATGCTGGAACTCTTCGCTCACCACGGTGGCTTCGACCTGAAACTCAACGCGCGCGGCGATCTTGACGTGGATCAACATCACACCGTGGAAGATGTCGGGATCGTTCTCGGGCAGGCGTTCGACAAGGCGCTCGGAAACAAGCGCGGGATTCTTCGGGCCGGCTATTTTCTGATGCCGATGGACGAAACGATTGGAATGGCCGCTGTGGACTTTTGCGGGCGGACCGCGGCGGTTGTGAATACAAAGGTACGTGCGCGCCTTGTCGGCGACCTGCAGGCAGAACTGGTACACGATTTTTTTGAAGGCTTTGCCCGGGGTGCGCGGGCCAATGTGCACGTGCGCGTTCTGTACGGGCGTTCAAGCCACCACAAGATTGAGGCTCTCTTCAAAGCATTTGCCCGCGCCCTGCGGGCAGCCTGCTGGCGTGATCGGCGCATGGCCCGCCTCCTGCCGAGCACGAAGGGGGTGCTGTGATGATTGCGATTGTGGATTACGGCGCCGGCAATCTCGTCTCGGTGAAGAAGGCGCTGGACTGGCTGAGGCAAGAGTGCACGATCACTTCGGAGCCAGAGCGGGTTGCGAAAGCAAACAAAATCATTGTGCCCGGCGTTGGCCATTTTGCCTCCACCGCAGCGCTGGCGCACTCTGGGTTGCAGGATGCTATCTCGGAGGCAATCGGTCGCGGCGCTCCGTTTCTTGGGATTTGTGTCGGAATGCAATGGATGTTTGAGCGCAGCCAGGAATCGCCCGAGACGCGGGGTCTGGGTGTGTTCTCTGGCGAATGCGCGCGCTTTCCGGCAAGCGTGAAATCGCCGCATGTGGGATGGAACGAGCTGGAGGTTTCGGCGTCGTCAAAACTCTTTTGCGGTGTGGCGCCATCTTCTTTCGTTTATTTCACGCATTCGTTTCGCGCGCCGATTGCCGACACCACCGTGGCGCGGTGCCAGTATGGCGGCGCTTTTTCAGCGGCGGTGGAGCGGGATCATTTGTTTGGCGTGCAGTTTCATCCAGAGCAATCGGGGGAGATTGGCTTGAAGCTGCTGGCCAATTTTTGCGCACTCTGACATGTTGGCGAAACGAATCATCGCTTGCCTGGACGTACACGATGGCCGTGTGGTCAAAGGTGTGCAGTTCCAAAATCTGCGCGACGCGGGCGATCCGGCTGAATTGGCCCGGGCGCACAGCGAGTCGGGAGCGGACGAAATCGTCCTCCTTGATATTTCGGCATCGCACCAGCAGCGTGCCACGCTGCTTGACGCGGTGCGGCGGGCAGCGCGGGAGTTGTTTATTCCATTCACTGTGGGAGGAGGAATTCGCAGACTCGAGGATGCCGCCACCGTGTTTTCGGCAGGGGCAGACAAGATCAGCATCAATTCAGCGGCGCTGGCCGATCCGGCACTGATCACGCGGATTGCGGAACGTTTTGGCTCGCAAGCAGTCGTCGTGGCTATTGACGCCAAGCGTTGCGAGAGCGGAATGCGGTGGGAAGCCTTCACGCGCGGAGGCCGGGCGGCAACTGGCCGGAACGCCGTGGAATGGGCTTGCGAAGCGGGATCACGAGGCGCTGGTGAAATCCTTTTAACCTCGATGGACCGCGACGGAACTGCTTCGGGCTTCGATTGCGAATTGACGCGTGCGGTTGCCGACTCCGTGTCGATCCCGGTGATCGCGTCGGGTGGCGCGGGCGGCGCGGAGCACTTTACTGAAGTGTTTCGCGAAGGTCATGCGGATGCTGCGCTGGCAGCATCGATTTTTCATTACGGCCTGAGCAGTCTCAGAGGCCTCAAGCAGCATCTGGGCGCGGAGGGGATTCCGGTGAGGTGGCCATGCTGATCCCTTCGATCGACTTGATGGGCGGCAAGATTGTGCAGCTCGTTCAAGGCAGTCGAAAGACCCTTGAGTTCGACAACTTTCAGGAGTGGATCAACCGTTTCTCCCAGTATCCACTGGTGCAACTGATTGATCTGGACGCAGCGATGGGTCACGGAAACAATCGCGATCTGGTGCAAGAACTGGCCCGACGTCTTCCGTGCCAGGTCGGAGGCGGGATTCGTTCGATTGGAGCGGCGCAGGAAGCACTGAACTTGGGAGCCCGGCGCGTGATTCTTGGATCGTCTCTCATCCGCGAGGGGGCAATCAACTTGACCTTTGCCCGCGATGTATCAACTCATCTGGGCCAGCAGAGTCTTGTCTTCGCGGTGGATTCGCGCGGCGGACACGTTGCGGTGCATGGATGGCAGGAAACAACCGGCATCACCGCGCTCGAAATGATGCGCACGCTCGAGTGTTTCTGTGGCGCGTTTCTTTACACTCACATTGAGACGGAGGGATTACTCCAGGGGATTCCGATCGCCGTCATTCAAGAGTTGCGCCAAGCGAGTTCGCGCCGGCTCATCGCGGCCGGAGGCATCCGGAGCCACGAAGAGGTTGCAGCTCTCGACGCCATCGGCGTGGATGCAGTGGTGGGAATGGCGATCTACACGGGATTGTTGAAGGCTTAATAGGCCAGGTCGCGCTACCGCCTTGTAAACTGGCCACGCTGGCGCGCTTCTTCGCAGGCCTGCTGCGGGTCGCGACCGGTGACCTCTTTGTACCATGCGGGGTGGAACGTCCAGGCCCAGGCTTCACTCACTGCGCCGCGAATCATCGCCTGGAAAGTCCCGGGCTCGCCGATGGTGCTGAGATAAATGTGAATGAAGATTCCGCCCAGCATGATGAGCGCAGAAATGTCGTGCAGGATATAGCTGATGGCGACCGCCCAGCGGCCAAACGTGTGCGCGCCCATCCAAAGAATGATTCCTGTAACAATGAAAACCACGCAGCCGCCAACGATCTCCCAGAACTGTGCCTTCTGCCCAGCGTTGAAAAAGCCGGTTTCGGGCGGATCGTGCTTCGCGTGCCCCCAAAAAAGTTTGCCGATATTGCGCATCCACTTCGTATCGGCGGGAGTCCAGGTCATCGGCTTGATCCAGTTCAGCATTTGCAGTCCGAAGAAAAATACGAATCCCAACCCAAACCACGGATGCATTTCGCGGCTGAGAGGGCCTCCGCCGAAGACGGGAGTAAACCAGCGGAACAGCCAAGGCAGATAAATACTGAACCCGGTAAACAAGGCCAGGAAAAAGAAGAGTGCGACCATCCAATGCAAGAACCGCGTGTAAACGCGATGGCGCAGCAGTTCGCCGCCGTAGACTTCATTGTTTCCAATCTGATCGAAGGCGGTGCGCGCTTTGTCGTCGAAACGTTCAACGGCGGTGGGCATCAGGTCTCCTTCTCCAGTGGCTTCTTGAGCGGCGGCTCGGGTTGCGGCAAGCGCGGCCCCACAGTCACGTAGTGCAGCAAGACCCCGACCAGGCCAAAGAGCGCGAACGTGCCCAGGACCGGCTTAAACAGCCACTTCCAGACGGTGTAGCTCCACGGGATTACGGGATTACTGGGCAAGCCGCCGTAGCGCTCGGGGTCGGTCGCATCATGCAAAACGTAAACTACATGCGTGCCACCGATCGATTGCGGGTCGTATATGCCGGCTTTGTCGAATCCAAAATTCTCGCGAAGCTGTTTGGCTCGCTCCTCCGCGATGTACTTCATGTCGTCCTTCGTGCCGAATTTCAAGCAGCCCGTGGGGCAAGCCTTGATGCAGGCGGGTTCCAGACCGCCACCGACGCGGTCAGAACAGAGCGTGCACTTGTAGACTTTCTTCGTAGCGGGATTGAACTTGGGAATATCGAAGGGACATCCTGACACGCAAAATTCGCAGCCGATGCAGTTCTCCTGCTGGAAATCGACAATGCCGTTCGTGTATTGCACGATGGCCCCGTCGGCGGGACAAGCACGCAGGCAGCCGGGATCGGCGCAGTGCATACACTGGTCCTTCCGCATGAGCCATTGGATCGTCCCGTCTTCTCTCGGGTGTTCATTGAACTTGATCAGGTTCCAGAAATTCCAGCGCGTCTCCGGCATCGTCTGGTAGGTGTTATCGAAAGTCGTGGCGCTGAAGGGCATGTCGTTCCACTCAACGCACGCGACCTCGCACGCCTTGCAGCCGATGCAGATGGTCGTGTCCACCAGCTTGCAGACTTCCGGGTCGCGTTGCATGCCGAAACCCGCCGAAGGCCCGGAGTGGCCTGAAATCTGCCGGATCTGTAGTGTCTTGCGGTCGCTCATGATTTAATTCCCGCAATAGCGCCGACGCTGCCGGGGCGGCGGCGCTACGTTTTCATGCCTTCTCGATCTTCACCAGAAATCCCTTGAACTCCGGCGTATATGCATTTGGATCGATCACAGTCGGAGTCAATTGATTCGCTAGAGTCTTCGCTGTCTTGCCCTCGTCTTCCGCAATGCCGCGGAATCCCCAGTGAATGGGAATGCCGATCTGAAACATTTCTTTGCCGTCGATCTTCATTGGCCGGATGCGGCGCGTGACCATCGCTTTGGCAATGTAATGGCTGCGCGCGCTCGTGACACGTACACGCTCTCCGCCGCGAATGCCCATGCGGTCGGCAAGTTCGGCCGGCACCTCGACGAAAGGCTCGGGCACGAGCTGCACATTCATGGGATTGTTCTTGGTCCAATAGTGGTAATGCTCGGTCAGGCGATACGTCGTACAGATCACGTTGAATCCCTGGTCGACCGTCCCGTACTTGTCCATGTCGGTTTTATATTTCTTCACGACCGGATTATTGGATTGGTTCGGATGCAACGGGTTCGCGATCGGGCTTTCGATCGGCTCATAAAATTCAGGGAACGGTCCGTCCGCCATCCCGCCGAGCGGCACGAATAATCGTCCCACGCCCTCAGGATTCATGATGAAAGGTCCCATGTGGTCGTTGGGCGCCGAGTCTGGTTTGAAATCAGGGACATCGTTTCCGACCCACGATTTTTTCGCTTCGTCCCACCAAACTTGCCGGCGCGGAGGATCCCACGGTTTGCCGTTGACATCGCACGAAGCGCGATTGTAGAGAACGCGGCGGTTCGCCGGCCAGGACCAAGCCCAGTTTGGATAGATGCCTAAGCCTGAAGGGTCTTCCGTTCCGCGTCGTTGCGTCAGCGCGCCCGCTTCTGTCCAAGAGCCGCAATAGAGCCAGTTGCCGGAAATAGTTGTGCCGTCGTCTTTGAGCCAGGCGAAGCCGGGAAGTTGCTGGCCAGCTTTAATGGTTATGTTCGTCTTCGGATCTGTGATGTCGGCAAGCGCCTTTCCGTTGAGCTCTTTCGCCACTTCTGAGAGCGACGGGTTGTACGGATTGGTGTAAGCGAACGACGCGTTCAGGATCGGGTCGGGGAACTTGCCGCCCTCCTTCTGATACAGCTCGCGCACCTTTAAAAATATGGTTGCCAGAATTTCCTGATCGAGCCTGGCTTGTCCGGGGGGCGGCAGTGCGACGTTCTTCCACTGCAGCCAGCGGGCGGAGTTTACGAACGTACCGTCCTTCTCGGCAAAACCGGCGCCCGGCAGACGATAGACCGTCGTGTTGATCTTTTTCAGATCGTCGGCCGAGATGCCGGGAGCGCGCCAGAACTCGCTGGTCTCATCGGGATAGATTTCGCAAACCACCAGCCAGTCCGCTTTTTTCAGGGCGTCAATATTTTTCTGGGAATCGGGACCTATCATTACGCCATTCATCCCGAAGGCGAACAGGCCCTTCACCTTGCCTTCGTACATGTCGTTCCAGATGTTCACCCAGGAATAGTTGCGATCGACTTTCGGAAGGTAGTGGAACGCATAGTCGTTTTCCTTGACCGCCGCCGGGCCGTACATTGCTTTGAGCAACGACACGACGAACTTTGACGTATTCGACCAATAATTGAAGGAATCCCAGGGATCGGGCTTGGCCTCGGTCGGAGTAATGCGCTTCACGTAGGAGGCCAGATCCGTGTCGGCGGGGGTCGGCACCTTCAGATAGCCCGGCAGATTATCGAAAATGCCGGCCATGTCGGTAGCGCCCTGAATGTTCGAATGTCCGCGCAGCGCGTTCACGCCGCCGCCAGCGCGTCCGATGTTACCCATCAACAACTGCAGCATTGCAGCGGTGCGGATGATTTGCGTGCCGAAGCTGTGCTGGGTCCATCCGACGGCGTAAATAATCGTGGCGACCTTTTTCATGTCGCCGTCTTTGCGAATCGACGTGAACAGTTCAGCGGCTTTCAGAAAGTCAGCTTGCGGAATGCCGGTGATGCGCTCGACCATCTCAGGCGTGTAGCGCTCGTACTGTTTCTTCAGCAGTTGAAATACACAGCGTGGATGCTGGAGCGAAAGATCGTAAGCCGTCTTCGGCGGGAGCAGGGGCGGAGGAGGCGGCATGTCCGGCTTTGAGGGCGGGACCGGCTTCTCGGCGGGCGAATCTGTGACCGGCTTGCCTGCCAGATCTCCGCCTTCTTCGTAGTTCCAGGTCTTCTTGTCGTAGACCTTCTTCTCCGGATCGAAACCGGAGTACAAGCCATCTTCCGGCAGCTTGAATCCGTCCTTGATAATGAATGCGGCGTTGGTGTAGTGGACGAGGTAGTCGTGCGCGATGCGGTTGTTTTGAACCGCATAATTGATCAGCCCGCCGAGGAAGGCAATATCGGCCCCGGCGCGAATCTGCAGGAACAGGTCGGCGGTCGCGGCGGTGCGGGTCAGCCGCGGATCAACGACAATCGTTTTTGCGTTGCGGTGCAGCTTGGCTTCAATCGCCCACTTGAAGCCGCAGGGGTGGTTCTCGGCTGGATTGCCGCCCATGATCAACATCAAGTCAGTGTTCTTGATGTCGATCCAGCCATTGGTCATTGCGCCGCGTCCGAATGTTGGCCCCAAACTGGAGACCGTAGGGCCGTGTCAAACCCGGGCCTGGTTTTCCAGGTAGCAGACCCCCAGGCTGCGCATGCTCTTGACCGCCAGATAATTGAATTCGTTGGTGTCGGTGCAGCCGCCCGTGAAGGCGATACTCTCGCAACGGTTCACGGTGAGGCCTGCGGCGTCTTTCTCCAGGAAAGTATCGTCGCGAGTCTTCTTAACCTTCTGCGCGATCTCGCTATAGGCCTGCTCCCAGGAAATGTCTTCCCAATCGGTCGCACCCGGCCGCCGCACTTGCGGCTTAAGCAGCCGGCGATCGTTCAGGATGTCCTGCTCGAGCGAGGAACCCTTGGGACAAAGCGTTCCGCGGTTGATGGGATGGTCGGGATCTCCCTCGACATGCACAACCTGGGGGGTTGCGTTCTTAGCCTTGTCGCCAAGCGTGTAAATGATGACGCCGCAGCTCACCGAACAATATGGACAAGTGCTGCGGGTCTCGCTGGCTCGCGAAATCTTAAGATTCCCAGTTTGGGCGTAGACGGGAGTAAGGTCGAATCCCAGAGCGGAAAGGCCAGCTCCGCCAAGGATGGTGCCTTTGATAAACGTCCTGCGGGAAAATTCCATTGACGCCTCCAGCTAGTCTGCCGCACACCGTCAACTGCAATGCGGACCCGGAGCAATCTTTCATAGATGTGAAAAGCGGGTTAAGGGTTGCGGCCGTTGCGTCCCACGCCGACGACCAAGTCGGGTCTAATCGATGCCGAGGAATATAATCCACCTCGCGAAGGGAGTCAATCCGACCGGAAATCGTGGGACGACGGGCCGCATCGTTGCCTCCTGCCATCGACTCAGCCGATAATTGGCTAGTGACGGTTTCCCCATGGCAGCGGCGCATCCAGCGCGCACAAGAGCTTTCGCGCCAGCATCCTTTTGCTGCGGAAATCCTCGAGTTCTACATCCACGTCGCTCATTTCCAGGAAGAGGCGCTCAGCAGTCTGCGCGCGGCTTTCCCCGAGCAGTCTGCATCGGCCGAGATGCACCCGGAACTCAGCCGGGCCGAATTGTCGGAGCTCACCTCCAGATTCGGATCGTTTCTGTCTTTAGCCGAAAAGCGCGGCCCGAAAGCATTAGCAGACCTCAGCCATGAACTGCGAGCTGGCGGCAAGGATTTCTGGTCTGAACTGTTGCAAGCCACTTGGGGAGCGCAGTCGCCGTCCGGTGCGCAGGGCTTTCTGGCGCTGGCATTTCTGCAGCCTTACGCCGAATTGCTGCGTTCCCGGGCCTCTCTGCGGCCGCGCCAGCAGGCGCATGCGGTTTGTCCCTTTTGCAACCGGAAACCTAGTCTCGGCGTGATGCGACAGATGGGCGACGGTGCGGCCCGATCCCTGGTTTGTTCATTTTGTCTCAGCGAGTGGGAATTCCGCCGCCTGGTTTGCCCGGCGTGCGGCGAAGAAAATGACAAAAAGCTTCCCGTGTTCACAGCTAGCGACTTCGATTACATTCGCGTCGAATGCTGCGAAAGTTGCAAAACCTACATAAAGACGGTGGAGTTGACCAAGAACGGACATGCCGAACCGATGGTTGACGAACTGGCCTCGGCGCCACTCGATTTCTGGGCGCGCGAGCGCGGCTACGCCAAGCTACAAAGCAATCTCCTGGGAATGTAACCGCGGGTGCAGCTTTGATTCAGCGCGATGTCTTATTCATACTCTGGTAACGTGACTTGGGCTTATCTATGGTCAGGGTTCCGCCGGTCGAGCTTCCGGACGAATTCAATGCCGCGTCTTATTTCATCGACCGGCACATGAATGAGGGCCGCGCCGATAAAATCGCGATCGAGTGCGGAGACGTCCGGGTCAGTTATTGCCAGCTCTTTGAACGCGTGAACCGGTTGGGCAACGGACTGAAGCGCCTGGGTGTTCGGATCGAAGAGCGCGTCTTGTTGCTGCTGCTCGATACTCCGGATTTCGCGGCCGCCTTTTTTGGCGCCATCAAAATCGGGGCCGTGCCCGTACCTGTCAACACTCTGCTGAAGCCGGCGGACTACAAGTACCTGCTCAATAATTCGCGCGCGCGCGTGGCCATCGTAAGCGACTCGCTGCTTCCTCTCATCCAGGCAATTCCCAGGAGTGAGTTGCGTTATCTGGAAACGGTGGTCGCAGTCAGCGGCGAACTCCGGTCACAGACCGTTTCCCTGGACGACTTGATCCAGAGCAGTTCTCCGGGGTTGGAAGGGTCGCCCACCAGTAAAGACGATGCCGCTTTCTGGCTCTACTCTTCGGGCAGCACGGGCCAACCGAAGGCTTGTGTTCACCTTCAACACGACATGGTTGTGAGTACCGAGCGCTATGCCAAAGCGATTCTGAACATCACGGAGAACGATCGCTTCTTCAGCGTCGCCAAACTTTTCTTCGCTTACGGGCTCGGAAACGGACTCTACTTTCCTTTAGCCGTGGGTGCCACCAGCATTCTGCTGCCGGAACCACCGCGGCCCCAAAGCGTCTTTGAAGTGATCGAGCGGCACCGTCCGACGCTGTTTTTCTCGGTTCCATCGAACTACGTCAAGTTGTTGGCCCATCCAGCGGCCGGTGAGCGGGACTACGACTTGACGTCTATCCGGCACGCCGTCTCTGCGGGGGAAGCCTTGCCTGCCGCGATCTTTCTTCGTTTCAGGGAACGGTTTCGGGTGGAGATTCTCGACGCCATCGGCTCGACCGAAGCGCTGCACATGATGATTGCTAACGCTCCAGGAGCGGTACGCCCCGGCTCCAGCGGAAAAGTTCTTCCCGGCTTCGAAGCAAGAATCCTCGACGACAACGATCGACCTGTCAACAAAGGGGAGATCGGTAGCCTGCTGGTCAAAGCTGACTCCACCTGCGCCTATTACTGGAATCAGCATGAGAAGACTAAAGACACGATTGAAGGCCATTGGATCCGCACGGGTGACAAGTACTATCAGGACCCAGACGGTTATTTCTGGTATGCGGGCCGATCGGACGACATGCTGAAGGTAAGCGGCGTGTGGGTCAGCCCGATCGAAATTGAACGCGCCCTGAGCGAGCATCCGGCGGTGCAGGAAGCAGCCGTTGTCTTTCGCAAGGATGAAGATGAACTCTCGAAGCCGGTGGCCTGTGTCGTTTTGCACGACAACGCCATGGGATCTCCTGAACTTGCGCGCGAGTTGCAACAGTTCGTGATGGAGCGCTTGCCGGTGTACAAGCGTCCGCACTGGGTCGAGTTTCTTCCCGAGCTCCCAAAGACCGCGACCGGCAAATTGCAGCGCTTTAAACTCCGGGCGCGATCACCTGGCGCGCCCTATTGAGACGGCCATGAGCGCGAGAGTTTGCGCCTCAGGGCGGTCAGCAACCAGACATCTTTAGCGCCGTTTCAGCGATGCGTTTTAATGGAACTACGACCTCCACCGCGCCGCGAGATATGGCCTCTTTCGGCATACCGAAAACGACACAACTGGATTCATCTTGCGCAACAGTCTGAGCGCCGCGGTTGCGCATTTCAAGCAAGCCCTGAGCGCCGTCGTCTCCCATGCCGGTCATGATTACGCCCACGGCATATGGGCCGACAGTCTTGGCCACCGAACGGAACAGGACATCCACGCTGGGCCGGTGACGGGATACCAAGGGGCCATCGATTACGTGAGCCACGTAACCGGAGACACCGTCCTGGACAAGCAGGTGGTGATTTCCCGGTGCGATCAGGGCTCGCCCGGGCAAAATTCGATCGCTGTTGGCGGCTTCCTTGACCTCAATATGACAGTCACGGTTCAGGCGGTCGGCGAAAGCACGCGTGAAGACTTCCGGCATGTGCTGGACGATCACGATACCGGGGCATCCGGACGGCATGGCTTGCAGAAAGTCACGAAGAGCCTCGGTGCCGCCGGTTGAAGCGCCGATCGCGATAATTCTTTCTCCTACGGCCTGGACGCGAGACGCCGGGCCGTGAGGCAACACCGCATCGGCGCTGTTCTTTGGAACTACAGGCAGGCTGGGCGCGGGCACAGCAACTCGTGCCTGGGCCGCACTTTTAACGACGTCTAGCAGCATGACCCTGGACTCTTCCAGGAAACCACGCACGCCCAGCTTCGGCTTCTTGATGACCTCGACCGCTCCCAATTCCAACGCAGAAATCGCATCCTCGGTACGGCGATGGGCGACTTCCGAGCACACGATGACGGGGAGCGGCATCTCGGCCATGATTTTTCTCAGAAATGTCAGGCCATCCATGCGCGGCATGACGAGATCGGTGATGACCACGTCGGGCATTTCACGTTCGATCTTCGCGAAAGCAATGATCGGATCAGCGGCGACACTGACCTTGATCTGAGGGTCGGAGCCCAGCACTCCCTGCATGACCTGACGCACCACGGCGGAATCATCTACCACCAGGACGTGGATGCTTCGGTCTTGCCTATTTCGTTTGCGCGGTAAGGATTGGCTCACGGGGTCACTGGAATCTTCAGGAATGCGCCGCCCTGCCCTTCGACAGATCCTCACTGGCAGCAACGAGGCAATGAATGGTGGGCGCCACCGTTTTCAAGTTCGGCAATATGGAACCCAGGTGCTCTGAGTGACCAACGATGAGGAACCCCGTCGTTGAGAGATGCCGCGCGATTCCGGCAACCACTTTCTCTTTCGATTTTTGGTCGAAGTAAATCAGGACGTTTCTGCAGAAAATCAGGTCGAACGAGCCCATTACGGGGTACGAATCCCCGTGCAGGTTCACGCGCGCGAATCTCACAACGCGGTGTAGTTCGGGGCTTGCCTTCATCACCTTTTTTTGTTCGCCCCGCCCCTTCAGCATGTACGCGCGGAGAAGTTCCGGCGGAATGTCCTTTGCCTTCTCAAGCGGATAAATCGCCATTCGCGCTTCTTCCAGCACACGTGTGCAAATGTCGGTGCCGAGAACTTCGAGGTCCCACCCCGCTTCTGACGGGAAATGCTTCAGCAACAACATGGCCAGCGAGTACGGTTCCTCGCCGCTGGAGCACCCGGCGCTCCAGACTCTAACCCGCTTGGGACGCTGCCCGGCGGCTGCTTCCTCGTGCAACTTGGGGAAGACCTGTTGAATGAGGAATTCAAAGTGCCGCGGCTCTCGGAAAAAGTGAGTCTCATTCGTAGTGATGCAATCGATCATCACCGCGCGTTCATGCATCTGATCGGGTTGCGCGACCAGCTCGAAATATTCCTTCATGCTGTTCAACGCCAGCAGGCGCAGACGGCGAGCTAGCCTGCCAGTGAGCAAGGCATGCTTGTGGTCACCCAACCAGATCCCAGATTCCTGGTAGATCAACTGCTGAAATCGAGTAAAAAGCGCAGGGCTCAAGGAGGAGTGGCCGTGAAGTTGCCCCTGACTCCGAACTGTCTGGTTGTCGGAATCTTTTTGACTTCTGAACATTGGATGCAACTACTCCGGAAGGACCCCTTCCGGCGCCTCGGTGGGTGATCCGGGTACTTCGGCAACCGGAGCAATGTGGTTTGTGGCGCTGTCAACATTCGCACTCTCGCCTGATGCCTCCACAGAATCGGGAAGGCCGAGAAGTTCTTCCGTTAACAGCACTTTCTCGGTGTCCAGGATGAGGCAAAATTTCTTGCCCGATCTCGCCATACCCAGCAGGTAATCCACCTTGACCCGAGTGCCAAAGGTGGGCGGCGTTTCGATGTCCCGCGGCCTGAGATCAATGACCTGGCAAACCGAGTCTGCCATCACTCCCATCACGGTCGCTTCGCCTTCACACTCGACTTCTGTGATGACGATGCAGGTC
The DNA here is from genome assembly GCA_963819145.1 of uncultured Acidobacteriaceae bacterium. Taxonomy (GTDB): domain Bacteria; phylum Acidobacteriota; class Terriglobia; order Terriglobales; family Acidobacteriaceae; genus Sulfotelmatobacter. Next base: position 70,497 of record CAWFVB010000028.1, read on the forward strand.
AGCTTCCCCGCGACGCTGGCAGCCAGCCGGAACTTCACCGCAAGATCGATCACCGGCACGACATTGCCCCGCAAGTTGATGACTCCACGAACCCACTCGGGGGTCTTGGGGATTTCTGTAACGATGTCGTACTCGATGATCTCCTTTACTTTCAGGAGACTGATCCCGTACTCTTCGCCGCCGATCATGAACGTCAGGTATTGTTGAACGTCCTGTTCGGTTTCCCGATTCGTGTCTTCTCGCGTAATTTGCATGGAAGTCGTCTCCTAGAACCGGGTGAAGTTGTGTTCGACGGCAGATCCGTTCGTCTTCTTAGGAGTCACCGTGACCGCCTGTGTTAGATGCTGGAACGGTTTGTGTTCGGCAGTAGACCTGCGAGCAGTGGCTGCGAGGCGTTCCCCCGCAACCCGGAAGAATGCCATCAACTGTTGCAGTGCTTCTGACTGAGCGGCAAGTTCCTCGGCGGTGCTGGAGAGTTCTTCTGCGGAAGACGCATTGCGCTGGGTCACCGTATCCACAGACGACATGGCTTTGTTGATCAGGGTGACGCCGGAAGACTGCTCGCGTGACGACGCCGAGACTTCCTGCACCAGTTCTGAAGTCTTCTTGATGGCGGGCACGAGTTCGCGCAGAAGTTCTCCGCTGCGCTCGGCGACCCCCACACTGTTGGCTGCGAGGCCGCCGATCTCCTGAGCGGCAGTTTGACTGCGCTCTGCGAGTTTTCGCACTTCCGTAGCCACGACAGCAAAGCCGCGACCATGTTCCCCGGCACGCGCGGCTTCGATTGCGGCGTTAAGCGCCAGAAGATTGGTTTGATAGGCAATTTCTTCGATGATGGAGATCTTCTCCGCGATCTGCTTCATCGCGTTGACGCTCGCCCCCACGGCCGAGCCGGACTCCTCACTATCACGCGCGCCCTTGACCGCCATCTGTTCCATCTGGCGGCTGTTCTCGGCATTCTGAGTAATCGAGGCGCTCATCTGCTCGAGGCTCGACGTAGTCTCCTCGATCGACGCCGCCTGCTCGCTGGTGCCTTGCGAAAGCGAAGCCGCCGATGAAGCAACCTGTGCGGCAGCGCTGGCAATGCCGTCACTGCTGGTGCGAACTTCGCTGATGATCTCTTCCAGCTTCTTCACGAACGCGTTGAACGAGTTCGCCATTTGACCGACCTCGTCGTGAGAGCCGATTTCAATTCGCTTGGTCAGGTCCCCGCCACCCTGGGCCATTTCGCCCAAGTGCTCGGCCATGGCCTTCACCGGCCGAGTAATGCCGCGGGAAACGAAGACGGTGACGAACGTGGCTGCGACGAACGTGATCAGGACGACCGTGAACATCACGAGGGCAGTCTGCCGGGCAAAGGCTGTGATGATCTCTTCCTTGTCAGACATGATTTTGCGATGCTTCTCCGACAACTCCGTGGCCGCCGCTTCCATCCGATGAATTTCATCCTTCACTTCGGTGACTTTGGCATTGCCTTGCTGTGGGGTCTTGATCGTGCCATCGTTGATGCCGGCGACTACGGCATCCACACCGCGTTCATAGGCGGCGATTTCGCGATCCATTGCAGCGACAAGCTGCTTGCTGCTGTCAGAGGCGACACGCGCATCCAGGCCGCCCACAATGGTTCGCAGCCCGGCTAGTTGCGTTTTCCACTTCTCCTGATAACCCTGCATCACCGCCTTGTTATCCATGTTGAGCAGGGTGTCTTTCTCGTAGCGGCGCAATTCCAGAGTTGCAATCTTGGCTTCGTCGGCGAGCTGAGAGATTTTCGAATCTCCCCGAAGCATGGCCACAGTTTCACGGGTCACCGACTCCATGCCCCAATAGCCGGCGGTGGCAACGACGAGCAGCAGAAACAGCACGACTCCAAATCCGAGTGCGAGCCGCTTTGCGATAGAAGACTTCTTCAACATAGGTTTATCCCTTTCACCTTCAACATTCGTTTGTTTGCGGCGGGCGAACTCCATTGAGTCTGCATTCGCCTTAGTGGAATCAATTCACCGCCTGCGCTTCTTCTGCAGTCACCTCGCGCAGCAACGTACTCACATCGAGGATCAGCGCGACACGGCCGGTATCTAAAATGGTCGAGCCAGAGACTCCGGGCACATCCCGAAAAATCCGGTTCAGAGGCTTAATAATGGCCTGGCATTCACCCAACAGGGTCTCCACGGCAATACCGGCCTGCTCCCCCTCGCGGCGAAGCACTACAACGTTCTCGCGCGTGGGGAGATGGTTCGGATTGCCGAATACCTCCCGCAAGCGCACATAAGGCAACGGCACACCCCTCAAGTTGATGACCCCAACCCTCTCGCGTGAAATCTGGTCTGTCGGCAGCTCCACGCATTCGCTGATCATCTCCAGCGGAATGACGTAGGTTTCGCCATCGGCGATGACAGAAAAGCCGTCGATGATGGCCAGCGTGAGTGGCAGGCGAATGGTGATAGTCGTCCCTACGTCTTCGGTGCTCTGGATTTCGATATTGCCCCGCAGAAGCTCGATATTCCGGCGAACCACGTCCATTCCGACTCCACGTCCGGAAAGGTCCGTCACTTCCTCGGCGGTGGTGAAACCGGCTTTGAAGACAAGATTGAACAGTTCCGAATCGCTGATCTTCTCGCCCTCGGGCAACAGGTTCAGGGCGCGAGCCTTCGCCAGAATGCGCTGACGGCTGAAGCCTGCACCGTCGTCGGAGAGCTGTATCAGAATGTTTCCTCCCTTGTGAAACGCGGTGAGCGTGAGCATTCCACTGGGGCTCTTACCCTTTGCATGGCGCACCTTCGGGAATTCGATCCCGTGGTCGACGGCATTCCGGATCATGTGGAGCAGGGGATCTTTAAGATGCTCCAGGACACGCGTGTCCACTTCCACGTCGGCGCCAATAATCTCGAGGCGCGCAAGCTTGTGGTGGCTGAGCGAGATGTCCCGCACCGAGCGCGCAAACTGCTGGAACAGGGGTCCAACCGGAACCAGCCGGACACCCATGACCTGCTCCTGCAAGCTCTTTTGCAGGTCCTCGATCTCGCGCTGCACATCGAGGAGCTTGCGCCCAGCGTCCGTCTTGACGTCCTCGACTAACCGCCGCAGGCGCCCCTGGGCGATGGCGATCTCGCCCGTGAGGTTGAGCATTTGATCGAGTTTTTCGATATCGACACGAAGTGTGCGGTTCCGGGGGCCCAAAGGGGCTGCTCCCGGAACCGCAGCAGGGGAGGGCACTTCGTCGGGGGAGGACATCGGATCGGATGGGATGGCTGCTTCGCTCGACATCTTATGACCGGAGGCGTGACTGGCCATGGCCTTCTTCAATCCTCGGTGCGCGTCGCTGAGGTGATCATTGCCGTTCGCCGCAGCGGGAATCAGGGCGCGAAGCGCATCAACGCCGCCGAGCAGAAGAGAGATCACGTCGCGTGAAATCGCGAGCTCGTGCTTGCTCACGGCTTCGAGCAGGTCTTCCATCGCGTGCGCGAAACTGGCCAGTTCGGGAAATTCGAGTGCGGAGGCGTTGCCCTTGATGGTGTGGGCGACGCGGAACATTTCGTCCAGCAGCTCGAGATTGCCCGGATCACTCTCCGCGGCGATCAATACCTGCTCGCTTCGATCCAGCCCCTCTTCGGACTCGGCCAGGAACGACGCAATGACTTTTGTGCGATCGAAATCCACTTCTCCGCTTTCTTGCTTCAAATTCGTCGTGACCAGGCCACGCCGTCATCGGTGTTGAAAATGATTTTTCGGCCCTGCGCGCCACCGGTCTCCTGCGCGATGACGGGAATCCCGGCATCTTTCATCAGCGCCAGCGCTGCCGTCACATTCTTTGCCCCAAGGGTCACCGCATAGCGATCCCGTGTCTGAAAAATTGCGGCTCCCCCGAACACTTTGGCCCTGAGATTTGGAGGACGGCACCCTAGTGCCTGCAACCGCTCGAGCAAAACACGCGCGGCGACGTCTGCGAATCGCAGCGACGGCTCCCCTTCCCGCGACGAGGGAAGCAGAAAATGATTCATGCCGCCGGCTCCCCGTCGTTTGTCCCACAGGCAGATCGATACGCACGAGCCCAGGATCGTCTTGATCTGGCAAGGATCGGCACTCGCGTGCAGTTCTCCGGGCAGGAGATAGACCGCCTTGCGATCCCCGGCATCGGGCCTGATCGAGGCCTGGCAGACGATCCTGTCATCGGCAGCTCCCTGCTCCGGGTTCGAACTAGTTGCTCCCATCAGATTTGTTCTGACCAGAAGCGCCCGTCGTCCGTGTGAAAAATCAACTTTCGCCCACGCGTTCCGCCAACGTCACTGTGCGTAATGCGGATGTCGTTCAGTTTCAGAAAATGAGTCACAGCCCTGACGTTGAGATCGCCCAGATGGTTCTTCTCGTTTCCAAATGTCACGTTGGGAAGAGAGCCTCCGAAGAGTTTCGCTTCGAGGTTCTTGGGTTCGGCGCCGAGCCCAAGCAAGCGCTGCAGCAGGGCCGGATTGGCAACGTTTGCGTAACGAATGGCGTTTTCGCTGTTCTCTGGTCCTTCCGGCAACATCACGTGATTCGCTCCGCCGATGCCCCGTTCCGAGTCCCACAGACAAAGGGCCACTCCAGAGCCAAGGATCGTGCTGATCGCAAAGGGTTGCGCGGCAACGAAGATTTTCCCTGGGATCAAATAATGCCGGGTGTGCTTGTCGTCGAACGCATGCGAAATCTTCGGCAGGTACTCCATGGGCAAAACCGCCGGATTGAAACTTTGTGTTTTTGGCTTGAAAGTCATATTTCTCTCTCTTGTCAGCGCGCGCGATATGGTTCGACTGCGCGCCCGGCGCAGTTCGATAACACTTCGCAGATCTCGTGATCCACGGCTTCGAGCCCCGACTTGTGGGGAAACAATCGAAACAGCACGATCACGGCGACGGCGGTACCTTCCACCAGAACCGGGATCAGCGCGTTCACGGGATCGTCGGATGAAAGTAGATTCTCGTGTGACAGCCGCAGGCGATAAACTGGCTTGCCGCTCAGTGCCTGCTTCAATCTCGGTTCGCGGCTCACCTCCAGCACGGAGTGTTTATTCGGATCCACCCCAAAAGACCAGTAGAGCCACAGTTCGGAGCGCTTCTTGTCGACTTTGAAGACTGCAACTTCTTCCGTTCCAATCAGGTTTCCTGCGATCTCGCGAATGCCGTCAAGGGCATCGGCCTGATCAAGCGCATTCTGCAGACGCATGCGTGCGGCGTACACTTTCGCCTGATCGCCAATGTCCTGCGCGCGTTCAGTGGGCTCGGCGCCCGGTACGTTGGAAATATTGCTCATGCCAGCGTGGATGGATCCTTCTGGAGGCGGTTACTCTCCGAGATAACTTTGCAGCAGCGTGACTAGTTCAAAGCTGTTGATCGGTTTTGTGATGTAGTCGTTGCAGCCGCTCTGGAAGCCGGCCTCGACATATTCTTCTTCGCCGCGCGTGGTGACCAGAATGATCGGGGTCTCGCGCAGAGAATCCTCCATGCGCATGCGCTTGCAGGCTTCGAACCCGTTCAGGCGAGGCATGACCACATCCATCAGAACGAGATCCGGGACCTCGACGACGGCACGGGAGATGGCGTCAAGACCGTCTTTCGCCATCACGCACTCGTAACTGGTACGTTGTTTCAAGATCATTTCTTCCATCATCAGCGTGGTGGACGAATCGTCTACGAGCAAAACCTTCTTCGACATTGCGACCTCATCAAGTTTGTAACTGAACTGGGGGAAGCTGGGTCAGACTCTAGTTCGGAACAAACCAGGGGGAGAGCTGGAGTCTGACCCGATGTGTCTAAAGCAATGACGATGCCAACCCGCGCGATGAGCGGCGAATTCGTAAAGTATTGATAATGTGGGGTTTTGGAGCGCTCAGCAGGGAGAGCGAAGAAAAGCGGCGAGAGCGTTTTCTGAGTTTAGGGACGGATTCTGGAAACCGAACAGAGCGGGGTTGTGGGTTGTCGCGGGTAAAGAGTCATCCAGTCAGATTCAGCAACTTGAGTTTTTGATAAAGCGTGCTGCGGGCGATCCCCAACCGATGGGCCGTCTTCTCCACGTTCTGGCCTTCTGCCGAAAAAACGGCTGAGATGTGGAAGCGTTCCAGTTCCTCGAGGGTCCAATCCGGCTTATAGGAATGGGAACGGGTCTGCGACTGCGGCTCAAACGCGAGGTCGCCCGGCTCTACGAGAGGACGCTCAGTGAACAGCAGTGCACGTTCCAGCACATTGCGTAGTTCACGGATATTCCCCGGCCAATAGTAGGACCGCAAGCGCTCGACCGCCTGTTCCGAGAGCCTGGCTCGCGGGCGCGCCATATCGGAACATATCCTGGTTAACAATGCTTCCGCGATATGGGGAATGTCGTCCTGACGTTCGCGCAACGGCGGAATGGCTAACGGCACGGTGCTGATCCTGAAGTAAAGATCGCCGCGAAAAACCTTGGTCTCGATCAGATTCCTCAGATCCTGGTGGGTAGCGGCGATCAGGCGGACATCAATGAAGCGATCGCGAACATCTCCCATGCGTCGAAACTTCTTCTCTTCCAGAACTTTCAAGAGCTTGGGTTGGACGTTGGGATCGATGTCGCCAATTTCGTCGAGAAAAATCGTGCCCCGATGGCCAACCTCGAGGAGTCCAGGCTTGGCGTTGATCGCGCCGGTAAATGCGCCCTTTTCATGTCCAAACAACTCGGATTCCAGGAATTCCCTTGTCAATCCCGCACAGTTGAGGTCGACGAAAGATTCCTCGGCGCGAGGCCCGTTCTCGTGCAGCCATGTAGCCAGGACCCCTTTCCCTGTCCCGGTTTCTCCTTGAATCAAAACCGGGCTCTGACTGTTCGCCACTTTAGCGGCGGCCTCAGCCAGCCGTTTTATGGCCGCGCTTTCTCCCAGAAAAGGATTCAACACAACGCGCCGCCGGCGGACCGAGTTGGCACGTTGTTTTTGCTGATTACGCGAGTTCTCCAGCACCTTATGAACGATCATCAATAAGGCAGAGGCTTCCACGGGCTTCGAAAGACATTGCTCCGCTCCATTGCGAATCAGAGAGACGCCCAGTTCCATGGAACCAAAACCGGTCAGGACAACCAGCGGAACCGTGGGTTCGAGCTCTTTGAAACTGGAGACGAGTTCCAGGGCAGTTCCATCGGGCAAACGAAAGTCGAGAATTGCCAAGTCGGGGCGAATCACGCGAAAGCTGTTGAGAGCGCTGGCCATGTCGTCCGCCTCTTCCACAACGAAACCATTGGCGGTTAGGTGAGCGGCATAAGCACGACGGAGGTCGTCGTCATCGTCCACCAGCAAAATCTTGCGACTCGCAAAAAGGGCCATATTCGCGCTTTTCGATATGCGCACATTATAAAGGCAGGGGTTGGGTCGGCGTCAGAATCTGCGCCATTTCGAGGGCGAAAAGCCTGAGAGTCGCTATACTGGTGGTCAGAACCAGCGGAAAGGTCTAGTATTCACCTTCACCACTCCCCCTGGCTCTTCTGATCGGAGTCGACTGGAACTCGATCAGGTAGCCGGTCATCTAATTCGGGTGCACCCGAAAGCGCAGGTGGCTTGGTGATGTCTTGCGTGCGTTCTTGGCGTCGACTTAGCGTCGTTGCGCAGTCTGCCCTTCTCTGCGTTGCTGTTTCACTTCCTGCATTTTCATCTGATTTGTGGGGTCTGCGGCCACAGAATCCACCCAAGAGCGTTCTGATCCTCTATTTCTTCGGCTCGACCGCTGCATTATTCAAAGAACCGTCGGGATGGGAGCGCTACCGGCTACTCATTCTTGGGCTGACCTTGTTCTTCGTCCTCGAAGTCCTGCTCATTCTCGTATTTGTTCGAAACGTACGACGCCGCAGTGTCGCAGAAACGGCCCTGGCACGTGAGAAGTCCTCCGAAAGCAAGGCCGATGTTGCCACCACTGGAGTTGCCCTCGGGAAGACGAAGAATGCGGAAGAGGCGCTTCGCCGGTCAGAAGCGGAAATGCGCTCGCTGGTGGAGCACGCTCCTTATGGGATCGGCACGATCAGCGTGATAAAGGACCGATTCCTGCACGCCAATCCAGCAATGGTAAAACTGCTGGGATTTAAATCGGAAGCGGAAGTGCTGGCGCTGGTCCTATCGCGAGATCTATACGCTGAAACCGATTCGCGAGGCCTTCGTGCTGAGCTGGCTCGATCCGATTTCTTCAGCGCCGTGGAGTTCCGCTGGAAGCGCAAGGATGGTCGGCCCGTGATTGTGCGCGCGAGTGGCCGAAGAATTCCCGCGATGCAACATCAGGGGAACCTCATCGAGATCATCGCTGAGGACGTCACCGCGCGCCGGTCGCTGGAGGAGCAACTGCGACAGGCGCAGAAACTGGAGGCGTTGGGGCAACTCTCAGGAAGCGTTGCCCATGATTTCAATAACCTGCTCAGCGTGATCATCGGGTACAGCGAACTGCTCACGGCAAACCCGGCTTCTGAAGGGCCCATGAGAGCGCACCTGGAAACGATCAAGCGAGCCGCCGAACGCGCCGCCTCCCTGTCGGCACAGCTGCTGGCTTTCAGCCGAAGACAAGTGCTTCAGCCGTCGGTAGTCAACTTGAATTCACTCGTTCGCGAGAGCGAGAAGATGCTCCAGCGGCTGATGAGAGAAAATGTCGAGCACAACATCGTGCTCGACCCGGCGCTGTGGAAAACGAAGGCCGATCCTGGACAATTGGTTCAAGTCATCATGAACCTGGCGATCCACGCCCGAGATGCAATGCCGAAGGGTGGCGTTCTCACGATCGAAACAGCGAACGTTACTTTCGACGATGTCACGACCATACAAGGGATTGAGGTCGCCGCGGGTAACTATGTAAAGCTTTCGGTGAGCGATTCCGGTGTCGGAATGGACGCGGAGACGCAGGCTCGAGTATTTGAGCCGTTCTTTACGACCAAGGAAGACGGCCGGGGCACTGGCCTGGGATTGGCCACTGCCTACGGAATCGTCAAGCAGAGTGGGGGATACATTTTTGCCGACAGCACACCCGGCAAGGGCACGACCTTCAGCACCTATTTTCCGCGGGCCGATCAGTCCGCGGAGAAGTCTTCCCAAGATAGCCGGCCGGTGGTTCGACCGGGGTCGGAGACTCTCCTTGTGGTGGAAGACGAGGCTGCTTTCCGCGACTTGCTGCGCGATGGATTGCAAGCGAGAGGCTACCACGTCCTGGTTGCCGCCAACGGAGTGGATGCTTTGCGCGTCGCCGAAGAATACAGCGGAACCATTCGCGTGCTGGTGACGGATGTGATCATGCCTCAGATGAACGGACCTGAACTCGCTCGAACCTTGAGAAAGGTAAGGCAGAGAATCGAGATCCTGTACATGTCGGGCTATACCGATGACAAGGTGAGTGACGCTTCATCGTCTGGCGACCTGACCCTGATGCAGAAGCCGTTCTACATTGACGATCTGGTGCGGAAAATACAAGAAATCCTCGCCCGCGGAGACTCACAGGGGAATCGGAACATCACCCACGTTTCCCGCTAGTGCGAAGCTTTCAGAATACCCACGAAAAAAATGTGGCTGGCGGGTTCAAAAGTCCCGTCAGCCCAAAGATTGCGAGCCCGAAGTGTTCGGCCCAGATTATGCTACCGGCAGATTCACCCAGCAGTTCTTATCCTTCGGTCCGCACGTGATAATCGGGCCTCCGTCCGCTACCGGCAGATTCACCCAGCAGTTCTTATCCTTCGGTCCGCACGTGATGATCGGGCCTCCGTCCGCTACCGGCAGATTCACCCAGCAGTTCTTATCCTTCGGTCCGCACGTGATGATCGGGCCTCCGTCCGCAACCGGCAGGTTCACGCTGCAGTCTTTGTCCTGCTGTCCGCACGTGAGGATCGGGCCTCCGTCTGCGGCCGGAACTGCCTTGCCGCTACTTGCGATGAAAGTACCTACCAGCCCTACCGTGAGGATCGCAATCCTGACTGCGAGCTTTGCATTTGTCTTCATGGTCTTGCTCCTGTTGCACCTGGGATTTTGTTACCTTGCTCGTTCGTCGCAAGTGCCCTTGCTAAAGCATCCCGCGTTCCAAAGCAGGCACTGGGCCACGGCATGAGTCGGGGCAGGAGAACCTGTTGGAAAAGCAATGGGTTAGGCAGGGTTCCAGCCAGGTTCCGAGGTGATTGCTATCCTGGTTTTCTGCGAATTCAAACAAAGGTGCTTGGCGCCCTAACATTTGTGTTAGGTGCGGGCAATCACGGAGCCTGGAGCCTCCGGGATATATACTCATTGCGTGATACGCCATTCGGGTGAAGAAGACGTCGCCCTAGCGAGCGAGGCGCAGTTGGAAGCGGTGAGCGGCCCCCTCAAAGGGAAGTTGTTCCGGCTCACGAATGGTGAGGTCTCGATTGGCCGGGATCCATCCAACGAGATTTCGCTTCTCGACCCACTCGTCTCTCGGAAACATTGCGTTATCCGCAAGGACGGAGAAACGTTCCGGCTTCAAGACCTGGAGAGCCGCAACAACACTTTTGTCAGCGGCGTGCCCGTCAGGGAGAGGGTCCTGGCCCACGGGGACGAGATTCGAATTGGTAACTCAATCCTGGTCTACCGGGGCGCCACGGGCGGGTCCGCCGTCGACGGGTCTTCCTTAAGGCTCGATGCATCCCCGACACCCGGCGGACCCACGGTCGTCTTGCGGAAGGAAGACATTCTTTACCTGCAGCCCCCCAGCCCGGCGGGCCTGCCGCCCACCGCGAAAACGGTTCGCGATCTCAATGTGTTGCTCGACTTCAGCCGAGCCTTGAATTCGGTTCGAGGGCTGGCGGCCGTGCAGGAGAAAGTGCTGGATGTCGTTCTTGAGGTCGCTCCCGCTGATCGGGCCGCTATCTTACTGACTGAAAATGGGATAACGGGATTCTCATCGGTCCTTGGGAGAGACCGCAAGCTAGGTGGCAACCAGCCGGTCCATGCCAGCCAGACCATCCTGAACCGAGTTCTTGAAGAGAATCTCGCGGTGCTTTCCAATGACGTCGCGAGCGACGAAATGTATCGGGAGGCAGACAGCCTGATGGCCCCGCACGTAGGATCCGTCCTGGCGGTGCCTCTCTCAGTACAGAATAAGCTGCTCGGGGCAATCTACCTGGATGCCTGTTCGCCGGGGGTACGCTTCGACGCGGATCTGCTGCAACTGATTTCGGCGCTCGGCAACATTGCGGCGCTGACCATTGAAAACGCGCGGCACCTGGAGTGGCTGGGAGGCGAGAACCGTCGCCTCCATGAAGAACTGAATATCCATCACAGCATGGTCGGAGAGAGCAAGGCCATGCACGAGGTCTATGAGTTCGTGTCCCGGGTTGCGGGGAGGGATTCGACGGTCCTGATCACGGGCGAGAGCGGAACGGGAAAGGAATTAGTCGCACGCGCCGTCCACGAGAATAGTAGCCGTGCCGACAAGCCGTTTGTAGCCATCAACTGCGCAGCCATCACCGAAACGCTGCTGGAGAGTGAACTGTTCGGACACGAAAAGGGATCGTTCACCGGCGCTGTGTCCCAGAAAAAAGGAAAGCTGGAGATTGCGGAAGGCGGCACTGTGTTTCTGGATGAGATTGGGGAACTCGCCGTCCCAATGCAAGCCAAACTCTTGCGGGTCCTGCAGGAACGCGAGTTCGAACGAGTAGGCGGGACACGTTCCATCAAACTCGACATCCGTCTGATCGCCGCTACCAACCGCGATCTCAAAGAGGCGTCCCGTACCGGAGCGTTTCGACCGGACCTCTACTATCGCCTGAACGTTGTCTCACTCCGCATGCCAGCTCTGCGCGAGCGTCGAGAAGACATTCCTCTGCTAGCGGCCTTTTTCGCGGCGAACTATAGTCAAAAGGTGAAACGGCGTGTGGCTGGCATATCTCCGGAGGCTCGCGCCTGCCTCTTGCGCTACGAGTGGCCGGGCAATGTTCGTGAACTGGAGAACGCCATTGAGCGCGCAGTTGTTCTGGGCTCGACGGAATCGATTCTTGCGGAGGATCTGCCAGAGTCAATCCTGGAGGAAACTGCTGCCTCTGGGGAGCCGATCAACGCTTTGGCAGACGGAGTCCGCGAAGCCAAAAAGATGCTAATTGAACGGGCCATTGAGCAAGCAGATGGAAATTACACCGAGGCCGCCGGAATCCTCGGTGTGCATCCCAACCACCTGTTCCGTCTCATCCGCACTCTGAATCTGAAGCCCAAGCGCCAGCGACTTGGGTAGAGAAAAGCGACTGACGTTTATGATCTAGTAGAAGGATTTCGCGCTCGCGGCCTGTACTGGTTGGGAAACTGGTCCGCCCGGGATGGAGGCATCGGAAATTTTGACGGGCAAGCTGCCGGGAAGCGGGATTTCTCCAAACAATGCCTTCGCTGCACTGATTTCCGAAACCGTCACATTCGAGAATGTGCAGATGTAGTTCTGGATCGCCGGAAAGTCCTTCGTCAGATACGGAGTTCCCATGGCGAGAACGGCAGTCTTTTCAGTTGCGCGTGCGAGGACACTGCTCAATAGCTTCGCGGTCGAGTCCGGCAGAGATGCGGAATTCTTCTGGCCACGCGCGACAGTCCTGGTTCGCGCCGCGGAAGGAACGACATACACCGCTACCACGACTTGCTCGGCTCGTTCTACTGCCTTCAGCACGTCAGCCGATCTGGCCGCCGCGACACGAGGATCTACATAGACCACTCTCGCATCCGGAGCCCGCTTCCGGATCTGCCCCTGCAGAACGTGCCCGTCATCCGAGCGCAGACTGTCGCAGAGAATAATCACGAGCATGCCAGTCCGCGACTTAGAGCGATATACAACCGGCATAGCCTTGTCGGGCTGCCTGTTTCTCAATGGAAGCAGTTTGCCGTTGTCACGCACGAGAGTGATGGAAGCATCGGAGATACGCTGTCCGATCGCAATATTCTCCGGACTTCCCACAAGCCTCGGGATTGCTGCAACATCGACGACCCGATTCTTCTCAAGACCGAGCGAGGCCTTGGCCCGCAAGATCTTGAGGACGGATTCGTCGAGCCGCGCTTGGGGAATTTCGCCCGAGCGGACCGCTTTCAGCATCGCCCGGTAACAGGCATCCAGATCGGCAGGCATAGTGAGCACGTCGTTTCCCGCGAGGAAAGCATCAACGGCGACGCGTCCGGGATTTCTTCCATAGAGATTATTGAGACCGGCCATATCCAGGGCATCGGTCACGACAATGCCCTTGAAGCCGAGCTTGTTCTTCAATAAGCCTGTAACAATTGCCGGCGAGGTTGTGGCCACCCGGTTGCTGTCGGAATCGAGTGCAAGCACTCGTACGTGCGCGGTCATGACGGCATCGACTCCAGCGCCGATGGCTTTCTGGAACGGGGGCAGATCGACAGAGCGGAGACGATCCAAATCGTCATCTACCAGAGCTACCGACAGGTGCGAGTCAATGGCGGTATTTCCATGGCCAGGAAAATGCTTTGCCGTGGTGAGCATGCCGTTCGCTCTCGCGCCTCGGATGTAGGCCGCCACCAGATCACCCACGCGCTGTGGATTCCCGCCGAATGCACGGGTCCCGATGATCGGGTTGGCAGGGTTGGAGTTCACGTCGGCGACGGGAAACAGGTTCCAGTGCACGCCGAGTGCCCGGCTTTCCTGCGCGGTAATGCGGCCAAACTCCTGAGCGTAAGCCAGATTTCCTGCAGCGCCAAAAGCCATCGCGTGCGGAAACACGGTCGTCCCAAAAAGCCGCGCCGGCAAGACACCGCGTTCAAAATCTCCAGCGATCAGCAGCGGGAGCGTCGATTCTTCCTGCAGTTTGTTGAGCAGGGTAACCGTCTCGATTCGGCGGTTCACATTGCGGGCCCGTCCTTGCGCGGGGACCGACATGGCCAGCGAACCTATGTGATATTTGCGAATGTTGTCGCGAAGTTCGAGGTAGTGAAAACTCCGCCCGTTGAGGAACTCTACTCGCAGGCGGATCATGAAGAGCTGGCCGACCTTCTCCTCGATCGAAAGCGTCTTTAGGGTCTTCTCTGCCCATGTCTCATCGGCGTGTCCCACGCTCGGCGCGAAGGCATGCGTATGCTGTGCCCGCGTTAGAGCGGTTGCGCTCGAAAGCAAGAACAACAAGACAAGTACGGCGGGATTGCGAAGCATCTTCAATACACGAGCATACTGGAACCGGAGGGGCAGGTTCTTGAGTTCGACGCAATTTTCCAATCGAAAGTACTCGTTCCTCGGTGCAAAGTAACCTATGCTCAGGCAGCAGAGCCTTATAAATTTTAATTACTTTAGGCCTTTGACCAGGAACAGGTTGGCAAGATCGCGTTGAAATGTGGTTGCGCAAGCTTTTCCGTCCTCCGACAGCGCTAATGGCCCGAAGAACTCGGCCCCCGGCTCGGGAACGCTAACAAACAGCCAGGGCTCCTTGCGGCGCGTGGCGACTTCCAGTCGGCTGATCTTGATGCTGGAGGGTTCGCGTTGTTGCAGGAAAAGATATCGCCCGTCACGATTCCATCGGACAACACTCTCGCCGGGCTGCAAGTCGATGATCGCGCTCGACGCTCCCCCACCTATGGGCGTGAGCATTAACTTGCGCGCGTCCACAGTGATGAATGACCGTCCATCGGGCGAAACCCGGGTACCGCGCGTGCCTTCGGGCGTGAGGGTCGTTGCCTTATTTGACTCCAGATCGTACATCCACGTGCGCGTGGGATGACCGTTTTCGTTGCCCGTAAATAAGACCTTCTTGTTGTCGGGAAACCATTCCACGACATCGAAGTGAATCCCTTCAATCTTCGGGAATAGCGATTCTCCGGGACCGGTGGGCAGCAACATCAGACCAGAGCGCTCCCCTTCGTGGTGGATGCAGGCCACCCATTTTCCGTCGGGCGAAAGCGAAGGCCGATTCCCGTAGCCTAGACGTATGGCGGGAGAACCGTCTGCCTTCCTGAAATAGATTGCAGAGTTACGGCCCTGGCCGTTCGAAAGCTCGACGAACACGAGTGACTGGGCGTCGTTCGAAAGGTCATATAGCAAGGAAGAGTCCAGCCAGGCCAAGTCGCGTTGTGGCGAGCCATTCGGGGATACATAGAGAATTCCGAGCCGCGAATTGACCGTGCTCAGCAGGACGCGGCCGTCGCGGGCCACGTCTTGCATCACGATCATTCCGCCAGTTTGGGAAACCAGCCGTTGTTCGCCCTTAAGAGTTACGGCGTAAAGAGCCGGATCGCTGCCCGGCTGGCCGCCTGAGAACCAGATTTCGCGATTGTCCGGCGACCAATTCAAGGCGCCGATGGCGCGCCATCCTCGGGAAAGAGCCTGCCTGGGATGGTTTGGCCCGACTACGCAAAGGGCGTAGTCCCCGACTTCCACATCAAAATCAAAAAAGGCGACGAGCTTGCCGTCCGCTGACACCCGGGGCATCATCGGCGGCCGCCTCTCGGTCTCGTAGAGCACAGTTCCGACGGGATACTCCAGCCGGAACTTCCCACCCAAAGAACGAACGACGGCGAGTGATTCCCCATCCGGGCCCCAGTCGGCGCCGCTCACGCCTTCGAGTATTTCTCGCGGGGCGCCTCCGCCAAACGGCACGCGGGCGAGTGTACCGACATCCTCACCGCCCAGGAGAATGGCCATTTCCCCGCGCTGCGAGATAGCGAGCACTCTTGCATTCGGGAGCTCCAACGGCCGCGCTTCGCGATTGCCGGGTTGGGCCGAAAACAGCCTGGATGTGGTGCCATCCCACTCCGCGCTATAGACAACGGTGTCGCCGGGAGCAAACTTCGCCGAGGTAACGTCGCCACGACGAAACGTCAAGCGCTGAAACGACGGCGGCTCGGGGCGGAAGAACCTCTGCTCGTAAGAGATGCCCAACGCAAGTCCTAGGGCCGTCCCGAGCACAATTCCCGACAGCAACCTCGCAGTCTGCCAACGCGTCCCCCGCGACTTACGCGCCCCGGGAACCGGAGCCGCCATACCGATCTTGCTGGAATCCGTTTCGTCGCGCAATTCTTCCAGCGCCACCTTCACGTCAGCCATGGTCTGCCAGCGGCGCTCGGGGTCTTTCTTCAAACATCGCGCGATAATTCGATCCAGCTCCGGTGGAATTTCGGAACTAGTCTGCGACGGAGGTTGCGGGTCTTTATAGAGTACCGCCGAAAGCGACGACAGCTTCGATCCGCCCGCGAAGGCTCGCTGGCCTGTGGTCATCTCGTATAGGACGGAGCCGAAAGAAAAAATGTCCGAGCGAGAATCGATCTTTTTGCCTTCCGCCTGCTCGGGGGACATATAGGCAACGGTTCCAAGAATGGTACCGTCCTCTGTGATGGGCGAACCTTGACCGTGTAGAGTCTCGGCGTAGGCATCGGCGTCTGTTGTTTCGTTCAACTTGGCCAAGCCGAAATCGAGGATCTTGACCAGCCCCTGCGGAGCCACGATTACGTTAGCAGGCTTGAGATCGCGATGCACAATTCCTGCGGCGTGAGCCGCGGCCAGAGCGTCGGCAATCTGCACCGCATACTTCAACACATCTCGAATCCGCAGCCCCTTCCGCCCGATCAGGTGATCGAGCGTGTCCCCGGCCACGAACTCCATTGCGATGTATTGAACGGACTTGCCGTCGATGTCTTGAGTGTCAATATCGTAGATTGTGACGATATTTGGATGGTTTAGCGATGATGCCGCCTTCGCTTCTTGCGCGAAACGCCGCTCGCGGTCTGCATTGAGAGCCGCGGTGGACAGGATCTTGATTGCGGCAGCCCGGCCGAGCCGGGAATCGACCGCCTTGTAGACCACACCCATCCCTCCGGCTCCGAGTTTGGCCTCAATGCGATACGAGCGGAGTGATTTACCGATCATGTGTGCAGCTCTGACAGTGCGATCAACATTCGCCGCACCGTAACATCAACAGTCGCAGCCACAACACCAAATTAAAATGAAGGCGGTCACAAGTTGCGAAGAAATCAAATACTGCAGTGCAATTGGCTGGACGATCTCCTGGTCTCGATAGACGGGTCGAGCCCAAAATCCAACCAAACGAAGGCGCTGGCGCGACATGCCCGTGCTCTCCGCAGATGGAGAGGATGCAATACTAACCCATACGGGCAACGTCCTGCTACGGGCGGTTGCCCATCACGGGAGCCGCACGAAACAACTTTACGCCAATCCGGCCTGTGTATAATTCTGAGTTCCGAAGAGTGGGGGCCAATGCCCCGAGCAAGAAGGCCCTGAGGGCCTGCCAATGCGCCTCGATAGGAGCCGACCACTGCGATTCTTTCCCGCTTTGCGCGTCCCTAAGTTAGCCATTGCCGTCCTCCTTTTGCTGGTCGCCCACATTGCAGTACTTTCAGTTTTCGGACATTCACCGTCGGTGGGCAACTGGTCGGACGGGTTCTTGCTCGCTTCGTCCGTACTTGCGATGGTCGTGTGTTTCACGACGAGCCGCCGCTCCCACGGAGTCGCCCACCCATTTTGGTTTCTCACCGGGACTACCCTCGCGTCGTGGTCTTTAGGCAAGTGCTTCCTGCTCTATGACAGCGATTATCTGGGGCTCACCAGCATCGGCATTGTTCCACTCCTTTTCTTCTTCCTCGCTGCCGCTCCAATGTTCGTGGCGGTGTTCATCTCCGACGATGACTTCAGAGGCAAAATCAACTGGGAGTGGATCTTGGACGCGACCCAGATATTGGTCCTGATCCTCGTCATCTATCTCTTCGTCGTTTATGTTCCCCTGCTCTCCTATGGTGAGCAGGTAGTGAGCCCCACTGAAGACCGGTTGCTTCTTTGGCGCAACATTCTTCTAGCCGTGGGACTGCTCGCACGCGCCATCTTCTCCCGATCCGACAATATACGTCGGCTGTACTTACCGGTCGCCGTGATCATGGGCGGTTTCGCAGCCTCAACATGGATCGCCAATCGCGCACAAGAAGTCTCAAATGCCCCTGAAACAGCCTGGTACGACTTGGGATGGTCCGTCCCGTTCAGCCTGCTCGCCTTGGCGGCTGCTTTCTGGAAGGAATCGCCGGAGGAGAAAACGGATCCCCTGCGGATTCCTGATATTTCCCGCGTCATCTTCGCATACTTGCCTTCGCTCATTCTTCCGGTAATGCTCCTGATGAAGTATCGCGATGTCTTGCGTGAGCAAATTTTTCTGGGTCTCTTCGGACTGATGTTCTCCATTGTCCTGTTCAATGCGCGCCTCGTACTGACCCAACGGCGACAAAGATTGACGATGGAAGCCCTACACGCCAGTGAGCACCAATACTCGTCCTTGTTTGAAAGGAACATGGCAGGTGTTTTTCGAACGACGCGCGATGGAAAGTTGGTGGATTGCAATCCGGCATTCGCAAATATGTTTGGCTATGCGCGCGAGGAACTACGCGGGATTCCCATGAGCCAATTGTATTTCGGAGGGGCGGAGGAGCGTGATGAGTGGATCCAAAGGCTGAGCCTTGCCGGCCCGTGTGGCCCGTCTGAATTCTGCCTGTGCCGCAAGGATGGCTCTCGAGTCTGGGTGGTACAGAATGCCAATATCGAGAGACAGCCCGACGGCAGCGAACTCCTGGAAGGCACACTGATTGACATCACGGAACGCAAGGTGACCACGCTGGCGATCGAGGAGTGGAAGCGCCGCTACGACGCCGCCGTTCTTGCCAGCCGGCAGATCATTTACGAGTCTGACCCAGAATCGAACCGTGTCACACTCGGCGGCTGTGTGCGCGAGATCCTGGGTTACTCGGCCGAAGAACTCTCCGGTGACGCTCATTCGTGGCTTGCGCTCATTCATCCTGAGGACAGCGCGCACTATCTCGAACAACTGCGCTCGGCCGCCACTACCAGCGGGACGATAGAGTTTGAATACCGCGCCCGCCGAAAGAATAGCGCCTATCGCATCCTATGGGAGCAGGGACGAGCGGTGCTCGATGGGACCGGGCGTGTCGTTCGCGTTGTAGGTTTTATCTCAGATATCACCGAACGACGCGCTCTTGAATCCCAGCTACGCCAAGCGCAAAAGATGGAGGCCGTGGGGCGCCTCGCCGGCGGCGTTGCTCACGATTTCAATAATCTCCTCACCATCATCAATGGATACAGTGCCATGCAGATGGGGCGGACCGATCCATCCGATCCCGTTCATCACGAAGCGGAACAAATTAAGGCGGCTGCAGACCGTGCCGCCGCGTTGACCCAGCAGTTACTCGCCTTTAGCCGCCAGCAGGTTTTGCAGCCTCGACCAGTGAACCTCAACGACATCGTACGCAATGTCGACGGAATGTTGCGCCGCCTGATCGG
Organism: uncultured Acidobacteriaceae bacterium; assembly: GCA_963819145.1. Taxonomy (GTDB): domain Bacteria; phylum Acidobacteriota; class Terriglobia; order Terriglobales; family Acidobacteriaceae; genus Sulfotelmatobacter. The sequence goes on from CAWFVB010000028.1 coordinate 89,729, forward strand.
CGAGGACATCGAGATCCTGACGGCGCTGGCGCCCAATCTCGGAACGGTGAAGGTCGATCCCGGACAGGTGGATCAGGTACTGATGAACCTGGTTGTGAACGCGCGGGACGCCATGCCCAACGGCGGTAAGCTGACCATCCAAACTGAAAACATAGAGCTCGATGAAAACTACGTCAGAAGCCGCGAGTACGTGAATCCGGGGCCGTACGTACTACTTGCCGTGAGCGACAGCGGTACCGGGATGGACCAGGAAACACTGTCCCGCATGTTCGAGCCGTTCTTCACGACCAAGGAGTTGGGGAAAGGCACCGGTCTTGGCTTGCCAATGGTTTATGGAATCGTTAAGCAGAGCGGTGGATCCATTGAGGTCTACACGGAGCTGAACCAGGGGACAACTATAAAGATCTACTTGCCTCGCATGGATGCGCCGGTCGAGCAAGTCGCGTCACCAGTCGGAAGTTCTCCCAGTGTGCAGGGATCAGAGAGAGTCCTGCTCATGGAAGACGACGAACTCCTGAGGCAACTGGTGGTGGAGGTCCTCACCGCTCGCGGATACACAGTCGATGCGGTCGAGAAGCCTGGAGAACTGGACGTCATCCTGCAAAAGAGCGCGCGATGCGACTTGTTGCTTACGGATGTGGTCATGCCGAAGCTGAACGGTCCGGAGCTTGCGAAACGCGTGCTGCAAAACTGGCCTGGGATCAAGGTCCTCTATATGTCGGGTTACACAACAAACTCGATCGTTCACCATGGCGTGCTCGATGAAGGGCTTTTTTTCCTGCAGAAGCCGTTTACTCCGAGCGCCCTGGCAAAGAAAGTGCGGGAAGTCCTCGATGCACCCGCGAAAACAAAGCCGCAGCCTTGACTGTCCATGCGTTGTTCGAAGACTACTGTGCTTCCGGAGCTCCGCCCTTCAAGGTCTCGCCTTCGCCGCGATTGGCCACACTCATCACGTAACTGATCAAGTCATTTAACTCATCGGAGCTGAGGGTCGAGCCGTAATTCGAGGGCATTAGAGATTGTGAACTGAATTCCACGGCCTGAGTCTCTGACTTGGCGAAGAAATGAAAAACGCCGTCTAGCGTCTGCAACTGGAGAGAAAAATTGTCTTCGTTGCGAACTCTACCTACAAATTTCTCGCCGCCTTGGGTCGTCACGGTCGCAGTGCGCGCCAGCCGATCTCCAGTCGGGTTGGGGGTCGTGATCGCGCTGAGCGTTTCCTCCGCAGAATGCGTGCGCGCGTAGATGGACAAATCGGATGCAATATAGCCACCTTGGCCTGCCGCCACGTGGCAACTGGAGCATCCGGCCTTCGCAAAGAAAAGCGCTTTCCCGCGCCTGGGGTCGCCCGGCAGGCCGGCAGCGCTCCTCGCGCCTTGCAGAGTCCTCAGATAAGAAACGATCAGCTTGACGTCAGAATCTGCGAGAGAGTGGAAGCTGGGCATGCCGGTCTCGGGGATGCCGCGCTCGATGATACCGAGGATCTCCGCGTCCGCGAGCCGCGGCACGCGCCCTTCTGCGATGTTGGGAGCTCGATCGCCGCCTCTTCCATCGAGACCGTGACATCCCGCGCAACTCGTGGCATACAATTTGGCGCCATCGGCGGATGCGGCACCCGGCTTGGCATGCCGGGCGGCCTGAGCACAAGCCGCAGTCGAGAGCGCAACGAGGACAATCATGGCGCGCCATGAAATGGTTGACGAGGCCGTATACTTCTCCTTTCCGGGTTGCGACGTTCCCACGAGTTTTTGCCGCTGGTCTGCGAGTCGAGTTTTCGCTAGATGAAAATCACATTTCGCTTGTGAGAATTTCCACAAACGCATGACGAGTGTCTACCTCGGCGCAAACACTTCTTGAACCGGCGGCTTAATAATTCCGAGATCAGCTGCCTCTTCGGCTTTAACGGCACTCCAGGATAGATCAATCTTATTTTTGCTTCACCGCGATGGCCGCAATTTCAACCCTTGCATCGTTGACAAGCGCTGCCGCCTGAATGGTCGCGCGCGCCGGCTTCGGGTCGGGCATCACGCTTTTGTATACCTTGTTCATCTCCGGAAAATCGTGGATGTCCGCGAGATAAACCGTCACCGAGACGATATCTTTGAGCTCGAAGCCCGCCGCTTTCAGAACTTTCTCAATGTTGTCGAGAGCGGCCTTGGTCTCAGCACTGATGCCTCCGGGCACTACCTTGCTCGCTTCGTCCGTTCCTTCCTGGCCAGCTATGTAAAGCGTATTGCCGGCAACAACTCCATCGCTGAAAGGGAGACCTCTCGCAGGTGCAAGATTGATTGCTTTTCGTTCCTGCGCCTCGCTGTGGTGCCACCCTGAACATGTAGTGAGTGCAAACGCCAGACCGAGGGCCAACCGTCGCATCATTTTCCCTTGCATTTCATATTCTCCTTTGTGAATCGATCGTTCTATTCTTCCAACCGGGGACAAACGGTGTTAGAGTCCGCGAACATATATACAACCAGGAGGGTGAAATGGACAAATTCTTCAAGCTCGCCGAGGGACGGAAACTTGCGATAAGCGTCGCGGTGCTGGGCTTGTTGTTCGCGCTGGCGAGCGGGCTCTGGATCGTGCGAGCGCAGTCTAATTCGGCTCCGGCTGCCGCAACCGATCGCGAACTGATTGCGCAATTTCGGCGAGTCGAGGTCGCGTCGGTTTCGGATGCGCTGGAACAGATCACAGGCAAGCGCATGTACATGACTCACCATATGCAGCCGATCTTCACCGCCAAGTTCGCCGGCTTCGCGCGAACCGTACAGCTCAAGAAAGATGAGGGCAACAAGGACCCCGAGGCCCTCACCGGGATGCTGGAAGCGATCGATCAAGGATCGGCCGACTCGGTTTACGTAATGGTCGTGGAGGACGGAGAGGACATTGCGGGAATGGGCGGGCTAATGGGCACTGCGATGGCGGCGCGCGGCTATGCTGGAGCGGTGATCGATGGTGGAGTTCGCGATGTGGCTTATTTGCGCAAGATTGGATTTCCCGTTTTTGCTAGTGGAATTGTGCCTTCAACATCCGTACACCACTATCGCTTTGCAGGCGCGCAGATTCCATTGGTGTGCAACGGTGTTCCCGTGAATCCGGGAGACATTGTTGTGGCCGACAGCGACGGCGTGGCGGTCGTGCCGCGGGCCCAGGCTCAACTGGTGCTCACTCTGGCGCAGCAGATGGACTATAAGGAACATTCGATGTACGCGGTCATCGAGCAGCTGAAGTCCATTGTGGCGGCGGTGAAAACGTTTGGACGGCTTTAGCCGGAGGTTACTTGTTGCAGAAATGCAATTTTCATCAGATAATACGCACTTTCATTTCTGCACTGAGATAGATCTCTATGGCTGGCGGTCCAAAGCGTACTTACGACATCACGGCCCTGCAACGGGGGCTTAGCCTTTTACGTCTTTTCGGCGAGTCGCCGCTGGGCCTGAGCGCAAAGCAAGTAGCCGGCCTTTCGCGATTGCCGGTGAGCACCGTTCACCGGTTTCTCGCCAACCTGGTAACTGCGGGCTTCTTGAGTTGCGACCTGGAAGGCCATTATCACCTGGGGATTGCTTGCTTCGCGATCGGGCAAGCGGCCGCCGGGCAACTCGACATCCGCCGCCTGAGCTTGCCCTATTTGCGGGAATTGAACCAGCAGACACGGGAAACGATTCACTTGACGGTGCGCCACGGTCTGTCTGCGGTGTACGTCGAGAAACTGGATTCACCTGAGCCTCTGCGGATTCATTCGCGCATCGGAGCTTCCGTACCTCTGTATTGCACGGCGGTGGGCAAGGTGATGCTGGCTTACATGCCGCGCGAAGAACACGACCGAGTTCTGCCGGAATTGCAAGTGAAACGGTTGACGCCAAATACCGTAGGAAATCTTCAGGAGCTTGAGACCGAACTATATCGGGTTCGTAAAAATGGATATGCCTGCGACATGGAAGAGCACGAGTTGCATATTCGTTGTCTCGCATCGCCGATATGGGATCACACGGGCAGCGTCCAATCGAGCCTCAGCATTACGGCTCCGGTGGTTCGCATGCCAGTAAATCGTTTGCGACAGCTTGCGCCAATGATTCAGGCGGCGGGGTTGCAAATCTCACGAGAACTCGGGTACCGACCAACTCATAGTCCGGCATCGCGTTCGCCACTTGACAAAAGGGGACCAGCGAACGCGAGGCTTGCGAGAGTCTGAAGTGCCGCAAAGGAGCTGATATATGAATTTGACATCGACTCGCAGGACGTTTGCGCTGCGCTTTGCCGCAGTGGTTTCGGCTTTGGGAGTAACGTCTCAGGCACTACCGGCGCATGGAACAGCGGAGAGTCCTCCCGCGCAGGATGCGAGTGGAATTCGCAAGCTGAACGGCGAAGGCAAACCAGGGAGCGAAAAAGAGATCATCATGCCGGTGATTGTCCACAACGGATTGATCTACGTGTCCGGGCAGGGCGCCCACGACACGCGCGATTCGAAGGACTGGACGATTGAATCTCACACGGGCATGGTGATGGATAAGGTGAAAAAGCTGGTAGAAGTCGGTGGCGGTTCGATGGACAGCATCCTTCAATTGCAAGTGTTCCTGGTGAAGATCGAACACTGGGACGGGATGCACAAGGTCTTCTCGACGTACTTTCCGCACGGCGGCCCGGCACGAACAACAGTTGCAGTCGCTGCATTGCCGGGAGACTCGCTGGTGGAAATCAATTGCATCGCCGCAGTGACGCATAAATAGCACGGCAGGAGCCGGGGTTGACCGTCCAAAAGACAAGCCGGGTCCGTTGGTTTCTGGTGTACTGGCTGTTCGTTCTGAGCGCCGTGTCGTACCTCGACCGCGTCAATTTTTCCATCGCGAGTCCGTCCATTGCCGACGGTTACCATCTCAACAGCGAGCAACTCGGTAAAGTCGTTTCGGCGATGGTGCTCGGCTATGCGCTGTTTCAGGCCATCGGCGGTCGGTTGGCGGACCGCTTTGGCCCGCGGAGGGTACTCACAGCGGGAGTGATGTGGTGGGGAGTTTTCACCGCTCTCACCGCACTCGTCCCTGCGCGGACGGCAGGCGCTTTATTTCTCTTTGTCGCAGTGCGTTTTCTTCTCGGCGCGGGCGAGGCGGTCATCTATCCGTCAGCGAATCAGTTCATCTCGCGCTGGATTCCGATACGTGAGCGTGGGCTCGCAAATGGCTGGATCTTTGCCGGGGTTGGAGCGGGCGCCGGCCTCACGCCCCTGCTCATCACCTATTTCATGGTCCACTACGGATGGCGCTCGTCGTTCTGGATCTGCGCCGGGATTGGATTTTTCGCAGGAGCCATCTGGTTTCTAGGCGCGCGCGACACGCCCACGGAGCATCCGCGAGTGTCCGCATCCGAACTTGCGGAGATCCAGTCCGGAGTCGCGTTGACGGTTTCTTTGTCTGAGTCAGCCGGACCCCGATCGCTAGTCCCATGGGCACGCGTCTTGAGAAGCAAAGAAGTCTGGGCAGTCACGCTGAGCTATTTCTGCTATGGGTATGTCGCGTGGATTTTCTTCGCCTGGTTTTACTGGTATCTCGCGAAAGTTCGAGGGCTGGACCTGAAAGCGAGCGCGGTTTACTCCATGCTGCCATTTCTCGCTATGATGTTGGGCTGCCTGTTGGGTGGAACCATCAACGACCGTTTGACAAAGGCGAATGGGCCGCGTCTGGGCCGTTGTGGTGTTGCAGCATTCGCGATCGTGCTCGCAGGCGTCTTCATCGCCTTCGGTTCCCAAGTGCAAAGCGCGCGGTTGGCTAGCGTCGTCCTGGCCGGCGGGGCAGGCGCTCTTTATCTGTCGCAGAGTTCATTCTGGTCGGTGACTGCCGACATCGCTGGCGGATCATCCGGATCTGTCTCAGGGTTTATGAACACCGGCAACCAGATCGGCGCGGCGATCACGGCTTCTCTAACTCCGTGGATTGCGGCTCGATTCGGATGGACCGCGTCCTTTCTGGCGGCGGCGGCGTTGTGCCTGGTGGGCGCGGCGTGTTGGCTTGCGGTAGACCCGACGAAAACGTTGGTCCCAATCAAGGTTGGTCCCATCAATGACGTGCAGGGGAGAGGTTCCGTGCCGATGATGTTGTCGGAAAGATCACCAGTTAGCCCGGCGAGCAAATGAGATTATGGCGAGATTGAAAATCAAACCGAAGAGCGAGTGTATGTGGGACCTGGTCAGCCTGGGGGAAGTGATGTTGCGTCTCGATCCGGGCGACGTGCGCATTTCCACCACGCGGCAGTTTCGAGCGTGGGAAGGTGGCGGCGAGTATAACGTCGCCCGCGGGCTCAAACGCTGCTTTGGAATGGATACAGCCATCGTCACCGCATTCGCGGATAATCCAATAGGCCGGTTGGTCGAAGACTTCATTTTGCAAGGCGGCGTCGGCCAGAAATATGTGCGCTGGATTCCCTATGACGGAGTGGGGCGCACCGCGCGCAACGGTTTGAATTTTACGGAACGCGGCTTTGGCGTTCGCTCTGCTCTAGGCTGTTCGGATCGCGGGCACACGGCTGCTTCACAATTGAAGCCCGGTGAAATCGACTGGGATCACATTTTCGTGAAAGACGGAACGCGCTGGTTTCACACCGGAGGTATTTTCTGCGCACTCTCAGAAACCACACCGCTCGTAGCCCTGGAAGCGATGGAGGCTGCCAAGCGAGTTGGAGCCGTCGTTTCTTATGACTTGAACTACCGGTCGTCGCTGTGGAAGTCGATCGGTGGAAGGTCAAAAGCGCAAGAAGTGAACCGCCGCCTTGCTCCGCTGGTGGATGTGATGCTGGGGAACGAAGAGGACTTCACGGCGGCGCTGGGCTTTGCGGTATCCGGTCTCGACGAACAGCACTCCAAGCTGGAGGCAACGGCGTTTAAGAAAATGATCGAAGCGGTCGTGAAGGAATATCCGCGGCTTGCCGTGATTGCTACCACGCTTCGGCACGCAAGAACTGCGACCGTGAATGATTGGGGAGCATTGTGCTACTGCGATGGCCACTTTTATGAGGCGCCTGTGCGCGAGAATTTGGAAATCTACGATCGCGTCGGTGGCGGCGATTCCTTTGCTTCGGGACTGATTTATGGATTTCTGTCGGGCGAGGAACCGCAGTGGTCAGTGGACTGTGGTGCTGCGCATGGCGCGCTGGCGATGACCACGCCCGGGGATACGACCATGGCTACGCGGGCGGAGGTTTTGCAGGCGATGAATTCGCGGACCGCCCGGATCGAACGATAATCGGCGAACGCAAGAACTACATGACCATCGATACCGTGATTCGCACGATCGGAGAAGTTGGCATCGTCCCCGTGGTTCGGGCGGCGACAGTGGATGAAGCGACGCGCGCAGTTGAGGCCATCTGCGCGGGTGGCATTCCTGTTATCGAGATCACCATGACCGTTCCCAATGCTGTTTCGGTGATTGGCGAAATGGCGCAACAATATGGAGACAGAGTTTTGATCGGCGCCGGCACCGTGACCACTGCCGAACAAGCCGAGTTGTGTATTCGAGCCGGAGCAGAGTTCTTGGTGAGCCCGGGGCTGGCAATTCCAGTACTGGCGATCGCGCGAGCATGCGGAAAGTTAGCCATTCCAGGAGCATTAACTCCGACCGAATTGATGAACGCTCACGAGCAAGGCGCTCACCTGATTAAGATTTTCCCGTGCGGGAACGTCGGCGGACCAAAGTATTTGCGGTCTCTCAAGGCTCCGTTCCCCAATGCCTCTTTGATTCCAACCGGAGGGGTGAGTGTGGCGAACGCTGCCGAGTTCATTGCTGCTGGCGCGTTTGCCCTCGGCGTCGGCGCAGACCTGGTAGATGCGAAGGCGTTGCGCGACGGGAATCTGGAGAAAATAACTTCCGCAGCTCGGGATCTCGTTCAAGCCGTCGGTTCAGCCCGACGAGCGATCTTGGCGCAGACAAGTCAACCTCAATCGAGTTGAGCCGTAAACCAACTCCTCTCACGACCTGCGGGAAATCAGCCGGGTCATCCGTTCTGTCGCACTTTCGAGCGAAACAGTTCCCAGCGAACTCAAAGCAGTTCACTACAAGATGTGACTAGACGTGTTTCTTCAGCGGCATCGACGCTCGCGAATTGAGCGGGTTTGCAGTGCAAAAATGCCTTCTGGCGTTCAGACCCGGACCCTGACCCGCGGCACAAAAGAGTTGAACAGGCTGCTACCAGTCGCCTTCAACTCGCCCACGATCGCTTGAACCTCGGGATCATCATCGATCTCCGACTTGAGTGCGAGCAGTACTTCGTAGAAAGCGGAGTCTTGTCGCAGAACATCTTCTGCTGCTCGCACCATATGTTCGATACTACCGGTGGGCTGACTCTGAGGTTTGTGGGGGTGCGATAGACTACTCGGGCACCTATGAGACCCTGGCTCCGAGTTGCTCGCTCGCTAAAACAATTCTTCAGTTCGTATCGTTCAGGCCTGCTATTCATGCTGGTCTTGACCGCCCCCCCTGTGACTGCACAGCGGGACCCGGTCCTCAAGCAGGTGAACCTGCCGCATCGTTATTACTATCGCGAGATGTATCTGCCACAGCTAACCACGGGTCCGAATTCGGCTGCTTGGACCGCGGATTCGCGCTCGCTCGTTTATTCGATGGCCGGGACTCTGTGGCGCCAGGCTTTGGATTCAAGTGCGGCTGAGCAGCTTACCGCCGGTCCGGGCTACGATTACCAGCCCGACTGCTCCCCCGACGGACGGTGGGTCGCCTACGTGACTTATAACAAGGATGCGATCGAACTCTGGGCGTTCGATCTCGCAACCAAGCAGGCACATCAGCTCACCTCAGGCGGCGCCGTGAACGTCGAGCCGCGCTTTTCCCCGGACGGCAAGCGCCTCGCTTTCGTCTCCACTGTATACAACGGACGCTTCCACATTTTTGTGGGAGACTTCAGCGGTGGCGAATTGACCAACGTTCAGCGACTGACGGGCGAGAGCCGCAGCAAGTTGCCTCGTTTCTATTACAGCGAATTCGATCACGAGATCAGCCAAACCTGGTCGCCGGACGGAGCCGATCTGATTTTCGTTTCCAATCGCGGACACATCTACGGTACCGGCGGCTTCTGGCGAATGAAGGCGGAACCTGGCGTGGAAGCGCGCGAGATTCATTATGAAGAGACAGCCTGGAAGGCTCGTCCAGACTTCTCCCCCGACGGCAAACGCATTGTGTACGCATCGTATCTCGGTGGCCAGTGGCACCAGCTCTGGACGATGCCGGCCGAAGGTGGCGACCCATTCCCGCTTTCGTATGGAGACTTCGACAATACCAATCCCCGTTGGTCGCCCAGCGGAAAGCAGATCGCGTTCATCTCGAACCGGGGCGGCAATACTTCACTCTGGACTCAGCAGGTGCTGGGCGGAGGGCAGCGCCCGCTGGTTGCGAAAGAGAAGCACTATCTGAAGGTGATGGGGCACCTGGCCATCACAGTTTTGGATTCTTCGGGGAAAACCATGCCGGCTCGCATCTCGGTCACCGGCGAAGACGGCAGGGCGTATGCACCCGACGATGCATGGATGCACGCTGAAGACAACTTCGTCCGCTCCGAAAGCGCGTTCGAATCCCACTACTTCCACTCCTCAGGGACAGCGAACCTTACGGTTCCGCTTGGGCGCATTCAGGTCGAGGTGATGAAGGGCTTCGAGTACTACGTTGCCAGAGAAACCGTGATCTCGAGCCCACACGCTCGATTGGTTGTCCACATGAGGCCGCTTCAGATTCCCCACGAGGCGCATTCGCGGTGGGCCAGCGGTGACCTGCACGTGCACATGAATTACGGCGGCGCTTATCGCAACACGCCGGCGAATCTTGTGGCGCAGCAGACCGCGGAGAACCTTTTTCTTGTTGAGAATCTGATAGTGAATAAGGAGCAGCGGATTCCTGACATCGCCTACTTCCGCACTACTCCCGATCCCGACTCAACCCCCGGCCATTGGCTGCTGCACGGCCAGGAGTTTCACACCAGCTACTGGGGACACTTGGGATTGCTGAACCTAACTCACAACTTTCTTCGTCCAGGTTACGCTTCGTATGGCAACACTTCAGCTGCGAGCCTATTTCCCACCAACGCCGCTGTTGCCGATCTGGCACATCAGCAGCAAGCCCTCGTAGGCTATGTTCATCCCTTCGACATCGTCGTAGACCCGGTCAACGATCCCACGCTGACCCAGAAAGAACCTCTGGATGAAGCTTTGGAGTTACCTGTTGACGCGGCATTGGGCAAAATTGATTACATTGAAGTCCTGGGTTTCAGCGATCATCGCATGACTGCCGCGGTTTGGTACCGTCTGCTTAATTGCGGATTCCGCCTGCCCACTGGGGCAGGCTCTGACACAATGGCCAACTATGCTTCGCTTCGCGGGCCGGTTGGGCTAACTCGGGTCTATGCCAGTATCCCCGAAGATGCCACCGGCGCTGCACCATGGCTGGACTCGCTCAAGCACGGACGCACATTTGCGACCAACGGCCCTCTTGTCGGTTTCACTCTCGGCGGTCAGGCAGTCGGAGAGGAACTGAAACTTCCGGCGGGTGAGACCAGGATCGAATTCAAAGCCTGGCTTCGCTCTATTGTTCCAGTGGATCACCTGGAAGTTGTCTGTAACGGGCGCGTGGTGCGCGATTTGAAGCTTAGCGTTGATCGGCAATCCGCCGATGCGGAGGGCACGCTGCCGATTTCACAGACTGGATGGTGCGTGCTGCGGGCATCTACCGACAAGCCGGAAAATCCGGTTCTGGACGACTATGTATATGCCACGACGAGTCCGATTTACGTGAGCGTTGCGGGGTCCGCTCCGAAGGCGGCCGACGACGCGGCATTTTTCGTGGCCTGGATTGACCGCCTGGCGGAAGCGGCAGGCGCCAATCAGAACTGGAATACTGCTGCGGAAAAAGCCTCGGTCTTGCATGCGTTGGACCAAGCGCGGCAAGTGTATGTCAGGTTGCAGAAGTAGCCGCCGTCTAGCGACCCACCGTGAATCCGCGATTCCGGTACGGAGCCTGGGAGAAAAGGACTTGCGATGAGGCTGTAACGGCGCTCATACCGACCGTGGTAAACTGTACCTCCGCACATCGGAGAGGTGGCAGAGTGGCCGAATGCGGCGGTTTGCTAAGTGGCTTGGAATCATACGGTTACATACGAATCAATAGGTTACAGTACGTGTAGATACGCAAAACGGAGCTCCACGTAGGGTGACGGAGGCTCCGAGTGCGACTCAAGTGCGACAGCTTCAGTGAATCCCTACCTAGTTAGTTGGAATTGACCAGGACGAGATCGAGGAGGGAGACCCGGCCAGGTGTTCCAGGGCTCGCGACCCTTCCTGGCCGGTCTCTTTCGGCTGTGCAACCGAAACTTGTACGTACTCGCCACACCAGTCGGTCTCCTGGACAGTCGGCCATCGACGCTGTGATCCGGCTACCGGAGCGTGTCGGCGACAGGTACCGTCTCGGAAGAACTTACAGGTCGCGCACGTCATTCAGTTGATCCGATCGTTCACCGGCTCGACGCCTTCGAGGAATTCGCGAGTGAAGAGCTCGCGGAAGATCGCCCCCCTGTGCTCTTCGTAGAAGGCCGCGCGTGTCGCGTCCAGGTGTTTCAGGATGTCGTTCTTCACTTCTTCGCTGGTCATCATGGTCGCCTCCGGAAAATTTCCCGGCCACAGATGAAGAGGAGGCCCCACTGTGGCCGGGTTTACAGTAGGTGTCGCCGGACACCGCGGCCAGCGCTTTTCATGACCGGCACGCTGAAGGCCGGTAGAGGGAGTCCCGCCTCTAACGGGTGAACGAGCGGCCGTAGCCCTCGAACAAACTCAAGATCGAAGGTGTGGATGTCGGTCGCCCAACACCCACACCACCCCTGGCGACCAAACCAAGGGAAGGAGGAAAGTCTAAGCCGCGTTCGCGGCTCGGATAGTCGCGACAGTGTCCTTGAGGAGCTGATAGCGATCGCTGTCGAAGGTCGCGCGTAGTCGCTTCGCGGCTCCGACTTTCTTAATCTGTGCTTCGTTGAAGCGTCGAGCCTCGGCCAGATCAACTTCTAGCTCGCTGAGTTCGCTTTGGAGCTGGCGACAGCGTTGCTTCACGCTGGGAACCGGCGATCCCTCAAACTGAGAGATCGCGTGACGCTTCGCTGTGACCTTCTTGAGCAGAGCCGCGGCCACGTCCGACGCGTTCTGTTGAATCCGTTCGGAGTCGGTGATCCTGAAGTCGAGCTGGAAGAGTTCTTCCTCCATCCGGCTCAGCTCCGTCTCAGGGTCCTCCTGGCGCGGCCTCTGAGGTGGAGTGTCAAAGGTTGGGACGATCAATTGTGTCGCTCTGGTCTGTGCGGCTATGACTTCGTCCGCGGTCGCGTAGCGAAACTGTGGTTGAGACTTTGACACGGGACTACCTCCTACGGTGTTACGAGATGGTGGAGCTACTTCTTCCTCAGCGACTCGACGAACTGCTGAGGCGTCTTACCCTGGTAGATCGCGACCCTGTGCTGTCGGCCGCGAACGTCGAAGACGCGATCGTGAGTCATAAACAGTCATATTCTGCGGCCTTCCCGGAGGTCATGTCGCGCAACTGGTTTTTCCTAACAAGTGACTGAAAACAGTAGGTTTCCTCGAACCCTCCGAAAGAGCCATTCCGTAGCGACGCGACTTGTGATGTAATCGAGCAGTGAGAACGGACTGGGACAAGCTGGTCGAACAAGCCTCCTACGCGGCGCGGACCGAGCGCTCCAGGCGTTCCTACCAGCGTTCCAAGAAGGTTCGCGAGCGCTACGAAGCCGAAGGCCGGTGTCACTGTGGCCAGGAGAAGGAGTCGCCACAGTTGAAGGAGTGTCTCCGCTGTGTGTTCGCGCGGCCGTGTCGCTCTTGTGGCCGTCCGCTGACCCAGGAGCCGCGGTTCCGCGGTCTCGACCCTGAAGGCGTCGGCGCCTTCGACTGCCACGACCACTTCACCTATGAGGAGGCTGTTGAGTTCCTGGCCGGGCTCCGCGCGGCTCGCCAGCTGGCTCCCGAGCCTCTTCCTGAGCACCTCCAGCACCTTCAGCGCCTTCCCTACCACCAGCGGCGCCAGCGCTTCCAGCCGGAAGACAAACTCCCACACGAGCAGCTCCTCCGTCGAGCTCTAGTTACTAGTCGGTAACAGGGGGGTGTCATCACTTTTTGACGACTTTGGCACTCTCCGGGAGGTGCGTCATCACCTCTTGATGACAGGTGGTTGATGCTAACTTACTGAAAACACAGTGTTGGCTGACTGTCATCATGTCATCAAGGGGTATACACACACACACACACACACACACCACATGGATGACATGATGACACCTGTGGAAGGGGTCTCGTCGAACAGTCGTCGAACCGTCTCATTTTGAGACAAGTTTACTACTAGGTAACTATGGCGGTTACTCAAACCGCTTCATTCGTATTGTTTTCAATAGCTTAGAGTGGAACGTCGCACTCGTGGAGTGAGACAGCTTGCAAGTGATTGAAAACACTGGATTGTGACTGGCGAGTTCTGTGGAATGGTCGTTCCGGCGATCCAGAGCCTGTAGCGCGATCTGGACGTGCTGGGGGTCCACCCAGGCGCCGATCGTCGCTACAGCGGCGTCCTGGGTGGCCTGGGTGGCCTGTTTACGGCCGTCTCTCACTAGTGACGGTCGATCGCGACGATGTCGGCCGCGGTTCGCTTCAGGTGACGCCGGATGTCTTCCGGCCAGTCCAGGTCAGCTGTGCGGCCGGCTCGCGCGGCGCCGGTACTCTCCAGCTCGACGGTGACGATCGTCTTGATCCCGAGCGCTTGTCGAAGGTTCTTCAGGCTCGACTCGCGCGAGAGTAGTAGCCGAAGGTGATTGCGCTGAGCCGCGGTGAGTGACGTGGTGAAGCTGGTGGTAGCATCGTGAAAGCTCATGCTCTGACGCCTCCATTAGCGTCGGTTCTGGGTTAGGACCTGGTCGGCCGTTAGCGCGGCTGGCTGGGTCCGGTTTCTTGCTGAGGGACTCACTTCGAGCTGGTGTCTTCCTCCTTCCCACTCGCGAGGACCTTGGCTTCGAGCAACTTCATCGCAGCTGCCAGGACCTCTCGGTTCCGCAACTTGATGTAGGCTTCCATCGTGATCTTCGTGTCCTTGTGACCGAGCATCTGAGCCGCGGCCAGCGGGTCGTTAGTCAGTTGCGTCAGGATCGTAGCGGCCGATCGACGGAAGGCGTGGAGACCCTTCCACGCGAGCTTCTCCTTGGCTAGGAGGTCCTGGAGCTTTCGCTCGCGCGTCGCCGGAGCTCCAGGACTGTCAGCCCACCGGCCAGGGAACACCCACCCCTCTGTGACCTTCCCGCACTTAGCACGCCAGGCTTCGAGCGCGAGCTTCACCGGCTTGATCAGCGGAACTTCCCGGTTTGAAGAGTCGGTCTTCGGACTGTCCACGACCTCGCCGCGCGACAGGTTTCGCTGGACGCGGACCCAGCCGTCGCGCTCGGTGAAGTCCTCCCACTTCAGCGTCGCGATCTCACCGTTCCTGAGACCGGCGAGTCCGGCCAGGCACACCGTGAGCTGGAGCTGGGGAGAGTCGATCAGGAGCGTGACGATCGCCTCCAGTTCTTCGAGGCTGTAGTCCTCGGTCTCGTCCGTCTTCCTCGCGTTGACCAGCGACTTCGCTTCCTTCCAAGGGTTCGCCGGGATCAGCTCCATAGCCGACGCGATCTTGAACATCCCGGACGCGGTCGCCTTGACGTGAGAGACGGTGTTCTTCGAGTACTTCTTCGAGAGCTCGGTGAGGAAGTTCGTCGCCGTGACCTTCTTGTAGTCGGTCAGCGAGGTCTGGCCGAAGTGTCCCTTCAGGTGCTGGTTCCATATCTGGTTCAGCGCGTACATCGTCGAAGGCTTGCGACGGTTCGCCTCCTGGAGAGGTAGGTAGGTGCGCTCGAAGAACTCGACCACAGTAACGCTGGACGGCGCTGACTCCTGTGGCGTCGCCGAGGCGCGGAGCTCGGCCATCCGGTCGCGAGCCAGGTCGAGTACTCGCTTCGATCGCCGGGTCTCGTCACGAGCTTGCTTGTCACAGAGTTTCTGGGAGCGCTGGCGCCGTTTCCCGTTCTCCTCCGTCCACCAGCGAAGGTGGAAGCTCCCGTTCTTGTAGTAGACGTTTCCTGATCCGTCTTCCAGGTACTTGTGGTATCGTTTGCTCATGATCACCTCGGTCAGCTCGACGACCCTCGACAGGAACATCGTATCAAGTGCGACCGAGTGCGACAATAGCACCGCGGTAACCTCCTCGGTTACCTCGCTAAGCTATTCATTGTACGTAGTTTAACCCAGGCCGGAGAGGTGGCAGAGTGGCCGAATGCGGCGGTTTGCTAAACCGTTGTACGGGCTAACACCTGTACCGAGGGTTCGAATCCCTCCCTCTCCGCCAGCAACACAATCTACAGGCTTTACGAAATATTGCACTACGGTTTGTCCTACCCAGACATAATTGACTCGTTTTCCCGGTATTAACTCTCGTAGGCAGAACAGGGGAACCGAGAATGGCAAACCGAGTCGCGTGGCTCACCAAGCGAGTAAAGATCGGCGGGCAGTGGTTCGTCCGCAAACCAATCATCAAAACCTCCGGCTTCGTCACCGAGAAGGTGGAGCACAACGGGCAGCCCATCCACGCTCCGGGCACATTCGTCCTGGAGTGGTACGAGAACGGCAAGAGGCAGCGCAAGCCACTCACCGAGTCCACCCTTGAGGCTCAGGACGCACTCCGCAAGAAAACCCAGACGCTGGAGGCTCGCTCGAACGGGCTGACCGTGGTCGAGGATAAAGGTGCGAAGGGCAAGGTTTCTCTGGAAGTCAGCCGTCCGCGAGTACCTCGAAGAGGTGAAACTCAACCGAGCGCACAAGACCCATCTGGCGTACAAGCGTGCGCTGGGCATGCTGGTGTCAGCGAATCCCGGCTGTGACTTCGTGCAAGACTTGGAACGCAGGAATCTGATGGTCAATTTCATCCGGGCCATGAAGGAAGCCGGACTTGGCGACCGGACGCAGAACAACCTGTTCGGAGCCATCGTGACCTTCCTCCACGCGCAAGGGCATCCAGTCGTCACCCGCAAGGACGCACCGGATTACACCGAGACGGAAATCGAAACCTATTCCGCAGAGGAGTTGGGCCAACTGTTCGGAGCCTGCAACACGCAGAGCGTCTGGTGTTCCAGTTCTTCCTCGGCACTGGTTGCCGCGAGCGGGAAGTGATGTTTGCAACGTGGAAGGACGTGGACCTTACGGCTGGCACCTTTACCGTGAAGGCGAAGCCAGCGATGGGTTTCAAGCCAAAGGATTCTGAGGAGCGGACAATCCCGATTCCTTCGAGCCTCGTGCGCGACTTAAAAGCGTTGAAGACCACGAGCAAGACGAACCTGATCTTCCCGAATGGCCAGGGCAACGCGAATGGCCACCTGCTCCGTGATCTCAAGGAAGTCGCAAAGCGTGGCAAACTCAACTGCGGCCATTGTGAATCGACCCACTTCGGAAAGCCCGTCACCTGCAAGACGCACGCGGTTTGCGAGCAGTTCTATCTTCACAAGTTCCGCCACACCTTCGCGTGCATGCACCTGCTGGCTGGCGTGGACGTTCGGACAGTCCAACTGTGGCTGGGGCACTCGGACTTGGAAACGACCAGTTGCTACCTGAAGGCCATCAGCGGAAAACAGAAGGGCGTACGCGAGAAGGTGGACGCGACGTTCGCTGGGATCGCTGTGCAGCCGATGCGGCTGAGCCACGGGGCGACGATCCAGTAAGCCAGCAAGGTCCCCTTGTTCGAGCCTGCCCTGCCACGGGCAGGCTTTTCTCTTGCAATCTGCAAATATTTCAGGGTGGAACTAGAACTGCTGTAGGCGTCTACACTCAGGAATACGAAAGCATGGTTCAGAAATATCGATTCGAGTTGTAAATTAAGATGCTATGACCTCTCAGACGGAGCTCGTGACGTTCATCCGAACGCTGCTCGGAGCTGGCTTGACGATTACTAACGTTTCCACCAAGCCGCACTTCACCGTGGTGAATGCGGAACGCTTCGACGAGTTCAAGCTCTCTTCCAGGTACGTATTTGTCTACTGCACCTCAGGGGCACTATCGAGAGCTGACTGTCGCACAATCAACAAATTAGTGGAGGAGACTCACGCTGCACTGGTCATAGCTGGCGAGGTAGAAGAGCGCCCGATAATAGGAGCAGTACTCAGTAAGCAAGATCTGCTTGCACGGCTTGGTGGCGCGGTGTCGTCGCTGCTGCCACTCGAACCGGACTATCCCGGACAACTCGCACTTCTTTCTTCAAATCATCTACCAACCGGACTAACAGGGACTCCAGATGATTTATTCGAATCGTATGTTCACACTGGCCTTCAGTTTCTTTTGAGGGGGCGAGTCTTGCGGTTCGGCCAAGAAAGACGATTTGAAGCGCTGCCAGACGGAATGGTGATCAATAGTGCAGCTCCTATAATCCTATACGACTGTAAGGCCGCAGCTTCTGGCTACGAGATCACCAAGGATACTCTCCGGCAATTCACCGATTATATAAATGATTATCACACTAGGTACGAAAGCTATTTAGGCCGACCGCACGCCTTTCTTGTTGTATCATCCTCATTTCAAGAGCCAAGCACTCTTCAACAAAGGTCAAATGAGCTTTACGCCGATTGTCAGGTTCCGCTCGTGTGCATGACAGCGCGCACACTCGCGGATTGCATCGGCTTGTTCGCGGATCGTCCAAGGCATCGCATGGCAGTTGATTGGCGAAGAATCTTCGTGCCTCCGCAAGTTGAAACGTCAAGCGTAAAGAAGGAACTGGCGGCGCGCACTAAGGACTCCGTCATCCGTTGAGGTTACCGTGGGAACGTCAGTCAATCAGAGATCACCAAAGACTCTAAGCTGGCAAGCTGTTCATGCTACCTATCGGAACAAAGACATTCCGGTCGCTCGTGTCACTTCCGAAGTGTGGCGCGCTGCAACAAATCAGGATCGAGGCGATCTGGCGCGCTTACTCTCGGCACCGATTGTCGCGAAAGTAGGTCAGCTCACCCTAAAGGCCAAAACTCCGCTGGAGCTGTCACGAACGGCAGCTTTGGAAATTGTGAGGAGCAAGAGTTCATCTTTAGCCTCTGATATTGCAAGACGGGCTGCGATCCAATCGATGTCATCCCCAAATAGGATGTCAGCGTACAACGAAAGAGTATTTGCTGAAGCAACTTCATATCTCGTTTCGAGAGATTTCCCGGGTTTCGTAGGGATCGGTCGAGCGCAGACCGTCGCTGAATCAATATCGTTCAAGGCCGCAGTCTCGAAGCATGTTGCTCAAATCGTGCGGGATGCGGGACTGCCAAGTTCTTTCGCAGCACGGAATTGGGGGAAATACGTTCGGAACGTTGTGACCACCTTACAGGGCAAGACAAAGTGAACGCCTATAATGCCGTCGTCGGAGAAGGGTCAACAGGTCAGGGTACGTTGCTCCTCGTCCCCGGAAGAATCTCCGTACGGGTGACAGCGATTTTTCAGATCAATATGCTGATATTACGAGTCTCGAAAGTGATCTGCTTCGCGTAGCTTCGGCGATCTATGCGTGTGATTTAGCTTTTAAGCGTGGCGAACGCGAAGATATCGTTAGGAGCATTGAAGTCACTATCCCGGTTGTGAATCATCAAGCATTTAAGTCGATTCGGGACGAGCTGGAGTTGGCGCTGTGGATCGTCTCGGACGACAATTGGACAGTAAAGTTCAGCCGGGCGGACGGAGCGCCCGAACCCGCAAGAAAATGGCCGAACGCGAGTGGCAACACAATCCTCTTTTCAGGCGGTGTGGACTCCTTCGCGGGCGCGCTTGATCTCATTGGCAAAGGTGGCGTAGCTACGAAACGTACTTCCCATCAACTTGCAGAAGAGGTCGAGTTTCGAACACCTCTTCAAAATCACGATACCTCTCCACAACTGCCGCGTCCTTGATCTGGAAATCAGCTTCCGTCAGCTTCGATTCGACCAAGAGACTCCCGATCTTCATGTCTACTTCGGTTCGGTCTGTTTGACCTCCCCGGAGCGGGACACGCGCCTTGAACCCAAACTGAGGGACGGGCGCGGTCTCCAAGCCTAGCAGCGAGGGAAGCAGTTTGTTTTCAGCTGCGCTAGGGTGACAAAAGATGTTCATAAGCAGCGCGTCTGAACTCATGCAGGAATCCAGCTCTTTCCAAGCTCGTTCCGCGCCGGGCAGTGAACGGGCGTGACTGTGGACCTTGTCCAATCGACATTTCCACTCTGGTCGGCTAAGGATC
The DNA here is from genome assembly GCA_963819145.1 of uncultured Acidobacteriaceae bacterium. GTDB lineage: Bacteria > Acidobacteriota > Terriglobia > Terriglobales > Acidobacteriaceae > Sulfotelmatobacter. The sequence goes on from CAWFVB010000028.1 coordinate 109,006, forward strand.
GCCTCGTAACTCGCGTCGAGGAAATTGCCATGCCGCGTCAGATTTGCAAAAGGTTCATACACAACGACGGGCACTTCTCCACGGCTGGAGACGAAGGGTACCTGCTGAGATGCGGCGAAAGCAGAGTTTCGCGAGGTCAGCTCCTGACGCAGCAGAGCTGCATGCGCGCTCGATCGAACACTGCTGTCACTCACTGGCGTTTCCTTTCAGGCCTGTTCCACACCGAACCCATAGCCTCTGGCAAATGGTCCGAGTTTGCCTTTGGAAGCTGCACACTGGCATGACGCATACTGAGAGGAGAAGGCACCACACTCTCATGTTTGATTCCCTCCGCGACAGGATAGTGTTCTCCTGCCACGAAGACCTCATTTCCCTACGCTGGCCGCTGCCGCTTTCGAGAATTCTTTTCGCCGCTCATCAGCGGCGGCTATGAATGCGCGTCTTCTCCATCTCCAGAGCCTTTTCGAGTGTTTGTCAAATCCGGCCACCGCCCATGGGTTCTGCTGACAAATGAGCCTCATCAACAATGTGGCTTCCTGCTCGCTAACCTGAATTTCCATTGAAGATCCGTGACGGTCATACAGCAGGACCGCAACCGATTTACCCGTTGGGATGAAATTAACAGAGTAGTTTGTGATCTTCTTGTACAGCCAGACTATATCCGGAACATGAAAACAAGTAAGGCCGAAAAGTTCCTTCTTGAAAAGCCAAGGGCCAAAGAGCATAAAAGACGTGTAAAAGACATTGGAATCTATCAGCACTCCGCTCGCGGGGTCGTCCTTGGAATTCGTCTGCATCGCTGTTTCTATTTGCTGAACGACTTGCTCAATGGGACCGATACCGCGCGAGGCGCTTGCAGATCGGGTGACAACTAAAGTCTGCGGTTCGCTTTTTCCATTCACGAAATTCCACAGGGCTAAAAGTGAAAGCGGGATACTCACAACTTCTTCCACATGATCAAGACCAAAGGCAAAAGCGATGACCGCGCGTTGGTGAAACTCGGCGGCGTAGGCGATGATGACTGCACCGACCAAGACGATATTGGATAGGAGAAGGTTCCGATTGCATCTCCGTATCTGTTGTCCGATGAAGTTGTCCCACACTTTGAAGACCCTCCCACGGTGCTATTGCCTGCTGATCCTTCAGTGCGGCTGGCAGTTCGTCAGCTGAACATCATCATGTGTCTTGTACTCGTGGGAAAAGCACTGTGTTTCCACGTAGGACGTGTCATTGAATTTCAAAACGGACCCACCCGCGCCACCATCAATTAACAGATCCCGGTAGCCATTTGTCACAGTATCCAGAACGTAAACGCCACCCTGACTTTGTAGCAAGGTCTTATATGTAATCGAGACGCTGCCATCCTTGCTTCGTTCCCGCCGAAGACCGTAAATACTCCATGGACAACCGCCACCCGACCCGCAGGCATCTTGGTCCGCGTCCTCAACTAACAACTCTGGAAGTTGGCCGTTGCTGAGCGTCAACACACTAGCGGTTGCTTTTCTTTCCTGATCAGTCGGTGCAACCCTGCGGTCTTTCCACAATTGCTCGGGTATTGGCACTTCTGGCAACGGAACGTACGGCCGCTGCAAAACGTCCGCAATTGACTTCAGCTGCGTCGCCACATCGGTATACTCGCCGAGCAGTGTCTTCAGTTTCTCCTCCTCGACCGCGTCGTTGGGGATGTGAAAGTTTATGAATACTGGCATTCCTTGCCCAGGGCAGTCGAGTTTCGAGGCGAGGTCAACACATATGGAAATTGCGCTCTCTTCCGGGAGAACATGACGCATATCGCCATAGTGAAACGCCCGATTATGAGCCAGCTTGACTGTTAGGCCGCAATTAGTGCCTACGTAGTCTGGGCTCGTGATGATTCCAATTTCACTAGGCCTGCAAAACCCGACTATCCTGGACTTGGATAATTGCAGAAGAACAATCGCAGCACCGGGATTTAGAGCCGCCTGATTCCCTGGGCAGGCCTTCGTAGCCTGGCAAAACTCGTCTAACTTAACGTATTTTACTACCGTGAGGTACCCCTCCTTAACTGACCCGCTAGGGTCGAGGCCAGGGTCATTTGCTAGGACGGACTTGGGAGGATCACCTTGCTGACAAAATACCACCTGATGTTCGTCATCGAACCAAGCCCCTCCGTTGCCTGGAAGAGGGTAGGCAGCAGTTCCGTTGGTCGGTGCGAGGCACATAGCCTCCGGCGGAGTAACCAGACCAAACCAATGTGTCTTGGTGCTATCTACGCGAATTATGTAGTCATGCTTTGGACAGTCGGCGTGGTAGGTATCATTGGGGGCAGCACACCCGACATAGTCTCGGCCAACAATGATGCGGCCATATAGCGGGATCACCTTATCCTCGTAGCGCTTTGGTGAGTTGCGAGCGTTGCTTGAGCAACCGACCAGCACTGCGGCAAACAGCATCAGCGCAAACAACTTCTCGACGATATGCGCTGAAGACCTGGTTGTCATACCTTTCTCTTGCGAGCTAGTTGCTCAGCCTGACGCTAGCAGCTCCGCTTTTTGTTGTCTGTGATCTTTAAGGCCGGACAAAAACGAAAGTACCCATGCCTTAACCTTGTGCGGAGTGCTTTGGACGCTAGATTGCGGCCCTATGGAAAACCGGGAGCAGAGATGCCCAAACGCGGTACCTGGAGCACAGCGAACTGAAGGAACTTTGCCGGAGACGACCAAGGTCAGTAACTCGGACTCGCCAAACTGCGCGCGGCTGTCTCCGGAGTAGCAGCTGCCGAGGAGCCGTTCCGTTACTCTTCGGATCTAGACATCTTTGCTGACCTTGTTAAGCTGACCCAATGAAGCGTGCCCTGGCATTCCTGCTACTTTCAGTGTGTGCTGCAGCTCAAAGCGGTCCGCCTATCAAGAAGTCTCAACTCACATCGGCTCTTGCAGTCACGCAGGTTCGGGCCCTGAGAAGCGGAATGGGTGATCCGGACTCTCTAAAAGTCAACTCAGTGTTTTTCGTAGCGGCTGCGTCCGCTGAGCCTGGCCCGCCTATCTATGGCCTCTGCGTCGCGTTCCGGGGCAGAAACCAGATGGGAGGCTTCGGCGTGTTCCACTGGTTCTACAACGAATCCGAGCAGAAGGGTGCGCAACCCGCAGTTGTCGGTTCCGCCGACGATATCGCCTGGGGTATGGTTTGTGTTCCTGATGCCAATACTAGGGTTGTATTGGATGCGACGGCTCACGTTAAGGCCGTACTGAAATCTGATAGAGCCAAGAATGATGAGTAATGGAACGCAGCTGCGCATCTGCCAATATCGCTCAGAAGAGACTCGATAAGAAACCTGTGTAAGATAATCAAATCTGGACCGGAATCATTTTTCCTTTTCGTGGGTCACCCAGATCACCGGCTCGCCACCCTGAGAGCCGCGGTAAAACACGGCAAGGCCTGGCTTCCGTTCCTGCACGTACCTCTTGAGCTGAATTTTAAGGGTTCTTGACGCATACCTCCCCAGCTTCGCCAAGGTCTTAGGACTGACCACAATCTTCAGGCCCTCGTGCGGCTTTAGCCCGGAATCGATCTTGGCAACCGCCTCCTGCCATTCCGGTGTATCCATTGCCACGCTTCTGCGTTTACGGGATGGTCCTGGCAGGTCCTTGCGAACGTCGATTAGTTCTACAGCCATCAAGTGGTCTCCTTTCAATCGTATCCGTACGCGATCTACATATGTTTGAAATATGTAGGCATATTACAGAGAACTGTAGCAAAGCGTCATAAAGCGGGTCAATACCAGCAGATTACCAAAGATTCATTGACACCTAATACAGTCTACAATACAGTATTTGTATGCAGTCTTGGTACGGTATACTAGTAGTCAGACAGCTGCTGACATTCTGCCAGCCCGTCGTGAGTTCTGAGATTCAGGAATGTCCGCACTGCCACTGCACGTCGCCCGTTGTGGTTGGAAAGAAGTGGACGCAGTGTCGGATGTGCGGCGAGCAGATCAACCAGCAAGATCAGGTTGTCACACGGAGGAAGCAATGAAAACTAGATCACCCATGCAACAACTCGTCGTCATTGAACGTCTTCTGAGGAAGGATCTCAGAATCAAACTGAAACAACAAAAGGTGGCTGAGCGTCGTCTGGATGCATTCCTGAAGGCTCGCGATGCCGGACGCAAGAAGGCCGTTCGGATTCTTGAGAGCACAATGCAAGAAATCAAACACTGATGGCTGACGATCCCATGGACGACCGCGCTGAATACGACGGGCCAGTCGACATTTCAACCAAGGAGGAAGACAAGCCCTGCAAGCATGGCAACGATCCTAACGTGTGCGAGGAACTGGAATGCCTGATCGAGTGGCACCATGAGAATGATTGACCATCGCCGCGAGACGCGTCGTAGATAGCAGGTGGAGGAGTCCGCATGAGCATTGACCACTTTCACTTTGTAAAAGGCGAAGCAATAACCGAACTCAAGACCGATGAAGAAATCGAGGCTAAGAAGCGTGACCACACTATCTACGTGATGTGGGGTGGCATCGAGCATGTCTACATTTTCGAGGACAAGACACAGGCCGTCGAAACGTTCGAGCAGTGGCGGAGGGAGCCGTGCGAAGAAATCAGGCTCACGCTGGATGGCATCAGGCAACCTGGCGGTAGATTGCCAGTGACATCCTGTGGCGAATGCAATCAGTCGCTTGAACTGTGCAGGTGCCCGCTGCCGTAGATAACTATGGAGGAGTCCACATGGAATTCAACGCAATTGCTGGGCTGCGCGCTCTCGCAGCGAAAGTTGCCGGAGACTGCAAGGCACAGAGCGTTCATCGAGAACGCTGTCTAACAGCTTCAGAACTAGACAAGCTGTGGGACGGGATGTGAGCGACCTGTGAGCCAGATCGCCGACACAAGCGCTGCTCTGTTCACTCCGGGCGAACTCGTTGAACTCCGCGTGCTTAAGACAAGTCATTATGCGGACAGTCTATATTTCACTGACCACCCGCTGATGGCTGAAGTCGCTCAGGAGCTATCCAATGACGAGAACACCAAGGCCTGTTGGTTCACGCTGAACAAAGTTGACCCTGCCATTCTGCGGGACAAAACACGCCGCATCGAACTCAATAGTTACGCGAATCTCGACCCAAAGCATCGCGTCGAGAAAAGCACAGAGAATCCGGACATCCTGAGCTACCAGTGGCTGCTGGTGGACGTGGATCCAGTTCGTACCAATGGCGAAAGCAAGAGCAATGCCACCTTCAAGGAAAAGAAAGCGGCGTCAGAGGTAGCTGAACGTGTGAAGGCATGGCTGGCAGGGCAAGGCTGGCCCGAACCTATCATTGCCGACTCTGGCAATGGCTGGCACTCACTGTACAAAATCGATGTACCGCTCTGGCGCGAGGAGAATGGGCAGCGGGTGGGAACCGGGAACGGCGTCACCCTGAAGCGTTGTCTAGAAGCGCTGAATAATATGTTCAAGACTGCCGAAGCACACGTGGATACCAGCACGTGGAAGGCCGCGCAGGTCTGCAAAGCCTACGGCACTTGGACGAGAAAGGGACCGAACATCACCGAGCGGCCATGGCGCAAAAGCAAGTTGCTATTCGTGCCGGAGAAAATCGAGACCGTCACGTGGGAGCAACTCCTGACACTGTCTGCGCTGTCACCAGAGCCGATCAAAAAGCAAGGTGACATGCCGGAGCTTCACGAAGACTTCGACATCAACGATTTCGTCGCGCACTATGAACTGGAAGTGGTTGGTGAGCCATACGAGAAAGCCGGCGGACAGACCTACTACATTCTGAATTCCTGTCCGCTGGCAGGCCACAAGCATTCTGGTGATCCCAATAAGACGGCTCTGGTGGTTGGAGACACACTCGGCTTCCACTGCTGGTCGGATGATTGTGATGGCAAAGGCATCAGCGATCTGCTGCGCAAGTTGAATGAAACTCACAAACGGTACGACAGCCCACTGTTTGTCCAGCAGGAGATCGACTGGAATGCGTGGGGTTCGTCTGTTGACATTGCGGAGATGCCGCCAGAAGAACCGGAAATCCCCGAGGATGCAGACGATGATGACGGCCCATTTCTGCCAGTCCCGAAGGTCACAACCAAAATCGTCGTGACCGAAAAACGGTTTGTGGTTGGTGCACCCGAAGCCGCGCCAGCACCAGTTCAGACTGTAGTGGAGGCGGTTCCAGAAGAACCATCAGCATCAGTCCCAGAAGAGCCTGTGAAGCCACGTCGTCTCAGCGAAATGCCCGAAGACTGCATGTATGGCTGGCTGGGAAAGAAAACGAAAGAACTCGACGTACCTCTGGGATTCGCATATCCGTCCATGCTGGCGATGGCCGCTGCAAGAGTCGCGGTGCATCCGCCGCACATCCGGCCCACTCTGTATGTCTGTCTGCTTGGCCCAGTAGGTCAGGGAAAGAGCCAAGCCATGAAGCGAGCGCAGTCTGCATTCGAGTGGCCCAACGAAGAGACCGTCATCGAAGCGACACCATACAGCGACCGTGGTCTAGCGAAGCAATTAGGGCCAACCGCGAAGCAGGCAATGGCTGGTCCGAGTGCCTGGAAACTACCTGAAACTCGCCTGTACTTGTGGGATGAGATGAAGGCTGTGATGAAAAAGCTGAGTGTGCCAAATGCTACTCTGGCTGACGAGTTGAGCAAGTTGTTCTATGCTGACAAAGCTGGTGGTGCGGACAAGAAAACCAGCGACAAGATTTTTGTGCGCCTGAACATCCTGGGCGGCATTCCGGTGGAGAACGAAGCGCAGTTCACTGAGATCTTCGGAGCCAACACGACAGCAGGTCTGTATACACGATTCATCTTTGGCCTGTCGCCGGGGTGGGAGTACAACGTTCCTCGCATCGCGTCAGAGAAGCGCGTTCCTGTGCCAGCGACCGTTCCCGAACGTTGCTACGACCTACTGCGTGCATGGCGCAATGAAGATCCAGAACAGGGGCGTGGTCGTCTGGGTGAGATCGCTCTGCGTGTCGCTGTCATCACGAGTGGTATCAACCACGAGCCCACGGTCAGCGTCGATTGCATGCGAGCCGCTCTGAACTTTATGGAGTGGCAAGAGGCGATCCGGTCGTACTACAAGCCATCCACGGCGGAGCCGGACAAGGAGTCGCGCTGCTCAGAGGCAATACGCAACGCGCTGATGAATTGGGGCGAATCGCATACGGGAGAAGACGGCCTGCCGGAGTTTCGGTCGCAGAAGCTCTTCTACAAGAAGGGCAACTGGTGGCGCTATGGATCGGGCACCGCGATGCGTGTCCTGAAGTCGTTCGTGGATACGAAGCAAATCGAGCAAGAGTTGCGGATCGAGGACGACGGCGACAGCAAGAAAGCGGTGCCGACCGGACGCATCCGCTGGGCCGGTTGAGGGACCTCAACCTCAACCCTTGATTTTGAGGTTCAGATCTGCTGATCGTCGTAAACCTCAACGTTCCCTTATTAATGTATGAACAAAAAAGATCCCTTTCTTTATATAAGGATAGTGATCTGAACCTCAAATTCTGAGTCGTAAACCTCAAGTCATTTGAGGTTCAGTTTGATTGCATCCACAGGGTATAAGGAAGGTTGAGGTTTTAAGGTTCAGCCGTTTGGGGACGATCAGGATGATTGGCTCCAAGAGCGCGGGAGCCCTAGTAGTTCGGAGCGAGAACACTTGTGTTTAGTTGGCATCAATCAGGTCCCACTCATCGGGAGCCTCGTCGAGCTCCGGCTTGACGGCCTGCCGCTCCTTCGGGACGAAGCCGAGTTGCTTGAGGCACTTGATCAGTTCCGTCAAGTCGCTGTTCCTGCACGTGCGCTGCTCTACCTTGCTCTTCAGGCAGACTGTGATTTCCATCAGCGTCCGGTCGTTCTCTCCAATCCGAGCAGGAGCAGACCGCAGCAAGGTGCGCCAGATTTTCTTCTCTGCGGGACTGAGCCACTTCGACGGACGACCGAGTTCGCCGAACGTCTTGGGTTCTAGAGATCGAGCCACGAATCGGCCCTTGTTGTGAGCGAGCGAATCAGGGTTGAGCTGTGACGTGGGAGTGCGGGGTCTGGCCATTAAAGGTCTCTATAAATATTGCGCTAAATTGTGTTTATTTTGAGGGTAGGTGAGGGAATCCGCTACACGGGCTGCGACCAACATTCGCCTAGAGATGGAAGACTCCGCCGGGGTCATCATCCTGGCACTCCTTGCGGAGGCGTCGGCTCCTGCCGGAGACTTCGATTGGCAATGAGTCAATGGTTCTGATCAGTAGCGAGCTGGAACACGCACAAAATCTGCAAGAATCGACAGAGAATACCGCGAAATCGAGCCGTTTTTGACTTGCAAATGGTGAAACACAGAGTGCTACCGTGTTATCGGAACGGTATTCACATGTCCCGAAGGCGTTTACGCTCGACCGTCGCGCAGCCCTCGTGCTAGATCCAGCAGTCGGTTAGGGCCCCAGCTCGCGTGCGAACTCCACGATTCGCTCTCCGCCTCGACTATTGGGCGTCAAATGGGCAGCTCGTGTTTCCGATCCGGAGTAAGCGATCACGTGCGATGACTCCGCGAGCCCCCACTCTGCTCTGCGCCTGGTTACGACAATGAGCGCCTCACCGGATTCAGCGCGAGGCCGCAACACCTCGTGGACATATTCGCAGGCGATTCTGGCAGAGCGTAGCTTGCCGCGAATCTTGTCAGATAAACCGTAGCTCACCGAGTGATAGGGCACGAGTTCCACGCAGGCCATGAGTTTTGCGAAATGTAGTCTAGCGTCCGCATAACCGACACCCCAGATTTTGGCCAGCGCAGCGATGACTCGTTGAAACTTCCCATGCCACCAGCGGTACCCCGAGTGCCACGAAATGGCCGGATCTAAGTACACGAAAGGGTAGTCGGTCCGGCTGAAATCTTGTCGCAAGTTGCAGATCAATCGATCGCGAAATCCGGGAACCTTATACTCGCCGAAGTAGTCATCCGGTTCGAGGCCTGGGTTCAGAAGGAGGACAATCACTCTTGCTCTCTCGATGTCACCGGCAAAGGGCACGGGCACCAGACCTAGATGAAACCGTGTATCCCCTGGAACTCCAAAGTTCTCTTCTCCAATGAAGGACTCCCAAGATGGGTGGATCGCGACTTGCGCTCTAGATCGTGGTTTGGAGAGGAGAACGTCGTCACCGCCGAGGAAGTAGGGTTGTGAGTTGAATTCCCAGTCGCGCCATGCCGTCAGTAACTCCATAAGTGTATGTGCCGTGGTCGCCGGGCCAGCCCGGCAGTTGAAAGCGTCGTTAGGTGCCGTTCGTAGCCTTGGCCACGATCTCCCGAATCTCACTCGCGAGTTCCTGACTCTTGCGTAGAAGAGCAAGAACATCACGCCAGTTCTGGCGATGCCGCCCCCATAGCTCGGGTCCGACCAGTGTGGCGAAGTCGATCCGCCTAGGCTGTCGCCATCGCTCATATTCCTCTAGTCGTGCAATCCGATCGTCCAACTCTGGGATGCCCCGCATCTTGGGCGATAGACGAGCACTGCTAACAATCCATGCGCGCCAGTTGGCTTTGCCTTTGGACTGATTGCACTTTCCACAGCTCGGCACAAGATTTGCAATTTCGGTGATATAGCCAGTAGGTTCTTGATTGGTGATGATCGGTCGAAGATGGTCCCACTCCGTTGATTTGTCACCGCAGTAGGCACATCGAATATCACTCGGATCGATGTGCAAAATCCGGAGTGCTTCCAATTCCTCAGCTTCTGTCGGGCGAATCACCGGAATTATTGCGTTGATGAACGCGTTTGTCAGGCTGGACGATCGTCCAGTTACAGTCATCGTTGCTGGGAGCTGACAGAGTGGCGTGCGCTTCATGTGGCCTCACGAATCTCAACGCGGCTCGCAGACAAACACGTCCGATTCCTCGATTTCAAACGTACCGAAAGGAGCCAAAGTGGCCTGCGGGAGGTAAGCCTTCATAGCGTTGGCCCCTGCTTCGTGTTTGGAGTGGATAACCACAACACCGGGAAAAGTGGTCCGGGCCAGATATCGCGCTATTTCCTTGCCGTTGCCATGCAAGCGATCTGGGTAGGCCGCATCCAGAAAGCCCAGGTCGTGGTCCAGAAACACGATCTTGAATTCGCGTGTGGACAGAATACGCAAAGCCTCATTACAAGAAGCAGCCATCAAGGCGTGGGGGACGTGGCGTCGGAACCACCCGATGCGATCAGCACTGTCCTCCAGCACAAAGACCGGCCACGACCTTGGTATTTTGAAGACCATCACTTAATCAACGGACCAGCGAGAGTTCTCTTGTGCCTCGCGCCGGAAGACCGCGAAGCTCCAGTGTGGCAGGACGAGCGGGCGAGGGGCAATGGTACCAAGGTTACTCGTATTCTTTGTTAGTAGGACATAGGCTTTTGCTTAGTCAAACGCAACCCATTCGATGACGACGAAGGACGAGCTGGCTTCCAAGCAACAGCAGATGCGGGAACGCTGGGCAAACCGTCGGGCAAAAGGGGAACCAACAAACCCGTCTCCCTCCTTGCACGTGCGCCTTCCGATGCAGAAAGCCAAAGGCTACGAGATGGTCCGCACTGCCGACGAGAAAGGTGTCAGTCCAGGAGATTCATTACGCCTGCTCTTCAAGAAGTTTTCGCCGTGCCTCATTCTGATTGACGAATGGGTCGCGTATGCGCGGCAGCTCTACAACAAATCAGACCTGCCCGCTGGCGACTTCGATGCCCATTTCACCTTCGCCCAAACGCTGAGCGAATCCGCCAAACTTGCCGGAAACACTCTGTTGGTTGTGAGCATTCCGGCCTCGCAAAACGAGATTGGCGGCGAGGGTGGTCAAGCGGCATTGGAGCGACTCAAGAACGTTCTCGAACGCGTGGAGACCTCGTGGCGTCCTGCCAGTACAGAAGAGGGTTTTGAAATTGTTCGCCGCCGCCTTTTCCAGCCCATCACCGATGCGGAGCTGTTTACCGCGCGTGACACAGTGGTGCGGGCATTCGCGGACGAATATCGAAAGTCTCCGCAAGAGTTTCCGTCGGAGGCCAGCAAAGGGGACTACGAGCGCCGGATGCGTGCTGCATACCCGATCCACCCTGAATTGTTCGACCGGCTGTACAACGATTGGTCGAGCCTCGACAAATTTCAGCGGACACGCGGCGTGTTGAGGCTGATGTCAGCGGTAATCCACGCTCTGTGGGAGCGCGAAGATCGCGGCCTCATGATTCTCCCGGCGAACGTCCCCTTGGATGCAGTTGCTGTGCAGAGCGAGTTGACGCGCTATCTACCACCGACATGGTCGCCGGTAATTGAGAAAGACATCGATGGTTCGCATTCGCTTCCGCTGCGGATTGATCGCGAGAATCCGATGCTGGGACGGTACTCGGCATGTCGCCGGGTCGCGCGGACTCTCTACTTGGGATCAGCACCAATGCAGGATGCCGCCAACAAGGGCTTGGACGATCGTCAGGTCAAGTTTGGCTGCGTTCAACCTGGCGAAACATCGGGCACGTTCGGAGACGCATTACGGAAGTTGGCCGATCAAGCTACCTACCTCTACGTCAATGAAGGCCGGTATTGGTACTCGACCCAACCGAGTGTGAACCGAATGGCCGAGGAACGTGCCGAACGGTTTCATCCGGAAGATGTCACAGAGGAGATCCGCCGGCGGCTGCTCGAAGAGGCAAAGCATCGAGGGGACTTTTCCAAGGTGCATCCGTGTCCTGCGAGCTACAACGAAGTGGTCGATGAGCCCGAAGCGAAGTTGGTGATCGTCGGGCCTGATTACCTTCACAGTGCCAAGGATACCGATAGCCCGGCTCGCCAGTATGCTGCCGAAATCCTGAATCGCGGATCGGCAGGTCGAAACTGCGGGAACATGCTGGTCTTTCTTGCGGCCGACAAGACGCGCTTCGCAGAGCTAGATAAGGCGGTACGTCTCTACCTGGCGTGGAAGTCGATTGAGAGCGAGAAAGTGTCTTTGGACCTGACTCCATTCCAGGCGAATCAGGTGGACCAGAAGAAAACCAGTTCGGATCAGGCAGTTAAGGGCCGAATCCCTGAGACGTATGTCTGGCTTCTCGTACCCGGACAGAAGAGGCCAGAATCCGGCAAGGCGTTCCCTGATGTTGAATGGCAGGAGATCCGGCTTCAAGGCCAAGAAGCACTGGCCGAACGGGCATCAAAGAAGCTGAAGAACGAAGAACTTCTGATCACAAACATGGCCGGAACGCGGCTGCATTTGGAGATCACCCAGATTCCCCTATGGCGCGCTCCCGGCAACCACGTCGGAGTGAAACAACTGGTAGATGATTTCGCCAAGTACGTCTACCTCCCGCGGGTCAAGAACGCCCAGGTAATTCTCGATGCGATTCAGGACGGAGTGGCTCGCCTGACTTGGAAGCAAGACACTTTCGCCTACGCGGATTCCTACGACGCAGCGGCCGGCCGTTATCGCGGTCTCGAAGCCGGTCGCCGTCCGAATGTTCAGTTGAATTCGGAGAGTGTCGTCGTCAAGCCCGAGGTTGCTGCGGAACAGATGGAGAAGGAAGCTGTCTCCGCGGCTGATACGGGGATCTACCACGGAAGCCTCTGTCTCGCCAGAAACGGTTCTTAGAGATCCAATTCTCGGGCCTCCTACCGGGCCATCAAGTGGACGCCTTCTGCGACGGTTTCACGGTTCGGCGATCTTAAATGCGACTCGTCTGTCGCGCGATGTTGACACGATCGCCACCTCGGTCGTTCAGCACTTAGCTGGCCTAATCGATGCGAAGGTCAAAATTTCCTTGGAAATCGAGGCGGAAATCCCAAGTGGGGTACCCGAGAATGTCGTCCGCACCGTCACTGAAAACTGCCGAACCCTCAAATTTGATAGTCAAGGATTCGAAGAAGTGTAAGCAGGTGAATTCTTGATGGCGAATCGACCTGAACTCCGCAGTCCCTAGCGTGAAGGGATGCTAGGTGGCTGGGACCGAAGCCTACCTGTGATCTCCCACCGTCCAGATGAATGCCTGCACGTCCATGTAGTCGCGGGCACCGAGTGCGGTTAAGGCGTCCAAGAGATTACTGCAGAGGATCAGCAGTTGCTCGTACGTGCATGAGTTCGGTTCAGGGTCGTACATCAGGTTGAATGGATATCTTTCCGCTGCTTGTTTCGTGACCTCTGGTCGAAGGAGCACAAATCGCGACGGATCGGCGAGATACGGCAAGATTGTCGACACCGGCCATGTGACCGATAGCTTCGGCCCGCTCCAGGGGAGTTCACAGACAGCTGAGAAGTACGGATCCAAATTGGCCTTGGTGAGCTGGGGTGCTTCGACGAGAGTGAACAAGCATTCGAAAAACTTGTGAGCCACCGCGGAGTTATTGTCACCGATAGCGTCGTGGAACGCGAGAGCCTCGTATTTGTTCAGGTATTTCGACTTTCCTAGAACACGTCGAACTTGCCCTCCCAACTTGGCAAGGCTATCTTGCTTCAGCGTTTTCAAGCCCAGTCCGTTTCCTATTTGTTCGACATAAGCCAAGTGAGCGTTCCAATAACGATCGCGCTGCTTGAGGTAGCTAGGATCTATAAAACCAAGCGGGTAACGATTCTTGAACAGCGCGATCTGCTGATCGACTGTCAGCCTTGGTTTCGAAAGAAACATCTTCCCATCAACCAAAGGCGGGATATTGTCCAACCATGGGTCGGACTGCACTTCGGCAACCTTGAGCTGGCAATGCCTCAAATCGATGAGCTTGAGAGCATCACCCGGTTCCTTCTCCGGGAAATCGCGGAAATATATCGAGAGAACATTCCCGCTTACGTGAACGATCTTTCCCAGCCCCAAGGTTGGATGCTTAATGAGCAGCGCAGCGTGCCATGATGGTGCCGGTGCTGCAGCAGATGACATGTCGTCACTGTGCGGGTCTCAACTGGAGAGATCCAGATTACGTAGGTAATACCTGCATCCTCTGTACCGTTAGAACGATGAGGTGAGCGGTTTAACATGGAGGGTCGCAAGTCGACCCACGGACGGGCCGGGCAAGGGAGCCTCAAGTTGGTGAACACGACGCTGGTCATCTCTCTATCGCTGCTTGGGATCTTAATAGTCTCGTTCCTCGTATCTCGAAAGTCTCTCAAGCGGCTGGTCCGTGGGGGAGTCTGCAAGTGCTCACGATGTTAGCACCAGCGAGAGAAATCAGTATTCGTCTGGCAGGAGGATGCAGGTAGAACTGCGATCCGCCTCAGTGATGATCCAGATGCGCGCCCCGTCAGACAGCCGATAGGCGGACAGGATTCGCAAACCCTGTTCCACGCTCAACTGGTTCTCGCGGATGTCGTGGGCGTCGAGGTCGCCTGGATCGAGAGAGCCGTGCTTAATGAGGAAAGCCAGCGGGTCATCGCCGCTGGCTTCGAACGCTGCTGCCGCTCCCGGCGTCATCACGACTTGGCCGAGAGAAAAGAGAGGGTCGCTCATTTCGCCTTCTTGAACTGCCCGTTGTTGACGGCAATAGCGGATGTATCGGTGGACTCGGGCAGCGTCAATCTTGTGCCCGTCGATCTGGCGACCAGCGAACTCCGCGATGAGCATCGCTGCATCAACGGTGCCCTTCTTGCGAGTGAAATCGCAGAACTCCTTGCAGGAATCCGCGCTTGACTGTTTCAGTTGAGCCGATCGTGTATTTCGCGTCCTCGGCTGGCTTGGAAGACCTCGTCGCTTTCTCGGCCTTCCCATTCTCGGGTTTGTCGTTCGCTGCCGCTCGCTTCGCGTCTGTCGTGCCTTGTTTCTTCATCGTCGTTCTCCTTTGAATTGTGTGAACTCATAGGGGGAGCGAGCGATCTTGTCCCGGCAGGAGACGCTTTGACATCAACTTTCTGGAGCGAAACCTTTTCGTGCGTTGCTTAGCGGGGCAGAAATCCTTTGATGCAATTGACTCAGGTTGATCAGGGTCGTCACGGGACGGTTTCGCAGGTCATTGTGCGGATCGCTACTTGAGCGGAAGAGGAGCTGGCAGGTCTTTTTGAAAACGGGGAAAGGTTGCAATTCTAGAGGTGAAGCTGCACGCATTCCTTGTCGCCCTCGGGGACGAGGTGCGCACTAGACGAAAACAGCTAAGATTTAAACGCGTCAAGCAATTGCAGGAGCTTCTTCCGCACCGCATCCATTTGCGAAGGGCTAAACTTGGCGCGGTAATGTCCACCCGCAATAAAGTCGTACACCCCTACCTCGACGTCTGCCAGATCGGCGTTTAACCGCTTCGCTGCGGCTTCCTGCAAGAGCGGCATACGAGGATCTGATTTCCAATCAGTGTCTCCTCTGACGAACGTCCAGACGTTGTATCCTTGCGCTGTGGTTATATCAAGCCTCGCAATTTGCCCGGACACACGAAAGTCAGAATATGCTTCTGGCAACTTCAGTGCGACGTTCGCACGGGTACGGACGAGTTCCGTTCCAAGGAGCTTGAACTCTTTTGCATATTTGGAGAGCTTTACTAAGTATTCGGGAAGCTCCGCTTGATTCTTAAAGGTCTCAAACTTTGCTTCTAGATAATCTTGCGCGCTCTTTAGGTTCCCTTCGCTGCTGTGATATTGAAAGACAGCATTTCGAAAAGCTCCATATTTGGTGGCTCGCATCTTGCCTGTAGCCTTCTCGCTATGCTGATGAACATAGTTGGCAGGATCTGCGAACGCAGCGCGAAGATCACGCAATGGGATTTTAATCATGTGCCCTTTTTCGCTTTCGCGAGCGTCATAATCGCTGCGGGTCCTGCATACTGGCTCAGTACCTGCCAAGCCTCGTCTGCAAAACGCTTGTACATTGAGATAGCATCTGTGACTTTGATGTCCTCATTTATCAACGCAGGATAGAGTTCCTCCAGTGAACCTTCGGACACGGACCTGAATGTGTGTGCAAACTCAGTAAGGTCCACCAGGTTGCGCTTTCCCTCATCTCCCTCCGGGAGGTCTGCAATTGTTTCCTCCAGAAGATCCCGATCATATTCGGGAAACTTGAGGCCATTGTGCTCGAAGGCAATTCTCCGAACTAGACAAGGAACACACTCACCACAATGGTGCACATCGCTTACCCGTGATGAACGCCAGCAGCTCACGGCCTTGTGCAGTGCTGCTCTATGTTCAGTTGAGATGCTTGCTACGACTTCTGCTTTTGTTAAGTACAAAAACGGATTTTCGAGAGTTAAAGGCGTATCCAAGACGGTGCTGAAAATGCCTGCAATTCGACGCACGAACTCTGGATGTGCTGTTTGTGTCGAGAATGCGCCGATTCGCGCGACGCTTATCGGCAGATGTATTGCCATTTGCCCGTTCTCCGCAATGACGACGAGATTGTGGTGACCACTGCGTCTGGCAGCGAGAGCGGCAATCGCCAGAAACATGAACGACCTCGTCCTCTGGGTTTCCTCACGCTCATTGTCTGAAGGAAAGTAGAATTCGGCGAGCTTCCTCCCGCCACTCCGGACGGCTGTCCATTCCGTTTTGCCTACATTCTTACTAATGTAATCGTAGAGATCCCTCTGACTTTGCCGAGTTATTGGATTTGCCGTGAAATGACTCGCGAGGTGGACCTTATCAACTCATCCGCAACGTGCTGGCAGCCCATGCTCTCAGATTCGCTTTTTGTGTTTTGCTGGACTCTCGTCGTCCCGATCTGATCGAAAGCTGGTATGCGGTTATGAAATGCGTGAGAATCGCTGAGCTGCGAATGAGGTGTAAGGTTTTGACCTGGCAGGAGCTGAGCGAGGCCTTACCGTCAGACCTCCAGCGTTTTTTAGACTTGAAGTATGGAATTGTCCCTCCGGGCTGTCACCCATCTACAGTCACTCGAATGCCTTGAGAATTGGCCGTCTGGAGCCTTGGGTCTGTCCGGTCCCCCTGCTTTGTGCGTCTGCTCACAGTGGGCTGTGGCGTGGGTCACATGCCCCCGCGACTCTCCCGCCTATTCTCCCCTCTACTGCTGGCCGATGGAGTCCATTAATGGCCGACGACACAGCGTCCGCTAATCTGCATCACGTCCTCGAACAGCGGAGTGAAAGAGTCCACAAGCCAAAGTCCGCCGTGCTGTTCCGGCGCGGAGAGAAGGCCTCCGGCATGTTTTTCGTTCTCAGCGGCAAGGTGAGATTGGACCTTGGGGTCGATTCCGCTGTCGGTCGCACTTGTGGTCAAGGTGCGCTAGTTGGCCTGCCGTCTACTCTGACGCGGCAAAATTACAGTATGACCGCTACGGTAACGGAGGATGCTGACCTCGGTTATTGGAGTCCTGACGCACTGGACTCTTTATTGCGAAGCATCCTGACCTCTGCCAGCCGCTACTGGCGATTCTGGGCGCGAAGATGCAGAGAACCATGAAGTGGAAAGAGCGTTGCTGACCCGAGACAAACAGCCAGCCGTCTGAGACGACATTTGCAATGAGGCAGCACATGGCAGATCAATTCGAAACTCTAGAGAGTGCATATGATTTCGTGGCACTGCTGGGCGAGACCGTCGCCGAAGCGAAACGAGAACTCGAAGGTGACGTGCAGCGAGAATCCGCCTCGGATCATTCACGCCGTCTGGATGC
>CAWFVB010000029.1:0-18478 GCA_963819145.1 uncultured Acidobacteriaceae bacterium
TTTGCGTGAACAGTTCTTGACTGAACCCGAACAACACGCAAACAAGAAACATGTGCATTGCTACGAAGTGACAGAAATCTCCAACACGAAGGCAAGAACTGCGAGGGAAGCGCGAGGGATGCATGACGACCTCCTGTCTTTGGAGAAAATCTGACTGAGCGGTCAAGACCGCACTTCATTGAACGTTTTCATACACCTTGCAACTAACACTTTTCAAGCTCATTTCAAGAAGAACTTTCACCGAACGATGCTTCCGATACATCATTTGCAACATTCGATGCAGCCCCAAAGCGCGTTCCACTGATCGGCCCGGAGTCTTTCAAGACTAGGCGTGCAGCGGCGAGCCGAATACACGCCCGCCTACATGCACCAGTGCCTGCCCGCTGCTTCAGTAACGCAAACTCCAATGCAGCATGTTCCAGACGAGAACGAACCACACAAAACCGAGACACGAAACCGCAATAAGGGTGTCTCCCAGCCGGCTAAGCCACCAGCGGCGTTCCTTCCATGACTGCCAGGCGCCGTAGAGAGCGGCGAGCGTGCCCAGCAATCCGAGCCAGCCCACTAACTGGATCGTCCGCAGCAAGGGATTAAATCGAGGGCTCAAAATTCCGATATCCTTTTCCGCCATGGCAAAGAACCCGACGAACAGGACCAGGAACACCAGATCCAGAAGGCACGTTAGTCGCACGACCAGGCGCAGACGGCGCTGCTGCGGCGTCAAGTTCAGGGGATGACCATAATGCTTGCGCAGGAGCCCTCCGACGGGCCAGAGCAGCAACGTCAGCACGAAGATGGCGATGGCAACGATGATCATCCAGAGGTTAAAGGTGCCGTTCTCGGCTCCTGGCGACCGCTGGAACACGAAGAAGGGATAGTCGATAACCATCACCAGCTGTCCGGCGTCGTCCCGCTTGAATGCGACCCGATCCTTGCCATGGAACTCCCGGAACATGAGCGGCCCGATTTCCTCAAACTTCTTTGGTTGCCCGTTGAGGTCTTTGAGTGCATCAACGCTGATCGTGTGGTCCGCATTGGCAAACACTTTGGGTTCGCCCATGACGTTCAGGACTTTAAGCACAGTGGTTTGCGCGCGGCGGCTGCTGATATACCTGCCAGAGACCAACTGCGCGTCTTCCGCTGCACTTGCCACCGCGGTTGCCGCCGGCGGTTCGTACGGGTAGTAGCGGTCCAGAAATGCATGCCACAACGCATCCCGCGGGCTGATTTCCCCCTTGCCCGCGCTGTTGTAGGAAACGAAGAATCCCACCTGCTGGTCCAGAATCAGGTGCAGATCGCTGTGGAAGTACTCCGTGTCGCCGGCATGCCCAATAATTCTGTGCCCGTTCCTGCTCTCCTCGTAGAAGCCGAGCGCCATGCTGTTCATGTCGGGCAAGTTGGAAAACTGTCGCGAGTGCATCAGTTGCGCCGTTTCCGGGCGCAGAATCTGTTCTCCTTCATAATGGCCGTCCTGCAGATGGGCAATCATGAAGCGCGCCATGTCCGTACCCGTGACCGAAGAGCTTCCTGCCGGGAACGCTTCCACGAACTCGAACGGCCTCGCCGGCTGTGAAGCCACGCGGTACCCCTCCGACATGAGCGGCTTGAGCGCGTCCGGCAGGGGTTGCCGAACGGTGCAGTGCATCATCCCCAGAGGATGGAAGATGTGGTTGTCAAGGTAGTCGTCAAAAGGCTCACCGGAAACACGCTGCAGAATGTAGCCCGCCATAGTGGTCGCATAATTCGAGTATGCCGGCGTAGTGAACGGTGGGAATATGCGCTCCGGCAGATGCGCTTTTACGTAGTCCCCCAGGGGCGTCAGATGCGCGGCATCGGCCACAAAAAGTTCCTGCGCGGTCTCTTCGAATCCTGCAGTGTGGGTCATGATGTCGCGCAGAGTGATCGGCTTCGGGAAGGTGGGCGGAATCTTGAAATCGAGATAATCGTTGACATCGCGATCCAGATCGAGCTTGCCCTGCTCGACCTGCTGCATGATCGAGGTCCAATTGAACAGTTTTGAGATCGAACCGGGGCGGAACAGCGTGCCGTCCGGCGAGACTGGAATCCTCTTTTCTACGTTGGCGTAGCCGTAACCTTTCGCAAACAGAACCTTCCCGTCTTTCACGACAACGACCACAGCGCCGGCAATGTCCTCCCGGCGCAACTGCAGCGGCATCACGCCATCCAGGAAGGCGCCGACATCGTCGGCCGTCATTTCGGGCGCGCCGACAGGCGCAGTCGCGGCGGTCATCGGCTTTTGAGGCGGCGCCGCCGGCTTGGGATTCTGCCCCTTGCCTCCACCTTGGGCTGCGCTGATTGTGACAGGCAGGCAGAAAAACGTGAGCAAGGCCGCCAGCGCAAGCTTCCTTAGCGATGGCAAAGTGCAAACAACACCGGCAAAACGGCTTCGCTTGATCATAGGTTTTCCAGAAGACGGCCAACATACCGCAGTTTATGTCTGTGCTTTTGCACGAATTGGCCCACGCCAGTGGTGCCCCTGGAGACGCACAACCTATTACAGCAGATGATGCACCGTGTCAATAGGAAACATCACATGTTGCTTTTTCATTGACAAACCGATCCGTTTGCTCCTAAACCTTATGGACCGGAGCGTCTGTGCCTGGATTCGACTTAAGCGTGATATCGCGGTCTCCTGCATCGCCTTCCGGCAGCTCGCTCGCCGACCATGGACTCCGGCGGGTTCTAGGACTACGCGACCTCGTCTTGCTGATTCTCGGAACCGTGATTGGCTCGGGGATATTTCTGGTTCCGGGCGTGGTCCTCAAGGATGTCGGGAACTCCCTACCACTAGCCTTGTCGGTGTGGCTTTTGGGCGGAGTACTGTCGCTGCTGGGAGCTCTGACCTACGGCGAACTGAGCGCGACTAAGCCAGAGGCCGGCGGCTTGTACGTTTACATACGAGACTGCTTTGGTCGCTTCCCCGCGTTCTTGTTTGGCTGGGTTCTCTTTCTTGTCGTCAGCACCGGTTCAGTCGCCACGTTAGCGGTTGCATTCAGCAGCTATCTCGGACAGTTCTATCCGTTGGGCTTTTGGAGTGCCAGGCTGGCGTCGGTGGCGATGATCGGCGTCATCGCGCTGGTGAATGTGCGTGGAACTCGTCAGAGCGCCGATCTGCAGAATCTGACGACGGCGGTGAAGATTCTCGCCATTCTTTCGATGGGAGCGCTGCTGCTATGGCTTGGCACCGATCGTCACGCTGTTAGTAATGGGGGCAGCCCGCCAGCTTTGGTAAGCTCCAATTTGTCGGGCATCGGTTTGGCGCTGGTCAGCGTTTTGTGGGCCTATGAGGGTTGGCAATACTGCACATACTCGGCGGGAGAAACCGTAAATCCGGGTCGCGATTTTCCCCTCGCATTTCTGGTCGGTGTCACGGTTCTGATTGTGATTTATATCTTTGCCAACCTTGGCTACGTCGCCGCCCTCGGCCCGGACGGAGTTGCCCATTCCACTCGTGTAGCCGCCACGGCACTCTCCACGGCAGTCGGTCCCGCTTTCGCGAAAGCTGTCACCGTTGCAATTCTCATTTCCATTTTCAGCGCCGCCCATTCCATTGTCTTGACTTCGCCCCGCGTGTACTACGCCATGGCGAAGGACGGGCTGTTCTTCAGACGCCTCGCCGAGATTCATCCGCGCTTCGGTACTCCCGCCTTTGCAATCGCTGCGACGGCATTTTGGGCATCGGTGCTGACCTTGACTGGAACCTTCGAACAGTTGCTTACCTATGTGGTTTTCGTTGGCTGGATGTTTTATGCGCTGGCCGCGGCAAGCATTTTTGTGTATCGAAAACGAAATCAAGGGCAACCGCGAGCCTACCGCGTTCCGGGGTATCCCTGGACGCCTCTGGCATTCATTGCTGCGATCTGCGCATTCGTGGTCAACACCATCATTGCCCAGCCGGCTCGTGCCGCAATTGGACTTTGTGTCGTAGCCACAGGGGCTCCGGCCTATCTCATCTGGCGGCGGCGCTTGAAGACATGACCTTCTTTCTGGCTGCTAGAGAGGGAAGTGACTCACTTGTCGCCGACTAAGACGCAAGACTTGGGGGGCCTAGAACTTCAGATGCGAAAGGCAAAACACTTCTTATTCACGCTGGCTCACTTCGCGCTGGCAATCTCGCTTCTGACGGGACTGGCACTCGCGGGAGATCAGGCCAACATTCCGCCGCGCAAAGACTATTCGGACGTCGCGGCGGTACTCAAGGCTCTCATCGGCCGCGAGATGGAAGTCAAGCAACTCCCGGCATTCTCAATCGCCCTCGTGGATAGCGGCGAAATTGTCTGGGCTCAGGGTTTCGGCTATCAGGATCCTGATCGAGAAAATTCCTGCCACCGCTCACACCGTCTATCGAGTGGGCTCGGTATCGAAGCTATTTACCGACATCGCGATCATGCGGATGGTGGAGTCGGGGAAAATCAAACTCGATGCGCCAGTAAGTGACTACATCCCCGATTTCCATCCACAGAATCCGTTCGCCGCCGCGATCACTCTGCGCGAGTTGATGTCCCACCGTTCCGGGTTGCTGCGCGAGCCTCCGGTCGGCAACTACTTCGATCCGACTGAGCCCACCTTGCAAGCTACCGTCCGCAGCATGAACTCGACCAGATTGGTCTATCGTCCTGGAACTCACACCAAGTATTCGAACGCCGGCATCGCAGTGGTCGGCTACACGCTTCAGCAACTGAACCATATGCCCTTCCCCGAATACCTGAAGCAGGCCATTTTGGCGCCCCTTGGGATGAAGGAAAGCGCCTTCGCGCCCGACCCCCTGTTGCTGAGAAACCTCGCCGAGGCGTACATGTGGAGCTATGACGGGCTCAATTTTCGGGCTCCCACTTTCGAATTGGGCCTAGCTCCCGCCGGATGCATGTATTCCACCGTGACCGACCTGGGGCAGTTTCTCAAGGTGTTGTTCAACGGCGGGCGCGGGCCTGACGCGCAGGTCATCAAGAGAGAAACCCTCAATGAGATGTGGACCCCGCAGTTTGCCAAGCCGGGCGAGAAAACGGGCTTTGGCATTGGATTCAGCCTTTCGCAACTGGACGGTCATCGTGTGGTTGGGCATGGCGGGGCCATCTACGGCTTTGCCACGCAACTCGCCGCCTTGCCGGACGAGAAGCTTGGCGTCGTGGCGATCACAACCGAGGACGCGGCAAATGCGGTTACCAGCGCTATCACCAACGAAGCGTTGCGGCTGATGCTTGTCGGTGCGATACGGAAAGCCGCTACCCAACTTTACAACGACAACCTCCGTGCCTCCCGACCTCGCCCGCCATCTGGCTGGCCGCTACGGCGAAGGCGCTGACGCTGTCGATCTGCTGACGCGTGCGGGCACACTTCACCTGCTTCCGGCCAGCGGTGGTTTTGAATCTCAACTGCGCATGTACGGTGATGCGCTGGTTGCCGATGGCAGATTACGCCAAGATCTCGAGAAGAAGGTTGTTCCCGAAAGCGGCGGAATTCGCCTCGGCGACCAATTACTCCCACGAGTGGAACGAGCGCGGCCCGATCCTCCAGCCCGGCAATTCGTCGGCTTGGTCGGCGAATATGGTTGGGACCATGACATTCTTTATGTTCTCGAAAAAGACGGCAAGCTCCATGTCCTGATCGAATGGTTCGAATACGATCCGCTGGAGCAAATGTCGGACAACGTTTTCAAGTTTCCCGACCATGGGCTTTACGACGGCGAAAGCGCCACCTTCGTGCTTGATGCGGCCGGACAAGCTACCCAAGTGAAGATCGGAGAAGTGGTTTTCGAGAGGCGCAAGGCGTCCGGCTCCAATGAGCTGCAAGTACATCCCACGGAATCCATCACGGCACTTCGCCAGCAGGCCTTGGCTGCCAAGCCGCCCGAGGAGAGTGGGTCGCTGCGCGCTCCTGACTTAGTGGATCTCACCACCGTGGTTCCCAACATCAAACTCGATATCCGGTATGCCACGTCGCAGAATTTTCTTGGCACTCCAGTTTACGAACAAGCCAAGGCATATCTGCAGCGCCCAGCTGCCGAGGCATTAGGCCGGGCGGCACGCGAGCTTGAAAAACTCGGCTATGGCTTGCTCATTCATGACGCTTATCGGCCGTGGTATGTAACCAAGATCTTTTGGGACGCCACTCCGCAAGACAAGAAAATATTCGTCGCCGATCCCAGTGAAGGCTCGCGGCACAACCGGGGCTGCGCCATCGATCTGACGCTCTACGAACTGAAAACGGGGAAGGAGGTGCCGATGACCGGCAACTACGACGAAATGTCGGAACGGTCCTATGCCGCGTATCCCGGCGGCACATCTTTGGAACGGTGGGACCGTGCCCTTCTGCGTGACGCCCTGGAGTCGGAGGGTTTCACCGTCTACCCCTACGAGTGGTGGCATTTCGACTACAAGGATTGGCAACAATATCCTATTTTGAATTTAACCTTCGAGCAGTTGTCGCATTCCTCCTCCGCGATGGGTAATCCGAAACCTTCCAGACAATTACGCTCGTTGCCGGCATCGGATGCGCTCACAGGAGAAGAAGGCGCCTACTCCATCCACGACGCCCTGATCGGAGCTCTATGACGATTGAAGAGATCGTGCTGCGCGAAATCCGCATGCGCCTCCGGGCACCTTTTGAAACCAGCTTCGGAGTCACTCAAGATCGCAGAGTTCTCCTGCTTGAAGTCGTTGTCGATGGCATCAGTGGTTGGGGAGAAGTCACAACCATCGAAAGCCCCTCGTACAACTCCGAGACCACAGATACGGCATGGCACGTCATTTCCGAATTTATAGTTCCCCGGCTGGCAGGCAAGCGTCTGCAGAGCGCGGCGGAAGTGGCGCCTCTGCTGTCGGCAATCCGCGGCCATCAGATGGCCAAGGCTGGAGTGGAGAACGCTCTGTGGGATGCCGAGGCACAATTGACGGGAGTTTCTCTCGCAAGCCTGCTTGGTGGAACGTTGAAGGAGATCGCTTGTGGGGTTTCGCTCGGCATTCGCGAGACCCCCGAGGCACTGGTGCGAAAGGTCGCTGAGGAATTGAGCTGCGGATATCAGAGAATCAAACTCAAAATCAAGCCGGGCAAGGATCTCGACTTCGTCGCCGCAGTGCGAAAGGAATTTCCTCACATCCGCCTTTCGGTGGACGCGAATTCCGCTTATGAGCTAAAGGATACGCAGCATTTGAAGAAGCTTGACGCGTTTGGATTGTTGATGATCGAACAGCCGCTGCAATGGGATGACATTCATTCACACGCCAAGCTGCAGGCGCAAATTCAAACCGCAATCTGCCTGGACGAGTGCATCAACAACGCCGCACATGCGGTCGCGGCGATCGAGTCGGGCGCGTGTCGGATCATTAACATCAAATTGGGAAGAGTCGGCGGCCACAGCTCGGCCCGTGAGGTTCACGATGTGTGCCAGCAACGTTCGCTGCCCGTTTGGTGCGGTGGCATGCTGGAGTCGGGCATAGGGCGGGCTCACAATATCGCCATGTCCACGCTGCCGAATTTCACGCTGCCCGGCGATGTTTCCGCCAGCCATCGCTACTGGAACGAAGACATCATTGAGCCGGAAGTGGAAGTGAGTTCCGCTGGAACGATTAAGGTGCCCGCTGGCCCCGGTCTGGGTTATGCGATAAAGTGCGATCTTATCGAACAGCTCACGGTCCGCAAAAGGAACTGGAATGCGCAAGCACTGGCCCGTGCGTAAAGCTAGTGTTGCAGCGTCGATAGACCATCAACCCTGCGAGTGAGAACAACCATGACCATCATCAGCAAAGCCGGAATTCTCTGCGTCCTTCCTCTAGCCGCTGCCCTGCTAGCGCAGTCGGCTGGCAACTCGTTCCCCAACCAACAGCCGGGGACTGATCACCAGAATTCTCAGGCATACGACTTTGTCATTCAGAATGGACGAATCATTGACGGATCGGGAAATCCCTGGGCCTCAGGCGACGTGGCCATCCGAGGCGATCGCGTCGTGAAGATTGGAAAAGTAGATGCGTCTGTTGCGAAGCGGGTCATTGACGCGCAGGGTCTGGTTGTTTCTCCGGGTTTTATTGACATGCTTGGGCAATCGGAAATGGCCCTACTTATCGACAACCGTTCGTTGAGCAAGCTGTCGCAGGGCATAACCACCGAGATCACCGGCGAGGGTGCGTCGGCCGCGCCTCAGGATGCGCTCACGCTGCCCCCGCTCCAGGCTGATCTGGACCAATATCACTTGAAAGTCGACTGGACCACGCTGGATGAATACTTTGCCAGACTTGAGAAAAACAGGACGCCCTTGAACATCGGCACCTACGTAGGCGCAGCCCAAGTGCGGGAAGCGACCCTTGGCGATGTGGACCGAACGCCCACCCCGGAAGAACTGGAAAAGATGAAGGCTCTTGTCGCCCAGGCGATGCAGCAAGGGGCGTTCGGAATCTCCACTGCTCTCATCTATCCTCCCGGCCACTACGCCAAGACCGAGGAACTGATCGAGCTGGCCAAAGTCGCCGCGCGGTATGGGGGCATCTATGCCACCCACATGCGCAGCGAGGGACAAAGCGAAGTGGCGGCGGTGGAGGAAGCCTTGCGCATCGGCAAAGAAGCGGGCTTGCCGGTCGAGATTTTCCATCTGAAAGTGATTGGCCAGCCCCGCTGGGGCTCGATGCCCAAGATTGTCGCGATGATACAGGCTGCCCGTGATGCCGGACAGGACGTTTCTGCCGATATGTACCCCTACGTCGCCGGCGGGACTGCTCTGGCCGCCAGCCTGCCACCCTGGGTGGCCGACGGCGGAATTCCAAAGCTGCTCGAACGGCTCACAGATGCAGCGATTAGAACCCGGATCAAAGATGAGTTGGCAACCGAACATCCCAATTGGGAGAATCTTTATCTAGGGAGCGGTGGAGCCTCGGGCATATTGCTTGCCGGCGTGGTCAATCCCGACCTGAAGAAGTACGACGGCCAGACCTTGGCGCAAGTCGCGAGTGCACAGGGCAAAGCTCCACTTGATGCGTTGATGGATTTTGTGATCGCCGACAAGGCTCAGACGGGAGCGATCTATTTCATCGCCAACGAAGACGACCTCCGTTACGGACTGAAGCAGCCCTGGACGAGCATCGGCCTCGATGGCAGCGAGCTCTCGCTGGATGGCCCCCTGTTTGACGCTCACACGCATCCCCGCACCTTCGGTAGCATGCCCCGCCTCCTCGGGCACTACGTCCGCGGTGAGCACTTGCTGCCCTTGGAACAAGCGATCCGCAAGATTACTTCTCTGCCCGCTCAGCGCGAGCGGCTGGCGGACCGCGGTCTGCTAAAGGAAGGGTCTTTTGCCGATATTACGATCTTCGATCCGGCAACGATCATCGACCGGGCGACCTACCAAAATCCTGCGCAGCTCTCCGAGGGGGTGAGATACGTTTTCGTCAACGGACAGCTCGAATATGAAGCAGGGAAGCTGACGGGATCACAAGCGGGTAGAGTTCTTCGCGGGCCGGGTTGGAAACCAACGAAGTGAGGTTTAGGGCAGGCGCGGGAAATGGCTACGCATGTTTTCTCGAATTCCGGTTTCCTGTTTTGCCCGGCGACGGAGTATACCAGCGCGACTTGAGCTCCTCCTCCTTGCGGCGCAGCACCGCCAGAGAACGCTGCGGATGGATTTGGGCGCAGGCCACGAGCACGGCGTTGATCGCCGAGACTACCGCTACATACGATCCGTGGAAGGAAGGGCTGGCGATCGATGTGATCCAGGAGGAGTCACAGAATCGAGCAATGGGACTTTTCTCGCTGTCAGTCAGGCCGAATGTAGACACGCCACCGGCATGAGCCCGGATTACGGAGTCGACGGTGTCTTGCAGACATCGACCAAAACTGATGGCCACCAGAAAATCTTTAGGGCCAAGCAGAAGAATTTTCTGGTGCAAGTTCCCAGCCGAACCCACGGGAGCCTCAGCGTCGTAGCCGATGGAGACCAGCCCGTAGGCCAGAAGATTCGACAGTGCCGCTGCGAAATCAACTCCGACCACTAGAATTCGCCGCGCCCGGTCGATACGTTTGGCGATTTCAAGAACGTGCTTCACATCGAGCTTGGCCCGCAGGTCATTCAAGTTATGAATATCCATTTCGAGCGTGTGCTCAACGTGACCAGCCAGGCTTCGCTTTTCCCGCACAGCTGACTTTAGAAGCGCGTAAGGAGTAATCCGAGTCAAAAAGTGCGATCGCAGGTCTGCGGCGAATTCACCATAGCGCCGGTATCCGAGAGCCTGCACGGTGCGCACAATGGTTGTAGGATCGAGGTCATATCTTTTGGCAAGTGCGCGAGATGAAAGAAAGTAGTTGTCTTCGGGATGATCCAAAATGTCGCGAATCAGCCGTTTGCGGCTCGTGCTCAAACCAGGCTCGGTCTCGGCGAAGCGAGTTTCCAGAGCGGTCATCCAGGCCTTTCGTTCCCCGGCTGAGCTGCCGGTCGGGCTGAGGTTTTCTTCCTGTCTTCCTGAACTCAGTTCGAAACTCATTCGCCCCCTCGTGAAGCGATATCACTCTTTGCGCAAGGGACCCATCCGACGATCGCAGAAACCGGCATGCGTTGCAGCAGTCTTCTGCTCGGTCGCAGTATAGCGCAACCCGCACTGCCAGAACCCCTTCAGAGCCTTCACATTTTGGCGCGTGTCAGCCGCAGCCTCGGAGTGGGAAAAATTGTCACAGACAATTTGTGGCGACCTGTCCGCAACTATCAAGAAATGTAATGAAGGCCGGCCCCCGGCCGTCAGCGCACTGGTTGTGGAGCGAGGCCCAGGAGAGTGCGGCGGCTGCAGGTGTGGTTAAAGCTCATCTCCTGAATATGAACGATCGGCACAGCGGAGCGTGATTCTTAATACACCCTCTGGAGGCCCGCTATAACGCGACAGTGACCACGCTATTTTCGCGCCGCTATGAGCACCGCTCGTTCCACTTTCCCAGCAGAAATTTGCCGTTGCCATCAGAATCGCGTTCAAAGCCCAATGCAGCGAATCCCTGGGAGAAGGCGCGCACAAACTGTTCGCGATTGCCCTCCTGCACCTCATTCGAAGGCATTGGGAGGCGCGCCAGAATTGTAAGGGTACCAGTCGTGTCTTACACCAGGATTGTTGAGGAATAGGATCTCCACCTTGAATGGAGCATTTTTGCGCTGTTTTCAGGCCCCCAAGAGGATTATCCGGTCGCCGAAGGGACTAAGAACGTCAGCGGTGATTCGCTCGCAACTATTCAGTTTCCACTCGCACGTCAGCAAACTTTCGAAAGTCTTGATCAAAGGTGGAGACTGGCACGTTCTTAGCCACGGCGGTGGCGGCGATCAGACAGTCAACAAAGTGAGCCTTCGTTCCCTTATAGCGATTCAGAGCGTTGAGGTGGACCGTTACGTCACTGATCTCGACGCCGGGACTCGAGATCAAGCGTCCGAGTGCGGAGGCGATATCGGTGCGTGGATGCCTGTAAAAAGACTCGAGCACAAACACACACTCTGCCAGAACGACCGGCAACACCACAATTACCACGTCGCCCCGATCACAGGCATCGAACAGCCTCCCAGCTGCTCTGGCATGCTTGTCATGGTCCTGCACCAGATAGCGGACAATAAGATTAGTGTCGATAAGTCTTTGCAGGCTCACCGAGTATCCTCATGGCGCGCAGCCTCAGCAGCGGCCTCGCGGATTTCAGCGAAAGACATTCCCTTCCCCTTGTTGCTGGCGAGCACGCCCTTGAGTGACCGAATGCCCGGATGCACACGAATGATAGCTCGCTCTCCCTCCACTTCGTATTCCAGCTTGTCGCCCGGTTTGATCCGCAAAGCCTTCCGAATTTTCTCGGGAATGGTCGTTTGTCCCTTACTCGTCACTGTGGAATGTAGCATCTCGCCATATCCTTACATATCGTCCACATCCTTACGTTTATATTATCCCTTACTTTGCCCAAGTTGGCAAGGCCGTAAACGGAAATGTTTCACCTCCCCGGAGATCAGGCATCTTCCGCGAACGCGATGGCTAAATTCCCTGCTAACAGGGAAAATTACAGGGAATTTACGATTTCTTGGCCTGCGAAGATCGCACTCCTGCTCTCCAAGCTGCACATTTTGCTGCAGAATCCACGCCAAAAGGTAAGAATCGAACAGGGAAATAGCAGGGCAATATCAGGGAGTTTCATTTCCTGATGGCATTCCAGAACAGGGAATGTACTTAGACTTGACGCAGCGCTGTTCGGCCCAGTTCAAAGGCACGTTCTTGCTCACCTTATCAAAGTCAGGTCGAGTGGCTGCCGCCCCTCCAGACCTCCAGAATCGCTTCGACAATATCCGGCGCAAGGAATGCGACTGTACGGAGTTGCAAATTCAAGAGCGGCGCCAGACCCGCCGCCACCCTGGGATGCAGTTTGCCCGCGTACACCCGCGGTCAGCTTCCTCCACGACGGTCGCACGGCACTCACCTTGTCCAGCTTGGGCAGACTTCCGCGGGAAGACGGCTCTCCTTTCCGCCCCCGATTCCGCCCAGCTCAGAGGCTTTGTTGGGATTGGCGTGAAAGAAACACAGACCGCGCTTGCTGGCAGCGGCGCGGCAGACCCTCTAGTTAAATGCTACCATCGGGGTGTTTCGAAAACATTCTTCCTTGCTTTGGGATATTGTTTCTCGGGCAAGTGATTTATTGTCTAGGCACTTCATTTTATGGTCTACCTGTTCGTTGTAATGAGGGGTCTATCTGGAATGTTCGTCGTTGTCTCCTTATCGGCCTATTGTACGGAGGAAGTATTGTGACTTGTATCATTGGCGTAGTCTCGAGAGGCAAGGTCTTGATCGTCTGGTTTCTGCTCGCGTTCCTGTTATCAATCTTTCTCGGTCGACGGCTGCGCGGGCGCTAGTCCGTTTCCCGTATTTGTCAGGGAGGCTTCATCTGATGAGCAAACAGCTCTTTTCGCTCCAACCCGTTGGCCGACCGCAAAGCAAGGGCGCTCTTGTGAGGAGAAACGGCTTGCTTTCCAAGGGGAACCAGCACATAATCTCCATCCTTGCGGACCGGAGTTAAAACGGTGCGGAGAAGGAAATCATCGATGTACCTCGAAGCGATCCAGACACTTCACAGAACCATATGGCAATGGTTGAAAGATCAGATCGCGCAGAAAGTGCCGGAAGCAGTCGCTTTGTGCGAATATGACTGTCGTAAACAGCAGTGTACCGGAGAAGAGTGGGCGAACCTGCGAGCGGCGAACTCACCAAGCCGCAGGAGAATTGTGGCCTGAGTCTAGCCCCACGCCTAGCGGCGAAGCAAATCCTGGAGCGAACCCTCTCAGAATACCCGCCGGAAGCGAGTAGCATAACGACCTGACTATGCTGACGAGGGGACGCCCGAGATGCAAACAGCCACCGCGAACAAAGTCTCTAGGTATGAGGAGAAGAGTTCTGAAACTCCCAGTTGAGAAGCACTTCCCGCTTCAATAGCTCTTCCGGCGATTTTCCCTGACTTACGTACCAATCCCGCAAACGCACGAGGCCATCGCGTAAACTGACCGTGGTTTTGAATCCAAAGAGTGTCTTGGCCTTTGAGCTATCGGCCAGTAGTCGCACGACATCTCCAGGTCGGCGCTCGGCGTAAGTGATTTCGGCATCAGGTCGGCCGAGAACCTCTGCAATCATCGTCGCCAACCGGCTGATGGCAATCTCCTTGCCGCTTCCCAAATTTATCGTTTGTCCCACGGAACTGTCAGACAGCCCGGCCGCTAGCATGCCGGCCGCCGTATCACTGACAAAGGTGAAATCCCGGGTCTGCTCTCCATCTCCGAAAATGATCATCGGTCTTCCCGCCAGGCATCGCAACATGAACAGGGGAATTACTTCGCCGCTGTCACCCTCGTGATGGCAACGGGGCCCGTGGGCGTTGAACGGCCGCAACGCCACTGTTGGAAATTTGTCAGGGATGCTTCAAGGAATTCATGCCAAAAAGCGCGAGTAAGGGGCCTCTCCCACGAGTTTCGAGGCGCCGTAAATGGTCATCGGCCACGTCGGATGCTCCTCGGCAACGGGAGTCGTCGTCACCAACGCACTCGAGTCACTCCCCAGAAAACGATCGAACAATTTGGAATGATGATTCTACCAAGTTCGATTAGACGTGCCACCAAAGCAATGAGTCGAGCCCGCAGAAAATTCCGGTCTCGGTCCGTTCGGCTTTGATGGGAGATTGCCCCCGTCAACAACAGCTCGAACAAAGGCAACGGTCGTTAATGTTTCCTCAACCCCTGGTTCTGCTTTTCGACAAGTGCTACTCCTTCGGCGGTTCCTCTCTTCAGGCTGCGATAGGCCGCGTCCAGGACTTCCTGATTCTGCCAGCCTTCTTCGCCGGGAGCAGGAAACTCAGCCTTACCTTCTATCGCCGCCGAGAACGCGTCCACCTGGTGCGCATATGCATCTGCATTCGACACCGTTTCCTGCTCGACGACGGTTCCGCCTCGGCGCCTTTCAAGAGTAATCGGGCGCTCCACGCTCAATGCGTCGTCCGCACGCAGCGACCCGCTTTCACCCACAATCTCGAGAGGCGTACGGTACTCGACCCTCGAGGAGACCAGAACCGAACCAAGGGTCCCTCGCGCAAATTCCAGCGAGAGGATTGCCGAGGCTTCCACGTCTCCGGAATCCTGGTCCGACATCCCAATCGCGGTTACGCGAACGATTTCATCATTGAGGATGTAACGAAGCGCGTCCACGCAATGCACACCAACATCGGCGATGGGCCCTCCCCCAGCGATCTTGCCATTGGTCAGCCATTTCCGGGGGTGAGTCCGACCAGGGTAACAAAACTCCGATCGCGCAAACAACGGCGTTCCCACTTGGCCGCTAGCGACGCGTTCGCGCAGGCCCGCGGTGCTGCTTTCAAAGCGGAATACTTGGGCTACACCCAGCAACACGTTAGCCCGACGAGATGCCTCCACCATTTGGCGGCACTCGGCGGCGTTCATACCCATGGGCTTTTCGCAAAGCACCGGCTTGCCCGCGTCGATTGCGCGCAGGACATCCTTCAAGTGAGAGCTGTTGGGCGTCGCCACGAAAATGGCGTCTACCTCAGAAGAGCGACAGAGGTCGGCGGCAGAGTCAAAAGCTTGGACAATCTTGTACTCGGCAGCCGAGGCCTCTGCCTGCTTCATATCGCGGCGCGACAATGCCGAAACACAGCTACTACGCGCCAGAGCGAAACCAGGCATTAGCCGCCGCACCGCGTGCAGTCCGAAACCGAGAATGCCGTAGCGGATCATGGCTCGAGGGTATCATTTCAGTCCCGATGCTTTTTCCTCACATCGTTCCGGAATCTAGCGAGAGAGGCTATCCGTTCTGGTGACTTTAAGGAGACAGGCATTGCATACATGGCAGCAAAGCATAAGATGGAAGCGGAGAACCGCAGAACCTGGGTATGGATCGGCAAGGTCCAGAGAGAGAACGTCAGCATATTCGGGCGGCTGTCCACTTCGTGCCTTTGGGAGCCGCTCTTTGGGTGGTGTTGATCCTCGGCGGATGTAGCAGGAACTCAGCGTCCCGTATTCACGTGGAATTGCATGACATTCCGGAAGCAAATCCACCCGCACAAGCTCGCCCCAAACTTCTGCTCTGCCCGCCCGGGAGCCCTCCCGATAATGACGTGTCTTCTTCTCCAGCTGGCGGTCACACCGTGAAACTCTCGTGGAACCCGAGCACGTCGTCCAATGGGCCCAACGGCAAGGAAATTCGTTATTGCTTGTACCGAACTCAGGACGGACCGGTCCAGGAGAGTACCCCCGGTATGACGTCTCCGTGCGTAAATTGTCAGCAAGTCACGAAAGAACCGGTCGCAGGCACTAGCTGCCAAGATACTCGTGTGGCAAATGGTGCTCACTACTGCTACGTCGCAATCGCGATCGATAATGGAACCGGAAAGCTTAGTGTCTTTTCGAATCAAACAGATGCAGTGATCCCGCCAAGGAAAGCGTCTCCATTCTGCAATACGAATCTCAATGCGAAACAAGCTCCACGCACGAACAGACCGAACCGTCGCTGAGGCCGGTGTACCACGACTGTGTCATTGACTCATCAAATCAGCTGTCGTACCGGGGAGGGTCTCTCAACAAAACGTCCCCGGTCAGAGCTGCTGCAAGATGTCGGCGATCCGTTCCCCGGTCCGGCCATCCCATAGAGGAGGTGTAAGACCCTCCTTCTGTTTGCCTTCTAGTATGTTTCTCAATTCAACAGCCAATCGTCCCCTGTCCTCGCCGACCAAAATGTTTGTCCCCGCAGTTACCGTAATTGGGCGTTCGGTGTTGGATCTCAAGGTCAAGCACGGCACTCGCAAATAGGTGGTCTCTTCCTGAATTCCGCCAGAATCCGTAATCACTACTGCGGCGCGAGTTTGCAGTGACAGGAACTCGATGTACGGCATCGGATCAAGGAGGCGCAGATTCTGAGCATTGATCCCAAACTGGGCAATGCGCTGACGGGTCCGTGGATGCACCGGGAAGATGATATTCAGTTCCTTGCTCACCATCGTGAGGGATTCCAAAATCTCTTGTAGACTTTTGACATCATCGACGTTGGAGGGTCGGTGAAGTGTGACGAGGGCAAACCGCTCTGGAAATCCGTTTGTCGAGCAACTCTTCGCAGCTGGCAACAACTTGATAAGGGAGTCGATCATCACGTTACCAACGAAGTGAATTCGTTCTTTCGGAACCCCTTCACGCAGGAGATTGGCATCGCCGTCTTCGGAGGGCGTGAACAGAACGTCGGAAAGCCGGTCCGTCACGATCCGGTTGATTTCCTCCGGCATCGTTCGATCGAAGGAACGCAGGCCGGCCTCCACGTGACCGACCGGAACAAGCAACTTTGCACACACCAGGGCCGCAGCAACCGTGGAATTCACGTCGCCATAAACCAGAGTAATATCCGGCCTGCGTTCCAGAACCACGGGCTCGAAGCGGCGCATGATCTCCGCCGTCTGCGCGGCGTGACTTCCCGAGCCCACCTCCAGATTGAAATCCGGTTCCGGAATCTCAAGCTGAGTAAAAAACACATCAGACATGTCCCGATCGTAGTGTTGCCCAGTGTGGACCAGCGTCTGGCTGATGCCCCGTTGCCGAATGGCCCGTAACACTGGTGCCGCCTTGACAAAATTCGGCCTCGCTCCAACAACATGGAGAATGCGGTTCACGCAGGCTATTCTACCCAACACACGCCTTCGAGCTTCTGATACTGTAATCATCAGCGGCATCAGTCCATCGGTGAGGAACGAACCCAACGCTCCTCATAGAACTGGCGGGCCCGCTCTGAAATCGCGGGCACCAGAATCGCGAGGATGCCGGCGATAGGCGCTATGATGAAACCGCGCAATATCGCCAAATCGCACGCGGCCTTCCCCAGAAACGCGGGAGATTCGAGGTATCTGCCACACTCGCAGCATCGCGCTCCCCTTAATTTCGGGCGGGCGGCGAGGGATGTTTTCCACCAAAATCGTCTTCATGACCTCGTGCCAATCTCCGGCCGTGACCTCGAGTGATACGAGGACTCTATTATCGCCGACCGGCCATCGGCGACCGCTTGCTGCAAAACACGCTCGCCATAACACAACACGAGCAGCACCGGGATCAAGAAAATCGGGCATTTCAGACTGATATCCTGATAGGCTCTTTCGTGGGCGAACCACCGCCGATGGCAAAGTGACTGAAGGACCGATTCGAGAGGCGAAATGAGCAGTCCCCAAAATCCAGTATGGAAAACACGACTGGTGGAGCGGGAGTTCCCGGATCGTTCGTTCGACATAGAGTTTTGGCAAGCGCAGGGAGATGAAGCCATCTTTGCTGCCGCATGGGAAATGGTGGAATTAGCTGAGGAAACCTGCCATGGCAGAAAACCCGCACTACAAAGAACCGCTACAACTCTTAAACGAATTTGAGGTCGAGTATTTGATCGTAGGCGGATTCGCAGTGATGAAGTACGGCGAGCCACGTTATACGAAAGATCTCGACGTGTGGGTGCACAATTCAGCGCGAAATTCCCTCCGGGTGGTCGGAGCGCTGAACAAGTTTGGTGCTCCCCTTGAGCATGATGGGATCACTGCGGAGACGTTCACCGAGAAGCAGGTGGTCTACCAAATCGGAATTGCTCCGGTACGCATTGACATTCTGACCGAAATCACTGGCGTCGAGTTCCCCAGTGCGTGGAGAAAGAGAGTCGCCAGCACTTTCTTCGGTGTTCCCGTGCACTTCATCTCCCTGGATGACCTCATGGCCAACAAACAGGCGTTAGGTCGCGCCATTGACGTAAGGGACCTGAAGCAGAATCCGAAGAGTGAGAAGCCAGAGAAATAAGCCCCTCCAATGCCGATTTTCCTGGTCTAGGTTGCAATGATCTATCCATCCTCACCAGGACTCTCGTGCGGAGATGCGGAGCATATCTTGCGAAGTAATTCCAGCACGGGACGCTGGCTCTTCAACATTCGCGGCTCAATTTCCGCCGTTGCCATCCACCGC
>CAWFVB010000030.1:0-53996 GCA_963819145.1 uncultured Acidobacteriaceae bacterium
GACCCTCCCGCGCAGCGCGCCCTGTGGTTCCTGAGCCTCCAGAAGTCGGGAGACAGTCATCGCGTCACGGAAGCCAACTTTTTCTAGTTCGTCCACCGCACTTCGGGTGGGAGCCACCGCGAGAACTTCGTGTCCGGCCTCTCTGAGACCACGGTCAATTTCGCGCAGTGTCGCCGTCTTGCCAGTACCAGCAGCGCCTCGAACATTGATCGCCAAATCGCGAGAATCGAGTACTGCTTCGACGGCACGCTTCTGTTCGGGACGGAGGTGTCCGAAACCTCAAAGCCGCGGCCCTTCCGAGGCAGTCGTAGCAATCCAATCCGCGGTTAACGACCGCGATCATGTCGCGCTCGCGTTCGAGGCTCGCGTGTGTCGCAATTTCGTCCCCAGAGGAGATGAGAGTTCCTTTCGCACGTTCAAGAGAGAGCGAGCCCTGAAGGTCGTGAGTTCGACGTTGCCGCGCCCGTGACGAAGAAGCCTCGGTTAGAACCTCATGTCTCTGGCGACCGAAAGACGCTCGAAAATGTGCTCCTGAGAGTATGCAAGCGAGGCCTCGTGCGTGCCACGATTGATTCGAGGTGAATAGGATAGTGTCTGAGCTTCGTTCAAAGCATCACGAAGATCTGCCTTGATCCGGGGTCATTCGTTCTTGCTGAAGGTTACGGACTCGTTCGGTCGATATTTCCTGAAGCTTGTCAGGCCGCGTTTCCCGGACCAGTACGGCAACCTCATTGTCCGTTGGCGCACACCACGTGAATCGGTGAATTCCTGAATGGCCGCATCCCGCTGTACACTGCGTTGACTGTACTTGTCGAGGAGGTCCTGGGAGAATCCTGCGATTTCGAATCCCTTATCACGACCACGAACATCGTGACGGTTTTCAATCTCGTAACCAAGGGCCCGTACTTCGCGAGCCAGGGTATTGCGATAGACCTCGGTCAGGTAGCTGCGACGCTCGTACAGACCGGAGGCCTGGAGCGCCTTCCAACGTCCTTCGGTCCCATCGTAGGTGAGATTGGCGGCGACGGCATGAGTGTGGAGCTGAGGATCCAGCTCTCGACTCGTGTCGTGAGTGTATGAGGCCACGATCCAGTTTCCGGTTGCTCGATTTTCGTTCAGGCCGGCGAGGCGAACCCTAGTGGCCGAGTATTTCTCTGCTTCTTCCAATGCCTCGCGCACGGCGGTCCCGTGCGCTGCGAGCAGTCTCTCATCACCGCCAACAATGGCCATCACAGAGACGGACTTCGGCGCCGAAAATGTCATGTCATAAAGAGAACGTGCCTTACTTTGCTCCTCACCATTGCTGGCAATGCGATCTGCCCCGTGACGTTGCCGGAGGAATTCTCCCGTTTGTGGGTCGAGACCCTGACGCACTGCCTCGAAATCCTCGGAGGTAACCTCTCCTTTGAGACCAAGCAGTTCAGCGCCGCGTCCGTGCCACTTGCCTTCGACAGTCCGATTCTGGTCGTAGTAGTCGCTCTGTTGGAGATGGCGCTGTGCGTAGCCTTCACCGCCGGTCATGGCACGAATCGTCAGCACGACCCGACGCTAGCTCTGTTCGAGATTAGAGAGCAACTTGTGAGGGGACACCGCTGGCGCGCAGATGAGTTCGGATAACTAGAAGGGAGTGCGCTCGGCTGACCGGCTTACAGTCGGCCATTCGAGTTCGTTTGCGGTCCCAACGCCATGGGGTGGTTCACCAAAGCCAAGTGTTTCAACAACTTACAAGCCTGCGGGGACTGCCAAAAACTGTGTAAGTCATACAAAACATCGGCACAGCTGTGGGTTGGAAAAAGTGCGCCCGAAAAGCGAATTGTGCGACGCCTCAGACGCCTGCGCGAATGCACGCGGGTATAAAACCATTCAGAAATACTAGTGCCAGGATTATGGCTTGCCCCAACCTTTGTTCGGAATACCGACCAACACCCTCACGAAGGGTTATCAGTTGGTCGGCAGCCAACTCCTTGTGATTCTCATGCAGGCCGCTGGGCCAGAATACTTCGATATCAACTGAAGTGACAGACCCGAGGCCAAAGTGTGAACGCGAATCATTGCAGGAGTAATAGCTGGATTGGCTGACCACCGCCTGCACCTGTTTCTTCTCCCGTAGTGCACGATCACGCGAGCGCCGATCGCACTTCGATTGGACTTCACTCCTTCCAGTTTCACTTTGATCCAGTGCTGCTTCGGGTCCACATCATTGCGCAGGAGTGATGGCGGCTCATTCATGTTCATGATCAGCACGTCCATGTCGCCGTCATTATCAAAGTCGCCAAATGCGCAACCACGGCTGCTGTGAGGATTCGTTATGCCCGTTCCGCCCTGCGTGTTCAATTCTTCGAAAGTTCCATTCCCCAGATTGCGAAACAGAACCCGCGGTGTCTTATAGGGATATTGCGGGAATTTCCGTTCAACTTCCGGATAAACACTCCCTGTCACGACAAGCACATCGGGAAAGCCATCGTTGTCGAAATCGATCAACCCCGCGCCCCAGCTGGTGTAACGCGTTTCCACTCCGACTTTCGCCAACCGCGTGACGTCTTCGAAGTTCGCCCTTCCCATCCCCTCGATAGCAGCCCGCGGTATCGCTGACAAAATGGGTCTTGAAAATATCAAGGTGCCCATCAAGGTTGTAGTCACCGATCCCGACACCCATTCCAGCTTGCTCCATTCCATCGTCGCTGAGGGCGACACCGCGCATGACGCCTTCTTCGCGGAAAGTGCCGTCGTGATTGTTCATGAAAAGCAGGCTGGGAGTGGAATCGCAAGCGACGAAAATGTCAGGCCAGCCATCTTCGTCGAAGTCCGCTGTAACTACGGTCATTCCATAGCTCTCGTGGCAGCGGCAATGCCCGCCTGCTTGGTAACATCGGTGAACGTGCCATCGCCGTTGTTGTGGTAGAGGATGTGCTGTGCCGGTCGGCAATCCGCGGGGGCCACAGTTCACAGGGATGCCCTTCCAGTTGCAGGTGGAGTTCTGCCGGGAACTGGAGCGTGTTGCAGATCGAGAGCGGATGTAGTTCGAGACGAACAGATCGAGATGGCCGTCGCGATCATAGTCCAGGAATGCGCATCCGGCACCCCAACGCGGCGGACCATCTTCCCAAAGGCCGGCTTGCTTGGTCACGTCGGTAAACGTGCCATCTCCATTGTTGCGGTAAAGGCGGTTCTGTCCGAAGTAGGTGCAGAAGATATCGTCGAAACCATCGTTGTTATAGTCGGCGACGCAAACGGCGTTCGCCCAGCCAACGGCCCGCAAGCCCGCTTTCTCGGTCACGTCCGTGAACGAGCCGTCGCGGTTGTTCTTATAGAGCCGGTTGGTAGCCTCGGGAGGGTCTCCCTCGAGGCGCGTCCCGGACAATAAGAAAATGTCCATCCAGCCATCGTTATCGTAGTCGATAAAGGCGCACCCGCAGCCGTTGGCTTCGAGGATGTACTTCTTGCTCTCAACTCCGCCGTAAATGACAGGAGCGCGCAATCCAGCCTCTTGCGCAATGTCGGTAAATCGGGCGTTAAACGGCCGTCCGGAAGGGGGAGGAGCAGATTGCGCTTTTAGATCGCGGGACGCCACGCCCTGCTGGCCGATTGCCCGGCCGGCGGCTGCGCATAGCGACAACATGACGAATGAACGACGGGTAATCGTCATACCTCAGGAGCAGTTCCCCCGTTGGTTCGGAACGCCGCAGGAATTCGTCTGCCCTACGTCCGCCCTCGTATTATTCTCGCGAACGAGTTCAGGAACGCACCTCGTGATAGACGAAATAGCGCTCATGCAAAATACTCGACAGAGGCACAAAGGCCAGCGAGCGCTCCTGTGAGACCGCGCCGAACTCGAGACTTCCATGCCCGGGCTGTATCCAACTCGCCGGATCGTCAAGCTTACCCTTGAATTGCAGACTTGGCGAAGGCTCCTGCTTCGTTTGTGCCTGGTAGTGGCGATACCATTTTTCCCGCGGCTCTACTTCGCAGCGCGCGGCCAGCACGAGCGGGCCGTACATCACAGCCTGGAGGCTTTCATTGTCAGGCATTGGAGCTGCGTGCAGATGCATGGGAAGACTGAGTTCAATTCGATCTCCGTTCGTCCAAGGCCCGCGCAGAACCAGGTAGCTGCCGGCATCTG
Organism: uncultured Acidobacteriaceae bacterium; assembly: GCA_963819145.1. Classification (GTDB taxonomy): domain Bacteria; phylum Acidobacteriota; class Terriglobia; order Terriglobales; family Acidobacteriaceae; genus Sulfotelmatobacter. The sequence continues at coordinate 4,121 of CAWFVB010000030.1, forward strand.
CAAAAGCGGGCATGGCGCGCCCGTTGACCTTCACTGTGCCGGTTTTCACCCAGTACGGAATGCGCAACTTGAGATCAAGATCAACCGGCTTTTCCGCCGTGACGGTGAGAGTCGTGCCCTGCTCCTGCGGGAACGAAGTCGTCTGGCTCAATCTAATACCCATCTGCGGCCAGTTCAGATCAGAGGCGACATAAAGGTTGACGTAGACAGAGTTGGCGTCGTGGAAGTAGATGGAGTCCGTCAGCTTGGCAAACTCTTCTGCTCCAGTGCCGCTGCAACACCAGAATGAATCGAACGGCTTAGCAAAGATTTTGGAGTAGCCCCCGCCAACCGGCAGAAAATAAACCGTTGTTCCAGTTTCCGGATCGATGGTTCCCATGCGGTGATTGAACAGAAGGCGTTCGTAGTAGTCCATGTATCGCGCCTGCGGTGACCAGGCGAACAGATGCCGCGTCAGCTTCATCATGTTGTATTCGCAGCAATCCTCCGCCGTGTCTCCGCTGAGTTGGCTCGACAGAACGCCAGGGTCCGTCCGCCAAAATTCGAAGTTGCTGATACCGCCGGTGCAATAGGCGCGTTCGCTGGTGACTTCATTCCAGAAGTAGTCGGCAATATTCCAGTAGCGCTTGTCCCCGGTCATTTCATAGAGACGAGCGGCCGCGATCACTTGCGGTACGTGCGTATTCACATGCAGGCCTTTGAGCTCATCGCGATGCGCCGCGAGGGGATCGAAGAAACCCTTCTTATCGAAGCGCTGGGCGAGCCTCAGATACTCCTGCTTCCCGGTGACCGCATACAAGTTGGCGAGCACCTCGCCCATGCCGCCGTACTCCACCTGCAGCACGCGCTGCATCTGTTGCTCGCCCAGAGGGTCAGCCCAGGCACGAACCCAACCCGCCATCTTTTCAACCGTGCCAAGGGCCTGTTCGTTGCCCGCAAGCATGTACATGTCGAGATGGCCGGCCATGATCTTGTGATAGGTGTAGAAAGGGGCCCAGACATTGACTCCGTCGCGCAGACGGTCGAACCACTCGACCGGGAATGCGCTGAGATAGCCGTTCTTGTTTTGAGCCTGACATTTGGCCAACTCGGACACCATGAGGTCGCCGTTGCGCTTCAGTTCTTCGTCAGCGGAACTGGCGAAAGCGAGCGCGCACGCCGAAAGGTAATGCCCACCGGCAAAATGACCGCGCAATTCGCAATCCGGCTTCTCCCACTCGCCGAGCGGTTCTGCGGAGGAGGGGAAACCAGCCGTCAACCGGAAAGTATGGAGCAACCGGTCAGGCGCCAGAGTCTTCAAATATTTCCGGTTGGCTTCGGCCGCCGCACGGAGTGGTCCCTCGTGAAGCCTGACATTCTGCATCGGGAAAGGACGCGATTGCAACGCAACCACCTCGCGCCCCACCAGTGCAGGAGCGCTGGAAGAACTGGCCCACACGCTATGCTTTTTAGAAGAGGATACTGGAGGGGCAGGAAGAACAGCGCCCGCCCCTGCCATGGCGGCAGAGGTAACAAACTCACGGCGATTGACTTTCTTCACGGCGATCTCCGTATGAAGGGGTTCTATCACATGCTGCCGGCATCGTGTACGGATACAGCCTTTCCCTCGAACTCGACAGTCGTATCGAACTTCTCGGGAGCTGCGATGCCGACTCCATTTGACTCCCTCGCGCGGACAATCCGAAACGTCCTATGCTCCAACATTCCCGGGAAGCTTCCGCGACGTTCTCCCACCGTCAACGTGGAGGCTTTGTCGTCCCAGTGCAGGGGAATGACGGAGTACGCACCATGTTCATAGTCGTAATTGTCGCCTTCATCCTCATAAAGAGTGAAATCTCCATCCGCCCCGGGATAAATGCGGATATCGATTGGATCTGCCTTGGCTGAAGCCGACTGCACGGCTGGTCCGAATGGAATGATTGAGCCGGCCTTGGCATAGATCGGAATTCTGTCGAGAGGAGCTTCCGCGGTGACAGTTTGGCCACCTCTCACCCGCTTGCCGGTCCAAAAATCTATCCAATCGTGGCCTGCGGGGAGATAGAGGCTTCTTTGCGTGGCTCCCGCAGTAGTTACGGGGTTAATCAGTAGCGCAGGACCGAACAGAAACTGATCGGCGACCGCTTTTGCACGCGGATCCGAAGGAAACTCGAGGGGGAGGGCCCGCATGAGTGTTTCCCCATCGTTGGTAACGCCCCAAGCGGAGGAATAAATATACGGAAGGAGATGATAGCGCAACTCATCGAACTGGGTGGCGATGTCGAGAACCCTCGGGCCGTAGTTCCAGATCTCGGCATTTGAAGTCCATCCGTGCACCCGAAAGATGGGGCAGAATGCGGCATACTGAAACCATCGAATCAGCAACTCGTGGTAGGCCTCGTTGGTATATTGGTCCTTCGGCCGGAAGAACCCGCCACCGTCGGTGGTCCAATAAGGCAGGCCGGACATGCTGAAGTTCAGACCTGCCGGGATCTGGCGCTGGAACGTAATCCAGTTGGCAGAGATGTCGCCTGACCATGAGATGGCAGCGTATCGTTGCTGTCCGGTGTACGCCGAGCGCGTAAAGATGACCACCCGCTTGCGGTCCGTCGTCGTGCGCTGGCCTTCGTAGATAGCTTTGGTAACAAACAGCGGATAGGCATTCCGCACCGACTCTCCGCTACCAAGAAACGTCTGGCGGCCCTTCAGGATGTCGAATTCCGGCTCGGAGGCGTCCATCCACCAGCCATCGAGTCCGTAATCAAACAGCCCTGTCTTGAGTTCTGCCCAGAACGTTTTTTGCGCCTCGGGATTGAAAAAGTCCGTCCAGGGCGTTCCCTGAACCAACAAAGACTTGGCGCTCATCCGCTTGTAAATATCGGAATCTTCCCCGAACCTTGACCACACCGAGATCGGCACATGTTCGTCCAGGGCGTGGAATTGGTCCATCATTCCCTTGGGATCGGGGTAAATGCTCTCGTCGAACTTCATTGCGTTCCAGCCGTACTTGCCCCAGTACTGCCAGTCCTGCACCAAGGCGTCGACCGGGAGGTTGCGTTTGCGGAACTCGGCTCCAACCCCTAGGATCTCCTGCTGTGTGTGATACCGTTCACGGCACTGCCAGTAACCGTATACCCATCTGGGAAACAACGGAGCTTCCCCGGTGAGGTGGCGGTAATCCGCAATCACGCGGTTCAACTCAGGGCCGTAAAAGAAGTAGTAATCGATGGCCTGCCCAACTTCGGAGCGGAACGTGCTCGTGTCCTGCGGCAGCCGCGCGGACAACTGGAAACCGCCCGGCCCGCCCTTTGCGCCAACTTCGTACTCCTTGTGAGCCTCCAAGCCCACCGCTCCGGATGCGGCGCTGGGCGTCCACATGTTAATCAAATCGATCACGTGCCGATTGTTGACATCCACCACCAGTTGATCCTTGTTGTCGCTCGCGAGCAGAAAGCCGTAACTGCCTTTTGCTCCAGTCGTGAACGTTCCCTGGCCCGACTTCGCGTCCAGTTCGATGAGCTGGTCAGCGGGATCGAAATCGGTCAGGGACGGATTGTTCCAGAGCAGCCCGTATCCCTTGCTCGACAGCAGGAAGGGAACGGAAATGTTGGTGTTTGCCTGATGCAAGCGAATCGGAATCCCACGAACATTGAGAATCCCTTCCTGATGTTGCCCGAGGCCGTAAAGGGCTTCATCCGGAGGAGAGACAAAAGTCTGCTGCACCTGCCAGGTCTTGGCTTCGAACAGGGAGGGTACGTCGAACTGTTTTCCCCCTTCCTTCGGCTCTGCGAGCACGGTCTTTCCATCCCCGGAGAAGAAAGTCAATGCGCCGGTTTCAGTATCGACGCTCACCGTGAGGGCATTGGTCGACAGCTTGATCTTTTTCTTTACGGAGACAATCTGGAAGTTCTGAGCATTGCATGGCTGGATCGCAACCGGAACTTTCGAGGCCGGAATCTCGGATGTTGGACTGGCAACGACGTGAATGGCGCGATCGCCGCAGACTTCAATCCGCATGGTTCCGGCGAGGCTCACAACCGTCACGCCATTCACATCTCGAGTGAAAGTCTTCACCGAGAATTGAGGCTGCTTCGCTGCCCAGGCTGCCGAACTAAGCCCCAGGAATAGCGCGACTACATGCTTCCAGTTGAATACCGTCTGCGTTTTCCGCATCTTCTCGTCCCTTCTCAAATGTTGCTATTCTTCCTCGAAAGGCGGGATCAGTCGCGCTCATTGAGACGCCCTATCGCCCTCGCCCTGCTGGATCGCAACAGCGGCCCGGATCAGACCTTCGCTTCGCAAACGTTCGGAGGCCTCGAAAGCTTTTTTCGCCGAATTCTGATCTCCAACCTTCAGGTAAAGGCGAGCGAGTTGATAGTGAAGACGGCCATCCTTGTCATCCGGCAGCCCCATCTTCAGCTCATTGATTGCATCCTGAGTGCGGTTTGCCTCCGCATACACTCTTCCGAGCAGGGCATGCACATGCGGAATCAACTCTGGCTTGGTCTTCAAAGCCTTCTTTAGGTAGGGCTCGGCGCCGGAGAAGTCATGCTGCGCGGAAAGAATCTCACCCATGACGGCGTTGAGTTCAGGATCGTCGGGACTCTTTTCCAGCGCGGCCTTTGCAAGATGAAGCGCCTCGTCAATCTCGGAATCGGCCAGCAGCGTCAAAGACAGGCCCAAAAGAGCACCGGCATTCCCGGGCTGAATCACCAGGGCTTTGCGATATTCCTTTTCGGCATCTGGGTAATACCTTCGCTGGCGGTAAACATCACCCAGCAACACGTGCATCGTGGGTGAGTCGGAATCGATGGTGCTGGCGCGAGCCAGAACCAAGGTTGCGAGCTTTTGCGCAGACTTGGTTTCCCAGTACAATCCCTCCGCTTCGGTGGCGAGGTTCTGCGCCAGCGTTTGAGCTGCTCCGAACGAGGTCTCGTATTGAGCGGTCGAGTATGCGTATGACACCAGGAGATGAAGGTCCTTCAGCGGAATCTGCTGCACTCGCGCCTCGAGCGGGTCTGAGGATGCAGTGTTGTTTCCTTTCGTAGCTTCCGATTCGAACAGGGCGGCGACTTCTTCGGGAATCTCTCCTGCCACCTTGCTCTCGTGCAGAACGCGCTGTAATTCGGAAACCTCCGCAGGCGTCAGTCCCCGAATGAAGACAGAGATGTTCGCGCGCATAAACGCGGCGTCGGCCTTCCAGATGTCTGCAACTTCTTTGGCACCGGTTGACGCTTGCCCTTGCTCCACGTGCATTCGCGCCAGACCTAGTCTCGCCATAGGCGACCCCGCAGACGCCGCCAGTTCGGCTTTCAGTTCGCGCTCCGCACTCGGGAAATCCCGCTGGTTCAGGAGGACAAAGCCATACGCAGCGTGCGTACCAGCGGGATATGGCGGCGAATCAAGGCTGGTCTTGTAGGCTTCAGCCGCCTGGATAAACGATCGCTGCTCCGCGAAAGTGTCCGCCACGAGGGCGTGCAGGTATCCGGAGTTTTTGTGCCGAGCCAGTAGAACGCGCGCGTTGGCTTCGACTTGTTCCAGATAAGCGACTCCGAGGTGAAACCAGCTGTCGGCGCTGCCCACATTGGCTTGGGCCGCCCGCAGATACGCCGCAATGGCAAGCCGCGTCTTCCCTTTACCCGTGTAGGCTTGGCCGAGAGCGGATTGCGCCTGCGGATCTGTGGGCTGGATCAGGGCGGCCCGACTGAGGTACGGGATCGCCTCATCGAATTTTTTCAATTTGAGATACTCGAGCCCCAGGAACAGGTTCGGAACAAACAAACCGGGCTTCAGGCGGATCGCCTGGAGAAAAGCGGCTCAAGGCTTGTTGATCTCTTGCAGTTTGATAGCACATCAGACCCAGGTTGGTTTGGAGTTCGGCGATTTCGGGATGTAGCGCCACAGCCTTTCGGTAAGAATCGGCGGCAGCTTCGAAATCTCCCCTGGCCTGGGCTTGTTGCGCCGAGGCCAGGAGGGATTCAAACTTCGACGGCTGTTGCGAAAATGCGGGCCCGTCGAGAGCGATGGGGATCGAACAACAAACAACAAGAACCCAAATTCCTCGCACGCATCACCAATAAAACTTCAGCGCCGCCTGCATCAGTCGACCCGGGAACGATGCGTTGATGGTTCCAAATGATCCAGAACCCAAGGCCGTATTCGGCGCGTAGTAGTTTGTGTGATTGAACGTGTTGAACATATCCAAACGGAACTGGAACCGGAACCGTTCCTCAATCGGGAAATACTTTTGAATGCTCATGTCCCAGTTGTTGTAGCCTGGTGCACGCAGATCCGAGAAGTATCGCGGAGCATCTCCCAAGGTCCATTGCGCCGCCGGCTGGAAAGCCGTGGTGTTGAACCACTCCGTGCGGGATGGGTTTGAGATGTGATAATCCCCGACAACATCCACGTGCTGGCCCGCGCCGAAGTAGTTGAGCCCATTGCCCGGACTGGAGATTGCCAACGGGAACCCCTGCTTGAATGTAGCAACACCGGAGGTTTGCCACCCTCCTACAACCGCATTGAGCACACCGTTCATCCCAGAAGCATACTTCCTGCCCTTGCCGACGGGAATCTCGTAGACGTAGCTCAGAACAAAACTGTGCGGAACATCCGTAGCATCCACCGATCTTTCTGCTGCAAGGTCGTAGACGTTTCTAGTCGACGTACCGTTCGCGTTTGCCCAATCGGTGCTCCCAGCCACGTCGTCAATGAACTTCGAGAACGTGTAGGAGGCTAACAGAGTGAGGCCCTGAGATACGCGATGGGTGTAGTTCACTTCCAGGGCATTGTAGTTCGAAAAGCCCACCGGATCCTGGTTCTCCGTGATACTGCAGAACTCCGGGTACGGAAGAAGCAGTTGTCCTTGCGCAACGGTTGGGTTATTAAGACCGCAGCCACTTTGGGTAATGGAGTTAAAGAACGGGTTCGGAACCAGGGTCGCCAGCGCATTGCCCATGGAGAAGTACTTTGGATCCAATTGGTCGGTGTTGAGCCCCGAGGCAATCATATGGGTGCCGTGGTTGCCAACATAAGTAACGTCGAGTACGTCGTTGGGCGTCGGGGCGAACTGGAATCCATACGTCCACTGCTGGACGTAGGTTGCTTTCCGGTTAGGGGAGACTGCGCTGGTGCTAAACCCCACATTGGTTAATCCGCCGAGCGAACTCCCGGTCTCCGGAACCAGTCCTGATGGATATGCATTGCTCAATGTCGCGTCGGGATTCAGGCCTCCATTCAGTGAACCCACAAACGGCGTGACCGCGTTGAAACCGGGCGCCGGTCCGCCGCCCCGGTAACTAATGGGGTAAAAGACGCCATAGCCGCCACGCATAACGAGCTTGGGCATTAATTGGTAGGCAAAGCCAATACGAGGAGCGAAATTCTTGTAATCGGTGTGATAGAGGTCACGATTGGACGGAGTGTTGAACACCACTTGGCCCATGTACGTCTGGCCCACCGACGTGCTGATCGGGTTTACCGCGTTGTACTCGAAGTACGTTTGACGATTATGTATCTCCCGCTCAGGCCGCTGCACCTCCCAGCGCATCCCCAAGTTTAACGTCAGCTTGCGGGCAGCCTTCCAGTCATCTTGCACGTAGAGGCCGTGCAGCCATTCCCGGGTGGCAGGCAGAAACGCGATGCCTGTGCTTCCGCTAGGAGATGTACCCAGCAGCATGGATGCGAAGACATTCCCGGAGTTGAGGGGCGTACTCGTAATATCCGGGCCGAGCGTGAAGTTGTTGTCAAAGTTAAAAATCGTCGGCTGGATGCGGCCGCCGTTTTCATCGATGGCATTGACCGCATATCCAAACGACAAAGAATGCTGCCCTTTGACCCTGACAAAGTCCAGGGAACTGCTGCCGATGTTTCTTGGAAATGCGCCCTGGCCGGCGCCTTGCACTGGCCCTAACGGAGCATATCCCTGGGGCATATTGATGACAGGAAACTGCGCGGAGTTTGGGTCAATGAAAGAGGGTAATCCCAGCGAGGAGGGCTTGAAGCCGGCACTCTGCATCTCGTTGCCCTCAACCCATCGCATTAACCCTAGGTTGACAGTCATCACGAACGTAGGGGTGAAGGTGTGGGTTACTCCAAGGGCAACATTCCAGCGGTTATTGGGATTGAACTGCCCCGGCCCACCCGGATCACCGGCGCCGTAGAAAGGGGGCAATATCTGCTTGAACTCGTGTTTGTCTGAAAAGCGCCCATAGAGCCTGGTCTGATCGGTGAAATTGTGATCAATGCGGGCGGTGTATTCATTGGAAGGATTGGCACCGACCCCAGTTGCCGCCCAGTTATTTAGCAGTGCGCCGGTCAACGGCTGCGGGTAAAAGCCGATCAAGTTCAGACCTACAGGGTCAATTCCATGCGAAGCGTTGGACAATATGTTCCCCAGAATTGGGTCGCGAACCTCAACGGTCTGTCCTATCGAAACGCCTTCACTGGGGACCGCACACGTCGCGGTCACCTGCCGAGTCGAAAACGGATCGTAGAGTTGGCCCGCGAGTACCGGCCTGCACTGGGCATCGGTGCCGATCTGAGAGCCGAGCAGGGCGGAAAAGTCGCCGGTTCTGAACCCGGCCGTCGGCACCGTGTAACCGACCGATACCGGATCGTTTTCCCGGTGCCCTTCGTAGCCAAAGAAGAAGAAGGTCTTATCACGCTGTCTGTACAGGCCCGGAATGTAAACCGGCCCGCCCAGTGTCACGCCGAACTGGTTGCGATGAACATTGGGGCGCGGAAGACTGTTCAAATTGTTGAAGTAGTTGTTGGCATCTAGAGCGCCGTTCCTAATAAAATCATAGGCATCGCCATGTAACTGGCTGCTGCCGGATTTTGTGACTACGTTGATGACGTTGCCGGTACTCCAGCCATACTGCGCGGTGAAGGAATTCTGTTGCACCTTGAACTCCTGCACGCTTTCCACGGACGGAACATATTCCACGCCGCCCCATCCCAGACTGGTGTCCCACGAACCGTCAAGCAGGAATGCGGTTGTGCCAAAGTAGCCGCCGCCAAAATTGAAGAACGAGACATCTTGATCGGCGGTGCCTTGCGTGCCCCCGCCTTGCAAGGTTTGCTGCTGCGGGCCATTGTTGACGGACGAGTTCAACTCGACAAAGTTGAATACATTGCGAAGGTTCAACGGCAGCTCGGCAACTTGTTTCGTACCAATTTCGTCGCCGACGTTGGCGTTATCCGTCTGCAGTAGAGGGGCCACTGCGGTCACCTCGATTTGCTCGCTCGAACCTATGGTCAACGCGACACTCTGGCGTCGCGGACTGCCCGACTTCAAGCGTGATTCCTTCCTGCTTGAAGGTCTTGAAACCCGTCGCCTGCACGGTCAGGGTATAGGTTGCCGCTGGCAGAAGCGAGAATGAGAAACTTCCTTCGGCATCCGTCTTAAAGACGCGGGTGATTCCTTTCTCAGGGCTGCTCAGAGTCACATTAGCGTTCGCAACCCGCGCCCCGGAGGAGTCTGAAACCGACCCTGAAAACGAGGAGGTCGATGCCAGCGTTTGACTGTATGCGAGGGGAATGCCTGTGGAAACAATCAGAGCGGAAACGACAGAAAGCAAGAGCTGGGAAAGACTCCGAGGTCTGGGCATCTGCGAAGGCTCCTTGATTGACCGTCTCCTGGAGCCGCTCGCCGGCACACATGCCACGTGGCAGTTCGGGCGCTTCAGGGCGTCGGAGCTTAACCGATACGCGGAATTGCCATGCCTGTCTAGGTTGACTACGGTAGATTACCGTCATCCAACTGGGTTCAAATCTTGTATTGACAATGGGTTACGAATGCGAATAAAACACTGGGATATCGTTACCTTTAACGGTAATATACGGTCACTTTGATCGCAAGGCGAAAGACTTGTGGGTTCTTCTATGGCCACTCAACACAATTCACTGCTTGATCCTGATCCGGTTCCGCCTCGACCCCAAGTCGAAGGGTTGCTGGAAGACATTCTGGGCAGCGCCCCTTTTCGAACGAGCCGCCAGTGCCAGGATTTGTTTCGCTACATCGTCGAGCATAGCCTCGCCGGCTCCGATGACTCGCTTCGTGAACGTGTCATCGGAATTGAAGTGTTCGGGCGTAAGCCAGACTACGATACTGCCGACGATCCTGTCGTGCGGCTCCGCGCTGCCGACATCCGAAAGAGATTGGCCCAGTACTATCAGGCGCACAGCGACCCTATTGAGTGGAAAGTTGAGATTCCGACAGGATCGTACAAAGCCCAGTTCCATCGCTCTGAGATTCCCCTAACCCGGCTTCCGGTCGCGGTGAGTTCAACGCAGCCGCAAACCAGAGTTCCCCCCTCGACTGAAGGCGCCAACCCGGTCCCGAGCGCTCGTCTTCGTAAGCGCAGCCGCCTGAAGCTTGCTGCCGTTCTCGGCGCATGCCTTGCCATAGCGTTCGCGGCCGTAATGCTACTTCGGAATGCGCCCCCTCGGGTCGTGAGCTCGTTCGATCTGTTCTGGGGCCCCGTTCTGTCGAGCTCGCGACCAGTAGTCGTTTGCACAGGCAGTAATCGTGTCTATGTCTTGTCTCGAGAGGCCCATAGCCGCTATCGAAAGAACCACCCGAGTCCGGACGACACGACTCCGAACCTGGAAACGCTCGTTCCGAGGGAAGACCTCGAGGAAATTCACAGGAGAAGATTTCCTGCCGGTGAAAGACACTTATCTGACGATCGGCGACGCTTCCGCCACGGCACAAATCTCATCCCTGCTCACCTCGCGCCGTCATCCTTACGATTTGCGTTTCGGAAGCGACCTCTCGTTTGGCGACTTGCGCAAGGGTTCGGCGGTCTTGATTGGGGCGTTCAACAACAATTGGACCCTCAATATGACTGACAGTCTTCGGTTCGTCTTCGAGGCTGGTGACACAGCAGAGATGCATGTTCAAGACCGATTTGATCCGAAGCGCTCCTGGTGGCCGAAGTTCTCCGGCGCAAAGTTCAGCGAGGACTACGCCATCGTTTCCCGTGTGCTGGACTCGAAAACAGGGGCGGTTCTGGTGACGATCGCGGGACTGGATCATACCGGCACTCGGGCGGCGGGAGACTTCGTCACGGATCCGCAACTGGTTGCCGACCTGATCAAGCAGGCCCCAAAGGACTGGACCCGGAAGAACGTACAGATCGTGCTCCACACGAATGTCGTGAACAACATCCCGAGTTCACCGACTGTGGTTGCGGCGTATTACTGGTAGGTGGAGAGAACCATGACGGAATCGCGGATGTATCGCTCTAATCCAAGCTGACCATAATCTTTTTGAACCGTGACGGATTCTCACTCCAGGACCGCAAAGCGCCGGTGCTTCGTCGAGACTGACGGTCAGAGCTCACCGCCTGATCCACGGGAAATTTTCCTGCTTCAAGCAGTCCGATCACGGCGGCAAAATCCTCGGGGCCGGCGTTGCGCGATCCGAGGACGTCCAATTCCTTTTGCACGAATAGTCTGGTTTCATAGCTCACCGGCTCTTTGGCATAGCCGATGTATACGACCCTCCCCGTAAATGCGACCACTTCGACCGCGGCCCGAAAGGTTGACGGGGTACCGACCGCTTCGATGACAACATCCGGCCCCCGCCCATCTGTCATTTCCAGCAACCGATCATGGAGGCGATCCCGTGCGCTGTTGATCGTGTGCGTACCGCCTGCGCCCGAGCGAGGGCGAGCTTTTCGTCGTCCACATCGATACAGATCGTGCGAGCGCCGCGAGAACTGGACCCAGCGATTGCGCCCAGTCCTACTCCTCCACAGCCGAAAACTGCGACCCTGTCATCTGCCGTCACCCTCCCTCGTGACACAGCGTGAAACCCCACCGTCAGCGGTTCCACCAGGCACAATTCTTTTGGCGTGAGTCGTGCTGGATACAGCTTCTCTCGTGGCAGTGCGATGAATTCACTGAGGGCTCCATTCCTTTGCACGCCAAGTGTCTGGTTGAACTGGCAAGCGTTTTGGCGCCCTCGCTGACATGAGGCACACTGACCACAACTTGTGTATGGAGACAACGCCACATCTGTGCCGCTACGGAGAGCGCTGTCGACGCCGTGAACGACAGTAGCCGACACTTCATGTCCAAGGATGCGAGGATAAGAAACCAACGGATTGAGTCCACGAAACGAATTCAAATCGCTCCCGCAGAACCCCACCATCCGCACATTCAGCAGCACCTCTCCTTTCGCGACGACGGGTTCCGCAACCGTCTCGATAGATGCCTGCCCCGGTTTCTGGAGTACGAGCGCCTTCATTGGATGTACTTATTCCCCTTATCGAAGTTGCTCAGGCCAACCTGTCCTTTTTCATTCCCAGCGACATGGATTGCACGTACTTATTGGTCAAACCTCACGCGAAGCGCGTAGGCGTATTTCGGGGGAGCGAGGTTCGGCAAAACAACCCGCAGGCCGTCCGGACCCTGGCTAAACTGCACTTTGGTCTCGCTGCCCACCAGCGACACCGATTGAACGCGTTTGCCACCCAGCGTCAACCCGAGGGAATGAATTACGGCTTCTCCGGTGCCAGGCCAAGCCAGACCGATCGCGTACAGGACATCGCCCTTGGTCGTGAAGCGAAAATCCTCCGGCGTGTAGTTGGCTGTGTCGGTGTCGTGAAAGGAGCCAGCCGCGACTTTCGTGGGCCCTTCGCCGTAGGTCCTCCAGGGCCGAGTGCCGTAGATGGCCTCTCCGTTTGTATTCAACCACTCCCCGACATCCAGAAGCACCCGCTGTACCTCATCCGGGATTGTCCCGTCGGAGCGGGGCCCGATATTTAGCAGCAGATTGCCGTTCTTGCTCACGATATCGATGAGCTGGTGAATCACAAATTGGGGCGATTTGAAAGTGTCATCCTGAATGTATCCCCAGGACTTGTTGCTGATGGAGGTATCGGTCTGCCAATAGAGAGGGCGGATATCTCCGAGCTGGCCGCGCTCCAGATCGAGCACGCCCGAATGCTCGTTCATGGCGTAGTCCTTGTAGTTGATCACTCCGACGTGATCTCCGTATTTGAGCGAACTGTTGTAGTAGAAAGCGGCAAAGCGGGTGAGATTCGGACGGATCGAAGCCTGCCCGATCCACCAGTCGAAGTACACGATATCGGGATGATATTTCTCGACCAGCTCCGTGCTCCGCGCCAGCCAATCGTTGGCCCACGCTTGTGAAACATAGGTGAAGTCTCCGTCGAGGGGAGTTCCCCATTTATTGTTCAGCCAGTTGTGCGCAGGGCCGTAGAAGGCGGCATATTCCGGATCGTTAATATCGGACGAGAAGGTGCGGCCAACGCCAAGGAAGAAATTGTGCTCCACGCGATGCGAGGACACGCCGAAATGCAACCCCGCTGCCCGTACCGCCTTGGCTAAATCGCCAATAAGATCGCGGTGCGGCCCCATTTTGGCAGCGGTCCAGTCGCTCACGCCGCTGTCATACATGGCAAAGCCATCATGGTGCTCTGCCACCGGCACTACGTACTTCGCGCCCGCCTTCTTGAACAACTCAGCCCATGCGACCGGATCATAGCGCTCCGCTTTGAACTTGGGGACGAAGTCCTTGTACCCAAACTTGTCCTGCGGGCCATAGGTTGCAATGTGATGTTTAAACTCAGGACTTCCGGTCTGGTACATCAGGCGTGGATACCATTCGCTGCCAAAGGCTGGGACGGAATAAACTCCCCAGTGAATGAAGATGCCGAACTTCGCGTCCCGGTACCAATCGGGCGCTTCAAATTTCTGCAGCGACTCCCAGTCCGCCCGGAAGGGCCCCTGGACGATTGGCGCTGTCGACATCCTTCAGCAGGGCAGCGCGCGCCGAGTCATATTTGCTGCTGGCTTTTTGCCACGCCTGATCAATGAATGCCGGATCCTCCGATGCCGTCGGGGCCGTGGCGTCCTGCGCGCGGAGGCTGGAAAATGCGGATAGTCCAAGCACAACAGCGGCAAGTCCACGAATGGACTGTGTTAGAAAACGAGAATGGTGAGACATTGTGTCTTTTCCTCCGTCCGAGACTTTGCCGTCGAAATCGATCTGACGGCGTGAACCTACGAGGCAACGGCGCCAGCAGTTGCGTCCTGTCTGCTGAGCCTTGCCCAGATGGAGCCGTAGAGAGCCACGAACACAAAGCAGATAAGCGGCACTACGAATCCGATGCGCATGGAATGCTGGTCAGCAATGTGGCCCATGAAGGGCGGCGTAATTGCGCCCCCGACGATGGACATCACAATCAGCGATGAGCCGAACTTGGTATGCTCGCCCAGCCCGCGGATGCCGAGGGCAAAGATGGTCGGGAATCCTACTGACATAAAGAAAAATGAAGCGAACATCGCATACATTCCCGTTTTGCCGCCGCCCATGGTGATTGCGATCAGCACCACGTTCATTACGGAATAAGCCGTGAGCACGCGCTCCGGCTTGAATTGGCTGATTACTGCGCTCCCGCACAGACGCCCTACCATGAACAGGACGAACCCCACGGCGCCCAGCCACCGCGAGGCTTGCAGGCGAGTCACCCCCGGATCATTCTCCAGAACATAGTTGACGAAGAAACTGAAGATTCCGGTTTGCGCCGCCACATAGAGAAACTGCGTGGCCACGCCCAGGGTAAAGTGTTTACGCCGGAACAAGTCCCAATTCCTGGAGACCACGAGGAAGGCGGCCACATAGGCGACGACCAGCAGTCCGTATTTCACCGGCTGGAACAATGCCTCGTTCATCTGCAGGAGGGTCCACAACAGTTGGAGGATCGGGGCGATGAAGAAGTACAGCAACCCGCAGACCGCCGCCAAAACGATGGCGATCCCGGCCTGTTGCCCACCCGTGGGGTTGAGCCGGTTGTTCCCGGACGCCGCTCTGCGACTCTCATCTTCGGCGTGTAAGTCCGGCACGTTTGAGACAGCAAAAATGACCAGTAGCAAAACCACAAATACGCCAATGCCGACGTAGGGAGTGGTAAGACCAGCATTGGCGCCTGCTCCGTCAGTTCCTGAAAAAACAAAATACCCACCGACGATCGGCCCCAGAATCCAGCCCAGGCCATTAGTCGTCTGGGCGATGTTGATGCGCGTTGGCCCGCTTTCGGGCGGCCCGAGTACCGTCGCGTAAGGATTGGCAATGGTTTCCAGGCACGTCATTCCCGCTGCGATGACAAACAAGCCGAGGAGAAACGCCCAATAGGTGCCGATGTGGACGGCGGGAATGAACCAGAAAGCGCCGCCGGCAATCAACGTCAAACCGACAAGAATGCCGCCCTTATAGCCGAACCTCTTGGCGATCAAACCAGCCGGAATGGCCATCAGGAAGTAGGCAAGATAGTTGGCCGCCTGCACCAGGCCTGATTGTTCTTTGTTAATCCGCAGTGTGTCCTGGAAGTGCTTGTTCAGGATGTCAATCATCCCGTTGCAGAAGCCCCACAGCAAGAAGAGGGAGGTGATCAGAACAAAGGGGACGGCAAAGTTCCTGCCATCGGCGGTGCGAAACATTCCGCCTTGCGTCCTGGCTAGACCGGCTGGGGTCGTTGATGGGTTCGTGGAAGTGTTCATCGTGCTGACTTTCGTTTGGACAATGCAGTTCCCCTTCTGATCAGAACTATGTATCCAACCAGCACATCCGGATCATGCCGCCCGTAGGATTCCTACGCGCTCTCCAAAATGATGTTCGCGTACTGGATGGTGTCGCCGGTGCGGATCAAACCGATGGCGAGCGGCACCCGCCGTTTGAATTGCACATGAGGTTCATACTTCACTTCAATTCCGTGCAGAGCTTCGGCAAATGCCGAACGCGTCTTAGGGGTGTTGGACTTGATGAACTCCCGCGCCATCCATGCTCTGCCGATAACGAAATTAGAGTGAAGCGCTTGGAGAACCTGCACTACGGTCGGCACATCATCGACGAGCGAAATATCCACCGTCTCAATTTCCGGCCAAAATGGAAAGCCGCGATCGGCAACAACCAACGTGTTGGTGTGGCGCACGCGGCTGATCAAGAGAGTTGATCTGAGGGTTCAATATTCCAGTCTTGATCATGACAAGGCCTTGAAGCGAATTTAAAAGCCACGCAGGTCGGTGCTGGTCCGCTTGGGCAAGCCCGGCGCCGGAATCCGCTTGAGGACGAGATACTCGATCCCGAGCGCCGCGCAGTAGTCCCGCTTGCCGCCAACATCACCATCTTCGTTCACAGCGTATATATCAGGCTTCAACCGGCGGATTTCCGGATCGGCATCCAGCCACCCATCGCCGCTGGAAATCAGCGATTCCGTTACGTACTTGATCGAGCCAACCAGATAACGGCGTTCTTTTTGCGGCAACAGCGGATGTCCTTCGCCCTTGAGCAGCCGGATGTTCGCATCGTGGCCGACGATGGCGTAAAGGTCCCCATAGCTGCTCACTTCTTCGAAGAAGCGCACATGGCCGGAGTGAAGCCAATCGTAACAGCCTGTGACAACCACTTTTCTTCTCCCTGATGCGTACGGCGTCGGCGGCACGTCCGGAAACTCCTTGAGGCTCTCACACGAAAAACAGCGGTAGACGATCTTGTTCTCTCGCGCATACGCCTCACGCGCAGGACTTGTCGTCGGTCGGCAGTCTGCCCAAACATCGACGCACAAAGTTCTCGGCAAAGAATCGTAGTCGGCGAACGAATCTGCTGTTACCACCTTGCTGACATAACGCACGGCATTAAGAAAGTAGCTTCTTTCTGCGAGGGGGAACTTCGGCGGACCGCCCGTGACTTGTTCCACGACTGCATCTGGCCAAAGCAACACCGTGAGTTCACCGAGTTTCGCGGCTTCCTCGAGAAAGCGAACATCACGCGACGTGATATCGTCAAATCCCCCACTGGCCACGACTTGTGCTGGCGACTGGATCAAGGGCGGTTTCTGTCCGTGGTGCGAACGTTGACCTGAAATGCCCCCGGAACAGGCTTTTCGGAAACGACAATCAGATACCCTCCGCCGCAGCCGGAGAACATTGCGCCAGGAAACCCGCGTTGGTAAATCCGCAGAATTGCCTTCAGATCAATCTTGATCAATGGGTGAGCGGTGACGTGCGGCAACAGCTTTTCCCAACATCGCATCGTTTCGTTGAGCGACGTACCGAGCGCATCGGCGTCCATCTTCTTAATCGCGTCGAAGCAATCCATGCCGCTGCGCCCGAGGCGCGCCACCCATTTGGGTTCCAGTTGCTTTACGCCAAGCGGGTTGTAGCCCAGCGGCCGCGGTTCGATGGGCAACAGGTAGAGCACCTTCTCCAGCCAGCGAGCATGCCTCGCAGATGTGAGGGATTCAATGTGCGTCGGAAAGACACCGCCGTTCGCCGCATAATCGTAGTCCAGCCGGTTCACACCGGGATAAATCAAGCCGATCATGTCCTGCGAACCGCTTGGCTCCGCCTTGCCTTTGTTCTCCGCTTCGTACAGTTCACGCACGAGTTCGTCGAGCGGACGCTTGGGCGGCTTTCCTTTCCACAAACGATGCGCCACTGCTCGCGTACCGCTGGCGAGTCCTGAGCGATCCATCGGCCGGAAATTCGATTCGATCTGGACTACGACCATGGCCCCGGGCGGATGAGGATTCAGCTGCGAGACAAACGGCTGATCAATCCAACCGCCCGCAAGCTGGAGCCGGTTGGGAATAGAACCGAACGCCTTATTGAACCAGGAGCGACCTTTCATGTCCGTCAGCCGATGCCCACGTGCTCGCCGGCCTTGCGGCGCTCATATTGGTCTTTGATCCATCCGTAAGTTGTCTCAAGCCCTTTATCCAGTGGCGTGTCAGGTTCCCAGCCGAGGACTTTCTTGATGAAGGTATTGTCCGAATTGCGGCCGGCAACGCCTCGCGGAGCATTAAGATCGTAGCTGCGCTTCAATTTCCTGTCTGCAATCTTCTCAACCTTGCTGACCAAGGTATCGATGGACACGAGTTCGCTCGAACCAAGGTTAATCGGTGTCGCGATCAGATCATCGCAGTGCATGATCTTGTCGATACCTTGGACGCAGTCGTCAACATACATAAAACTGCGCGTCTGCTTGCCGTCACCCCAGATCGTGATTCGGAAGTCGTTCTTGTCGATGGCCTCGATCATCTTGCGGCAAATCGCTGCCGGGGCTTTTTCGCGGCCGCCGTCCCACGTGCCATGCGGCCCATAGACATTATGGAAGCGCGCCACAAACGTTTTCATCCCTCGCTCATGCCAGTATTCCTGACACACCATTTCGGAAAACAACTTCTCCCACCCATAACCACGTTCTGCCAGCGCCGGATAAGCATCCGCTTCCTTCAAGGCGCGAACGTTGGGGTCGCTCTGGAGGGACGTATTGTAGGCGCATGCCGAACTTGAAAAGAAATACCGGTCCGCACCCGCCTTGTATGCCGCCTCGGTCATGTGCGCGTTGATCAGCACCGAGCGCAGACACTCGACTCGAAAGCGTTCGATGAAACCCATACCGCCCATGTCCGCGGCGAGATTGTAAACTTCTTTGGCGCCTTCGCAGACCCGGTGGCAATTGGCCTCGTTACTCACGTCGAGACAGAGATGCTCCACTCCAGGAACGCGCAAGTACCAGTCGTATAGCGGTTTCTTGTCCACCGCCCGAATGTTGGCAAAGCCTTTCTTTTTGAAATAGAGCACAAGGTTGCCGGCAATAAAACCTCCGGCGCCCGTGATGACGATCAGGTCAGTCTGGTTCATATTGCCAAGTCCTTTTCCACGGTTCCTTCTACTTAATTGTTGATCAGCGGTCCGAATCTGCCTCCGATTGCACCTGCAAACTAGACACAATAATCGGTAAAGTAATCGATGTCAACAATCTGTACGGCCAGATGATTGGTCCTTCGGTATACTGCCTTCTACTATGAGCACACGGATGAAAGACATCGCCAGGGATCTTGGCGTATCCGTCGTTACGATCTCAAAAGTCCTGCGTAATCATCCCGATGTCGGCGATGAAACCCGCGAACGCGTTCTCGCCCGCGTCAAAGAGCTGGATTATCGCCCCAATCTGGCGGCTCGCAGTCTGGTCACAGGACGCAGCTATCTCATCGGGTTGGTTGTCCCGGATCTGCTGCATCCCTTCTTTGCCGAAATTGCCAAGTCGATTTCCGAGGTCTTGCGAAAAAGCGGCTACTATCTGATTGTTTCGTCCTCTGAGGAAGATCCGGATCTTGAGGAACAGGAGATCAGTCAACTGCTGGCCCGGCGGCTCGACGCCTTGGTCATCGCCACGTGTCGGCCGACCGTGGACCTCTTCTTCCGAATCGAAAATCAGAAAACGCCGTATGTCTTAATCGACCGAAGCCTGCCCGGCCTCTCCGCGAACTTTGTCGGTGTGGACGATGAAGCTGTCGGCATGCTGGCTACTAGGCACTTGATCGATATTGGATGCAAGAGAATCGCCCATATTCGTGGGCCCGAAACCAGTCCTAGCATCCGCCGCGTGGAAGGATACAAGCGAGCACTGGCGCAGGCCGGATTGAAAGTAATTGACGATCACATCATCACCGAACGCAAGGGGGATGTGGGAACGAAACAACGCGGGGCTGAGGCGATGAGCCAACTCTTGAGTCTTAAGCCAAGACCCGACGGGGTGTTCTGCTTCAACGATCCGCTCGCGATGGGCGCCATGAATTATGCTCTCGATCACGGCTTACGCATTCCCGACGACATCGCGGTGATTGGTTGCGGCAATCTTCACTACGACGATTCTCTGCGCGTTCCACTCTCCAGCATCGACCAGCATAGCCGACAAATTGGAGAGCAAGCTGCGTCCATTACCCTCAGGATTCTCAGCTCGAAAACACCGCTTAGGCCCGAAACCGTGGTCCTACAGCCAGAACTTGTTGTACGCCGGTCGACTCAGCGTCGTGCTGCCAAACCTGCGTCTTCGAAGTCAGGCGCTCGGGCTACGCTGTCCGGTCAATACTCGATCTGAAATGGGCCTTGCCCTTCTTGCGTCCTCATTCCTGACCACAGCCGTGTGGTAGAAAGTTTTTTCAGGGACAGCAGAATCTTGGAAGCATCTGTTATCCTGCTGTCGATTCGTTACAGTTAACGATACTGATGCATTCCAAAAATGTTAACTGACGATGGGTCATCTGCATGGATCGTAGAACCTTTCTCGCGTCCAGTGGAGTCGTGGCCTTTGGCGCTCTTTTGCCGCGCATCTCTCGTTCCTTGCCTGCTTCAAATGTTCCCGAGCCCTTTACCTGGAAAACGAATGATCTTATTTTCTCTTTCGACATAGTCGGGGGAAGTTTGCGCCAAAAACGTCTAGTTCCAATAGGAGCTTCGGGAACCGCAGCCGACAATTCCTCCGGCGTCGAAGTTGCGCTGCAATGCAGCGGCGAAAACTCCCCTGATCAGGGCATGAAATCCGGCGTCGGACAGCCCGGTGCCCGGTTGCTGTTTGCGCAAAGGCGAGAGGAGTCGACACGCCAAGGCCGGCGCCTAATCTGCATCCACACAGACCCTGCCTTGCGGCTAACCGTGGAATCTGTCTATGAGGCTTTTAATGGTGTTCCCGTCGTTCGCCGCTATTCACGCGTCACCAACCGCGGGAAGTCCCCGGTTGGGATCGAGTTCTTAAGTTCGGCGATGCTCCACGGACTTGCTGATCCACAGAATTATGACCGTGAACTCCGCATCCACGTTGCTCTGAATAGCTGGATGGCGGAAGGCCAATGGCATACGCTCCGGCCATCGGAGATGGGCTTTGTCGAAAACGAGCGGACAAGCTGGTCGGAAGCACAGGCAGGAAGCATCGGCAGTTGGTCGACCGAGCGGTATTTACCCATGGCCATGGTCGAGAATATGCTGCTGGGGCTTACCTGGTTCTGGCAGATTGAACACAACGGGTCGTGGTATTGGGAGCTCTCCAACATCTCTGCGCGCGATAATAACGCCGACGACGTCTACGCCTATCTCGGAGGCCCCGACGATTTACACTCTGCAGCGTGGAAGAGTTTGAAACCTGGAGAAACATATGAAACCGTTCCTGTCGCGGTTGGATGTGTGCAGGGTGGGTTCGCGGAGGCGGTCGGGGCGTTGACCCGGTATCGGCGCGTCGCCTGCGAGAAACTGCGCGAGAACAATTCACGATGTCCGGTGATTTTCAACGACTACATGAATTGCCTGTGGGGTGACCCGACAGAGGAAAGGGAATTACCTCTCATTGCCGCCGCCGCAAAGGCTGGTTGCGAATACTTTGTAATCGATGCGGGATGGTACGCGGATATCAAAGAGGACTGGAGCCCAACTATAGGTTCGTGGCAACCATCTTCGAGTCGATGGCCGCGCGGACTTAAATTCGTGCTCGATCAGATCAAGCGAAATGGAATGATTCCAGGATTGTGGCTCGAGCCGGAAGTGGCTGGAGCAAAGTCGCTTCTGGCCGAGAAGCCTGACAACTGGTTTTTTGTGCGTCACGGCAAGAGAGTGCTGAAGAATTCGAGATATCTACTGGACTTCCGAAACCCGGAAGTGCGCGTTTATCTTGATCATGTGATTGCGAGACTCGTAAATGATTACGGCGTCGGCTACATCAAGATGGATTACAACGTCGATTCGCTGCAAGGAACCGAACTCTCGGCTGACAGCTTCGGGCAGGGCCTACTTGAGCACAATCGTGCCCACATCGCGTGGCTCGATAACCTTCTGAGCCGCTATCCCAACTTGGTCATTGAGAACTGCGGCAGCGGCGGCGGACGTATGGACTACGCGATGCTCAGTCACCTTCAGATACAGTCCATGACGGATCAGGAGGATTATCTAAAGCTGCCAGCGATTCTCGTGGGTGCGTCAGCAGCCGTTTTACCCGAGCAACTTGCAGTCTGGTCGTATCCCCTGACAAATTCCGACGCTGATCAAGCCAGCTTCAACATGGTTACGGCGATGATGTGCCGCATTCATCAGAGTGGACATCTCGACTCACTTTCACCGCAAGCTTGGCCCCAGGTGGCAGAAGGCATCCGAATCTATAAGGATCTCCTTCGCAAGAGTATTCCCGACGCGGTCCCCTTCTATCCGCTAGGACTTCCGGATGTAACCGACTCGCGGAAACCAGTCGCTTTAGGAATGCGGTCGCAGAGCCGGACTCTACTTGCAATCTGGAGAATCGATGGTCCGGCGAAGACGGACGTGCCTTGGACGATGCCCGATCCTACGGTCCTGTACCCCGTTGACCTCGGCGTCAACGCCACCACGTCAAAGGGCTCGTTGAATGTTGAGTTCCCAAGAACACGCATGGCTTGCTTGATTTCCGGATAGGGTCGTGTTCCTCCTGATGCCTGACTCTTGGAAGTCTGTCCAGGCCGCAAAGAAGAGGATCGTTTTCCCCTGAAGAGAAGCGATGCTGACAGGAAGGGAGAAATGAAGATTCTGATGGTTCGGTGGAGAAGCGGTGGTCGTGGGTTGAGGTTGAGTCGTTTCGCCTGGAGGTTGCCGGCCCGCCAACTCGGCTGCGTCCTGCTGACAGTATCGTTAGCGGGCATTGCGTTCGCACAAGGTAGCCCGGTTGTGGTGGAGCGGAATGGTCGAGTGATCTCGCTGGTGCCGTACGCCCCGAACATTTTGCGTGTAACGATGAGCAACGACAAGGCTACGGCGACCGGCGCTCCGGGATACGGTTTTGTGGCAAAGCCGTCAACGGAGGGATGGACACACGAGCATGACGCAGATGGCGGCGATGTGTTCCGATCGCCACGGATGGTGGTGCGTTTGGCGCCGGGAAATCTTCCGGCTGAGAAACTGCCGCAGCCGATGCCGCTGGATGCGTTGAATCGTCAACTGCGCGAACCCTACTTTGGCGGAGGCGGCGGGCAAGGTCCGTACAACGATGCGCTTCTGGTGACGACGGCGGACGGCAAGACGCTGCTGCACATGCGCACTTGGACGATGGCGCCGGAACGCGCGGACGTCGCTCAGCAGGACGCCGGCGCGAAAGGCTACTCGGTTGCGGCTACCTTCGACTCGCCCGCGGACGAGCACTACTACGGGCTGGGGCAGCAGCAAAAGGGCTGGATGGACCTGCGCGATCACGAGATCCGGTGCTGGCATGACTACGGGGCGATTGGGGGCGAGGACGTTTGCGTACCGTTCATGGTGTCCAGCCGCGGCTACGGATTGGTATGGGATAACCCTTCCAAAACGACAGTGGACTTGGGATTCAATGGACGGAATACGTGGTCATCAGAGGTTGGAGACCGTGTTTCGTATTTCGTGATCGCAGGGGACACGAGCAGACCAGATTTACGAGGGCTACCGTCTGCTGACCGGCGTAACGCACATGCTGCCGAAGGCGGCGTACGGATACATCCAGAGCAAGGCGATTTATCCAACGCAGGAACAGATTCTGGATGTGGCCAAGAAGTATCGCGAGAAGAAGCTGCCGCTGGATGGAATCGTCGTGGACTTCCTCAACATGACGAAGCAGGGGGAACTGGATCTCGACCCGGCGCGCTGGCCGGATCCGGCAGGGATGAATCGCGAACTGCATGCGATGGGCGTGAATACGTTGCTGAGCGTCTGGCCGCATTTTTCGCGCGGCACGTCAGTTCTACGACATGCTGCAGAAGAATGGATGGCTGATCCATAAGCCCGACGGAACGCCCGATTCGGGATGGACGAAGGAGACGATCGGGCCGAATCTCGATACAACGAACCCTGAGGCGGCGAAGTGGTGGTGGGAGAAGATTCGCGACCGCTACGTAAAACCTTACGGATTCGATTACCTGTGGCTGGATGAAACCGAGCCGGATATCGATCCAGCGGGCGATATGTTCTCGATCGGTTCGGGCATACGCTACTACAACGTCTATCCGCTGTTTCACACCGCATCGGTATACGAAGGGTTCCGGCGGGATTTCGGTGACAGCCGCAGGGTGATGATCCTGGCGCGGGCGGCGTATCTGGGCGCGCAACGCAACGGCACGGTGTTCTGGTCGAGCGACATTGTTTCGACGTGGGACATGCTGAAGCGCTCGATTCCGGCGGGGCTGAATTTTGCGGCGACCGGACTACCGTACTGGGACACGGATATCGCAGGCTTCTTTTCGCCGACAATTCCCGCAGACTACCGCGCCGAGCACAAGCCGCTGATCGATGGATCGGACGCACGCGACACGATTGCCAATTATGAGGACTATCCCGAGTTGTTTGTGCGGTGGTTTGAATGGGGCGCTTTTCAGCCGATCATGCGCGCGCATGGCGAGAGAACTCACAACGAGGTATGGTCGTACGGCAAGCAGGCGGAGCCGATTCTGGCGAAGTATCTGAAACTGCGCTACCAACTTCTGCCCTACACCTATTCGTTGGCGTATCGCAGCTACCAGACCGGCGCTCCCTATATGCGGGCGCTGTTCATGGACTTTCCCGGCCGATCCGAAGGTTGCGGACATTCCAGATGAATACATGTATGGACCGGCGTTCCTGGTGGCTCCGGTGACCGAGCAGGGCGCGACGCACCGGACGGTGTATCTGCCGGCAGGTTGCGACTGGTACAACTACTGGACGAATGAGCGGCTGCACGGCGGACAGACCATTGTGGCGGATGCTCCCATCGATACGCTGCCCCTGTTCGTGAGGGCGGGAAGCATTGTGCCGCTTGGGTCGGAGGTGGAGAGCACGCAGCAGGCGCAGACGATTGCGTCTCTGCGCGTGTATCCGGGAGCGAACGGCAGCTTTACCCTTTTCGAGGATGACGGAAAGACCTACGCCTACGAGAAGGGTGGCGGCTCAATCACAAAGTTGACGTGGGACGATGCCGCGCATCAACTGAGGCACGAGGGCGCGTCAGCATCGAGCGAGCTGGATAAGGCAACCGTGGTCGTGATCGGCAGGTAGGTGAAACCGATTCACGATTCTAGTGGAGTTGTCTGCGCGGCCGACATTCACTGAGGGAGATACGAATGCGTTCGAAAACCTTGTGCGCAACACTCTTTCTCATGGTTGCGTTCGCTGCGTCTGCGTTCGCTCAACAGAAGGATTCATGCACCACTCTGATGGACGTCAAGGTTCCAGGCGTCGAGATCACCAAGGCCGCTCATGTCGAGGCTGGAAGCACCGAGCCGATTCCCTGGAACCAAAGTCGCAGCGCCCCTCTTCCCGCATATTGCCGAGTCGAGGGAGTCATCCATCGGCGAACCGGTGTTGGCGGCGAGGAATTTGGCATCACCTTTGCACTGGCGATGCCCGACAAATGGAATGGCGATTTCCTGATGCAAGGCGGAGGTGGCAGCAATGGTATTGTCCTGGCGCCGCTTGGGTTGAATGCCGCGGGAGACAAGCCTGGACTCATTCGCGGATTCGCGGTTGCGAGTACGGATACCGGTCATAAGAGTCACCGTCCAGGATTTGATTTCGGTTTCATGAGAGATCAGCAGGCGTATCTGGATTTTGCTTATCTCGCCAATGCTGAGGTCGCTACACTCGCTAAACAACTCATCGCGCAACACTACGGAAAGCCAGCAGCCTTTTCGTATTTCTCAGGCTGTTCGACGGGCGGCCGCGAAGGGATGATTCTTTCGCAGCGTTACCCCACGGTTTTCAATGGCATCATCTCCGGCGATCCCGCCATGCGCACCGGGCTTTCCAATCTCGCGATCGGCAGATGGATTCCCATTGCCTTCAATCAAATTGCTCCGAAAGATGCGAATGGGAAACCAATCATCGAGCAAGCCATTACTGACAACGACCGCAAGCTGATCAAAGATGCACTCATGAAGAAGTGCGATGCCAAAGACGGTCTTGCCGACGGCTTGATCTCCGATCCTCTCGCATGTGATTTCGATCCCGAGACGTTGGCGTGCAAGGGCGAAAAGAACGACTCCTGTTTGGCTCCGGAAAAAGCTGCCGCCATCAAGAAGGCCCTCGGCGGGCCGAAGACCTCGAGTGGAACCCAAGTCTATGCTGGCTTCCTTTACGACACGGGCATCACGAACGGTCCGCCGTTCCGGGGATTGCTCTCACCCGGACCCGGTATTTTCGGACCTGCGACGACGTGACATGACGATGGATGTTGATAAGGAAGCTCTGGCGGCCATCCAGCCGCTCGTAGACTCAATGTCCACCAACTTGACGACCTTCTCCGCGCACGGAGGGAAACTCATCTTCTACCACGGCGATAGCGACCCATGGTTTTCGCCGCTCGATACGTTCGGCTATTACAAGGATATGGCAGCTGCCAACGGGGGCCTCGACGCCGTGTCCAATTGGAGTCAGTTCTATTTCGTTCCAGGAATGAGCCACTGTGGCGGAGGGCAGGCGCTGGATCAGTTTGATTTGTTGGGCGCGATCGTCAACTGGGTCGAGAAGGGAACGGCGCCGATGTCAGTGATCGCGACTGGCAAGGCCTTTCCTGGGCGCAGCCGGCCGCTGTGTGCTTATCCGAAGCACGCACAATACAAGGGGCAAGGAGACACGGAAGACGCAGCCAACTTCGAATGCCGTTAAATTGTTACTTCTGTTTCAAAGGACATCACTTCTTATGCGTTCACTTCTTGTCGGCTTCACGCTGATCGTTATGGCTATCACTGCGCCGATGATGGCTGCCCAGAAAGTTGAATTGTCGATTGACGCATCCAAAACCGGCGCGAAGATCGACCGAACATTTTCGGGCAGTTCGCAGAGCATCTCGGACACGGCATTTACGAAGGCATTTGGGTCGGGCCGGATTCCAAGATCCCGAATACGCGCGGGATTCGCAACGATGTTGTTGGCGCCCTGAAAGCGATCAAGGTGCCGAACGTTCGTTGGCCCGGTGGCTGCTTCGCCGATGAATATCACTGGCGCAAGAGCATCGGCCCTCAACGATCAGTGACTCTCAACCCCAACTGGGGCGGAGTGACTGAGGCGAACACGTTTGGAACGCATGAGTTCATGGACTTCATCGATCAGATCGGGGCGGAAGCGTATGTCTCCGTCAATGTCGGCTCCGGGACTCCCCAGGAGGCGGCCGAGTGGCTGGAATACATGACGGCCGCAGCACCGACGACGCTGGTAAAAGAACGTGCCGCCAACGGGCATCCAGCTCCATACAAAGTCGCCTTGCTCGGCATCGGTAACGAAAGCTGGGACTGTGGCGGCAACATGACGCCCGACTACTACGTTAGCCAGATGAAGATCTACAGCCGCTTCGTAAGGAACTTCAATCCCGCGCAACAGGACAAGCAGCAGATGCTGAAGATCGCCGTGGGTCCGGGCGGCGACGGCCCGCGATGGACCGATTGGACGGAAACCGTCATGAAGGCCTATCAGCAGCACACGTGGAGCTGGGACATCAACGGCCTTTCCATGCACAACTACACGGTGGTGAAGTGGCCGCCTTCCTATGCGTCTGTGGGATTCGGAGAGACCGAGTACAGCCAGATCCTCAAATCCACTTTGGAGATGGACGGTCTTATCAGCAAGCACTCGGCCATCATGGACAAGTATGACCCGGACAAGAAGGTAGCCCTCGTTGTGGACGAATGGGGAGGCTGGTACGCGCCGTTGCCGGGCAGCAATCCGGGGTTCCTGGTCCAGCAGAACAGCCTGCGCGACGCCATTCTCGCGGCCCTGAACCTCAATATCTTCGCACGTCATGCCGACCGCGTACGCGGCGCTAACATCGCGCAGATGATCAATGTGCTGCAGGCAATGATCATCACAGACAAAGAGAAGATGGTCCTGACTCCAACCTATTACGTCTTCAAAATGTATGTGCCGTTCCAGGACGCCACGTTCGTACCGGTGACTTTTGACGCCGGTTGGTACACACATGGGGACGTGGCCTTGCCGCGCGTGGACGCGATCGCAGCGAAAGACGCGAACGGCAAGTTGTGGCTGGAGATTACCAATCTCGATCCCAACGAACCGGTCGAAATCGAGGCAGGTCTGGGCGGTATCACAGCCAAATCAGCGACCGGAGAAACTCTGACCGCACCGAAGGTGGACAGTGTCAACACCTTCGACGCAGCTAACACGGTCATGCCGAGGCCGATCTCAGCGAAGGTTCAGGGCGGCAAGCTGACTCTGAAATTGGAGCCTAAGTCTGTAACCGTCGTCTCAGTTGAGCAGTGACGCCAGCTGGATCCGGCGAATTGCAAGTCTGAAGCTACGGAGGCTTATCGCTCGCCGGCGCTATGGTTGACATTCGATGGCAACGAAGGAGAAAACACATGCGGCGATTCGCAATACTGATCTTCTTATCATCGAGTTTTTGTTGGGCACAGGAGTCAGGCGGTTTTCAGCCCGCTACGACGAATGTCTGGGGAGCAGAGTATCCGCGAGTTGACAGCGCCGGGAGAGTACAGATTCGCGTGAAGGCTCCCGACGCCACGAAGGTCAGATTGAATTTCTGGAGCGGGCCGAAAGTGGACATGGAGAAACAGCAGGACGGATACTGGACCGTCACGACTCCACCGCTCGTTCCCGGCTTTCACTACTACACGCTGATCATCGATGGCATGGAAGTCAGCGACCTCAACACGCATGCGTTCTTTGGTGGAACCAAGGAAGCGAGTGGGGTCGAGGTTCCGGAGCCGGGTTCGACCTATTACTCGATTCAGGATGTGCCCCACGGCCAAGTCCGGGAGGTCTGGTACAACTCGAAGGTAACGGGTAGCTGGCGGCACGCGCTGGTCTATCTGCCGCCGAATTACGATACGCAGACGAAAGAGCGCTATCCGGTGCTCTATCTGCAACACGGCGCCGGCGAAGATGAGACCGGCTGGATTCGCCAGGGCAATGCCAATTTCATCCTCGACAATCTGATCGCGGCCAAGAGTTGCAAGCCGATGATCGTCGTGATGGCCTACGGCTATGCCACCGCGCCGGCCAGGCACCTGTCCGATCTGACCGGAAAACCGTTTGGCTCTCCCGAAATGCTGAAGGCGATGCAGGACATGGCTGCGGCATTCGAAGACGATGTGACGCAGGCCCTGATTCCCTACATTGATTCAACCTTCCGCACACTATCCGATCGCGATCATCGCGCTATGGCTGGCCTTTCCATGGGAGGAATGCAGACGTTCCAGATCACGCTCAATCATCTCGATCTCTTTTCTTACATTGGCGGATTCAGTGGAGCAGGCGGGATGCTCGTGCTTGGGGATCGGAAACTGGATCCCAAGACCGATTACAACGGAGTATTCGCTGATCCGGCAGCATTCGCCAAGAAAGTGCACTTGCTCTGGCTCGGCGTCGGAACCGCAGAGCCGGAGAGAATGCGCGCCGGACTCCAGCGCCTGCACACTTCGCTGCTCGAAGCAAACATTCAGCACGTTTTCTACGAATCGCCCGGTACAGACCATGAATGGCAGACGTGGCGCCGCGATTTGAAGGACTTCGCACCGAGACTCTTCAGGCCGGGCAGGCAAAATGAACAATTCGACAACAATCTTTTTCTCGTTTCTTACGTTGGCGCTACTGAGCCTTACTGTTTCGCGCAAGAAACCTCCAACTTGCCATACATGGATTCCAAGCTATCCCCGGAGGAGCGCGCGGCCGATCTGGTGCACCGCATGACCCTCCAGGAGAAAGCCTCCCAACTGGTGAACCAGTCACGCGCGATCCCGCGCCTGAATGTCCCAGCTTACGACTGGTGGAGCGAGGCTTTGCACGGCGTGGCAGTTGACGGCACGACGGAGTTTCCAGAACCTGTCGGACTCGCCGCGACCTTCGATACACCGCGGATCCACGAAATGGCCATCGGCGATCAGCATGGAAGCGCGAATCGTTCACGCTCAGGCCGTACGCAAGGGAACCTTCCCGATTTTTCATGGTCTCGATTTCTGGTCACCCAACGTCAACATTTTTCGTGATCCGCGCTGGGGGCGAGGCCAGGAGACCTATGGCGAAGATCCATTCCTCAGTGCCCGCATGGCGGTCGCTTTTGTTACCGGATTGCAGGGCGATGATGCTCGCTATTACCGGGTCGATCTCCACGCCCAAGCATTTCGCCGTGCACAGCGGTCCGGAGTCGACTCGCCATTTCACAGACGTCGACGTCAGCAAGCACGACGAGTTAGACACTTATTTGCCCGCTTTCCGCGCCGCGGTTGTCGAGGGGCACGCGGGGTCCGTCATGTGCGCATACAACGCCATCAACGGGCAGCCCGCCTGCGCCAGCGAGTTTCTCTTGCAGCAAACGCTTCGCGGCGCATGGAACTTCCAGGGCTATGTGGTGTCTGACTGCGATGCGGTCCGGAACATTTTTCGCGATCATCACTACCGCCCTACCCAGCCGCAAGCCTCAGCGATTTCGCTCATCCGTGGCATGGACAACGAGTGCATCGACTTCGCGAAAGTGACGGACGACCACGATTACCGACCCGTACATCGACGCGGTTCA
The DNA here is from genome assembly GCA_963819145.1 of uncultured Acidobacteriaceae bacterium. Lineage (GTDB taxonomy): Bacteria > Acidobacteriota > Terriglobia > Terriglobales > Acidobacteriaceae > Sulfotelmatobacter. The sequence goes on from CAWFVB010000030.1 coordinate 34,410, forward strand.
ACAAGGCTATCTGCCGGAGGGCACGGTCGACACCGCGCTCGTCCGCCTGTTCACGGCGCGCATTCGTCTTGGCATGTTCGATCCGCCTGAGATGGTTCCATATAGCCAGATCGACGAGAAGGTTCTCGATAGCGCAGAGCATCGCGCCCTCGCGCGCAAAATGGCGAATGAGTCGATGGTCCTGTTGAAGAACGATGGCGTGCTGCCGCTCAAAACTGTAAAGCGCATCGCTGTTGTCGGGCCGCTTGCCGACCAAACTGCGGTTCTGCTTGGAAATTACAATGGCACACCGACGCACACCGTAAGCGTGCTCGAAGGGATGAAAGCGGAGTTTCCGCAGGCGAAGATCACTTATGTCCCTGGAACTCAGTTTCTCTCAAATCATGGCGACCCTGTGCCCGCATCGGCGCTAACCACGCCCGATGGCAAGCCCGGCCTCAAAGCCGATTACGGTTCGCGACCGGCGTTTCGATTCCAAAACCGACCCCGCTCGCTTCGCGGGTTGAATCGGGCGTGAACTTGACTGAGAGCAACCTGCCCGAGCAAGCAAAATCAACCAAGACGTCTGTCCGTGCAATGGAGCGGTTTGCTGAATCCGCATTGCCACTGGCGAATACGTGCTCGGCATCAAGGCCGATGGGTTCGCAAGAGTGTCGGTGGAAGATAAGGTTGTGGCGCAAGGATGGGGTAATAACACCCATCTCGGCCAGATTCACCTTGAGAAAGGGCATCCAGTCAAACTCGATGTAAGTTATAGCCGTTTTGATGCAGGGCAAGCATGAAGCGCGACTGATATGGGCGCCCGTAAACAATGTCCCTGATCCTGCCGCCGTTACAGCTGCCAAGAATGCGGACGTGATCGTCGCCATCGTTGGAATCACAAGCCGTCTGGAAGGCGAGGAGATGCCGGTTGATCAGCCGGGATTCTCCGGTGGAGACCGAACCAGTCTGGATTTGCCCCAAGCCGAAGAAGACCTGGTACAGGCGGTAGCTGCTACGGGAAAGCCGCTCGTTGTCGTGCTCATGAATGGTAGTGCGCTCGGAGCGAATTGGGAGAAGGCACACGCCAATGCCATTCTCGAAGCCTGGTATTCAGGAGAGGAGGGCGGAGCAGCAATCGCTGAGACCCTGAGCGGAAAAAACAATCCTGCCGGACGCCTTCCGGTCACGTTCTACAAGGATGTTCACCAACTGCCTCATTTCGAAAACTATTCGATGAAAGGCCGTACCTACCGATACTTCGAAGGCGATCCACTTTGGCAATTCGGATACGGGTTGGGTTATACCACTTTCAGCTACAACGATCTCGCTGTGCCGAATGCAGCAGTCAATGCGGGCGACTCGCTTGATTGTTCCGTCGCTGTGACAAATACTGGGAAAATTGCTGGCGACGAGGTAGTGCAACTTTACTTGAAGTTTCCTGATGTCCCGGGCGCGCCCATCCGCGCTCTGCGCGGTTTCCAACGCATTCATTTGGAGCCAGGCGCAAAACAAAAAGTCGAATTTCATCTGAGCCCGCGGGACCTAAGCATGGTGACCGAGGGCGGTGACATCATTGTCGCGCAGGGAAAGTACACAGTCTCGATTGGCGGTGGTCAGCCCGGAAACGGAGTCCCGTCAGCCAGCGGGAACTTCGAGATCAACAGGCAGATAATGCTGCCGGAATGAGAGGCTCCTACGAGTTCTAACCGCCAATGCGCAGTAATGGCGCCTTGTGAGGTGACCCTTGAGAAGCTCAAACAGTAAAAGTCTCCGGCATTAGCTGGAAGGAGGTACATAATCGTTTGAACCGTCGATCACTCTTGATAGGTGGAGCATGCGCGCTTGGATTGACTGCGGCCTCCCGAGCCTTCGGGCAATCGGCTTTCTTTCGCGGTCAGGTTCCAGATGGTCCATTCTCGCCATTTTGGGAATCTCTGAAGTCGTACCGCTGCCCCGATTGGTTTCGTGACGCGAAATTCGGAATCTGGGCGCACTGGAGCCCGCAATGCGTGCCCGAGCAAGGGGATTGGTATGCGCGAAACATGTACATGCAGGGGTCGGCTCAATATGAGTACCACGTAAAGCATTTCGGACATCCATCGCAGTTCGGATACAAGGACATCTGTCATCTGTGGAAAGCTGAAAGATGGGAGCCGGATGCGCTGATCAAACTGTACAAGCGCGCCGGAGCCGAGTACCTCGTCGCTCTAGCTACGCACCACGACAACTTTGATTGCTGGAATTCGAAATATCAGCCATGGAACTGCGTCAACATTGGTCCGAAGCGCGACATCGTGGGCACGTGGGCCAAGATCGCACGGTCCAATGGTTTGCGATTTGGCGTGAGCTATCACGGAACGCCGCACCGCACATGGGATGAGTTTCTTCCCGTTCGCTACAAGAGCGATACGACCGGACCGCTTGCTGGGATTCCTTATGACGGCATGCAAACAATCGCCGACGGCAAAGGAAAATGGTGGGAGGGCATGGATCCGCAGATGCTCAACGGCAAGCCCCATGCGAAAAACACGCCATGTCCGGAGTTCGTGCAGCAGTTCCTTCTACGCGTGCAGGACGTGATCGACAGCTATAGTCCCGACATCCTGAATTTCGATGACGGCGCGCAGTTCGATCTTCGACGACGGCGGGCAATGGGCTCCGGATTTGAAGGTATGGCTGGGCATTCCGGATCTGCTCCCCAAATCATGGCCTATTACTACAACAAGAACATGCAGGCGCATGCCGGCCGCCTGGAAGGAGTGGTTGACCTGAAGGAGGTTCCAGAGCCTGTGTGGGGCACACTGACGCGCGACTTCGAGTTTGGCATGGCGGACGGGCTTCAGGAAAAACCCTGGCAGACGGAGGCATGCATCGGGCATTGGCACTACAGCCGGAGCCTCTTTGAAAACCACGCGTACCAGAAAGCCTCGTTCGATCATTCCCTTTTCTGGTGGACATCGTCAGCAAGAACGGAAATCTCCTGCTAAGCATCCCGCTGCCCGGCCATGGAGAGCCGGATAGCGACGAGGTTTCTTTCCTGAGCGAACTTGCTGAATGGCAGCAGGTGAATCGCGAAGCGATCAAGGGCACGCGCCCGTGGAAGATCTATGGCGAAGGCCCGTCGACAGAAGCCAAGAAGATCGTGTCGTATCAGTTGTCGACAGATCAAGTTCGACCCCACAGACATCCGATTCACCACGAAGGGTGAAGCACTCTACGCCATCGCACTGGGATGGCCAGCGGACGGGAAGATTCTCATCAAGTCGCTCGCAGAAAACTCCGGCAAACTACCCTCGCCAAATTCGGAAGGTCGAACTGCTCGGAGCGAAATCCGAGCTCAAGTGGTCGCGGGGAACAGGAGGCCTCGAGATTCAGGTACCCGATGTTCCGCCGTGTAAATATGCATTTTCGTTCCGAATCCTTGCGAGCTGAGGTTGAGCTTTCGCGTGGGAAGCAGACGTGAACTCGTCTTTCAGCAAAGGATAAAGAGCTTGAGACGAATCTTAATTGCCGTCGTGTTATGCCTGAGTAGCGCGCTTAGCTTTGGACAGAGTGCGGACCAACATCCGGATTGGCCTGGGAAGGGGCAACTGTTTGTCGGGACCTGCTACCAGCCGGTGGATCGCTCACCCGAACAGATCCGTCAAGATATTGCGCTGATGAAGCAGGCGGGATTCACGATGGTCCGCATGGGCGACCTTTCCTGGGACGCCTTTGAACCCTCGGAGGGGCAGTTCGAATTCGCGTGGTTCGACCAGATTCTGGAGCAGATGAACCAGGCGGGAATCAAGGTGATTCTCGATATCGGCGGATCGCCGGCGCCAATCTGGCTTCATCACAAATATCCATCGGTGAACTTTGTCAACGAACAAGGCGCGACCGTGCAGCCGGCCGAACGCTACATGGACGATATCAGCGATCCGGCTTACCGCGAGCACCTGATTCGGTTTGCCGACGAGTTAACGCGTCACTATGCTCAGAATCCAGCACTGGCGGCAATTGGCTACAACAACGAGATCGGCAATGGCGTCATGTCGTACTCCGAAGGCGGATCGCCAGAGATTCATCGAATGGTTGAAGGCGAAGTACGGAACGATTGCGAACCTCAATAAGGCCTGGGCAACCCAGCGCTGGTCGCGGCATTTGAACTCATTCGACGAGGTGCAGTTGCCCTATGCGGACGGACCTTCTCCGCCGGAGCGCTATCTTGATCTGCGGCGCTTCTGGTCGGATGTAACCATTTCGGTTCTTGAGGATCTGGAAAAAGTGCGCAAGCGCAACGTCCCAATCTGCCCGCCGTCTCCAACCTGTGGGACACCGCCGGACGCAGAGGCTTCGATTATCTGAGCTCATACAAGAAGTATGTGAGCTACGGAGCGGAGGGATTCTATCCTGCAAATCCGCTTGACGTCTCACTCGGCGCGCTGCTGGTAAAAGGCGATCTTCCTACGCCAGCGTGGTTCAACGAATTCACAACCGGCGGTGGAGGATACTTACGGCGGCCCCAGAGGCATCATTCGCATGTGGGCCTATCTGGCCTTGATCGATTACGGACAGACGTTTCTTGCGTGGACCTTCAACACGCACAGGGGAGGCGAAGAACAGGCGCTTTTCGGATTGCTCGATCACGATGGCACACCCTCCTGGAAGTACGCGGAGTTCAAGCAGATCGCGAGCGAGTTTTCAAAGTTGCAGCGTTTGGGCTTTCCGCGCTATCACAAGCCGGATGTTGCGATTGCTTACTCTTTTGAAAGCAACATTGCATCGCGTCCGCCGGGTCCGAGCAACACAGTTCGCAACTACTTCACTGTCGGCTATACCGACCAAGTTGAAAGCGCCTTGCAACCTTTTCTTGAGGACAACATCGATGTCGCGATCATCAACATCGGCCACAGCACCCTCGACTACAAACTGCTGGTCGTGCCCGCGGACTATGTGATGGATTCCGCAAGCGCCGACGCCATCCGAAATTATGTCCGCAACGGAGGCACGGTGATTATGACCGCTATGTCGGCGAAGGTGGATGAGAACAGTCAGTGGTTCGATACACCGCTACCGGGACGGTTGAGCGATGTTTTCGGAATTCGTACCGAAGAGTTCTACCGGCCAAGCACGCCTCCGGAATTCAGCCTGAATGGAAAAGCAGTAAAGACCACCATTGGCTTCTATGAAGTGCTTGAACCACAGACCGCGAAGACAATGGCTACGTTTACGAACACTCCCGAGAAGTCGCCGGCCATCACGGTCAACAACTACGGGAAGGGGCGTGCCATCTACGTTGGCGTTCCTGCGCAGATGTCGATACTTGCTCCGCTCGTACGCAGCCTTTACGCAGACCTCCGCATCGAGAGGGGACCAGAGACTCCTTCAGGCGTTTACGCGCGCGTGGTTGAAGGGAAGAACGCTCTATGTGAATACCACCGCGCGAAGAGAAAACCATGACGATACGCGGAAGCAGACGCGGCGTCATCAGCGGCAGATCGTACTCAAGGCACCCTTCGTCTGAAGCCATACGATGCAGAGCTGGTGGAATAAGAAAGCAAGTCCGCGTGCGCTCCCAATTCCTGAGGGACATGCTTTTTAGTGTTCTCGTCCCCCTGTTGCGCATGGGCCAATCAAATGCATGCTCCAGCCTCGTTAATTTCAAGGCGCAAAATGTCGAAATCACAAAAGCTCCAGCCCTCGCAGCCGGAACGACGGAGAGTATTCCGTGGATCGGTCAAACCGCGCCACTTCCGGCCTACTGCCGAGTTGAGGGTGTGATGAATCGCCGAACCGTCCTGTGTGGGGAGGGGAGAAGAGAGAGAGAGACACCATCCCTAAGCCTTCGGCTTAGGTCGGTGAAGGCCGTCCGGGGACTATCGAACGCTGCTCGCACGAAGTCGAACAGCATTCGAGTCCGTTCGAATTGCGTCCGATTCTCATTCGAAACGGATATGAGTCATCTGAACTGCCACTTAAGATTACTCAACGCTCGCCGCAGACAACCGCTGTTCGTTTAGCGGTTGACACGCTTACGCAATATGCGTAATAATGTACGCAATATGCGTAACTCTTCCGTGCTGACTGCGTTATTCCCACAGGTACGGCAGGGCGTGCTCGCGGCTACGCTCGGCCAGCCAGATAAGTGGTGGTATCTTTCGGAACTCGCCGACCGTTTGGGCACGAGTCCGTCGAGCCTTCAGCGGGAGCTATCATCTCTGGTGGCGAGCGGAATATTGGTGCATCGTCGGGAAGGCACAAGGGCTTATTTCAAGGCGGAGACCCAGTCCCCAGTGTTCCGAGACCTGCAGCAGCTCTTCGAAAAAACGGCAGGGCTGGCTCCGATCTTGGAGCAGGTACTAAAACCGTTTGGGAACAAGATTCAGAGTGGTTTTATCTATGGTTCTGTGGCACGAAGCCGGGAACATGCGATGAGTGACGTGGATGTGATGGTCATTGGCAGAGCAGGTCTTGCTGACCTGTCTCCAGCGCTCCGCAAGGCGGAGGCGCGGCTGGGAAGAGAGGTCAACGTCACGGCCTATTCCCCAGAGGAGTTTCGGGAGAAAATCAAATCGGGCGACCATTTCCTTGCCGCCGTTTTACGAGGACGGAGACAGTTTGTGAAAGGAGGCCAGGGTGACTTGGACGAACTTGTTGGCAAATAAGGAAGCCCAGAAACACAAAACCTCCAAGAAGGAATTAGACAATATGCGAGCCCTGATCGCCCGCGACCTCGCAGACGCGAGCCTTGCTGGCCTTTCAGCAGATCGGAGATTCGCCACTGCCTACAACGCTGCGCTCCAGGCTGCGAATATGGCCATAGCCTGTGCGGGGTATCGGATCGTGAGCAAGGTCGGACACCACCGGGTGTCCTTGGAGAGCACGAAATTGGTGTTGGGTAAAGCCGCGCACAAGTACGCCGACTATTTTGAGACGTGTCGACGGAAGCGAAATACTATCGACTACACTTTCTCCAATGTTGCGACCGACACAGAAGCAAAAGAGATCGTCGTCCAAGCAAAACAGTTTTACGTTGAAGTCGAAGACTGGATTACGAAAAACCACCCCGTGCTGAAAATGTGAGAGTCGAGACCAGCCTAAGTCGACGCCGTCGCCAGTCACGAGTGGTTGGACAAGGCGCAGAACCCGGATCGGAGTCTCCAATACTCGGTTTTTCGGAAATCCTCCCAACGCTCATACGACACCTCCCACAAGCCCGTTTCTGGATAGCTTCCGGTTTGCCGACAAGGACTAAGCCGCTGGTGCGGCGGACGCTACGCGTGGGGTGAACCCGGAGATTTCCAGCACTGCTGACGTAGTGTGGGTCGTAGGAAAGGAGATTCCTATGACCCGTCTACGCAAGATGATGCTGGAGGAACTCCAGCGCCGCAACTATTCCGAGATCACAACTCGCAAGTACTTGCAGTACGTAACTGCGTTCGCTCGCCACTTTGGCAAGCCGCCAGATCGGCTCGGACCCAATGAGCTGCGAAGTTATCAAGCTTACCTGCTCCGAGAGCGCAAGGTGACACCCGGCACAGCGGTCAACTGTGTAGCCGCTTTGCGGTTCTTTTTTATAAAGACGCTCAAGCGACCCCAGTATCGAGAGTTCCTGCCTTATCCCAAAGACCGACGCCGATTGCCCACTGTGCTCAGTCGAGAGGAAGTATCTCGTCTCATCGACGCCGCTGGGACGCTGTTTCGACGCACGCTACTGATGACGCTCTACGGCACCGGCATGCGTCGCTCCGAACTCGCACACCTCAAGGTGGGCGACATTGATAGCCAACGAATGATCATCCGTGTCGTCGCGGGCAAGGGCGGCAAAGATCGCGATTTGCCTCTCAGCCCAACCCTGCTAGAAACCCTGCGGGAGTATTGGCGCTGGCGCAAGCCGAAGATCTACCTATTTCCCACGCGCATGCGTCGCGTAAAGAGCGAAGAGCCAATTTCGGATAAGACCGTCTGGATCGCATGCAGTGAGGCGGCACGTCGGGCCGGCATCAACAAACGCATCACACCTCATACCCTGCGACACAGTTGGGCGACCCACTTGTTAGAAGCGGGTACCGACCTGCGCACAATCCAAGTTCTGCTCGGGCACGAAGATCTGGAGACCACAGCGCAGTACCTGCATCTATCGCAACGGCATTTGCAGGCTGTCACCAATCCGCTGGACACGCTCACTCTGTCCAGCAGCGAGAACATCAGCCGTCGCTTTAGACGAACAGACAAAGAATGACTCGGCCCACCCTTGAGGTGGCCGACATTCTGCGTGCGCAAGGCGATCGCTTCCTGGAGCGCTATCGATCGGGCTTTGACTTTCAGCAGCTCAAAGCCTTTCGGGCCATTCAGCGCTGTCGCACGGCTGCCCTCGGCGGGCATCGCGATGCTTGCCCGAGTTGCGGTTATCAGGCCATCTCCTACAACTCGTGTCGAAATCGGCACTGCCCCAAGTGTCAAGCGCAGGCCCGCGAGCGCTGGTTGGCGGCGCGAGAACGCGAACTCTTCGACACCAGCTATTTCCATGTCGTGTTCACCGTGCCTCACGAACTCAATGTGCTGGCCTTGGAAAACCCGCGTCTGTTTTACGATCTGCTGTTCACTGCCAGCGCACAAACCTTGCTGGAAATCGCATCCGATCCCGAACACCTCGGAGCTGAGATCGGTGTCGTCGCGATCCTTCACACGTGGGGACAGAATCTGCTCCTCCATCCCCACATTCACTGTGTCATTCCCGCCGGCGGGCTCTCGCTGGATCATCGTCGCTGGGTCCGCCCGCGCTATCCTTTCTTCTTACCCGTCAAAGTCCTGAGTCGTGTCTTTCGCGGCAAGTTCCTCGCCGGCCTGAAACGCCTCCACCGCCGCAAGAAGCTACAGTGTGCCGGCCCGGCTGCGGCGCTCGCCGATTACAAGCAGTTCGCAAAACTACTGCGTCGTCTCCATCGCCACGACTGGGTGGTCTACGCCAAGCCCGCCTTCGGCGGCCCTATGCAGGTGTTGCGCTATCTCGGTCGCTACACCCATCGCGTGGCCATTTCCAATCATCGCTTGTTGGCCTTCGACCAAGAGCGCGTGACTTTCCGCTGGAAGGATTACGCCCGCGGTGGCAAGCAAGGTAAGATGACACTGGGCGCGACCGAGTTCTTACGTCGCTTCTTTCTGCACGTGCTGCCCAAAGGCTTCGTCCGCATCCGTCACTTCGGCTTTCTCGCCAATCGCTTGCGCGCTTCCCGCCTGGCACTGGGCCGACAACTGCTCGCCTCCGGCAGCTCGACAGAGCAGCACGTTAAAACACACGACGTGCCCGAGAGTTCTTCTCTCTGGCACTGCCCGCGCTGCGGCGCATCGATGACCGTGATTCAGAGATTCACTGCTGCGGAACTATCAGCATGCACATACTTCGATTCTTCCTAACCCGTTCCTCAGCCGCGACCCAAGGATGTGCTTCGGCACGCCAATGCATTCGTCTGCTCACCCGAGGTTCACGACCTCTCTCACCACCCTCCGCCAACACTTCTGCAGCTCTCTGCAGCGCCGCACACCCTCTTGATCGGCTTCTCCGCTGCCCACCCATAGACCTGTTGCGCCCCAAACCGCCGTTCAAATCCCATAGTGCACCGCGTCCGCCGCAAACACCAGCGGCTTCCTCCTAGTCTGCTTATCGAAAACGCCTCGGATCGAGTTCCACTTCGATGCCAGAGTGTCCTGCCCGAGGCGTTTCCGATCAAGCCTAGCGACCATCTGCCCAGAATCACGGACAGGCGACGTCGTGAAGACTTAGCGTATCCGATCTCCGTCGCATTTGAGTAATTATGAGGAAAGCCGTCACGTTACGACCGCCTAGCGCCGCGTTCTTTGTGGATGCCTTAATCGGGTAACCCTACGCGGCGTACTAATTGTCCGAATCGCGGGTCTTCACGCAGTGGCTCGAATCTTCGTCCCGCTTTGAGATATGTAAGTTGAGGATCCCTCTCCTGATAGGCCTTTTCCAACCAGACAAAAGCTTCGTTCGATTCGCCCAACGCTCCATATAGGGTCGCCAGTGAAGCGGCCGGAACGATGCCTTGCTGGTGCAGCTGCTGGAGTTTCGCGAGTATTCTTCTTGCCTCATCCGGGCGTCCCGACACGGCGTAGGCAAAGCCCAAGTCCAACTGAATGTCCGTGTCTGCGGCTCCGGCGAGTTCGAGCGCGTTTTGAAACTCTCGAATGGCATCATCCTGTTTGCCGGCGTGCAGGTAGACCCAGCCCAGAGTCTGGTGAGCCGGTGCAAAGTGCTCATCCAGTTCCAAGGCTGTCTGAACCTGCCGGAGTGCTTCATCGTAACGCCCTGCCGCCAACAACCTTCCCGCCAGCGCGTTGTTCACAGGCAGGGACAGAGGGTCGAGTTCACGGGCACGCATGGCCTCAGCGACTCCCTCATTGAATCGTCCTGTGTACGTGAGATAACCGCCATACCAGTTGTGAGCCTGCGCATAACCTGGGTTCAATTCCAAGGCCAGCTTGTATTCTCGCTCGGCCGTAGGCCAGTCCCACTCATAAGTCTCCGCGATGAACGCGAGAGAAGCGTGAGGTTCGGCCAAGGAGTCATCGAGTTCGATCGCCTTGAGAGCCGCTTTCTTTGCAGCTGAGAGAGCGTCCTTCGATGGAAGACCACCGCGGAATCCAAGCATTGCGTAGGCCTCCGCCAGCCCGCTGTAGGCCGGGGCATAGCCTGAGTCGCGCGCGATTGCCTGCTGGAACGCTGCGATACTCTTGTGGAGCGCATCCTCGGTGCGCTGATTGAAGTAGTAACGGCCCTTCAGGTAACTCTCGTAAGCCTCAGGATCGACCGAGGGCCTGGATGCCAGACGCGCCCGATCCTCCGGTGTGAGATTCAGTTGAATCTGCTCAACAATATTGCGAGCGACTTCCTCCTGCACTTCGAGAATGCTTTGGTATTCTCGCTGGTATTCTCCTGCCCAAATGTGCTCGTCCGTGGCAGCACGAATCAATTGGGCGTGGACACGAATCTGGTGTCCCTCCTGCACCAGCGACCCTTCCACAATCGCATCGACCCCAAGCATCCTGGCAATTTCTGGCACGGAAAGCTGCGTGTTCTTGAAGTGCATGGTCGAAGTACGGGAAATAACCCGTAATCCGTGAATTCTGGAAAGTCGCCCGATGAGTTCCTCGGTCATGCCGTCGGCAACGTAGTCCTGCGACGGATCTCCACTCAAGTTCTGCAAGGGAAGCACTGCCAATGATCTAATTTTGGGTCGGCTTGCATCCCCTGCGCGGATCCGTGCTACGACGTAGGCAAGCGTAAGGAGTGCAGCGAGTACCACCGCCGCGGAGCCCAGAACAAACCAGCGACGTCCTCGCGGAACTGTCGTTTGCTGGTGATCCGGGTCCGCCAGTGTTTCCAGGGGTGGCTCGTGTTCGTCCTCGAAATGGAGTTTGCGGCTTTGCCGCCAAGCATCGAGTTCGGAACTCAAAGCGTAGACGGAGCCTCGCTTGTGGTGCAGGTGGCGGTGGACAGGCATGCCCTCCTGCTTCTCCCAGCGCTGGACGGTCGTAACGTCCCGGTGCAGGTAGAGGGCAATCTCCTTCCAGGAATCAAGGCGACGCTCGGACGGGATCTCGGATAGCGATTTGTGGAGGGACGGTTCGTCCATTGGCTCTCCTGTAAGCGAGGCGGGAGACAAGCTCACCGATTGTAATGCCCCGGATGGTAACTGCAAAACACAGCATTTCGCTGCAAACGGGCCGTTCCGCTTATTGCTGGTTGCTCAATTCCCTGCGATCACTCAGTGTGTGCATGGCGTGTCGGGCTACGACTCGCCGGAATGCAAATGCGCCGCCTTTGGTCTCCGGTGGAGCCTTTCGGCGGCGCGATAAGTGTTCCAAGATTTCTGGAGGCCGCTATGTACAGCAAAGTTTTCTTCTGGTCGGTAGGGGCGTGGGTTCTCGTGCTCGCGCTAGGGACAAGTGTCGTGGCGCAAGATCGAGGCCACGAGCACTTTCGTGGCGTTATCAACGACTTCACGGCTGCGCACGACGCGAAAGGCAAGCCCAGCGGCCCGTGGGAACTCCATGGCGTTTGGCGTTTGGACTTGAGTCGGGATGGCAACACGGCCGATTTTTCGGCTGCCTTGAGCATGGAAAATTCCGACTACTGGCTTTTGATTAACTCCAACCCTCCTGCCGATCCAGACTCGCCCGCAACCCGAAATCCGCATACTCACCACATCACAATGAAGGACGTTCAAGTCACGTGGGATCCGAGCTTGGTGTCCAGTGGATGCCCCACCGCCAGCTACACCCCCCCAACTACGACTGGTTTCATGATCACAGGGTCGGCGAGCGTTACAGGAAATGGAGGCTTCCCACCATTTGCCCCTCAGGGTCAGCTATCGCCGCTCACGGTTTGCGTAACGGGAGGAACCCAGGCTCGATTTTCGAACATCACGCTGGTGTTCGGAACACCGGCGAGCGGCCACTTCGGCTCGCAGGCCATCAACGGGGCCGTGCGCGCCCGGGAATAACTTCGCCGCGATCACCATGATGCTGTGACGGACACGGATCTCGTCTGCCGTGTCCGTCCTTCGTCGTGTGCCCGTTGTCTTTCGGTCCGTTCCACGCGGCTCTCGCAAATTCCGACCGAGTGACGCTAGTGCTTTTTCGGACGCGACGCCGGGATGAGTGCTCAAGGCTGAAAGAAACTGTGAGGCGTCGCGTTCGAAAAAGCCGTCAGAAGGAAGCCGCTGGCGCGGCGGACGCGGGACCTATGCAAATTGAATGGAGTGAGGCATAGGGGTTGAAGTTAGGTGGAGTGGTCAAGGCGGCTGAAGTAGCAGCCGGCGCACCTGTGCAAAGACGAGTCGATGGCGGAAGTGAGCCGAGGCAGGGACAAGAAGAAGGTGTCTGGGGGCTATGGAGACAGACTTCGGCGAAACGCTGTGAAGCGCGCCGAGAGTGCGGTGGGTGGGTGAGTGATTTCATGCAGCCGTGGCCAGGAGCGGTGGGGAACGGAGTTGGAGTTGTGGGGCTGTGAATCGTTCGACAACGGCCATCGGTCCACCGCACTTGGGACAGCGCCACAGCGGGTGCGCTGTAGCGGTTGAGGTTTCCGATTCGTTTTTCGGGGGAGTCGCGTGGAGAGCGGCGAAGCACCGTGGCAGCAGAGCAGCGCGCCTTCGGTTGGCGAGGAAGCCGAAGTGGCGGATGCGGACAAAGCCCTTGGGGAGCAAGTGAAGGAGAAAGCGACGGAGAAACTCATCGCGTGATAGCGACATCAGCTTGTGCTCATTGTTGTGAGCGGAGTCGCGCCAACGAAAGGTGACCTGGCCGTCGTCGAATGAAACCAGTCTGTGGTTGGAGATGGCGACGCGATGGGTATAGCGGCCGAGATACTGCAGCACGTACTCGGGTCCGCCGAAGGGTGGTTTGGAGTAGACGATCCAATCTTTGCGGAAGAGCGGACGCAGCCAGGCCGCGAAGAACTTGGGATGGGTGAGCGGTGCGAGTTCTCCGGCCAGGTGCAGTTGGCCACGCTGGAAAGCAGATCTAAGAGCCGCGACGAACTTGCCGCGAAAGACGCGCCGGAGTACAGCGATGGGAAGAAAGAAGCGTGGGTGCGAGCGAATCCAGCGGGCGTGATCGCGGGAGAGTCCGCCGGCGGGAACGACACAGTGGACATGGGGATGAAGTTGGAGTTTCTGGTTCCAGGTATGGAGCACGCCGAAGAAGCCGATCTCGGCTCCGAGATGAGCGGGATTGCGCGCCACTTCGAGTAGAGTTTCTGCGCTGGCCCGAAGCAGCAACCCATAGATGACTTTCTTGTTCTGGAGTGCTAACGAAGCCAGTTGCGGCGGCAGCGTGAAGACGACATGGACGTAGGGCGTGGGCAGCAGTTCGCGGCGACGTCCCGCGATCCAGCGTTCCCGGGCACCGGTCTGACACTTCGGGCAATGCCGATTGCGGCAGCTGTTGTACGAGATGGTGGCACGATGTCCGCAGCGAGTGCACTGATCGATATGGCCGCCGAGTGCGGCCGTACGACAGCGTGCGATGGCACGCAGCACCTTAATATGTGTCCAGCGGAGCCACTGACGGTTGCGCTCAATGAAGTCTGTGCCTGCGCTGCGAATGATGTCGGCCACCTCTAACTGTGGCCGACTCATCTACTCCTCCTCGGACGACCTGCCTTTCTTCAGCACCAGCGCATCCAGCGGACTGGGCGTGGCATGCAGGTGCCGTTGCGAGAGGTGGAGATAGCGAGCGGTTTCTTTCAGATCGTGATGGCCTAACAGGATCTGGATGGTGTGCAGGTCAGCGCCAGCTTCGAGCAAGTGGGTAGCGAAGCAATGGCGGAGCACGTGAGGATAGACGCGTTTCTTAATCCCGGCGCGGCGGGCGGCCTCGACGCAAGCCAGGTAGGGCGTCTTGTCATCCGTGGGGTGATCCCCGCTGTGCCAGCGGTTGCCGGGAAATAACCAGACGGACTTTTTGCGCAAGCGTCGCCAGTGCGCGCGCAGTTCTTCGAGCAGGACGGGACTGAGCATCACATCGCGGTCTTGCCGGCCTTTGCCGCCCTGAATGTGCACCACCATGCGTCGGCTGTCGATGTCGCTGACCTTGAGGCGGGTGAGCTCGGCGCGGCGCACGCCGGTGCCGTAGAGGGTCATCAAAATGGTGCGATAGAAGGCAGTCGGCGCAGCCTCGATGAGTTGTGCTACTTCTTCCTGACTGAGAATGGTGGGCAGGCGATAGCGCTTCTTGGGATAGGGAGTGTCGGCAATGCTCCAGGGCCTCTTGAGCGTCTGGATGTAGAGGAAGCGCAGGGCGCAGAGATGGTTGGTCACCGAACCGGGAGCCAGTTTGTGCACGGTGAAGAGTTGGGCTTGGTACTCGCGGATGTGTTGCGGTCCCAGCCGATCGGGCGAGCGGTGAAAGTGCTGGGCGAAACGCTCGATGAAGCGAATGTATCGCTGTGTGGTAGCCTCAGAGTAATGACGACGCTGGAGTTCTTCCAGCATCATTTTGCGTAAATGGGTCACAGGGACACCTCCTTGTGACCCACAATTTATCTGAGCCGAAAATCAGGACTGCCGACATCACCCACGCGGCAGCGTCCGCCGCGCCAGCGGCTTCGTTCTGACGAGCTAACCTTACCTAATCCGATAAGGTAACCCTAGCGGAAATTGGCGCTTAGCCCCAGTGGTTCAAAAGGGTTCTTACGCGGCGGCCGCAAACCCTTCGCTGTCACCGCCGATTTTTTAGTTTTGGGCTGGTCAGCCAGCATACCTTTTGACCACGCGCATACAGCAATGACGGGACGCCCATGGGACACGTACTGGGCGAACTGGGCGAGGAATAGTCAAGACCTGTGGATCGGCGTGCTACGCTGATCGGTAAGACCAGTTGCAGGGAGGGGACGAAGATGTTGGAGCGATCAGGAACCCTCGCTGACGACCCGCTCAGTGGTCGGCACCCAACCAGTCACGAACGGATGACGGGACTGCCCTGGGATGCGTCGTACCACGACGGCCCTGCGCCTTGGGATATTGGGCAGCCGCAGCCAGCAGTTGTGCGTTTGGCATCCGAAGGCGGATTCGCCGGAGCGGTGCTCGATGCAGGCTGTGGGACGGGCGAGAACGCTCTTCACGTCGCCTCGCTGGGATTGTCGGTTCTGGGCGTTGACGTGGCGGAGACAGCACTGGCGATTGCCCGACAGAAAGCCGACGGCCGTGGGATCGAGGTTGAGTTCGCTGCGGCTGACGCGTTAAAGCTGGAGCGTTTGGGGCGCAGGTTTGAGACGGTGCTGGACTGTGGACTGTTCCACACCTTCGACGGCGACGAGCGACCAGGATACGTGGCGAGTCTAGCGTCGGTGACCGAACACGATGGAACCCTGTATGTGTTGTGCTTCAGTGACGATGGTCCCGATACTGGCCCGCACCCCATCAGTCAGGAAGAGCTGAGAGCGGCGTTCAACCCCAGCAATGGATGGAATGTCGCCGCCATCGAACCGGACCGGATTCAGACGAGATTCCACGACGACAACGGCGCGCCAGCTTGGTTCGCGACAATCAAACGGATCGGGCATCCCTCACGATCTACGTAAGTCTTCGTCGTCGTTTGCCACATGGTTGATCCCAGTGCTCACGGGGTAGGCGCAGACGGCCAGCATCTCAGGGGTGGTCACTGATCCCACGGGAGCCGTGATCTCGTCGGCAACCGTTGTAGCTGAGAACTCGGAGCATAGCTGGAGCAGGCAGTGTGCTACAGGCGAGGACGGCTCATTCAGCCTGCCCCTTCCAGCACCCGGTCACTATCAACTCCGGATCGAAGCTCCCGGATTTAAGCCGTACGTGCAAAACGATCTCGTGATAAATCAGGCGGCAGCAGTCGCTCTGAATGTTCGGCTGGTTCTGATTTCTGAAAGCACAACGGTTGAGGTCTCGGCTGATCGCCTTCAGATCGACCTCTCCGACACGGAACGTGGCGAGACTATAGGTTCAACAAAGATGACCAGCGTTCCGTTGAATGGCAGAAGCTTTACCGATTTGGTTGGCATCCAGCCCGGCATTGTTCCCACTAGTTCGCAGCAGCCGAATGCTGTCCTGATGAGCGGAGTCACGAGCACGCCGCCCTCTGGAGACTTGAACGCCGGGAACCTCTCGATAAGCGGTCAGCGAGAAACCTCGAACGGGTTTCGAGTGAACGGCAGCGACGTGGAAGAGGACGTAAATATGGGCACTGCCATCGTGCCGAATCTGGATTCTGTTCAGGAGTTCCGGGTTCTAACGAGCAATTTCGACGCCCAATACGGCAACTACAGCGGTGGACAGGTTCTTCTTTTGACTAAGACAGGCACGAATCAGTTTCATGGGGACATCTTCGAGTTTCTGCGCAACACGAATCTCGATGCGAGGAACTACTTCTCGGCACAGCGTGCCAAGTTCTCACAAAATCAGTTTGGAGGAACCTTCGGTGGTCCTGTTCGGCAGCGAGAAGGTCTTTTTCTTCGCCGACTATCAAGGAACACGGATGACTCAAGGTGTGGACACAGGACGAATCTCTGTTCCGAGCCTAGCCGACAGGTCGGGCAATCTTTCTGACCTTGCAGGCTCGTCTGACGGGAACGGTGAACGGCCAAGCATGGGTTGAGTCTCTTTCTCAGTAACGACTTGGATTATCCGGTTTACTGCGGGCGAACCGTACTACACACCGGGTTGCACCACTGCTTCGGAATGTGTCTTACCAAATGCCGAAATTCCGCAATCTGCATGGGCTGCTCCATCGAAGGCACTGCTGCGGTACATCCCGGCCCCCAATCAGGCGTGGAACGATATTCTCGACTTCTGCGTTCAACCAGACGTCTTCGCGATGACAAAGGCGGCATTAAGGATCGATGCCAACACCCGGATTCGGCTCCGTTGCCGCGTATTACTTTCTGGACGACTTCGCTTTAAACAATCCCGTACCCAACTGGACAGGGCGGGGCGACCGTTCCGGGCTTCAATGCCATGACGCTTGGCCGGGCACAATTGTTGAGTCTCGGCATTACGAAAGCATTGGAGCGAATGCTGTCAACGAATTTCATTTCAGCTACATGCGTTTTGCCAACAATGCGGGCCAGCCGCTCGGCGGCGTGGGGCCGAGTTTGGCTTCCGCAAGGATTCGTTGATGCTGCAGGCGAGCCCGGCATCGTACCGCTGTCCAAAAGGATAGAAGGTGTTGAAAACGTCTCCTTCAACGACTTCACATTCGGGGTGGACACCACAGGCCTGAAGCAGGCGAACAACACGTTCCAGTGGATGGATAACTTCTCCAAGATCATCGGCAAACACACAGTCAAAGTCGGCGGAGAAATTCATCTTGACCAGATCAATACCCACCCGGATGTTATCTTCAATGGCGCTTTCCTGTTTCAGGGAACCGAGACGGGCGTGGATTTGGCCGACTTCCTGCTTGGGCATTGCCAGCAGCTACAACCAAGGAGATTCTCAGCCGTTTTACAACCGCAACAAATACGTCGGCCTGTTCGCCCAGGACAATTGGCGCATCAAATCAAATCTCACTCTTAATTATGGCTTGCGGTGGGACGTGATCTCCCCGTGGTACGAGAAGTACAACCAGCTTCAGACTCTCGTTCTCGGCGAGCAATCCCGTGTTTATCCCGGAGCGCCTGCCGGGCTGGTTTTTCCCGGTGATACTGGCGTTCCCCGCACTCTTGCGCCCACGAAGTACGACAACTTCGCTCCGCGCATCGGTATTTCCTACTCGCCGAATGTCCAAGACGGGCTTTCTCGCAAAAATCTCGGAGGACCAGGGAAGACTGCCATTCGCGTCGGCTATGGCCTCTACTACACGGCATTCGAAGGCTTGTCGGCGGGCATCATGAGCGCCAATCCGCCTTATGGCTACACCTACTCGAGCCTTGCTCCGCCTTTGTTTGCCACGCCGTTCGTCACCGCTGCGAGCGGCCAAACGTTGGCCAACGCTTCCCGTTAGCTTTCCTACTTTTGGAGCTTCGCGCAAGCAACCCAGATTCAAATGTCGACTGGTCCCAATACCTGCCCATCACTGGCGTGCCGTCCTTTTTCCACGGAAACGTGCCGCCTTACACTGAGAGCTACACCCTCTCGATCGAACGGCAAATAGCGGCAAACACGGTTCTCAGCGTCGGCTATGTCGGCACGCAGGCGCATCATCTCCTGGTGCTTACTTCGGCGAATCCGGGCAATCCCGCGCTGTGCTTGAGTCTCAGTCAGCCGAGCGAGGTCATGCCGGGCACACCGACTTGCGGGCCTTTTGGTGAAAGCGGCATTTACACCACGCCTTCCGGTGCAGTCGTTCACGGGACGCGAGGACCGTTCAGCTCCCAATTCGCAGCCGTCACTTACCAGAAGACCATTGCGAATTCAAACTACAACGCTCTGCAGATCAATCTTCGCCACAATTCCGGCCCATTGGAGTTCATGGCTGGCTACACGTACAGCAAGTCGATCGATGAATCATCCAGCCTGGCGGAGGCAGTGAACCCAATCGAACCCGAGCTGAGCACGGCGCTCTCTCGCATTCGACATGCGCCACAACTTCGTGGTGAGCTACAACTGCCGGTGCCGGTCGGCAGAGTTCTCCGCCGCCAGAGCCGTGTACCGAAGGGTGGGCGGTTTCAGGCGTAACCCGTTTCGCAACCGGTTTCCCTGTAACCCTTTACAACAATAACGACACATCTCTGCTCGGCACCATTCCGAACGGCATCAACAACAACGGCGTCGACACCCCGAACTTTGTCGCACGGCAATCTCAAGATCAACACCAATCCCCGCAACGGAAACCCTGCCTTCAATGCGGCGCTTTTCAGCCTTCCAGCCTCGGGTCAAATCGGCAGTGCCCAAGGCGGTTTTTCTACGGGCCCGGGAATCTACAACTTCGATATGGCGTTCAAAAGAGCGTCCGGCTGTCCGAGTCAAAGTCGCTGGTGTTCCGGCTTGAGGCTTTCAACGTCTTCAATCACGCGCAGTTCTACGGCCCCGCGGCCGTCAATGGAAACATCAGCAGCGCCAATTTCGGACAAGTGGTGAGTGCAGCGGCTCCGCGACTCATGCAATTGGCTGCCAAGTTCTCTTT
>CAWFVB010000031.1:0-14295 GCA_963819145.1 uncultured Acidobacteriaceae bacterium
CGCCGACCCCGAACAGGTTTTTACCGAAGCCGCTTTTACCTCTGCCATTGTGCAAGCCATGCGGCAAGTGCCACGAACTGAAGTCCCGGACATGCCAGACCGCTTGGTGGCGGCCACTGCTGTCTATTTCGATGTGCCAGTTATCAGCCGTGACAGGCGCATCCGTGCCGCCAGCCTGAAGACGGTTTGGTGATGGGCGGGGCCGTTTTAATTCCATCAATATCTAGGCCGACATCTACGCCGATTGGTGGCTGGGAGACTTGGTAAACACGATTTCAAACACCAGCAGACCCGCTCCCACCACAATGGCGCTGTCGGCCACATTGAAGGCCGGCCACTGGTGCGGGCCTATATAGAAGAGAAGAAAATCCACCACGTGCCGGCTGACCAGGCGGTCCCACAGATTGCCGACCGCGCCGCCCAGAATCAACGACAGGCCGATTCCAGTCGAGGTCAGCCTGTGGCTGTTTTTCCAGAGCAGCGCGGAGACGATCAGCAGCGCAATCACAGAAAACACAATCAGCAGGCCGACTTTCCATTCCGAGGGAGAATCCGCAAAAATACCAAACGCGGCGCCCGGGTTCTCGGCGTGGATGATGCGAAAAAATCCAGGAATGACCGAGATGCTGTCGTGCAGGGAAAGCCGGCGTGCAATCGTCCACTTGGTGTCGCGGTCGAGGGCGACGACGAACAACGCGATCAGGAAATGATATTTGCGCATGGGCCGAAAAAATTCTTTTCTTCATCTAGAAGCTATCTGCGGTAAAGATTGGTTTGGGTACGGCACGGCTTAAGCCGTGCCGCCCCGAGCCAATAATGACACGGGCTTTAGCCCCTTGAGGGAAGCAAACTCAAAGTTTACTGTCCAGACGGTTCCATTGTGCACCTATAGCTTATCGCGTTTGCGCAAGCCGCGGTCACTCCCCGTCAATTTCCGTCTCTGAGCACGGCGCTGCAGCGCTCGCACACCGTGGGATAGTTCTTGTCCTCACCCACGCGGATCGAAAAATTCCAGCAGCGCTCGCACTTCACTCCCGGCTTTCCTGACCTCACGACAACCTGCCCGTCGCCATTACCGGAGCCTTTCGCCAGTTCCACGGCGGAGACGATGAAGAGGTAGCGAAGCCGGTCTTAAAGCGCGCCAGGACCGAGAACACCGGATCAACTGCGGTGATCGTCAACTGCGCCTCCAGATTGCCTCCGATCTTTCTGGTTGCGCTCTTCTTCGAGCGCTTTCATCACCGGTTCGCGCACCACCAGCAGCGTATTCCAATCTTCGCTTTGCTTAGGCTCCGCGGTGATCGCAATCGTAGCGCCCAGCACGTCGGCGGCCGCGGGGAAAATCGCCAGATGAACACTGGCGAGTCGTCCTGCGACCTCGGCAAATGCTGCCAGACTTCTTCACAGGTAAAACTCAGGATGGGCGCCAGCAAACGCACCATGGCTTCGCCGATGCGCCAGATCGCAGTCTGGGCCGACGGCGCGACAGCGATTTGCGCGCCGAAGTGTAGAGCCGGTCCTTGAACACGTCGAAGTAGAAGGCGCTGAGATCCACCACGCAGAAGTGATTCACGCGGTGATAGATCTTGTGGAAAGCGAACTCTTCATACGAGCGTTGCACGTCCGGCGAGGGCCCACGGTCTGCCGCAGCATGTATTGGTCAAGCGGCTCGAGCTTTTCGAACGCGACAGCGTCCGTCTGCGGATCGAACATCGAGATTGCCGAGCGTGTACTGGAACGTTGTTGCGAATCTTCCGGTAGTCTTCGCCCACGCGCTGCATCAGCGTTTCCGATCCGACAACGTCTTCGCGGAAGTCCACGGAAGCAGTCCACAGACGCACGATCTCCCGCCGAGACGGTTGGCGATGTCACCGGGTCGACATCATTGCCCCGCGACTTCGACAAGGCCTGGCCTTTTTCGTCGAGCGTCCAGCCGGGCGTGACCACACCGCGATACGGAGGCGTGGCGTGCGTACCCATGGCGCAGAGCAGGGAAGACTGGAACCATCCGCGATACTGGTCGCCACCTTCGAGGTAGAGATCGGAGGGCCAAGGATATTCGGGCTCGTCCGCAATCAGCGCGAGATAGCTGGCGCCGGATTCCAGCCAGACATCGAAGATGTCGGTTTCCTTTTCGAACTTCGTGCCGCCGCAATGCGGGCACTTTGTTCCGGCGGGAACAATGGTGTCGGGTTCGGAGGTAAACCAGGCATCGGCTCCCGAGCGGGCGAATAGCTCCACGACCTTGCGGTTGATGGCATGGTCATTAAGCGGCTTGCCGCAACTTTCGCAGAGAAAGACGGCGATCGGAACGCCCCAAACCCGCTGGCGCGAGATGCACCAGTCGGGCCGGGTTTGAATCATGTTGGAGAGCCGCTCTTCGCCCCACGCCGGATCCCATTTGACGTTCTTGATCTCGCTGAGCGTGCGCGTGCGCAGCGTGTCGTCTTTCCCTTTGCCGCCGGGCATGGGCGTTTCCATGGAAATGAACCACTGCTCGGTGGCGCGGAAGATCACGGGATTGTGGCAGCGCCAGCAGTGCGGATACGAGTGCTCGGTTTTTTCCGTGTGCAGCAGCGCGCCGCGGCTCTTGACCAGGTCGATGATGGGCTGATTGGCGTCCCAAACGCGCTTGCCATCGTATTCGGGCAGGCCGTTGCGCAGGATGCCTTTTTCGTCGACGTTGCTGGTGGCGTCGAGGCCGTACTTGACGCCGGTGGCGAAGTCTTCGGCGCCGTGCGAGGGAGCGGTGTGGACGACGCCGGTGCCGGTGTCCATGGTGACGTAGTCGGCGAGCACGCCGAGAACTTTGCGGTCGAGAAAGGGATGCTGGAAGTTGAGGCGCTCGAGCTTGCGTCCGGGAAAGTGGGCGAGTTCGCGCGGGTTGGCGAGGCCGCATTTCTCGGCGGCGTCTTTCGCCAGCTTGGAGGCAACGATGTAGACCTCGCCGCCGGATTCGAGCGCCACATATTCTTCGTCGGGATGGAAAGCGACGGCCATGGAGGCGGGCAGGGTCCAGGGAGTGGTGGTCCAGATGATGGTGGAAAGTTTCTTGCCGGCTAGCGCGGCGTCGAGTTTTGCGGGATCGTCGAGCAACGCGTACTTCACCCAGACGGTCGAACTGGTATGGTTTTCGTATTCGACTTCGGCTTCGGCGAGCGCGGTCTCGTCGTGCATGCACCAGTAGACGGCGCGCAGGCCTTTGTAGACGAATCCGTTTTCGTAGAAAGAGAAGAAAGTGGAGAGCACCACCGACTCGTACTGCGGAGTCATGGTGGCATAGGGCTTGTCGAAGCGGCCGAAGACGCCGATGCGCTTGAACTGCTGCCGCTGCAGGTCGAGGAATTTCTGCGCGTATTTGCGGCACTCGGCGCGGACGTCGGTGGGGTGCATCTCGAGCTTCTTGCCGCCGAGTTCTTTGTCGACCTTGATTTCGATGGGCAGGCCGTGGCAGTCCCAGCCGGGGACGTAGGGGGCGTCGAAGCCCGACATGGTTTTGGACTTGACGATGAAATCCTTAAGGCACTTGTTCATCGCCGTGCCCAGATGGATAGGTCCGCTGGTGTAAGGCGGGCCGTCGTGCAGGATGTACTTTCTTCCCTTTGCGGGCCTGGCGGATGCGCTGGTAGAGGTCCATCTGCTCCCAGCGCTCCAGCATTTTGGGCTCGTTCTGAGGCAGGTTCGCCTTCATGGGGAAGCCGGTTTTGGGCAAATTGATGGTAGATTTCAGGTCCATCGGCACTCGCAAGATTCTCCCAACTGATTGAATCTTTTAATTATATAGGGAGCGCGGAAGGACACGTCTAGGGGAGCTGCCTGAACTGGGAACGAATTCAAAAAGTACTGTTTCGCCCCAGCGAAAAGCGTGTACAATTTTCACCAGATCGCAGCCTGCACGCATCTAACTGACTGGGGAAGATAATGCGGCATAGGGCGGCAGAGTCACGTTCGCCGCTTTCGCAAGCGAACTTTTTTTGCAGCTTTGAGGAGCGCTCGCGCATCTAAATCAGCGACTCCTCGTGCCGTGAACTTAGGGTTAGTGCTCGGGAAAATATGTCAGAATTCGAAACACCGCAGAATCCGCAAGCGCTAGGTCCAGAGCCCGAACTGCATCTTCTCCTAAACAATCAGACTCTGGACGAGCCTCTCTGGAAATCCCTGTTCCGCAATATTGACGATTTCTTTTTCCCCAAGAAACTCCCTCCGCTGGTCCTGACCTCGAAGCCCATCCCGGTGCGCGACATCTGGGGCTTCTACAACTACAAGGGGCGCGGAGCGTTCGGGTCAACCGTCATCCACGTACTGGCCGTGGCGCTCATCATCGCCGGTACCTACGTGGGACGGAAGATGGTCGCTGTCGCCAAGCCGAAAGAAACCGTCGTGTTGATCGCGCCCGATGACCTTCCCGTTCTGCCGCCTTCGAAGAGCGTCAGCGGCGGTGGTGGCGGTGGTGGCGATCACGACAAACTGCAGGCATCGCAAGGCCGTTTGCCCAAGCAGTCGATGCAGCAGTTCACTCCGCCCATGGCCGTGGTGCGCAACCTCGACCCGAAACTCGCAGTTCCCCCGACGATCGTGGTTCCTCCCGACATTAAACTGCAGCAGCCCAACATGCCCGACCTGGGCGATCCGCTTTCGCATTTGCCGTCTGTGCCTTCGAATGGAACCGGCTCTGGCGGCGGCATTGGCTCCGGTAGCGGCGGCGGTGTCGGTTCGGGCGAAGGTCCCGGATACGGTCCCGGCCACGGCGGCGGCACCGGTGGTGGAGCGTTCCGCGTTGGCGGTGGTGTTTCCGCTCCAAAACTGATTTATGCACCGGACCCTGAATATTCGGAGGAAGCCCGCAAGGTTAAGCACATGGGCACAGTCGTATTGTGGCTGGTGGTCGGTCCGGATGGTAAGCCGCGCGATATCCGGGTGGCTCGAACTTTAGGATTGGGTCTGGATGAAAAGGCCATCGAAGCTGTAAAAACCTGGATCTTCGAGCCGGCTAATAAAGATGGCAAGCCCGTTGCCGAGCAAATCAACGTCGAAGTAAATTTCCATTTGTACTGAACCAGGCTGCGATCTAAAGTTGTCATCCTGAAACGGCCGCGCAAGCGGCCGTTTTGATTGAGCGTGGGGACGGGGCTCGCCCCGTCCAAGCCGTGCGCAGCACGGCTCCCGCCGTTTATTCCTTCAAATCCACATGCACCACATCTTCCACCGGAAGCCCCAGGAACCGCGTTCCCATCTTCCTGAATTTCTCCGCCGAATCGGTCGCAAAGAACTTGAGCTCGGGAATGCCTCCTCGCTCGCTCCTTCTTTGATCTGACGACGTCCCGGCTGAAAACGGCAGCGGTTCAATCTGCAGTTGACGCGCCACCTCCTGCGCCGTCGACTCGGCAGAGTCCACGATCGCGACGTGCTCCGGCGCGATTCGCCGCAACAGTGGCTTGATCAGCGGATAGTGGGTGCAGCCGAGCACCAGCACGTCGGCATCGCCCGCGTCGCCAAGAGGTCCCGAAAAAGCCTCCGACAAATAGATCCGTGCCACCTGCTCGGTGACCGGATGTTCCACCCAGCCCTCCTCGACCAGCGGCACCAACAGAGGACAAGCCTTTTCCCGCACCGCGACTTTTCGGGCCTCGAGCGCCCGCCGGTAGGCATGGCTGCTGATGGTCGCCTCCGTGCCGATGACGACCACCTTCCGCTTACGGGTGGCCGTCGCTGCAGCTTCCGCTCCCGGTTCGACCACTCCGATCACATCCACACCCGCCGCCGCTTTGATCTGGTCCAACGCCAGCGCGGTTGCCGTGTTGCAGGCGATCACCAGCAACTCCGCTCCCTGATCCTGCAAATAGCGCACCGCCCCGACCGCGTAATGCGCTACGGTGGCAGCGGACTTCGATCCGTAAGGAAGCCGGGCCGTGTCGCCGAAGTAGAGATAATCGGCGTCTGGAACTCGGTCGACCAGCGCCCTGAGAACCGTCAGACCGCCGACCCCGGAGTCAAACACGCCAATTTTTGGTCGGCTAGGCGCAGTCACGCTATGCCAGTCCCAGCCGTTTCAGTTTTGAGGGTTTGAGTTGCACATTGGGAATTGCGGCATTTCCGTTTTCGGCAAGATCCCGGATGGCATGATCGACAATTTCTCGGTAGATTCCGATCTCCCGCTCGAGAAAATCCCTTAATCTGCCCAATCCCTGAACCGGGACCTCCCGAGCCACACCACCACCCGATCCCGGAACATAGATAACGGAATATCTCCCTTCCACGTTCCCTCGGGGCTCGTTGGTGCGGATGATGTCAATCGATCCGGTGTAAAGGTAGGCATCCTCGACGAAGCTGCCCTCAATCGACGCATTGACCAGGCGGTAGTCTTCACGCCCCAAGTTTTCCAGAGCGCGGCTCTCTTTCTGGAGCGACCTTATTACACGGTCTTTGGGGCTTCTTAGGAAGATGCCTCTTAGTGGAAATTGGCCTTCGACGTGGGCCTTTCGAATCGCCTTGTGCACTCTTCCATAAGCAGCCAAAGGTCCCACCTCGTCAACCAATGGCGTGGCGATCGTCAACTGCCATTCCTCGGAGTCGGGAGCAAAAGCCCAGAGGCCGACAGTGACGGGAATTCCCGCCCGGTGGAGCGCAGCGATGACCCTACGTCCGAAATCAATACTGCTTTTGTCTACCAGCGCTGTCGTAGCCAATGCATTAGCCCGCCCTTTCCTGCCACCGCCCTGTAAAGATCGCGAGCGTTGAGGCCTTTTGTCACATACCGGCTTTCTATGTTCCAAACCTTAACCACGTCCCAGTGGTTGTTGAAGGAACTGTTCCTGGTCATCTCTGAATCCAATGCCGTCTGAAGTCCTGCTGTCCTAATTAATTTAGCCAAATCATGATCATAAATGTCTCTCACGATGTTTTGTTTGGGGGGAAAGTCGTGTCGCCTCGTGTTCTTGGCGATGCACGCCTTTACCGCGCACTCGACTGCAAGCCCAGTGAGATAGTATGCCCCCTCCAGGCTGCCGCCCCGCATCAGAACACGTGCGTCCTTCAGCCTCATTCTCGCGAGTTGCTGAAATTCCCGTCGCGTTTCCGCCATCATCATTGACCGAGCGCGGTCAAGAAAATAGTGTAGCGCATGAGTTGTCAGGCTAGAAAACGGCGCTCACCGCCATCTTCTTTTCCCCGACGTCCTCAAACGAAAACGCGATCGAAACATTCGGATGCTCCTTCCCGCCGATCTCCACATAAGGATAGACAAAGTAGTTCAGCGGAGCTCCGTCCTGCGCCGGCGCCAGTCGCAGATCGCGTCCCTGCGTGAACTGCACCCGATTCACATCGTGCGCACCGAAAAAGTAATCATGCTTTTCCCGATGTTTCCATGCCTCCGAAATGTCTACTGGCACCCAGCCGGACGATTTCAGATAGAACTCCGCCCAGCAGTGGTATCCCGGAATCTCGGCGGAATGTTTATCGGCCGGAAGCGGAAAGCCGATCTGAAAGCGCGCCGGAATTTTCTCGGCTCGCGCCATCGAAATAAAAACCGAATGAAAGTCGGTGCAGTTGCCCTGCTTCGAATCGCAGGCCCAGAGCGTATCGCCGTGTCCCCAACCCGTGCCGCTCTTGTCGTATTTCATGGTGCGGAAAACGTAGTCGTAAATGGCCTTCGCCTTTTCCAGCGGCGTGGTTGCTCCTTTGGTTTCCTGCGCCGCCAATTGCGCCGGAATTCCCGTCACCGGCACCAGTCGGTCGGCCTCCAGTGCCCGCGCCAACTCGACGCGTGACGCGGGCGCAGACCGCGCGTCGCTAATCGGTTTTCCGTTCACCAGCACCACATGCTCACGCCGCACCACGTCATAGTCCACCGAAAACTTGTACTCCCCCTGGTCAGCCTTCGAAGTCTCGGCGTACAGAACTTCGTTCCGATATTCCGGCTGGCGAACCTGCTTGAGCGGCAAGTCGCCGCTCTTGGAAACGACTGTCACATCCTGGAAGGCGTCGGAGTGCGCCAGCGGAATCCAAACCCGGACGCGCTCGCCGGGACTGACATTTTTCACTGTGAATGTGTAGCGGAAGTTGAAGTGGCGCTCCTTCTGAGCCAGAGCAGGCTGAGCGAGAGCCGGCAAAGACGACAACACAAGCAACAGGAAAAGCAGGGACCGACGCAGCATGGCACATCCTTTCGACGAATGAATCGCTTCTGATAAACGCTTGATACGCAGGACAACGGCCCGACGAAGCCTTTAGGCAGGACCATCGTCACGTGAAACCGCGGCTGGAAAGTTGAAGCGGGCACCGCATAGTTTCGCAGTATAGTTCGCAGTCTGCCTGTTGCGCGATCTATTATTACGTTCGATGGAGCGCCGGTCGTCCCCGCCCGGCAGGACGGGCAAGACGCCCGCAACTCCACCATATGATTCATCGCGCGTTCGCGGCGCCGGTTGCCTCACCCAACCACCGCCCGTTATCCTTCTCGCCATGCCCAGCACTCTTGTCGAATGCGTTCCTAATTTTTCGGAAGGCCGCGACCCGGCCAAAGTCGATGCCATCGTCGAAGCCATGAGGATCCCCGGAGTCTATCTCCTCGACCGCGAGATGGATTCCGACCATAACCGCTCGGTCATCACCCTGGTCGGCGAGCGTGAAGCCATTCAGGAAGCCGCCATTCGCGGTGTAGGGAAGGCCGCCGAGTTGATCGATCTCACGCAACACCAGGGTGCGCACCCGCGCATGGGAGCCGCCGATGTCGTGCCCTTTATTCCGATCGATGGCGTGACGATTGAAGACTGCATTGCCATGGCACGCCACGTAGGCGCCGAGATTGCAAAGCGCTTCCAGATCCCCGTCTATCTTTACGAAGCCGCCGCCGCCACGCCCGAACGGCAGAACCTGGAAAATATCCGCCGCGGTCAATTCGAAGGCATCCGTGCCGAAATTGCGACCAATCCCGCGCGCAAGCCCGATTTCGGCGAGCCCCGCGTGCATCCCACGGCCGGAGCGACGGTCGTAGGCGCGCGCAAGTTTCTCATCGCCTACAACGTCTTCCTCAATACGCCCGACGTCGAGATCGCCAAGAAAATTGCGAAAGCCGTGCGCTTTTCGGGAGGCGGCTTGCGCTTCGTCAAGGGCGCCGGATTCCTGGTGCGCGGCCTGGCTCAGGTCTCGATGAACCTGACCGACTTCGAGCAGACCCCCATCCACCGCGTCTTCGAATTCGTGAGACGCGAAGCCGCGCGCTACGGAGTCATCCCGGTTTCAAGCGAGATCGTTGGCCTGATTCCCAAGAAGGCGCTGGAGCAGGCCGCCGAATGGTTTCTGCAAGTAGAAAATTTCGATTCCTCGCTCATCCTCGAAAACCGCCTGGCTGCGGTCATGAGCGGCAAGATGGCGGTAGGCGGCCTGCGTGCCGGAGTCGAACCCTTCATCGAACAACTGGCCGCCCCCACCGCGGCTCCCGGAGGAGGCAGCGCCGCCGCCGCCAGCGGAGCCATGGCCGCCGGACTCGCGAGCATGGTCGCGTCCATGTCGCGCGGCAAGAAAGCGTACCTGCAGCACGAAAGCCAGCTCAGCGCAGCGATCGCCCGGCTCGGCCAGCTTCGCGAAGAACTGAAGGCCGCCATCGACGCCGACGCCGATTCCTACAATCTCGTCATGAAGGCCTACAAGTCGGCCAAGTCGTCAGATGGCAAGGCTAATGCTAGTTCTAATTCTAATGACGGCGCCGCCGCGATCGCCGCCGCGCTCAAACAGGCGACCAGCGTGCCTTTGGGTGTAGCCGAAAACGCAGTCGAGGTGGCGCAGATTGCGACCAGTCTGCAGCCGATCACCAACCCAAACATGAAATCCGATTTGACGACCGCAATTGCCCTGGCAAAAGGTGCCCTCGAAGGCGCGCTCGCAAACGTCGAGATCAACCTCGATTCGCTAAAGAAGGATTCGCCGAAAGACGAGTCGTTTGTGACTGAGACGCACAAGCGCGCTGGCGCTGAGAGGCTAGAACCTCTCTCACCGCAAATATCGCACCAGGCGGGGCGCACTAACCGCATGGTCGCTGGAATCGGCTCCCTGGTCCCCCACCCGCTAGGAGGCAGTAATCATTTCCAGCGGCTCGGTAGCCTCGCGGACGGGCTCGCGGATCGTCTGCCGACGTAGCGCTTCGGCAATCTCAACGCTAGTGATGCTCCCTCTGCCGACCAGGTCGCCGAGTGACAAAATGCCCGCGATTTCACGTCTCCCATTCACCACTGGCAGGCGGCGCACCTGATGTTCTTCCATCAGTTCCAGTGCGTAGCGAACGTCATCTCCTACAGCGCAGCAAATGGGGTCCGCGGTCATGCACTCGCTGATCCAGATATCCGCCGGATCTCTGCCACCGGCCACCACATGCAGACAAAGGTCGCGATCGGTTACCATCCCGACCAGCCGTGGATTAGTCGGGTCCAGGACCACCGGCAAAACTCCAATATTTAACTCTTGCATGGTCGTGGCAGCTTTCACAACCGAACTGGATGGGCAGCAGAATGCTGGGTTCTTAGTCATTACCTCATGAACCTTCATAGCTCACCTTCTGAACACTCAAAGTGCAAACTTGAGGTATCGCAAACAATAGAGCAGTGAACTCAAACTGTCAGTGAGTGGTATCACAAGGCTGAGTGAGGTGCCAGCGTTTCTCCTGATGTTCGCTTGCCCATGAAAAAAGCAGTGGCTGCATTATCCGTTTCCACGCAAACTCATGCGGTTCTGGCGTTCTAAGACCATGCCGCAGACGACGCACTTTAGTTACGCTCCGGCCTCGCGAATTAGGGACTAGAATAGGCAAGAACGGGTGGAAAACCGCCAAGGATCGTCAGCGGACGGTTCACGGTTTGCATCTAAACATCTCAGACCCATCTTGAGGATTTCACTTTGAGGATTTCAATGAAGAAGAATTCGTGTTTCGCGGTTTTGCTTCTCTGCGCAACCGTCGGCTACGCCATGCCCATCGCATCGTCGGCGCGCTCCCTGGTGCCGGCTGAAATTCAGCAACTGATTGGCGTCGACTACCGGGCGCTCAAGGATTCGCCCACCGCGCAGGCGCTCAAAGAAAAAGTGCTGCCCGACAACCTGAAGGAACTCGAGAGCGCCCTGAAAGGCATCGGTATTGATTCCGACCACGATCTCGACCAGCTCAATTTCGCCTCTTTCCGTACTGAAAAGAAAGGCATTCAAACCATCGGCGTGGCGCAGGGATCGTTCTCGGCCAAAGTCGTCCTCAAGAAGCTGAAGCTAAAAAAGATCACGGCCACAAAATACGGCAATGACCGCATCTACCCAATGGACAACGGTCTGGTGATGACCTTCCTGGACGACAACACGCTGGCCTTCGGTGTCGAGTCCTCCTTGCACAGCGCGCTCGATACCCGCGACGGCAAGCGCCCATCGCTTGATTCCAATCCGGTGATGACCGACCAGATGGCGGCCGTCGATAGCGCCCCCCTGTGGAGCGTCCTCGACCAGCAGGGAACTCAGACCATGATGTTTTCCGTTATGGGCGATGCTGCAAAAGTAGGCGACTACGAAAGCATCAAGAAGCGCATTCTGGCTTCTCGCTACACCATGAACTTCCAGAACGGAGTCAATTTCGATCTGAGCGTTAAAACCGCCGACTCGATGACGGCGGCCACTCTATCCACCATCCTCAAGGGCGTCATGCTTTTCAAGAAACTCAGTGCCAGCCCGGTCGAAAAGACTGCCATTGACGCTTCCACCGTCGATTCCGACGGCTCGAACCTGCAAGTCCACTTCAAGAGCGACGATCAGAAGTTCCAGTCCCTGATGAATTCGCCGCTGTTCGCCGCCGTTTCGCATTGAAGTTTCGCAACCTTCCTGTAGAGACGGGGCTTGTCCCGTCTCAGACGAGGCAAGCCGCGTCTCTACAGCCGCAAAGTGGATGTAAATAAAAACGTTCCGGATGTTCCTCCGGGACGTTTTTTGATGGAGCGCCGGGCGTCCCCGCCCAGCCCGTCGGAAGCCGGCGAGGGGCCGTTCCAGGACGCCCGACGTCCGGCGCTCCACTGCTTGTGCAGAGCTTGATCGACGAGTATCGCAGCCTTGCCGCTAATCAGCCCGTTGGGGAAGCGGTTAAGGCAGCATGTTGACAAACGTTTGATGCGCACTGTACAACTCTCGTGCGTTCAACGTTAAGCAGTTGCGTATGCGAGTCCAATGCGCCCTCATCCACATTGGGTCGATTATGCGGTCATCGGCGTTTACTTCACGTTTGTTCTGGGCATCGGTTTCGTACTGAAAAAGTACATGAAGACCAGCACCGACTTCTTTCTGTCGGGCCGGTCCATTCCTGCCTGGATCACGGGATTAGCTTTTCTTTCCGCCAACCTCGGCGCTCAAGAAGTGATTGGCATGGGCGCCAGCGGCGCCAAGTACGGCATTGCCACCTCGCATTTTTACTGGGTGGGCGCGATTCCCGCTATGGTTTTCGTCGGCATCTTCATGATGCCGTTCTACTACGGTTCCCGGGCGCGCTCGGTGCCCGAGTATCTGAAGTTGCGTTTCGACGAAAAAACGCGCGGACTGAACGCCATCTCGTTTGCGGTGATGACCGTCTTTTCTTCCGGCGTCTCCATGTACGCGATGGGCAAGTTGCTGCAACTGCTGCTCGGCTGGAATTTCAACGCGGCCATCATCGTGTCCGCGCTGATCGTATTAGCGTATACGTTTCTCGGCGGCCTCACGTCCGCGATTTATAACGAAGTGCTGCAATTTTTTCTGATCGTCATCGGTTTTATCCCGCTGGTGTTTCTCGGATTGAAAGATGTCGGCGGATGGGACGGCCTCAAGACCCGCATAGGAAACGACGCCATGGTCCATTCCTGGAAGTATTTGGGCAGCCCCAGCGCGAATCCCATGGGCGTGGAGTGGTTCAGCATGTTAATGGGTTTAGGCTTCGTGTTGTCGTTCGGCTACTGGTGCACGGATTTTCTGGTGGTGCAGCGCGCCATGGCAGCCGACTCCATGACCTCCGCCCGCCGCACCCCGCTGATCGCCGCCTTTCCCAAGATGTTGTTCCCCTTCCTGGTGATTCTGCCCGGAATGATTGCCGGCGTCGTTTCCGCGGCGAGCATGGGCGGCGATGCGGCAGACGTTCCGGCAAGGGCGGGATCGGCAGTTGTCTCCGAGCGAGCGGCGAGCGGCGGAATCAGCCTGGAAGGTGGAAAAGGGATTATTCCACCGAAACTCGATGAAAGTGGAAAGCCTCTCATCAAAGACGGCAAAACCGTGCTCGACTACGATCTAGCCACTCCCATGATGCTGGTTCGTTATTTTCCTTCGGGATTGCTGGGGCTGGGATTGTGCGCCCTGATGGCTTCGTTTATGTCTGGGATGGCCGGCAACACGACTGCCTTCAATTCCGTTTGGACCTACGACATTTACCAGGGCTACATTAATAAGACTGCGTCCGACCAGCATTACCTGTGGATGGGGAGAGCGGCTACGGTTTTCGGTCTGGCGACTTCAGTCGCCGCCGCCTACGTTGCGCGCCAGTTCAATAACATCATGGACGTGCTGCAGTTGGTCTTTGCCTTCGTGAACGCTCCCCTGTTTGCCACCTTCCTGCTCGGCATGTTCTGGAAGCGCGCAACCGGCAACGGTGCCTTTTGCGGGCTCCTCGGGGGCACCGCCGCGGCCGCCGTGCATCATGGCCTCACCCTTCCCGCAGGCTCGGCGCCCGGCGTCAAGGGTGGGTTTTTAGGTGTGGTCGTGCATCAATATCCAAGCGAGATGGCGCAAAATTTCTGGACCGCGATCTTCGCCTGGACAACCTGCTTCACCGTGACCATCCTCATCTCCCTGCTGACCAAGCCGCGGCCGGATGCAGAACTCAAGGGATTGGTTTACGCGCTCACGGCCCGGCCGAAAGATGAAGGGCTGTCGTGGTACCAGAAGCCAGTGGTGCTGGCGGTCGTGGTGCTGACGGTCCTGGTGGTGCTCAATTGGATTTTCTGGTAACAGCAAGAATTGTGTAAATTGCGCAGTTTCTAAGGAACAAGCATGGGATTCGATATCCGATGGCCAATCGGCATGATGTTCAGCGTGTTCGGCGTGCTGGTGGGTGGATATGGAGCGGCCACCCGAGGAAGCGAAATGTACACGCGTCATTCGCTCGGCATCAATGTCAATTTGTGGTGGGGAATTGTCATGCTGATGTTCGGCGCGGGAATGCTCCTGCTCGCGCGCCGTGGGTATTTGGCGGTTCGGAGAGCAGCGTCGCTCCGGCTGCGGAAACCCTCAAGGGCCGTACCGTCAAATAGGATC
>CAWFVB010000032.1:0-14732 GCA_963819145.1 uncultured Acidobacteriaceae bacterium
TTGTTCTTCCTTAAGCAGTTTGCGGCTGTTCTGCTTCACCTCTGATTCCCTTCAGATAATCCGGATTAGTTCATTTTGCCTGGCCGATCGCGACGTTCGAGTTGTCGCAAGTAGCGGACTTTCTTCCGGACATAATTCGCATAGGTGCGGTTCAAGCGCCAGCACAGCGGGCCGCCTAACAACCCGCCACGCACAATCTGCCGGTAAAACAGCGTCCACAGCGGATGCAGGACCTCATTCATCGGGTTGCTGCGCCAACGGCTGTGTCGCTGCTCGAAATAATGCTGGGCGCTGAGTCGCGCATACTGGTCCATAGTTTGGCTAAACTGTTCAACGTCCTGGTAGGCGTAGTGCAGGAGATCGTTCTTCAACTGCCCCACCCTGCCCTCTACTGCGATGGATTCGTGCACGATTCTGGGGCGGAAGCGGCCGCGGCCCTTGCGGATCAGGCGCAATTGCGCATCGGGATAAAACCCCCCGCGCCGCACCGGAGTGTCACCGATGAGCAGGACTCGCGGAATCCTGAATCCGTCGATGTCCGCAGGTATCCCTGCGCACATCGCACCGCGGATCTCTTCCACCAGGGCCGGGGTCATCACCTCATCGGCATCGAGGCTGAGAATCCACTCGCCGCTGGCGAGATCAATCGCCTTGTTCTTCTGTTCAGAATAGCCAAGCCACGGTTGGTGATAGAGCTGGACGCCGAATCGTTGGGCAATCTCGATAGTGCGGTCAGTTGAACCGCTGTCGAGCAGGATAATCTCGTCCGCCAGCTCAGCGGCGGGCGCCAGCACCCGGGCGATTGTCCGTTCCTCATTTTGGGCGACGATGGTCACGGAGAGCGAAGGGCCGCCGGTTTTGGTGCTGATCATGGACGGGGCTGTCGAGGCCTGCACCATCGATTCCTACAAGGGAAACCCTACCACAGAGGTCACAGAGACACAGAGATTTTGGCAGTGTCTCAGTTGAAGCTTACCAGGATTTTAACTTCCTCTCCCTCTTCTCTGTGTCTCTTGGTGCCTTAGCTGTTCCGGCCTGTCAAGCTTTTGAAGAACGAGCTGATCTGATGGCGAACCTGCTCCCGCCGCATGTAACGGTCGCTCTTGACCCAGTTCATCTGCAGGCTCCGGCGCTGGCCTTCAAAGGGCAGGTGACCGTGCCAGGAATGATCGCAGCGCCGGAAGATGAGCAGACTGCCCATCGTGGGCGGAACCTCCGCCGCGTAGTCGTCGAGTTTTTTCGAGCGCAGGACGCGCAGCCGGCCACCACCGCTCTCCCAGGCAGGGTTGAGATAAAGCAGCACGGTGATTAGCTTGTCTTTGGAATCGGGATGAATGTGTCCGTCGGAACTGGCGCTGCACTGTCCGCGCACCGTCACCATAGTTGGGTATTGACTCAAATCCATGGAGAATTTGCCACCCACCGCGGCCTCGAAATCTTTACTGAGCAATTCATCCACCAGTTGCAGGAACGCCGGTCCGGGCCGCACCGTCGAGAGAGGAAAGCTACCGTGGCGATCGATGCGCGGGAAATCCTCGACGATTGCGGCTTTGCAATCCGCCTGCAGAACATCGCCAACGGTGAGATATTCAAAAGGCTCGGAGTGGAGCGGCGCAGCCTCGAGCTGCGAAAGATCAAGCATTCTTAGGGCCGTCGCCGTGGTCACGTTGTCCTCCTGCAAGTCATCAATCCGGCCACTCCAATTCGGTTCACACCGACTCCGACCACAGCCCCATGCCGGTTGAATTCTATTCCCGCCTCCGTCAAAGCTTCCAGCAAAGTGTGAAACACTTCCTCAGGGCTGATGCGTTTCATGCACTCGTCAGTGCCCAGCGGGCAGATTCGCTGGTGGCACGGCTGACATGACAGTTGCCCTTCGGTGGATAGAAGCTTTAGATGCGGACTGCCCAGCGGCGGCGTTCTGCGGTAACCGGTAGGTCCGTAAATGCCAATCAGGACGGGCACGCCGCCGGCACCTGCGACGTGAAGCGGAGCGCTATCCGGTCCGATGGCCGCCTCCACCTGCTCGTACAGCGCGTACATGTCCCGAATCGGCGCCTTCCCAAACAGATTGCACACCCGGCCGTTGATCTGCTCCGGGGACAATGCGCTTAGAATTCGCTCTGCGAGTGGCGCATCTGCGGCAGATCCCATGAGGAGCAGGTTGAGGTTGGTATGCGCCAACACATGCTGAATAAGCGCCGTCCAGTAGGATTCTGGCCAGCTTTTGCTTTCCCATTGCGTTGCGGGAGCCATGGCGACCACGGGCGCGGGCTCCGCGAACGCGCGCTGCAATACCTCCCGCGCCCGCTGCTTTCGTCCCTCCGAGACGAGGGGTGGTTCGACCTTGTAGCCGCTCTCGGCCGCGCCCAGCATCCGGACCAGACCCGCCATGTGCTCGAGATGAAATACCGCCGGATCGAAATACTCGCGGGAGTTCTGGTATTGCTCCGTATAGCAAAGACTGCTGAACTCGCGGCCATGCTTATACCCGATCCGGCGGCGGATGCCCGCCAGAAAAGGAAGCAGCGCGGTCTTAAACAGCCCTTGCGCGTCGATTGACACGTCATAGCCCACCGACTTTACTTCCTCAATCAACGTGCTGAATTCGCGCTTAACCGACGGCCACTTCGACGGGTGAAGGGCAGCCCGTCTCCAGCTATTCCGGGAGCAGCGGTGAATGTAATCGAGCGCTGGATGGCCCTCGATGGCAGGCGCCAGTTCGGTATCGATGGCCCAGCCGATTTTGGCGTCCGGGAAACCTTCACGCAGCATGGTGAGAACAGGCAGCGTCTGAATTACATCGCCGAAAGCACTGAAGCGAACCAGAAGGATCTTGCCCGGCGGTTTTGGGACGGGGAATGCCATGGAGTGAAAAAGTTGCTTGCTATTGGGCTGGAACCAACACCTCCGCCGCTCGGGCGTTTTGCCAGATTTAATGCTACGGCCTGCTTCCCGGAGGGTCAAATGAATCCGGACGTCCGGCTCGCCGGATCTCGTGATAATGACTATAACCTATCTCATAAATTGCTTTGTATCAGGGCACGGCTTTTAGCCGTGCCGCAAGTCGATCCCAAAGGACTTGGGCTTCAGCCCCTGAGCGAGCCGATTTTTGCAGGGGCTAAAGCCCGGAGCTGCTGATTGGCGATCCTCCATTCGTCGGGATCGTGAATTAGATATAACCTTCCGAAGTACACCCAGATGAAGGCGACAAGGCCGGTTATTACCATCGCGGCTATTTGAGTTGCTCGACCTGCCCGCGCGGGTTTATCTATTGTGTGTTCAGCTTTCATATTAAAAGCGATCCTCTTCTTGCGGGTTTAAATGGTTTAAAGGTTCTGCAATAAGTCGGCTCTTGTATCTGTTGCTACGCGATACGGCCCAGTAGGCTTTCTACGATACGATACGGTAGGTATCTGTGCAGCCCCGTCCTTGCGTCGCGGTGCATCTCTTGAGTTCAAAGGTGAACTCAAGAGATGGCCCATACTAAGCATGGTCTGCGACAAGGAATGCCTGATTCTTCTCCATCGACTTCGTCAATTTCTGAAAATCGGCCTGAGTGAGTTGAGCAGGCAGAAAATCTGTCCTGCCCTCCGGATGCACAGCATCCTTCATCATCCGCTCGTGGTGATACGTTGACACACTCAGCATGCGGCACGGATGTTCACTCTTGTTGAAGAATGTATGAGGCGCATTGGGCTGCACCACCAGACTCTCCCCGGCTTCACACGCGTCCCACTCAGTGACACCCTGGTTGTTCCAATACCCGATCGACAGATTGCCTTCCAGCACATAGAAAAACTCTGGAAAGGGGTGTTTATGAAGTGGAATACCCATCCCCGGCGCGAGCGTGCTCTCGAAGATAGAGAACGTGTAGCCCGTGTTTTCTCCCAAGGCCCTCCAGAGCAACTTCATTTGCCCAACATCAAGCGCCGGACCGCCTGTTTTGTTGTTCTTAATAACGTTGTGATGAATGACTTCTTCAAGCGGAGTGGGGAAGTTTGACATAAAGCGATCCTTTCTTAGAACGAAGGTGATGCTCTGATTCGAACGCCAGAGCTTGTGAGTTGCGCAGCTAGCACTCCGCTAGTTCCGTGAGTTTCCACAGTTATCTACGGAATGGCCTTTCGCCAGGGCGTCGCGGACGATCAGCCGTCCGGTTCCGCCCGTTGCACCCAAAGCAAGAACTTTCATGTTTGACCTCGATCTTTCTTGACGTTAGCGCCGCAGTTCCCAAGGAACCGGGATGATTCAGCTTGCCCCGGACTTACGCCTTGACGGCGTTCGCCTCGACGGCGTTCTGTGCAGCCGCAAACACATCGCGTGCGGACGTCGTACCCGCTACGTGCTCCGTACCCGTGATTCCGAGGTCCATCCATCCCGCGTTAACGCTCTCAAACATTTCTTCGGCAGGTCCAGTGTGGCCCTTCGGGACGCCGAACTGCTCGAACGCTTCCGCCCACCCTGCACGCGGGACGGCAAAGGCTTTTACGTCGAGTTTTAGGACTTCACCCAATTGTTCGGCCACTTCATCCGCGCTTACCATCGAACCGAGCTCGATAACGCGATGCCCTGACCACGCCGGCCCGGTCAGAAGCTTTGCTACCTCTGCGCCGATGTCGTTTGTCGCGACCATTGTCGATTTCCGGTTTGTAGGATTGTAGAAGACCGGTAGTGTTCCGCCTTGGGCGGCCTGTAAGCCGAAAAGAAAGTTTTCGAAAAAGCCGCCTGCGCGCACAAATGCGACCGGAGATGGCAGGCTGCGAAAACCTTGCTCCAAAAGTGATAAGGCCGTGATCATCCCCAGCCCGCTTGTTCTATTCGCGCCCATCGACGAGAGCGCTACCACCCGCGGGGGCACTACCTTGGTCAGCGCCTCGACATAGTTCGCAATCACGCCCTTTGCTTCTCTGTAATCAGGCGAGGGTGCCCATACAGCCGGCAACATAACAAACGCGCCCTCAACACCTTTGAGCGCCGCCGCTATGGCTGTCGCATCGTTCCAGTCTCCATCCACCAACTCCACGCCTTGGTCTGCCCACTTCGCCGCTTTCTCGCGATTGCGCACAAGTGCTCGCACCTGTTTGCCTTGCTTCAGCAGATGCCGCGCGGTGGCGCCCCCAACTTTTCCAGTAATGCCCATGACTAAATACATGCTCGTTTCTCCTTGTTGTTCTTGCAGCGATACGGTACCGTATCTGTGCTACACTACAGTAGAGTCGTCTTCGAAGTGAAAGTTGCAAGCGAAAATGAAAGATGGTTGCCGCCGGAACGCATGGTGAAATTGAACAAACCGCCGCCCATTTAATTCACCCCACGAGGACAAGAGGGTTCAACGCTCAAAAGATGCCATCTTGGCGGTTACCTACAAATTGCTTAGCGAAGAAGGCATTGGAGGTGTCAGCATCGACGAAGTTTCGCGGCGCTCTGGTGTTTCCAAAACAACAATCTATCGTCATTGGCCATCTCGTTCGGCGTTGTTGATGGACGCTTGTTCGAAGATTGGACCTGCGCCGGTGATCCCAGACACAGGCACCTTAAAAGGCGATGTTACTGCGCTCGCGACAGGTTTGGCTCAACAGTTAAAATCCGCGCGCTGGGCGGCCGTTCTTCCTTCGATTATCGACGCAGCAGAGCGGGAACCGGAGTTGGCGCAGCTTCTCGCTCTCGTACGATCGCATGGCCAGCTTGCTCGCTCCCTACCGGAATCCGGAAGCTCTAAAGGTCGCACAGGATTTGGACGCCAAGGTTGAAGCGCTGTTGATGGCGGCTGCAACTTGAGCAGCAGGCCGGCCCCGGTCAATCTTCTTTTGCTCGAGGGACGGTCAGGTCACTCTTTCTTGCGCGCCTCAGCTTCTGCCAGCCAGCCACGGCTCAGATGCTCCATGGGGACGCTCGAAAGATAGGGCTTGATGTCGAGAATCGGCGTGCCGTCAAGCATGTCCACGCCACGCACATGCAGCAATGGACCTTCCCGGCCGAGCAGCTCGACAACCGTAAGGCCAAGCGGATTTGGGCGCCTCGGGGAGCGGGTGGCAAACACGCCGTGCGGCTGGTCATCGCAAGGTGGCGTGCCCACCAGCTCGAATCCTTGCGAACGATCGAATTCCCAGATAACGAATAGATGGGAGAATCCCTCGATGTCTGTGAGTCCAGACTCAAATTCCGGCAGGACCTTCAGAATGCCGATTGCCTCATGCTTGGCGCCGAGGCCTTTCGGAATGTCCTTGGTGGTCGTGTAAGGACTGCTCACAAATCCAATCGGCTGGGGAGTGAACATCAGTGATGGAAACCTCGATTGGTATGTTAAGGGAATCACTGCCGCGTGGCGGATGTTTTTCGCCACTGGTGTAGGCGAATAGAAATGTTCGGGGTCAATCGGCGGGCGCAGGAAGTCAGATGCGGACACATTCTCTTGCAGTTGTTTGCGTCTCTACGGGCTTGGCTTACCGACGTGGATATTCGAAAGGAATGCAAGCAGCCCAAAGACGTTCAATATCCAAACTACGACGGCGATGACGACCACGGCGTTCAGGATCGACCGGATGGATGGCGCCATGGGGATAAAGCGGTTGACCAGCCACAAAAGAATTCCCACCACGATCAGTGTAATGATGACTTGCAACAATGGCATCTGTTTCGGCTTCCCTTCACACGTCCGCTTCACCGGCGCTCTGTGACTTCGATGTCGTAATACCGAA
Organism: uncultured Acidobacteriaceae bacterium; assembly: GCA_963819145.1. Lineage (GTDB taxonomy): Bacteria > Acidobacteriota > Terriglobia > Terriglobales > Acidobacteriaceae > Sulfotelmatobacter. Next base: position 6,702 of record CAWFVB010000032.1, read on the forward strand.
GCAAGGTTGTATGGGGTGGCGTAGCGCGATGCCCCCACGGTCGTACGGCCAAGCATCGTCCCATTCGCTCGCGCATTTGAGGGATTGATAGCAAGTTAGCAAACTTAGACGTGAAAGTAGACGCTAAGTCCTTATTTAACAAGGTAATTATCCCTTGACAGTACGTACACTTCCCCTGCATAATGCAGGCGAACCCGGAGACGTAGTAAGAATGGGACGCACCGGGTTTAGTGTGTCGAGGGGGTATCATCCCACCGTGCGAATACCGGACGAGTACCTGAATTGTGTCGCGTTCATTGGTGAGGTTGCCGCAGAAGACGCTACTGGAGTTCATGGCGATCCCTATGCGACGGGGTTTTTTGTGTCGCTGCCAGCGGATGCGCCGGGCATGGAACCATTTCTGTACTTCATTACCGCGAAGCACGTAGCGAATGACCTAGCGGGTCACAAACTGTGTTTCTTTGTTAACAAGCTCGGTGGCGGCGTTACGACCTTCGCAGGGATCGGCGATGACCACTGGTGGTTGCACCCTGAAGATAAGACGACGGACGTTGCCGTGGTGCCAGTGTTCAATCCTCCCGGCGTAAGCATTGCGGCGGTTGACTTGCGAGAATTTGCGCTTCCGGGAGTGATTGAGCAGTTGGTGATTGGGATCGGCGATGAAGTTTTCGCGGTCGGCCTATTCACAGAGGTTATCGGCACGACGCGCAATTGGCCCGTAGTAAGGCACGGCAACATCGCCATGATGCCAACCGAGCAGATAGACACGGAACTTGGCTATGCCGATGTGTACCTCGTCGAAGCGCGGTCGCTCGGCGGATTGAGCGGTTCGCCCGTGTTTGTAAGGAACACTGGAACCCCAAGCAATCCAGACAAGGTTCGCGGCTCTGGGATCATGTTCGGAACTGGGAAGCACATAAAGCTACTGGGCCTGATGCACGGACATTGGGACATCAAGGAATCGGAGATGAATAAACCGTTCTTCACGCACGACCGAAAGCATGGCGTGAACTATGGCGTTGCCATCGTTGTCCCAGCGATGAAGATTTTTGAAACCTTATACCGAGCGGAGTTGATACAAATGAGAGAAACGCTAGAGAGGCGTGCGCAATCTCGACGCCGCAATGTACCAGGGATGGATTCTGCCAAGCAAGAACGGGAAACGCAGGTCACTCCAGAGGGTGCCGAGATTCCCATCCCGACCCAAGAGCAGTTCCTTCGCGATCTGACGAAGGCGAGTCGGCGCGTCAAGCCGGATTAAGCGGTGGGTGTCGCTTTCCAGTGTATGAGAGTGTGCGCGGGGAAATCGTCACTAAACTTCCTGTTGCCCTCTTGCCACACGCAATACACCGTCGGCTTGCCGCCTTCTGGGCGAATCTCGTCCACGGTCATAACCGCGCCGCCGGATTTCAGTTGAACAAGATCACCGGGTTTGAATTCGTCAGCCATTTCTATTATCTCCGGAGAAAAGGATTATTATGCAAACACAAAGCAAAGAACTACGCATCGGCGATATCGTCCGCCTAAACAGCGGCGGACCAGATTCAGAGATCATAGCCTCTTCCGGCGGTCGTGTCACGGTTAGATGGGAAACAGAGCCAGGGGTCTACGATACATGGAACCTCCCCGCCGCCTGCTTCCGGCGCGTTGAGAACATCGGCGGTATGCGCATCGCGATTCCATTCAGAACGGCTCAATCTCAACCCGAGTCTGGCGGATGACGGCATCGCGCTTTTCGATCTGCTGCATGAACGTCGTGAACATCGGTTGAGTATCGAAGCGGTGATTATAACGAAAACTGAATTCGTCAAGGTAGGTTTGTAGATAATGCTTTCCCACGCTGTGGTACACCCCACGGATTCCGTTTTTGACCAGCGCCCAGAATCCGTCAATCGTTTGGGTATGGGTATCCCCCACGACGTAGACGCCCTCGCTATGATTGATTCTGCGGTGCTGATAACCGCGTGCCCCGAATCCCTGATAGGCCGTGAAATCGTCGGTAAAGACGAGCGACTTGGGAAGAATGTATTCCTTGGCGAGTCCGATCAACGTATCTCCCTTCACATCCGCCGAGACAAAAGCCCGGACTTCTCCCTTGCGTTGAACCATGCCAACCACAGCAACCTTGTTCGGATTGCCGGGAGAGGGACGACCGCGCTTTCCGCCGCGCACCTTCTTGGCTCCGAAATAGCTCTCGTCCATCTCGACTCGACGGTTGAATCCCCCAATGGGGCCGGACTTCTCGGGGTTCAGCATGGAACGAATCTGCTTGAACATCCTCCACGCCGTCTTGTAGGTCACTCCCGTTTCCCGTTCAATCTGCTTCGCCGAAATCCCGCAGCGAGTGGCAGACATGAGGTACATGGCATAGAACCACGTCGTCAGCGGAGTCGGAGATTTGTGAAAGATCGTATCGGCGGTCGGGTGAACGTGGTTGCCGCAATACTCGCACGAATAGGAAGGACTGCTCTTGAGGCGGTAATGATTCGTGACCGCTTCGCAGTTCTTGCAGTAGATGCCGTCGGGGTACAGGCGGTTCTTGAGCCATTCGAGGCAGGCCGCATCATTCGGGAACTGGCGGTCAAAGTCTTTCTTGGTGTACCGCTCCATCTTGGGTTTGCGATTCATGGCTAATTCTCGTCCTTCTTGGCTGGAACTACTCGTAGAAATTCTTGAAGCACCTCTTCCAGATTCGCGTCTTCGAGAATATGAGCGCGCACTGACGCAAATTGTTCGCGAACGACACCCGCAACTTGCGGATGCGTTTTCGCGTCTTCAACCAGCTCGTCAAATCTGATATTGAGGCGGCAACCGTTGGCCGCTGTATGCCTTGAGGATGGTCGTTCTTGCTAGGTTCTCAACATATAGCCGCTCAAGAGCGTCCATCAACATATTCGCAAGGTCTTTGTTCATATCGCGTTACCTACCGTCAAGAAAGAGCGTATCAGAATTAGTACGTATTGTAAAGGGATAATTACCTCAAATGGATGCAAGCAATCCATGCTAACTTATTGATTCTACGGGTCGCTCAAAGAAAAATCTGAAAACGAGACTAGAATCGCTTCGCAAGCCCTAGACCGCCGGGAGACGACCAGTCTTAGCCAGTTGCTGGCCCCGACTGCAATGCTGCCGAACCACTCGAAGTGCGCCTTGCTAGGCTCATTCCTCCTCCCACTAGCCACTGCCATGTCTCTGGACGTAAAGTAAAGAGCGATGGAACTGCGCAAAGATCCGATCACGCGTTCGTGGGTTATCTGCGGAGACGAGCCCGAGAGTGCCTCCGCGCCCGACTTCCGCTGTCCGTTTTGCCCGGAGTCGGGTATGCCGCTGCAAGTGATTGCCACCTCGCCGACCGTAAACGGCAGTCCGTGGGCGGCGCGCGCGGTGGTGCATCCTCATCCGCTCTATGGCATTGATGGCGATCCCGGCCGCTCCGGCAACGGACTCTACGACACCATGCAGCCGGTCGGCGCGCACGAGGTGATCGTGGAGAATTCCCGCCACGATCGTCACCTGTGGAATGCGGACGATCGTGAGATTGAAGAATACCTGGCGCTGTGCGGGCAGCGCATCCAGGACCTGAAGGGAGACGTCCGCTTCAAGTATGTCAGCGTCTTCAAGAACTTCGGCAGCATGTCGGGACAGGAATTCGATCACCCCACCTCAGAGATTGTGGCCACGACCTTCGTTCCGCGACGCGTGCTCTATGAACTGCGGGCCGCACGGGAACACTATCGCACCAAGGAACGCTGCGTCTTCTGTGACATCCTCAAGCAGGAGCAGGACCAGAAGGCGCGACTGGTGGAAGTGCGCGGCGATTACATCGCATGTTGTCCTTACGCGCCGCGCGTGCCCTATGAAACCTGGATCGCACCGCGCAGTCACGAGGCCTATTTCGAGCGCACGACCCTGAAGTCGGGAGCCATGCGCGACCTCGCCGCGCTGCTGCGGCGGACGCTGTACCGTATTCGCACCATCGCCGATGGCTTTCATATGGTGCTGCATACCTCGCCGAATACCATGCATCGCTCTGAAAACCTTGGGTTCTGGAAGACCATCGAGGACGACTACCACTGGCACATAGAGATTCTGCCCATACTGGGCGCCAAGGCGAAGTCGTACACCTTTAAGGAGGTCTACTACTCGCCTGTCAGCTCGGAAACCGCGGCGGCCATTCTGCGCGAGAGGCCGACGGAGCGGTAGGCGCATGACCGTCCGGCGCCTGAAAACGTACACCGGCCAAACCGGCTACGTTTACCAGTACTACTTCGTCGGCAAGCGCCCAGCGCTCGACAGTGATCCGGAGGCGCCGGCCACGGAGTTCATCTTCGACGTGACCTCCGACCGCAAGACGACTTATGCAGTCAGCATTTTTCTACGCCCGGAGGCGCTGCAAAGCTGGGCGACGAGCCGCGGCCGTACCCTGAGCGAGCCGGAACAGTACGCTGGCGTGAAGCTGCGCCTGATGCAGGCGTTCGACGAAATCCCCGACATGCGGAACCAGGGCCGCCGTTTGCGGTTGGAGGCAGAAACGCTCCTGGCTCTGCTGGAGTCCATTGGCGTCGAATAGCATGGGCTCACAGACCGTTGGCGCTTTCGTCCAATCATGCAGCAGGAGTGTGGGATCCTGGATGCAGCAGCGGGGTGAGACCTGATGTTCACGCAGTTGCAGTGGCCGCGTCGTAAGCGGTGGACCCGGTCGATGGCGGCGTCTTTGGGGCTGCACTGCGCCGCTTTGCTGATTCTCATCCATCGCGCGGCTCCGGTCTTTGTAACGCCGTCTGACATTGAGCACGGAATCCCGGGATCTTCGGGTTCGGTTTCCATCGTGTATCTGGCGCCCGTCGGGCCGGATCGGACGAGCTCCTCACCGCAAGAGCCGGCCCTCAGCTTGCGTACTCCAGCGGTCTCCGTGCCAAAGCCTCCCAGGACGCAATTGAAGGCGTCGCCAACGGACCGCCCTACTCAGCAGAACGCGCCTGAGCAAACCGCGCGCGGGGGATCTCCCTGGGGACGCGCGCCCGGTTCTCCCATAACCGGCGATGAAGTCGTGCCGGCTCTGCCGGAGGTTTTTCCCGATCCGCCGGTATCTCGCGCTGACTTGCCTTCAGGTGTGGAAGGCGACGTGATTGTGGAAGTCACCATTGATGCGCAAGGGAATGTAATCGAAACCAAGCTGCTTCAGGGCATCGGCTACGGCGTCGAGCAGAAAGTTCTTGCGGTCCTGCAAAGATGGCACTTCAGGCCAGCCATGCGCGATGGGGTGACCATTGCTTCGCAGCACATCGTGCACTTCCACTACCCAAGTTGAGCCGGAACTTGGTCACAAGACCGTGTGAGCTTTGTCCTTGCGAATCGCTTTGTACGCGACTCATGTGACGCAGGTCACAAGCTGGTGTGACAGCCATGCTGCGTCCCATTCCGCCCCACCGTTATACTAAGCAAAGTGCAAGGGCAAGAGTCCAAGCCTTGGATTTTGTGGGGTCCATGCCTCTAATCTGGCTCCGAGTCGCGGTGGTTTTCTATGGCGTGGGACTGCTGTACTCGCTTCTCCTGCTCAGCAAGAAAGGCAACATCCTGGGGAAGATCGTCGAACCGGCCGTAGGCCTGGGACTCATCTTCCATTTTGTTTCGCTGGTAGAGTCCACCATCCTCATCGGACATCTATCGTGGGCCTCCATCCACTATTCCGAATCGATGCTCGCTTTCATGGCGATGGTCGTGTTCTTCATTTTCTTCGTTGCCTATCGCACGGTCTCGCCTGGAGTGGTGATTTTCCCGATTGTCTTCGTGCTGACGTTCGCTTCGGCCGTGGGACAGAAGCCGATCACGCTGACCTCGCCATTTCTGCGCAACGGATGGATTTTCGTCCACGTGGTCCTCATTTTCACCGGATACGCCGGGCTGTTCCTCAGCTTTGGCACCAGCCTGCTTTATCTGGTTGAGGAGAGAGCACTGAAGGCGAAAGGCTCCAGCGCCCTGCTTAACTGGCTGCCTCCACTGCAGACGATTGACGAGATCGGCTACAGCTCCCTGCTTTTTGGGTTTCCATTTATGACTCTGGGCTTGGTGGCAGGCTCGGTGCTGGCTATCGAGAAGTACGGGCCACTGTTCTTTTACGATCCCAAGATCCTGCTGTCGTTCATCATGTGGGCAGTGTACATGCTGCTGCTGTACACCCGGTGGAGTTCGGGATGGCGCGGCCGCCGGGCGGCGTTTCTGGCGACCTTTGCTTTCGTCGTGGCCCTGGGCGCGTGGGCCGCGAATTACTTTAGCCGCACGCACAGGTTTATCGCTTCATGAACTTCATCGTCATCGGCGTGAACCACCAGACCGCGCCCGTCGAAGTGCGCGAGCAATTCGCCATCCCTGAAGCGCGCCTGCCGGAAGCGGCCAAATGCCTGGCCAGCTATCCCGGCATTGAAGAGGGGATGGTTATTTCCACCTGCAACCGTGTGGAACTGCTGGCTCGCACGGTAAATGGCACCGCCGATATCCAAGGCTTCATGCACCAGTTCTACGGCTTCGATCCCGAGCCGTATAGCAAGTATCTCTACGAACATCGCGAGCGCGATGCGGTGCGGCATGTATTTCGCGTGGCTTCCAGTCTCGACTCGATGATTGTCGGCGAACCGCAGATACTGGGGCAGGTGAAGGAAGCCTATGCCACGGCGCGCGCCGTCGGCGCGGTCAACTCGCAACTCGATGCACTTCTGACGCGCGCGTTCGCTGTCGCCAAACGCGTACGCAACGAAACCGCCATCGCGACCTCAGCGGTATCGGTCGCGTCAGTCGCAGTAGATCTGGCGAAGAAAATCTTCGGTAACCTGCAAGGCAAGAGCGTTTACCTGGTCGGAGCGGGGAAGATGTGCGAACTCTCTGCGCGACATCTTGTGGCGCACGGAGCGAAGCAGATTTACGTGGCCAATCGCACGTACGAACGGGCGGTCGCTCTGGCCAAGAAGTTTAACGGCCAGGCCTTTCCCTTCGAGCAGCTGTACGAGACGGTGCCCAACGCCGACATCGTGATCAGCTCCACCGGCGCACCGCACACCATCTTCGGCAAGGAAGATGGCGAGAAGTTCCTGCACCGCCGCAAAAACCGTCCTATGTTCTTCATCGATATCGCGGTCCCGCGCGACATCGATCCGGAGATGAACAAGCTGGACGGCATCTTCGTTTACGACATTGATGACCTGCAACAAGTTGTCTCGTCGCATATCGCCGATCGCCGGACCGAGGCTGACCAGGCTGAATCCATCGTGCAGATGGAAGTCGACAAATTTCAGTCGCGGCTGCAAACCCTCGATGTGGTGCCGACGATTGTGTCACTCCAGGAACACCTTGAGACTGTCCGCCAGGCTGAGATCGATCGGGTGCGCGGCCGGCTGGGCACGCTCAGTCCTGAGCAGGAGCTGGCAGTGGAAGCACTGACGCGAGGCATCATCAACAAAATTATGCACACACCCATTACGACCCTCAAAAGCGCGGCCCGCGAATCGTCGGAAGCGACAACGTAATTGATCTGGTGCGCAAGCTTTTCGGCCTGCGCGATGCGAAAACCGCCGCGGCGAACGATGAAGCCGCCGTCCAGCGGAAAACCCGGAGCACACAACTGATGGCGCGCCTCAGGATCGGTTCCCGCGGATCGCAACTGGCACTCTGGCAGGCCAACCACATCTCCGCACTGCTGCGCGAGCGCGGCCATGAGGTCGAGATCGAAATCATCAAGACCACCGGCGACAAGATCACCGATGTTGCGCTCGCCAAAGTCGGCACCAAGGGCATGTTCACCAAGGAGATCGAAGAGGCGCTCGCTGAAGGACGGGTGGACCTGGCGGTGCACAGCCTGAAGGACCTGCCGACCGAGTTGCCGCAAGGGTTCGAGCTGGTCGCGGTCACGACGCGGGTCAATCCGCGCGACGTCTTTCTCTCGGTCAAGCACGAGAGCGTGAAGGCTCTGCCGCAAGGGGCGCGCGTGGGCACCAGCAGCCTGCGCCGGCAGTCGCAGTTGAAGGCCTACCGGGGTGA
>CAWFVB010000033.1:0-17719 GCA_963819145.1 uncultured Acidobacteriaceae bacterium
TTACGCGGTGGAATCGCCGGAACGGCTTACCAAACGCGCGACCGCCGTTTTAAGAACGCAGAAAGTGTTCTCGAACTGAGCGCGATTTCGCTTTCCGAGATCGCGATCAAGCGAGCCCTCGGCAAGTTAAGACTCTCGGCCGATGTCGCGCGCCAGGCGGTTGCGGATCTGACATCCGCATTTTCCTTACACCGGAGATCATGCATTTCAGTTGTTCGACTTACCCCTCCACCAGGCTGACCCCTTTGATCGGCAGATCATTGCCAGGCTTTGTCGGAGAAGATTCCCATTCTGACTTCTGACGAAAAATTCAGACTCTACAAAGGGCTCAAGCTCATCTGGTGACAGCCGTGGCCCGTTCGGGCCGCGGGGAGGATGTAATTGTCACCCCAGAAACCGGTAGCGGGGTCATAGTGTGGATGCGCGCTTTTCGACCAGTTCGACGAAGAGGTTTTCGATCTTTGCCCTGAACCTTTCAAGTTGCTCCGGGAGGTCCCCACCTTGAAGCCGTGCTTGCTGTCTGCGCACGTGATGGTTAGTCCCCACTTGCCGGATCGAATGACATAAATCGGTATCCGTAAAATATTCGGATTGGCTTCAATTTTGGTCTTGCTCACGTCATTACGCATTGACCAATTCCTCCAGTTCCAAAATGTGATTCGCGATCCCGACTTCCATCGCTGCGTGACCCGCAAACTGGAATGCACTCGGCTTCAAGACCCCGCCGGAATGTCTCATCGTATAATCTCACGCGTGTCCGAAGAAGTTGGCACGCCGGGGTTTGCCAGGTTTTTGGTCCTGCTGTTTATCGTCACGGCAGGCTCTGTCGGCGGTTACAAGCTTCTTGATAATGCGGGTCGGGTGCCACACATGAGTGATACAAGCTTCGTTATTGGTCAAACCGAATGGCTACCCGGCGAGTACCGCGAGTGCTCGGCCTTTGCCAAGCGCGATGGGTCCATCGCGTCCTTGGATTGTGAGCAGCTCTTGGACCTCCCCAAGCCAACTAGTCTTCACATGTTCCAACCAGATATTGGGGTCGGATACAACGGCCTGAAAAGGCCCGGAAAGATTGGCGTTGGCGATGCCAGCGCCGGAGTGATTCTGTTACTTGTTGGGCTTTGAATTAGGACTTAGGGACCAGCGCGTCTCCACGCTATGACCCCACTACCGAGAAACCGATTGACAACCCTATCTCAACTGCTCTAGGATTTTACCGATCATGACTTCGCTGACTCATCACCATCGCCATCATCAGCAGGCGACGAGCGTGTCGGCGGGGGACATCGGATAACCAAAAGCACTTATAGGAATCCAAGCCCGCTGGCGCGGACCTCGCCCAGCGGGCTTTTTGCTGTTGTGCGAGCTTTGAAAATCGGGCACACGATTCTTAAACCATGATTCTTTAGCGATGATTCTTTAACTATGATTCTTAAACGATGATTCCTCAAACATGGTTCTTAATCCGCTATTCTTAAACGATGATTGGGAGGGTTCGATGGAGATCGATTTCGACAAGATGCAGGGTCTGGTGCCTGCCGTCATTCAGGATGCGGGCAGCGGGGAGTTGTTGATGGTGGGCTTTATGAACCGGCAGGCGCTGGATATGACCTTGCACAGTGGATTCGTGACGTTCTACAGCCGAACCCGCCAGACGCTGTGGACCAAGGGAGAAACTTCCGGCAATCGTCTGCAAGTGGTTGCCGCCTTCGCCGACTGCGACCAGGATACGGTACTGCTGCGCGTCAACGTGTTGGGCGAGGGCAAGGTCTGCCACACTGGGACACGCTCCTGCTTTATGCAGGAACTTCCAGTGGGGAGCACGCTTGGAGCCGCGCTCGTGGGACAGGAGAAGGATGAGCAAGAGAGGGCGGGGCGATGAAATTGCGACTGGGCATCCCCAAAGGAAGTTTGCAGGAAGCGACGCTGAGCCTGTTCACGCGCGCCGGACTGCGCGTGTACACCAGCGCCCGCTCATATTTCGCTGCCACGGATGATCCCGAAATCGAATGCATGCTGATCCGTGCCCAGGAAATGGCGCGGTACGTCGAACACGGTGCGCTGGATGCGGGCTTGACTGGCCTCGATTGGGTGCTCGAAAGCGGCCTCGATGTGGTCAAGGTCTGCGACCTGGTCTATGCCAAGCAAAGCATGGGCAAGGTCAAATGGGTGCTGGCCGTTCCGGAGGAATCGAGTTTTCAGAAACTCGAAGACCTTGCCGGTCGAACCATTGCCACTGAGCTGGTCAGTTTCACGCGCAATTATTTCGCGAATCGGAAGGTTGACGTGCGCGTAGAGTTCTCCTGGGGCGCAACCGAAGTCAAGCCGCCGTTGCTGGCGGATGCCATTGTCGAGGTGACGGAGACGGGCAGTTCACTGCGCGCCAATCATTTGCGAATCCTGGAGACCGTGCTGGAGTCGAATACGCAACTGGTCGCGAATCAGGCCGCTTGGGCCGATCGCGCGCGGCGGCAAAAGATTGAGAACCTGGCGGTCATGCTGAGTGGGGCTATCGCCGCGCTGGGGCGGGTAGGTCTGATGCTCAACGTGCGCAAACCGGACTTGCCCGGTGTTCTCGGTCTTCTGCCCGCGCTGCAGAATCCGACGGTCGCGCCTCTGGCCGATGGCGAGTGGGTCGCGGTGAACACGGTCATTGAGGAGCAGGCCGCTTGGTCGCTGATTCCGAAGCTGAAGCAAGCTAACGCGCAGGGCATCGTCGAATATCCGCTGAACAAGGTGGTGATGTGATGCGCGATCGGGCCGTGCGCAATAAGGCGAGGCGCGGTAGGGTGGCGTGCGATGGCGCCATGCGCATTCTCGAAGGCCCCGCCCAGGCTCGTCTGGTGACGGCGCTGGCCGGGCGCGGTGCGACCGATCTGGCCGAGGTGGAACCGGCGGTGCGGCGCATTGTGAATGACGTCCGGCGTAACGGAGATCGCGCCGTACGCCGCTACGCTACGCGTTGGGACGGATTGGGTGAGGGCGAACCGCTGCGCGTTTCTGAAGATGAGCTCCAGCAGGCTTGGGAACAAACTGATTCGGAGCTGCAGGAAGCGATCAAGCAGGCTGCGGGCAATATCCGCCGCTATGCGGCATGGCAAGCGGCCCCGGCGTTCCATGAGTGGCGGCGCGAAATTCAGCCTGGCGTCTTCGTGGGCCAGTTGGTGCGGCCGCTAGAGTCGGTGGGATGTTACGTTCCGGGCGGGCGCTATCCTTTGCCTTCTACGGTGCTTATGACGGTGATCCCGGCGCAGGTGTCTGGGGTCCGGCAGATTCGGGTCGCGTCTCCGCGCCCGGCGGGGGCAACTTTGGCGGCGGCTGCATTCCTCGGCGTGCGCGAGTTCTTCCGCGTCGGCGGAGCGCAGGCGATCGCTGCCCTTGCTTATGGAACTGAAGAAATTCCGCGCGTGGACAAGATCGTTGGTCCGGGCAACCGCTACGTCACCGCTGCCAAGAAACTGGTAGCTTTCGATTGCGCTATTGAATTTCTGGCTGGCCCCACGGAAGCAGTCATTATCAGCGCAGACGGAGATCCGGCTTGCATCGCTTCCGACCTGGTGGCGCAGGCGGAACATGATCCCGACGCGCTGTGTATTTTCATAACAACTTCACGCGGGTTGGCGAAAAAAGTTCAGCACGAAGTGCGCGTGCGCTCGCGCGCAAATCCGATTGCCGCCGAAGCGCTCTCCCGGCGCGGCGCTATTCTTCTGGTTGCTTCGCTTGAACAGGCGGTCGAAGCGGCGAATCGCATAGCGCCCGAGCATCTAACGCTTCCGGCGGCGTTGGCGCCCGTAGTGCAACATGCGGGTGCGGTTTTCCTGGATGAGTTCACCCCGCAGGCCGCGGGCGACTATATCTCCGGACCGAACCACGTGCTGCCCACGGGGGCAATGGCGCGGGTGCGTGGCGGCCTCAGCGTGCTTGATTTCGTGCGTGTCATTGGCTGTCAGCAAGTGTCCCGTGCGGGAATCCGCGGGATCGGGCCGGCGGGGATTACGCTGGCGACGGCCGAAGGATTGAAGGGACACGCGGAGGCGTTCCGAGTGAGGTGCTCTCATGCTTGAAGCTCGCGATGCGGTAAAGAAGTTGCACACCTATCGGCCTCCACTGGCTAACCGAACGGGACTGCGCCTTGATTTCAACGAGAGCACAATCGGGTGTTCGCAGGGCGTGTTGGCGGGGCTGCGGTCGCTCGATGCTGAGTGCCTGGCGCGCTATCCCGAGCGTGAGCCGGTGGAAAAACTGGTCGCGCATTTTCTGGGACTCGATGCGGCACAGGTCTTGCTCACGAACGGAGTTGACGAAGCGATTCATCTGCTTTGTTCCACGTATCTCGACCCTGGGGACGAAGCGCTTGTCGTGGTGCCTACCTTCGCCATGTACTCGATCTTTGCATTGGCCGAAGGCGCACGCGTTATCGAGGTGCCTGCCGGCGACAATTTTGTATTTCCCACGCAGCAACTGCTCGCTCAAATTAGCCCGCGCACGCGGCTCATCGCGGTGGCGAACCCTAACAATCCGACCGGAGCCGCGGTGGCGGGCCATGTCCTCATGCAGATTGCACAAGCAGCGCCGCAAGCCGCGATGCTCGTCGATGAGGCGTATTTCGAATTTCACGGAGAAACGCTGATCGCCCGCACCGGGCAGATCGAGAATCTTTTCTTGGCGCGCACTTTTTCCAAGGCCTACGGCCTTGCCGGACTGCGCATTGGCATTCTTGCGGGAGACGCACGGCAGATGGCGATGGTTCGGCGCGTTGCCTCGCCCTACAGCGTCAATGTGGCCGCGCTCGCAATTCTGCCGGCGGCGATTCACGATCAGGAATATGTCAACGGCTATGTCGCGCAAGTGCGGCGCAATCGCGAAAGACTACAGCTGGAACTTGGCAGTCTCGGTTTGCGTTACTGGCCGAGCCACGCGAATTTTGTGCTAGTCCGCATCGGCATAGCCCACGCGGAATTTGTTCGAGCGCTGCGCGATCGCGGAGTTCTGGTGCGCGACCGGCACTTTGACCCGGGATGCGAAGGCTGCGTCCGCCTCACTGTGGGAACGGACGAACACACGCAGACTCTGATTCTTGCCATGCGCGAGGTCATCAATCAAATTGGGTTGCGAAGGGCGTTTTCAACCGGGGTGCAGTCGTGAGGAAAGCTAAACTGCATCGCAAGACCGCGGAAACGGAAATTCAAATTGACCTGAACATTGAGGGCCGAGGAAAGTACGAAGTCTCCACCGGAATCCGTTTTCTGGACCACATGTTGGAGTTGTTTACGCGGCACGGCGGATTCGACTTGAAACTCACCGCCCGGGGTGATTTGGATGTGGATCAGCACCACACCGTGGAAGATGTCGGCATTAGTCTGGGTGAGGCGTTTGACCGCGCTCTGGGCGACCGGAGCGGCATCTGGCGAGCTGGGTATTTTTTGATGACCATGGACGAGACCCTGGGATTGGCGGCGGTGGACTTTGGCGGCCGCGCGGTGGCCGTGGTCGAGACTAAGGTTCGCGGGGCACGGGTCGGCGATCTCCAGACGGAACTTGTGCCCGACTTTTTTGAGGGTTTCGCACGGGGCGCGCGCGCAAATATTCATGCGCGCGTGCTATACGGGCGCTCCAGCCATCACAAGATTGAAGCGCTGTTCAAAGCTTTTGCGCGCGCGCTGCGTGTGGCGTGCTCGCGCGACCGCCGTCTGGGACGCATGCTGCCGAGCACCAAGGGGCTTCTATGATCGGGTCTTCTAGATGAGAGCACGAACGATCGCGATCGTGGATTACGGCGCAGGCAACCTGAATTCGGTGAAGAAAGCGTTTGATTATCTCGGTGCAAACGTTGTTCTAACCACGCAGCCTGAAATTGTCGCGGCGGCGGAGAAAATCGTGTTGCCTGGCGTCGGGCACTTCTCCGCGTTGGGCGCGCTCGACAACACGGGCTTGCGCGACGCCGTGCTGGAAGGCGCGAGCGCGGGCAAGCCATTCCTGGGGATCTGCCTGGGAATGCAGTGGCTGTTCGAGGGCAGCGACGAGGCTCCTGAGTGTGCGGGAGCGGGAATTTTTTCTGGCCGATGCCGGCCGTTTCCTTCTTCGGTGAAATCGCCGCACGTGGGATGGAACTCGCTGGCAGTGCGGGAAGGTTCGCGGTTGTTGCGAAACGTTGGGCCTGAATCCTTTGTCTACTACACCCATTCTTTTCAAGCGCCGGTGGTGGCCGCTACCACGGCGGCGACCGAATACGGAACGCAGTTTTCCGCCGTGGTCGAACAAGGAAATATTTTTGGTGTGCAGTTTCACCCGGAAAAATCGTGGACCGTGGGTTTGCTGATGCTCAAGAATTTCTGTGAGGCCGACTTGTGAGGTTCGATACGTGCTGACCAAACGTATCATCGCCTGTCTCGACGTGGACAACGGCCGAGTCGTGAAAGGCGTGCAGTTTGTTAATCTGCGCGACGCAGGCGACCCGGCGGAATGTGCGGCCGCTCACGCCCGCGACGGCGCGGACGAGATCGTGCTGCTCGATATTACGGCCACCAGCGATAAGCGCCGCACGATGATCGATGTGGTCTCGCGCACGGCGCGTTGTTTATTTATTCCGTTCACTGTCGGCGGAGGAATCCGCGAACTCGGCGATGCCGAGGCGGTGTTCGAGGCGGGCGCCGACAAAATCGCGATCAACTCGGCCGCGGTGAAGGATTCGACACTGATCGGGAAAATTGCGGCGCGTTTCGGCTCGCAGGCGGTGGTGGTGGCCATCGATGCCAAGCGGAGGAACAAAGGCTTCGAAGTATACGTTGCCGGCGGGCGCATTCCCACAGGCCGGGACGCGATTCTATGGGCGCGGGAAGCCGCGGCTTGCGGCGCGGGAGAAATCATGCTCACTTCGATGGACCGCGACGGGACCAAAGCTGGTTTCGATTGCGAGTTGACGCAGTTGGTGGCAGACGCGGTTTCCATTCCGGTGATCGCGTCGGGCGGCGCCGGTTCGGCGCGGGATTTCATTGAAGTCTTCCAGAGCGGGCGCGCGGATGCGGCTTTGGCCGCTTCTATTTTTCATTTCGGTCTCGAGAACATAGGACAATTAAAACTTGAACTGCGCGCTGCCAACGTCCCGGTGAGGTGGCCATGCTGATTCCGTCAATCGACCTGATGGGCGGCAAGATCGTGCAGTTAGTCCAGGGAGAGAAGAAGAAACTGGAGTTCGACAATTTCGATTATTGGATCGAGCGCTTTTCCAAGTATCCCGTGGTCCAACTCATCGACCTCGACGCGGCCATCGGCTCCGGCGACAACCGGTCGTTGGTGAAGCAGATCGCGGGACGCCTGCCTTGCCAGGTCGGCGGCGGCATTCGCACGCTCGAAACGGCCCAGGAACTTCTGAACCTGGGCGCGCGCAAGGTGATCATCGGGTCCGCATTGATGACCGAAGGCCGGATCAACCAGGAGTATGCTCGCTCACTGGCTGAGAGGCTTCCGAGGGCGGCACTCATGTTTGCTCTCGATTCTCGCGGAGGCCGGGTTGCGATTGACGGCTGGCGCACGCAGACTGCGGTCACCGCCTTCGACATGATTCGCGAGCTGGAACCTTTCTGCGGGACCTTCCTTTATACGCACATCGACACGGAAGGCTTGATGGGCGGAATTCCGATGGAGACGGTTCACGCCATCCGGCGCGCCACCGAACGACAATTGGTGGTCGCCGGCGGTATCACTGAACAGCACGAAATCGACAGCCTCGACGCGCTGGGGATTGACGCCGTGGTGGGCATGGCGCTGTATGCTGGGAAGATTCAGGGTTGAACAAGTTTACGTTTTTCGCCCGAGCTTTTCTGCCTCGCATCTTCCGTGCCACAATTTCTGCCTGGTATTTTCTGACTTCCAATTTCTAAGGCTTGCTTTCGCGGATCGTAATTCGCGACTCTAATATGATATTAGCCATCATTTTTGCGGAGCTTTGCTCGGCGGAGAGGCCGCTCTCAGAGTGAATGTCAAACAACTGTTCGATCTGAACGGACGCGTGGCCATTGTTTCGGGTGGCTCGATGGGACTGGGTCGCCAGATGGCCGAGGGTCTGGCGGAGATGGGGGCGAATCTGGTGCTCTGCGCCCGCAAGAAGGAGCGCTGCGAGGAAGCGGCGGAAGCGTTGCACAGCCTGGGCGTGCAGACGCTCGCGTTGGCATGCGATGTCAAAGATAAGGTGGCGATTCAGCGGGTCGTGGAGGAGACGCTTGCGAAGTTTGGCCGGATCGATATTCTGGTCAACAACGCCGGCGTGTCGTGGGGAGCTCCGGTGGAGGAAATGACGCTGGAACAGTGGGACAAAGTTCTTTCCACCAACTTGACCGGCACGTTCCTGTTTTGTCAGGCGGTGGGCAAGGCCATGGTTGCGCAGGGGGCTGGAAAGATCATCAACATCGCATCGGTGGCGGGTTTGGGCGGAGCGTCGGCGGAACTGCAGGCGATTGGCTACCACGCCAGCAAAGGCGGAGTGATTGCGTTCACCAAAGATCTGGCGTGCAAGTGGGCGCCGCACAACATCCAGGTGAATGCCATCGCTCCGGGATGGTTCCCGACGCATATGTCGGGCTGGATGATCGAACATCACAAGGAATCGCTGCTGGCGAAGATCCCGCTAGGCCGCTTTGGCGGGGATCACGATCTGAAAGGGGCAGCGGTGTTTCTGGCATCGGAGGCTTCGGCGTACGTGACGGGGCACGTGCTGGTTGTCGATGGAGGCCAGAGGGCCTGGTAGAAAGAAAATCTCTGCAGCGCCTGGCGGAAGAAGGCAAGACTTTTGGTGAGTTCGACAAAGAGCAGGTTGTGGCGGCGTAGGGGTGCGCTCGTGGAGGGCCGGGCGTCTCGCCCGTTCAGCCGGGCGGGGACGCCGGCTCTCCACAGCCAAGGAACAACCTCGGCGCGAGGGCCGACGCGAGGGAAACTCGCTGTGCGTATGACAAAGACATGGGAGATGGCATGAGAGAAGCAGTCATCGTTGCCAGTTCGCGCACAGCTCTGGCTAAGTCATTCCGCGGATCGTTCAACCTGACACGTCCGGAGGAACTGGCGGCGCACTGCATCCAAGATGTGCTGCGCAAGACACCTCAGCTCGATCCGCGCGAAATCGAAGATGTCATCCTGGGCTGCGGACAGCCCCACGGCCCGCAGGGACACAACATCGCGAGAGTTGCCGCCATGCTGGCGGGGCTGCCTAGTTCGACCGGCGGCGTCACCATCAACCGGTTTTGCGCTTCCGGCCTGCAGTCGATCGCGCTGGCCGCGTACCAGATTGTGAGCGGAGGCAGCGACGCGTTGATCGGGGGCGGGGTGGAAAGCATCAGTCTGGTTCCGCGCAACTACGATCCGAATCCCGGGCTACTCGAGCAGATGCCGGGAGTGTACATGGTGATGGGAGAGACTGCCGAAGTCGTGGCCAAGCGCTACAAGATCAGCCGGCAAACGCAAGACGAGTACGCGCTCCTGAGCCAGCAGCGCACGGCTCGCGCCCAGCGGGAAGGCTTTTTCCAGGGGGAAATCGCTCCCCTGCGCGCGGTGCGCGCGACCCTGGATAAGAAGACGGGCGAAGTGATCGCGAAGGAAGAGGTGTGCGCAGACACGGATGAATGCAATCGTCCGGACACGACGCTGGAGGGTCTGCTGGCGCTGAAGCCGCACTTCGACCAGACGAGCGGCCAGGGCACGGTGACGGCAGGAAATTCTTCGCAGCTATCCGACGGCGCTTCGGCCACGCTGGTAATGTCGCGGCAGCGTGCGGACCAGCTCGGCATTCCCTACAAGCTGGTGTTTCGAGGGTTTCAGATCAGCGGTTGCGATTCCGACGAAATGGGCATCGGACCGGTCTTCGCGGTACCGAAATTATTGCAGCGCACGGGCGTGAAATTCAGCGACATTGATCTCTGGGAACTCAATGAAGCATTTGCAGTGCAGGTGGTCCACTGCCGCGATCGCCTGGGGATCGATCCGGAGAAATTGAACGTGAACGGTGGTTCAATCTCGATTGGGCACCCCTACGGCATGACCGGGTCGCGACTGGTGGGAACGCTGTCCAACGAGATGGCAGGGCGCAAGACCAAAGCGCGCTATGGAGTGGTCACCATGTGCGTAGGCGGCGGGCAGGGTGCTGCCGGCTTGTTCGAGCGGGCGAACTGACCAACTAGGCTAAGCAACGGAGAGCCTCCAATGTCATTTATCGTGAATCAAGGGACAAAAATTTATTGGGATGAAACGGGGCAAGGAGCACCGCTTCTCCTGATCATGGGCCTGGGGTATACGTCGGCCATGTGGTATCGCACGCGGCCGGCGCTGGCGCAACATTTCCGCACGATTGCATTCGACAATCGAGGCGTGGGACTAAGCGACGCTCCTCCCGGGCCTTATTCGATTGCGACCATGGCAGGGGACGCGGCCGCGGTTCTGGATGCCGCCGGTGTTGCCCGCGCTCACGTTTTTGGCGTTTCGATGGGCGGCATGATTGCGCAGGAATTCGCGCTGCAGTATCCGGCGAGGACGCGCTCGTTGATTCTGGGCTGCACCGCAGCCGGCGGACCTTCGGCGGTGCGCGCGGAAAACAACGTGATAGAACTACTAATGGCGCGGGGCATGACTCTGGAGGAAGCGCGGGAGGCCGTTCTTCCTTACATCTACGATGCGGCCACGCCGCGAGAGAAGATCGACGAAGATACGAGGGTGCGCGAGCGTTGGCTGCCTTCGCTCGAAAGCTACATGGCACAACTAGAGGGGATCCTGGCGTGGGAGAGCTACAGCCGAATCGCTCAGATCGCGGCGCCGACGCTGGTCATTCATGGAAAATCGGATGCGCTGGTGCCCCCTGGTAATGGGGAGTTGATCGCGGCGCGGATTCCCGGCGCAAAACTCGTCCTGCTCGAGCACGCGAGTCACTTGTTTACTACCGACCAGCCCCAGGCGGCGCACGCTGAAATACTCGACTTTCTTTTGTCGCAGGCCGGCTGAGAGCCGGGCCTGAAAGCCCAAGGTCAGTAGCGCCAATTCAGGTCTTTCTCTTGCTCTTGGCTCGCGAAGCTGCCCTCGCCGGGACTCCTTTGCTCCTCTGGCTGACCTGAATCACACGCTTCAGCGCCTCGATGAGAGCGGGGCCGCGCATGCGGAGTTCTGCGCGATGGTGTAAGGAAAGATCCCTCAGGACTTTTTCACCCTTCGGAGTCAAGGAAAGCAATACTTCGCGGCCGTCATCACCACCGCGGTGCCGCCGGACATAGCCGCGGGCGGCGAGCCGGTTTACCAACTCAACCGCACTGTGATGTCGAACCTGTAGCCGCTCGGCCAGCTCTCCGATGCGTGGGCGCACATCTGTGGGCAGCCCTTTCAAGGCAAGCATGAGCTGATGCTGGCGAGGTTCGAGACCAACCACACGGGAAGCTTGCTCGCTGAAGTGGAGAAAACGGCGGATCTGATAACGCAATTCCGCCAGCGATGCGTAGTCAGCCAAGGTAAGCGACTTTTCCATGCCGCAAAGTATATCGTCTCACGACTATTGGCGCTGCGACAGTTGGAGGAACTGACGTCATAGTGGAGGCTCAGGGATGCGGGCCGCATGGGGCCCGGCTGGATTGACACTTATATCGTTATACGATATAGTTCTGGCGAGATATGATTTTGGCAGAAGGAGGACAACCATGAAAAGGTTAGTAGCTTTGACGAGTTCCATCTTCATCGCGACTCTGGTTCTAGGTGTGGGGTCGCTGCCGGCTTGGGGCCAAGGCGGGAACCCGCCAGCCAGCACCAAGGAAAGCGGAGCGACTTCAGGCCACGGCTACACGGCCGTGGAACAGACCTCGGGAAATGTCGAACAACAGATCAGGGCTCTGCACGATCAAGGCCGGAAGGCGGCATTAAAGGGCGATGCCGGCTTTTTTGAGAAGCACCTGGCCGCTGGCTACTTCGGAATTGGCGGCGACGGGAAGTTGAGGACGAAGGCGGAGTTGGTTCAGGACTTCAAGTCGGGGGTCATCAAGTACAACTCCATTGACGAACGCGACGTGAAGGTGAACACGTACGGGAACACCGCGGTGGTGAACTCCGCGGCCTCCGTCAAAATGACCGCCAATGGCAAGCCGGTCGGTGGCGATTATCGGGCAACTTTCGTGTATGTGAAGCAGGGAGGCGACTGGAAGGAAGTCGCGTTCCAGTCAACGCCGGTGGCACCAGAGGGCCGGTGAACCACGGTGACAAAACAGCGAATCCAGAGTTGCCGCGGCCACTGGCAGCTGCCGAGCTGCGCTCGGCTTGGACGGCCGAGGGCGGCCGTCCCCACACGAGCGGCTGCGCTCGGCGGCGGCGACAGACACAGTTAGCGGAGGAACCACTATGTTCACACGTATGATGACCTGCACATTGAAGCTGGAGAAGAAAGAAGAATTCTTGGAAGCCGCACGCCAACTTTCAAGCGCTTACAAGAACCAGCCCGGATTTGTCGATCTGCTCACCTTGATCTCGGAGGAGCATCCTAACCGCGCGCTCGTGGTCGCTGTCTGGAGGACGAGGTCCGATTCCCAAGAGTTCTACAAGCATCGCGCTCCGCTGCTCGATCTGAAGCCCTTTCTTGAGGAGGAACACATCGAGCATTACTACCTTGAAACTTCGAAGGTGTTCAAAATTGGCAGCGGCAAGGCTGCGTAGAGCGAATCCAGAGTTGCTGCGGCACTGGCGGGTGCCGCGCTGCGCTCGGTTTGGACGGCCGAGGGCGGCCGTCCCTACACGAGCTTTCTTCAAAGCGCAGCCATCCGCCTTTGAATCAGCAGGAAGTAGAGGGCGAGCAGAATCAGAAGGAATCCGTTCAGGCTGAGCACCACCGGCGCCGTAAACACGGGAACGAGCCATCCCGACAATAGATTCCCCATCGGCATGCCGCCGCGGAATGCGAAATTGTAGACGCTCATCACGCGCCCGCGCATTTCGTTCGTGGTAATCAGTTGCACCAGCGAATTCACCGTAGCAAAGACCGCCATCATGGATGCGCCCACCAGCACCAGGAAGGTCTGGCTCAGCGGCAGAGACTTGGAAAGGGCAAATCCGGAAATCCCAGCGCCCAGGCAGATGAGGGCGCCGAGAGCGACGAGCCCCTTTTTTTTGATATTGCCCGCGGTCGCGATGGTCAGCGATCCGCAAATCGAACCGAGTCCCATGAGGGCGAGGAGATTGCCGTAGGTCTCTGGACCGCGATGGAAGATGTCTTTCACGAAGACCGGGAGGTAGGTGCGCATGGGCATGCTCAAAAAGGTCATGCAGAAAGCCAGCAAAATCAGCGCTTCCATCGAACTCTGCTTGCGGGTGAACTGAATGCCCTGCTTCAGGCTGGTGAACATCGACTCGGTGGCCTTGAGCGGCAGGAAGCGGGTGCTAATGAGCGACAGCGACACGATGGGGGCGAGAAAGGAAAGCGCGTTCAGCCCGAAGCACCACTTCTCTCCCAGCTTCGCCAAGGCCTGCCCGGCGAGGGCGGGCCCGACCATGACCGCCACGTTGAACTGGATCGAATTCAAAGCGATCGCGTTCGGCATGTCTTCTCTCTCGACCAGCGTGGGAATCAGCGCCTGGTAAGCGGGACCGCCGAAGGCCTGAGCGAATCCGGAAACGAACGAAAGGCAGAGGATGTGCCAGACGTGTACTAGACCGGTTGCCACCAGAATGGTGAGCAGCCCGGCGCTAGCCATCTGCACATACTGGGAGCCGAGGAGAATTTTCCGGCGCTCGACGCGATCGGCCACTACACCGCCGATTAGAGAGAACAGAAAGATGGGAATGCCTCCGAGAAATTGATCCAGCGCCAGCAAGAACGCGGAGTGGCTGAGGCGGTAGACCAGCCAGCCCTGGGCCACGATTTGCATCCAGGTGCCGATGCTGGAGGTGCAGGCGCCAAACCACATCAGGCGGAAATCGCGATATTGAAATGCTTTAAAGACCCGGCCAATCACCCTAGCGTCTCCGAAGGCACCGCAAAAGCCTACCATGCGGCCTCACCGTTAGACGTGCCGGGCGTGGATTTAGGGGTTGCCGGGCCTGACTTTCCCATACCTCTGCCTGTGACCGAAGTCACAGATATGCGATCAGAGATCACAGACAGCGTACCGCCGCAGAGCGGAAAATATAGATGGAGTTGGAAGAGCTTTTGCGTTGTGGGGGACTTATGAAAAGGACCGTTTCTCTGTTTGCCTTGTTGACCGCGACTTTCGTCATCCTGGCGACCCAGCGGGCGTTCGTGCAGGAAAGAACGCCGGTTAAGGTGAAAAGCTCGGAGGTTGTAACGGGGGTTGTCATAGTTCACGTTGAGAAGGGCGCGAAAACCCTTGAGCTGCAGTGCAACCAGGGAATGAGCGGCTGCAAAGCTCTGTCGAGCGGTAGCTACCTGATGGTTGAACTTCCCAAAAACTACGGGATATACGAATGCAAGAACGTTGAGATGTATCGAGGGGATCAAGCGAAACCAGACGCAGCCGAGCAGCTTGGCAACTACTGCCTGATGCAAAAGTGAGGGTGGTGGGAGTGAAGGGCCCAGGTCCCGGGGTGATTCCGGTTACAAAAAGACCGGAAAAAAGGGACACCCGCGAGCGGGTGCCCCACCTACCATCAACTTGACTTACTTATTCTCGTTCTGAGATCCGGCGCCAAACTCTTTCCGTTGTATCACCGGACGCGCCGCTCTTGCTGTCGCCGCTGCCGGCATTGCCGCCGCTGCTCCGTAGCGCTCGAGCAACACGGGCACCATCGCGCCTTCCGCTTCTTTCACAAACGTGAGCTTGCTCTCGCCCAGCAGATCGACGCGGACGAAATCTCCCAGCCTGACCTGCCCAGTGGCCACCAGGTTCGCCAACGGAAATACCAGATGCCGTTCAATCGCCCGCTTGAGGTGCCGCGCCCCATATTTCGGATCGGTGCCCTCCGCGAGCAGGAAGCTCTTCACTTGCGGGGTGCAGTTGAACACGAATTGGTTGGCGCCCGCCGCCATCAGCACCCGCTGCTGCACCATTCCCAGTTCGATTTCCAAAATCTGCTGCAGGTGCTCGGAGCGCAGCGTCTTGAACACGACGACTTTGTCGATGCGGTTCATGAACTCGGGCGCAAACTTGCGCCGCGCCGCGTCCACTGCCGAGCGGCTAATCTTATCGTCGAGTGAGTTATCCACCAGCACCGCTTTCGGCGCAAAGCCCAAGCCGCCATCCACTAGCCCGTTCATCTCGACGGCGCCCAGGTTCGAGGTCATGATGATGATGCAACTCGAAAGGTCCACGCGCCGGTTATCGCCCAGCGTCAGTGTCGCCTTATCCAAAATGCCGAGCAGCAACTGCCACAGCGAGTCGGAAGCCTTTTCGATTTCATCGAACAGCAGGATCGAGAGCTTCAGCTTTTCCGTGTGCCACTGATTGAGCGCTTCCTGCGTCAGCAGCGGATGCGTCTCGCGGTGTCCCAGGTATCCAGGAGGCGAGCCGATCAGCTTGGCAATCTCGTGCGAGTGCTGGAACTCGGCGCAATCGATCTTGATGCAGGCCCGCGCGTCGCCGAACAGAGATTCGGCCACCGCTTCGACAACTCGCGTCTTGCCCGAACCGGTCGGCCCCAGAAACAGCAGATTGCCCACCGGACGGCCCGGAGCATTCAGCCCAGCCAGAAACATCTGATAAATTTCCGCGACCTTCTCGATCGCTTGATCCTGGCCCACAATCTTCCGGCGCAGAGCGCCCTCAAAGTCACGAGCGTCATTGCTGCGGCGGTTCGGATCCAGCACGGTTGCAAGGTTCGTTCTCATCTTTTCGGGCCCCTGTTTTCTTTCCGGGAACTGCATGTTTTCTCCGAAACTGCTCGTTTTTGTCATTTGGGACGAAGGCCGCATCTCCTTGCCCACTCCCTTCTTGTGCAAGCCGTTCGCCATCCGCCGAAAGCCTCGCAATCCCCCATTTCCCATCGGCTTAGATGCAGCTAGCCCGGTTTGCGTCAGGTAGGCTTGGTGACCCACCGTTCCTGCAAGAGCAATAGTTTGCAGTCTGCGGGAACTTTCCCGCAGCACCTTAGCCACCCTGCGCCCATGTCCCATATGCGGTAAACCGCTTGGCCGGACGTAACTGGCAGTCGAGGTTACCGCCAGCGCACAATAGAAACAGATTTCCTCTCTGGAGAATATCCTTGTCCCGATTTTCGGCGGCTAAGCCTTCGGTAGTAAGACTTTCAACGGCTGGACTCTCGATTGCGAGCCTTGTTACTTTGCTGCTCCGAGTGGCCCTGACCAGCTTTGGGCTGCTTTTTCCAAGCGCGTCCGCCGTGCAAAATCCGCACGCGGCGCAGCTGGTCCAGGCGAAAACCGACGCCACCAAAAAGCCCGCGTCCCCGGTCCCCGCTATCGTGGTCGTTATTGCGCCGCCCGGCGCCGATCTTTACGTCGCCCAGCGCGGGGACAGCATCACGTCAGTTGCCCGCAAATATCTGAAGCGGACGAAATACCTCACCTCGGCCGAAGTGGCCGAAGCCATCCGCGCCGCCAACCATAACCGCCAAGGGGTCTTCCTGAAATCCGGAGAGCAGATCATTATCCCAGGAATTCTCGAAGCGCCAATTGTAAGAAATCGGTGACAGTTGCAAGAGATTTCGAAGTCCGCGCCATTTATCTGACCGGGGTGATGGCGGGCAGCGATCATGGGGAGCGCATCATCGCCACTGGCGGAAGTCGGCGGCAACGCGGTCGTCTTCGATATCAAGGATAGCGACGGCATCGTCAACATCGCCTTCGACCATCCCCTGGCCAGCGGACAGCGCCACTATATTTCCGACCTGCCCAAGCTTATCCATTTCCTGCATTCCGAAAACATGCACGCCATCGCGCGCATCGCCATCTTCCGCGATGAGCATCTGGTCACGAGCCGCCCGGAACTAGCGGTAAAGTCCCGTAGAACCGGCCAACCCTGGCGCGAAAATGGCAAACTGGTCTGGACCGACCCTTCAAACCCCAAGGTCCAGGACTATGATATCGCGCTCGCCAAGTTCGTAGCCCAGGCTGGAGTCGATGAAGTGGAGTTCGACTACGTGCGCTTTCCCGCCGAAGGCGACCAGAAAGATGCCGCTTTTCACTTCCAGGCCGATCAACCCAAACACAAGTGTAGAGACGGGGCTTGCCCCGTCTCCCCAACCTCGGTTCTTCAAATGATCGCCCGAAAACAAAAAAAGACGTGCAGCGCTCGGAAGTGATCGCCGATTTCCTGAGTCGCGCCTATGCCGAGATTCATCCCACCGGGGCTCTATTCTCGCTCGACGTCTTCGGGGTCATGGCGTGGCAGCGTCCCGTCGATCTTGCGCACACCGGGCAGGACATCGTGGCTATGGCCAAGCACTGCGACGTGCTCTCGCCCATGATCTATCCCTCGCACTTCTTCGGCATGGACGGCATCGCGCACCTGGCGACGCGCCCGAGCATTTCATCGGCGAGTCCATGGACCGATTCAAGTCATCAGAAAGACAGCGGCGTGGTGATTCGCCCCTGGCTGCAAGCCTTTGCCTGGCGGACGAAAACTGACTCGCCGCAGTATGTCGAAGTTCAGACCGAAGTAGCGAAGCAGAAAGGCGGAAAATCGGCTTCTGTTCTGGAACGAAACAACGACTACTCGAAGCCCTAGACCGCCATGCCGGAAATGCGTGCCGCAAAAACAAAGATCGTTACTTCCGTGGCGACGAAGTTGGCTCCAAACCG
>CAWFVB010000034.1:0-35406 GCA_963819145.1 uncultured Acidobacteriaceae bacterium
AGGGGTAGGGCAGCACAGCCTTCATAAGCTGCCAACCTTCGTATCAGGGCATCGCTTTAGCGATGCCGATTCACCCGCGAACGAGCGGGGCAGGCTCTCCAACCAATGATGCGGGGAACAGTTACTTAATCCCGCAGGAATTCAGATGTTCCGAATACATTTTGTCGGTCTGCTTGATGTGATCCGCCAGCCAATCCTTGAGAAACTTCAGCACGGAGATCGAATTACCCAACCTGCCCGCTTGCAAGTCATCTTTGAACTGCTTGACCTGAGCGACGAATTTCTGATGTTGTGAACGATGCTCGGCCAGTTTTGGGTAGCATCTCTGTTGCAACAGAGCCTCTTCTCCCCGAAAATGAGTCTGCGTGTACTTCTCAAGTTCATTTCGATTCGGGACGGCCCTATGACCAATCCTGGATCGCCAGCCATCCTTACCTTCCCGGATTGAGCTAGGAGTCGCTCGTGATCCGCCCGCAAACCTTTTTCAGTTTCGTTTCCGAAAAAAGATTACCCCAATGTAATATTCTTTTCTGCAAACAGAAAAGCAGATACCCAGAAAAATTTCTATTTGGGAAGTCGTGTGAACGAGTCACGCTCAGGGGTGCGCAATGATTTCCAAAACGGTCTCGATAGTTCTCGGTGCTCTCCTACTGCAATGCGGCATGGGCGCGCAAACCCTGCCGCAGTCCCCAACCCATCCGGCGGCCCAGACGGCGCCCAAGCCCGTCGCGAGATATGGTTCGAACCCTGCGGCTGGAAAGACCTTCACGCACGACGGCGTCAAGCTCTACTACGAAGTCTACGGTGCGGGCGAACCGCTTCTGCTCGTGCACGGCAACGGCGGCAGCATCGCGGATTTCAAAGCCCAGATCGATTACTTCCGCAAGCGCTACAAGGTGATCGCCATGGACAGCCGGGACCAGGGCAAGTCCGGCGATAGTCCGGACAAAATCACCTACGAGAAGATGACCGACGACCTCGCGGCGCTGCTCGACCATCTGAATACGGGGCCGGTGAATGTGCTGGGCTGGAGCGATGGCGGCATCGAGGCGTTGCTGCTCGGCATCCGGCATCCGGCGAAGGTGCAAATGATTGCCGCGATGGCCGCAAACTTGAACCCGAGCGAGCAAGCCGTCTACCCGGAAATCTTCGCCGCCTTCAAATCCATGCTGGACTCGATGCCGCCCGCCGCCAAGGAGACGCCAGAGGGCAAGCGCGAGTTGAAGGTGGGGCAAATGCTGTTCGACGAGCCGCACATCGAGGCCAACGCACTAGAGGCGATCACCGCGCCCACGCTTGTGCTGGCAGCCGATCACGATGCGATCCGCGACGAGCATACTCTGGAGATCTATCACCACATCGCCAACAGCCAACTTTGCATCTTCCCGAACGCGACGCACATGGTTCCTTATGATGAGCCTGCACTATTTAACGCAACCGTCGAACGCTTCTTCAGGGAGCCTTTTGCGAAGAAGGACCGCGTAAAGGATTTGTTCAAGTCCTACGAGGCGATGAAAGCCTCCCAGCAGTAACTACCAACGTGCCGATTCTCCCTCGTGTCGGCTTAACCGCTTGGTCAACTCGGCAGCTTACTCCGTAGATTAGGGTAGCTCCCGTTCTGCATTGGGTGGTATGGCAGTGCGTTTCAACTAGATAGAGCGAACTGGCGCGCTCTTCGGAGTGAATGGGTTAGCAGGTACACCTCCTTGACATCAGCAGGCCGGGGATGGGATACTCACATAGGCGAATGAAAAGCGAATATTTAACGGTTCGCCCCGGGCTGAACCTGCCCGTGTTCCTTGACAATGTGAGAAAGTATGTCTGCCTCTCCGGTTTTTTCATCGGCGGCCATGAGCCGCCCTTTTATTTTTTCTCCGCGGTCTTCTCCGCGCCCGACCGCGGAGATTTTGGCCCGGGTCGGCGCCATCCCCAAGCTGGCAGCGGTCGTTCCCGCTTCACGCCTCGAGGTGCATCCGGTGCCGGAAATGGTGTCGAGCGGCATACCGCAATTGGACTTGCTGAGCGGCGGTCTGGCTCGCGGATGCCTCACGGAAATCTGCGGCACCGCCTCATCGGGAAGAACCAGCGTGTTGCTTTTCGCGCTGGCCCGCGCCACCGAGCGAGGAGAAGTTTGCGCACTGGTGGATGCAAGCGATGCCTTCGATCCGGCATCGGCGGCGGCCGCGGGCATGGAGATGAGCCGTTTGCTGTGGGTACGCTGCGGGAAAGCAGTTCCCAGTTCCCAGTTCCCAGTTCTCAGTACATTGCTGAAGCATAATTTTGAAAATTCGCGGAAATTCAACAAAGCACGCCGCGTTTCGGAATCGCAGCTGGAGCAAGTGCTGAAAGTCACCGACCTGCTGCTGCAGAGCAACGGTTTCGGAATGATCGCTCTCGATCTCGGAGATGTTCCGGTGCCGAGCGCGCGGCGAATTCCTTTGGCATCCTGGTTCCGCTTCCGCCGCGCTGTTGAGCACACGCCGACGGTGCTGCTGGTGTTGGAACAGCAGCCGATTGCGGGAAGTTGCTCGTCGATACTGCTTAGAGTCTCGGCTGTCCGATCGCAGCGCTTAGGAAAAAAGCCATCAGTTCTCAGCTATCAGCCATCAGGAAATCGGTCGGCGCATTCGGAATTGCCACATTCCGAATTGTTGGACCAATTCGAAATCACCGTCGAGTTGTTGCGCTCGCGCTTGGAAAAAAAATTAGAACGCAAGCCGGTGCAATCGACGGCAAGTTTCAAGAGTCGAGCCGCATGGGCGGGATAGTGTCCAACCCGAGCTTGCGTAGGGACGGCTGCCCCCGCCGTCCAGCCGGGGACATACTTCCGCCCGTAGAGACGGGGCGTGCCCGTCTCCGAAGACGCGGCAAACCGCGTCTCTACGGCAAGGAGATCGAGTCTGAGAACTGAGAACCGGGAACTGAAAACTTTTTTGGGAGATCTGCTCCATGTTTGCCTGCATCTTCATCCCCGATTTTTCTGTACAAGCGATCATTCGCTTTGAACCAGAGTTGCGCGTCCGCTCGGTCGCTGTGCTCACCGGACGTCCTCCGCTGGAGAGAGTGGTGGCGCTCAACGAAAGAGCGCGGCAAACGGGCGTGGAGATAGGCGCGACCAAGCCACAACTCGAAGCATGGGGAAACCTGGTGCTGCGCCCACGTTCGGACTCGCAGGAGACGTCGGCACACGCTGCGATACTGGATTGTGCGCAATCGTTTTCTCCGGAAGTGGAAGACACGTCGCCTGGTACCGTGCTTCTGAACCTCGCCGGACTTGAGCCGTTGCTCGGTCCGCTGCCGAAGATTGCCCGCGATTTGGCGCAGCGGGTTTCGCAGATGGGACTGGAGGCGAACCTTGCCGTGGCCGCAAATCCGGATGCTGCCTTGCTCGCAGCCCGCGGTTTTCCCGGCGTCACTTTGGTTCCTGAAGGGCGCGAAGCAGAGCGGCTGGGAGATCTGCCGGTGGATGGGTTGCTGGAAAGTTTTTCTTCCAATGCGGAGGAGGCCGCACGCTGGGTGGAAACGTTTGATCGCTGGGGCATTCGCAAGCTGCGTGCGCTGGCGGCTCTTCCCGAAGTTCCGGTCAGCGAGCGCCTGGGGCAGCCGGGGCTCCATCTGCAAAAACTGGCGCGGGGCGCGGCGTCGCGCAACTTATGCGTGTTGGAACCCCGGCTGATTTTTGCCGAGAGTGTGGAGCTGGAATATCCCATCGTGCTACTGGAACCGCTGGCGTTTTTACTGAACCACATGCTGGAGCAAGTGTGCGCGCGATTGCGAGCTCGCGCGCTGGCGGCGCAGGAGTTGCATCTGAATCTAGAACTTGCGGCGACACAGCCGAATCCTTGCGCATCCTCTCCCAAGACGTTCACTCGCACGCTGCGGCTGCCGGCGCCCATGCTGGACGCGAAAGTGTTTCTTAAATTATTGCAGCTTGACTTGCAGGCGCATCCGCCGGGAGCGCCCATCGTGAAGATTCATTTGTCGGCCGATCCGGTGCGCCCGCGGGCTCTGCAGAGTGGATTGTTTCAGCCGGTGTTTCCCGAGCCCGAAAAACTAGAGCTAACGCTGGCGCGCATTGCAGGCATCGTCGGCGAGGGAAGAGTGGGGTCAGTGGAGTTACTGGATACACATCGTGAAGGCGCGTTTGCGCTGCGGCACTTCGCGCCCGGAGAGCCCGAAGTTAAGCATGAAGGGAACCAGTCTGGAAATCGAAAGCAGGATAAGTCCATGCATGAAAGTGACAGCGCATGCCAAGTCGGAGAAAAGCTTGAGGAAAACGCAAAGGAAACAATGAGCGCTGTAATCGCTCTGCGTCTGTTTCGTCCGCCGCTGGGCGCGAGCATTACTTTGCGCGAAGCAAAGCCGGTGCGGATGCGATGCCTCGAGCGCGAGGACATGACCGGCGAAATCGTCTGGACCGCCGGCCCCTGGCGCTCTTCCGGCGATTGGTCGGAACAGGAAGGCTGGTCGCGCGAGGAGTGGGACATCGCCGTGCCCGCCGAGAGCAGTTGTCAGTTGCCAGTGCCCAGTTGCCAGTCTAATGAAAGAGAACCAAGGACTGGCAACTGGCAACCGGCAACTGGACTCGTGTTGTATCGCTTAGTACAGGACAAGCTAACTGGAAACTGGTTCGTAGAAGGAATGTATGACTAGGAGCAGTTGCCAGTTGCCGGTTGTCAGTTCCCAGTCACCGCAACTGACAATTGGAAGCTGGCAACTGGCAACTGATGTACGTTGAACTCCACTCCCGCTCTGCGTTCAGCTTCCTCGAAGGGGCTTCGATTCCCGAGGAACTGATCTCTGTGTGCGCGAACCTGGGAATGCCGGCCATGGCATTGCTCGATCGAGACGGAGTGTACGGCTCGCCGCGCTTCCATCTCGCCGCCAAAAAAGCAGGGATCAAGGCGCATATTGGGGCGGAAGTGACGTGCACTGCGTTTTCACCAAATGGCTGCGAGCTACGAGCTGCGAGCTTCGAGCAAACTGGTTGTCCGCAGCTCGCAGCTCGTAGCTCGCAGCCCCGTGGTGAATTTCGGCTCCCGCTGCTGGTTGCTTCGCGCGCAGGATATCAAAATCTCTGCCGCCTGATTACGAAAATGAAATTGCGAGTTGAGCGCAAAGAAGGAGCCTGCGCGTCAGATCTCGATTTTATTGAGCATGCTGACGGTTTGATTTGTCTGACTGGTGGAGAAGAAGGGCCGTTGGCTGCGGCGCTCAGGCAAGGGGGGGCGCAAGCGGCGTTCGAAGCGGTGAAGCGGCTGACGGAAATCTTTGGCCGCTCCAGCTTTGGCAAGTCTAATGTTTACGTCGAATTGCAACGGCATTTTCATCGCGAAGAAGAGTACAGAAATCGGGTTGCGATCGAAATTGTGGAAGCTTTGCAACTGCCACTACTCGCGACCAATGGCGTGAACTATGCCACGCCTCGGGAGCGGGAGTTGGCGGACGCGTTCACCGCGTTGCAGCATCATCGCACACTGGCCACTGCCGGACGTTTGCTGGCGCCGAATGCGGAGCGCTATCTGAAGTCTCCGGCGGCCATGCGAGCGCTCTTTGCGGATGTTCCGGAGGCCATCGCAAACACGCTCGAACTTTCTTCACGGATTGAGTTCTCGCTGAACGATCTGGGATACGAGTTCCCGCGTTATCCCGTGCCGGAGGGGGAAACCATGATGTCGTTTCTGCGGGAGCGCACGCGGGAGGGAATGCAGAGCCGGTATGGGCGGGCGGATGCGGAGTTGAAGAAGCGTGCGCGCCGGCAAATCGAGCGCGAGTTGAATCTGATCGAACATCTGAAGCTTGCCGGGTATTTTCTGATTGTCTGGGACCTGGTGCGCTTCTGCCGCGAACAGAACATTCTGGTGCAGGGCCGCGGATCGGCCGCCAACAGCGCGGTTTGTTACTCGCTCGGCATCACGGCGGTGGATCCGATCGGCATGGAATTATTATTTGAACGATTTCTCTCCGAAGAACGCGGCGAGTGGCCCGACATCGATCTCGACTTGCCCAGTGGCGACGAGCGGGAGCGCGTAATCCAGTATGTCTATCAACGTTATGGACAGCGCGGGGCGGCCATGACCGCCAACGTGATCACGTATCGCAATCGCATGGCCGCGCGCGACATGGGCAAGGTGATGGGATTCGACGAAGACACGCTGAAGCGAATTTCGGCGGCGGTCGCGACCTGGGAATTCAAGGACGAGAATGATGCGCTTGACCGCCGTCTGCGCGATGCCGGCCTCGATCTTGCGCATCCGCGGATTCGGAAATATTTCGAGTTGTGTCTGGCCGTACAGGACCTGCCGCGGCATTTAGGGCAGCATTCGGGTGGCATGGTGATCTGTGAGGGGCGTCTCGATTCGGTCGTGCCGCTGGAGCCCGCTTCCATGCCGGGCCGCGTGGTCGTGCAGTGGGATAAAGAAGACTGCGCGGACATGGGCATCATCAAAGTCGATCTGCTGGGCCTCGGCATGATGGCGGCATTAAAAGACTCTCTAGAACTGATTCGCGAGCACTACAAAGAAGAAGTGGATCTGGCGCATCTTCCGCCGGACGATCCCGTCGTTTATTCCACGCTGCAAAAAGCCGACACCGTAGGAATGTTCCAGGTCGAGAGTCGGGCGCAGATGGCGTGCCTGCCGCGCCTGAAGCCAACGAAATTTTACGACATCGTGGTGCAGGTGGCGATCATACGTCCGGGACCGATCGTGGGGAATATGGTCAATCCATTTCTCAAGCGGCGGCAGGGTCGAGAGGCGGTCACGTATCCGCATCCGTCGCTTGAAACGGTGCTTGGCCGAACGCTGGGCGTGCCGCTGTTTCAGGAGCAGTTGCTGCGCATGGCCATGATCACCGCCAACTTTACGGGCGGCGAGGCGGAGGAGTTGCGCCGCGCCATGGGCTTCAAACGTTCCGAGGCAAGGATGAAAGTGATCGAGGAAAAACTGCGCTCCGGCATGACGCGCAATGGAATCCTCGGTGCGACGCAGGAACAGATCATCCAGTCGATTACTTCGTTCGCTCTTTATGGATTTCCGGAATCTCATGCCGCGAGCTTTGCCCTGATTGCTTATGCCAGCGCTTATTTGAAATGCCATTACCTAGCGGCGTTCACAGCGGCACTGCTGAATAATCAGCCGATGGGTTTTTATCACCCTTCGACGATTGTGAAAGATGCGCAGCGCCACGGATTGAAAATGCTGCCGATGGATGTGACGCGGTCGGATTGGAAGTGCAGTTTAGAAGCAGTTGCCAGTGGCCAGCGGCCAGTAGCCAGTAGGTGCGATATCTTGCCGGGCATCGACATTCTCGCTCTGCGTCTTGGGCTGAAATATGCGCGCGGGTTGCGCGAAGCGGCGGGGCAGGCGCTGGTTCGGGAGCGCAGCTTGGCGCCGTTTACTTCGGTGCAGGATCTGGCTCGTCGCGTGCCCGAATTGCGTAAGGATGAGTTGACGATGCTGGCGGAGATTGGGGCGCTGAATTCAGTGGCCAGTGGCCAGTGGCCAGTGGCCAGTGAAAGTCAAAACATTAAACTTCATCGCCGCGATGCGCTGTGGCAGGTGGAGCGCGCGGTGCGCTGGGCGGGACCGTTGCTGGATGAACTGCCGGAAATTGACGGAGAATCTCCGCTGGCGGTCATGACGGATGAAGAGCGATTGGTGGCGGATTTTCGCGCAACCGGGCTGACGGTTGGGCCTCATCCCATGCAGTACCGCCGAGCGGAGATGAAAAAGATGGGGATATATCGCGCTAGCGATCTGGCACATCTGCCGAATGGACGCCGATTGCGAATCGGCGGATGCGTGATTGCCCGTCAACGTCCGGGGACGGCCAAGGGGATGATGTTCATGAGCCTGGAAGATGAAACGGGGATCGCCAATGCGATTGTCGCTCCCGATCTGCTGCAGAAGAATCGAGCGCTGCTGATTTCCGAGCGCTTCCTGATGATCGAAGGAATTTTGCAGAATCAGGACAACGTAATCCACATCCGGGCGGAAAAAGTTTTACCGCTGCGCGTTACGCGGGCAGAGACGGCATCGCACGATTTTCATTGAAGTGGGGGCGGAGCCCAGCCCCTAAAGGGGCATTCTTAGTTCAAGAGCTTTTCAACAGCGCTAAAGCGATGCCCCGATACGAAGCTTGCGGCGCGGCTTCAATTCGTGGCCGCTGCTGGCGCTCAGGACAGGCTCGTGAGGGCGCCCGTCCCCCAACACGAACTAAGCCTAGGCGGTGGAGAGCTTTCTGGCATTGTGCCGCAGCGATCGGCCTTCGGCTAAACTATAAAGCTCTTCCGCGAGATTCTTGGCGTGATCGCCGACGCGCTCCAGAGCCTGGGCGGCCAGCAGGATGTCGAAATTCTTCTGTCCGCTCGGACTGTTGGGCTCGGCCAGATGCCGGTGAAACAAGGAATGGCACAGGCGGTCCACTTCCGGGTCGGATTGCAGGACGGTTTGCGCGTACGACACCTCTCGTTTAATGAAGCCCTGATGAACCTGCTCCAGCATTGCGCACAGCAGAGAAGCCATCTCCATGAGCTGACGGGAATCCGCCGCCGGTAATTTTTCGCGGCGCGATTGCAGCTGCATGACTGCGTTGTAGGCGAGGTCTCCAATGCGTTCGAGATCGGTGATGAACTTCAAACATGCCAGCAACTCCCGCGCCTTGCCTTCGCCTACGCGCGTGATGGCTTCGGGCAGTTGCTCGTCGATCTTGCGCTCGATCTGATCGAGTTCTTTCTCGCAATCTTTGATCGCGAGAAATGCCAGGCGCGAACCGTCCGCGAGAAAATCCCGGACGTTGAAGACCGCGTCGCGGGCGATCAGGCAGCCCCGGACGACCAAGGACGGGAGTTCATCTTCCAAAAAGTCTTGGTGGCGGGTGTCAGCGGGACGGGTGCGAGCCTCCGCCGCGCGGGATCGCGTCGAAGTCGAGCGCCGTTTCACTCGTGGAGCTGCGGACGGTTGTTTTCGAGTCATGGAACTCGCACGGTTCGGGACAAGCTAGTAACTGTAAAGAAACTAGCATAAAACGGGAATATGAATGGAATGTAAATGGCGGGCGTGGGCCAGAAACGGCCGTTTGTTATCTTAGCGTCTATCATCGTATCGTCTTTGTGCAGCGAGTCGCAACGCGGCTGCCACTCTGGTGCGTCTCGCCGAAGGGAGCGTTTGTGGACATCAAAGATTTTCTTCGGATGTTTGCCTATGATTACTGGGCGAATCGCGAATGCCTCGCCGCGATGCGTGCTGCCGAGTCCGTTTCCCCGGACACGGTCGGACGCATGGCTCATATTCTCTCGGCGCAGAAGCTGTGGCTCGAACGTATCCTTAAGCAGCGCCAGAGCATGCCGGTGTGGCCCGCTTCAACGATTGACGATTGTGTGGCACTGGCCGAGGAGACGTCGTCGGCTTGGCGAAGTTATCTTATGCAGTTAACAACCCAGCTTGGGACCCATCTCCCTCCCGGCTCGCTCGACGACCAAATCGAATACCGCAACAGCAAGGGCCAAGCCTGGTCGAGCCGTGTAGAGGACGTGCTGACGCACGTACTTTTTCACTCGGCGTATCATCGCGGGCAGATCGCTTTGCAGATGCGCGCTTCCGGCATGGAGCCCGCATATACCGATTTCATCCACGCCGTGCGCTACGGATTCGTGGAGTAGAAAACTCGGAGTCGAGACCGGAAGCCAGATTTTGTCATCCCGAACGAAGTGAGGGACCTGCATCTTGCGGCGAACTTCCCTCACTTCGTTCGGGATGACAATCATGAAAGGTGTCGATCAAGCGCAGTTCCGTTCGGGATGACAATTCATGAAGGGTGTCGATCAAGCACAATTCTGAACCCCGATTTTCATCGCGGTTCTGGTACATTCATGGCGATGGATCGTGGAACGATATGGCACGTCTGGCTGCCGCTGGTTGTAGGCCTGTGGGCTTTCGGTTTTGTATTTCAGTCGGTGCCGGGGCGGCACGGGCTGGCGCGATGGCTCGGACTACTGCTCGGTTTGGTCGGCCTCGGCGGCGTGATTCTCGCCCGCTACACGCTGGGTCGATCGTTCTCCTGGGTTCCGAAAGCGAATGAGCTTGTCACCGGCGGCATCTACTCGCGGATCCGCAATCCCATTTATGTTTCCGGAATGTTTGTCCTGGTGGGGATGGTTCTCATCCTACAGCGGCCTCAGTTGCTGGTCATTCTGGCGGTGCTCATTCCGATGCAGGTCGTCCGCGCGCGCCGCGAAGCCGCCGTTTTGGAAGCGAAGTTCGGCGACGCCTATCGCGAATACCGCAAGCGCACATGGTTCTGACGCATGTTGTTCTGACGCATTTTTGTTCTTACGAATCGAGAGTTGCTGGAACCACAGGCCAGGCCGAGCTCCTCCACCAGGTCAAGCCAACACCGGACTTGACGGGGGCCCGGGTGCGCTCGGCTTTGGACGGGCGAGGGCTCCCGTCCCCACAGCTTCTGGTCAGAGTGGCTATTGTAAAACCTGGTTCCGGGAAGTAGACTTGTCATAATCGCTAACGGACACATTCCACGGGGTTTCCTGTTCCCGCGCACAATGTTCCGGGCACAAAGCGGTGCGCCAAATTGTCACGAAATGAGGTGATGCCTATCACGGCAGAACTTCCCCTCGAGGCATCTAATTACACCAGCCGCAATTCCTGCGGTGTCCTTTGTTTTGACAATCCGTAACGCATAAAATTCGGAGGCACGCCTATGAGTACAGTGATGGAACCGCCCAAGAAAGCTGGGGCGGACTACACCAATCAAATTCTCAACCTCGTCAAAGCCAAAAACCCAGCCGAACCGGAATTCCACCAAGCCGTCATGGAAGTGTTCGAGTCCTTGAGACCCGTGTTGGAACGCCACCCGGAGTATCACGAAGCTAAGATTCTAGAGCGTATTACGGAGCCCGAACGAGTCCTGATGTTCCGCGTGCCCTGGTTCGACGATCAAGGCAAAGTGCAAGTCAATCGCGGCTTCCGCATCGAGATGAACAGCGCCATCGGCCCCTACAAGGGCGGACTCCGCTTCCATCCCTCGGTGAATCTCGGCATTCTGAAATTCCTGGCGTTCGAACAAGTCTTCAAGAATTCGCTCACCACGCTGCCCATGGGCGGCGGCAAGGGCGGTTCGGATTTCGACCCCAAGGGCAAGAGCGACAACGAAGTCATGCGCTTCTGCCAGAGCTTCATGACCGAACTCTGCCGGCACATCGGTCCGGATACGGACGTTCCCGCCGGCGA
The DNA here is from genome assembly GCA_963819145.1 of uncultured Acidobacteriaceae bacterium. Taxonomy (GTDB): domain Bacteria; phylum Acidobacteriota; class Terriglobia; order Terriglobales; family Acidobacteriaceae; genus Sulfotelmatobacter. Next base: position 11,247 of record CAWFVB010000034.1, read on the forward strand.
TATCGGCGTGGGCGGACGCGAAATCGGTTTCATGTTCGGCCAATACAAACGGCTGCGGAATGAATTCAGCGGCGTTCTCACCGGCAAGGGCCTGGCCTGGGGTGGTTCGCTGATTCGTCCCGAGGCCACTGGCTATGGCTGCGTGTACTTCGCCAACGAAATGTTGAAGACCCGGAAAGACACGCTGGAAGGCAAAGTATGTCTGATCTCCGGCAGCGGCAACGTCTCGCAATACACCGTCGAGAAGCTGCTGGATCTGGGCGCGAAGCCGGTTACCGTGTCCGATTCCGACGGCGCCATCTATGATGCCGACGGCATCGACCGCGACAAGCTTGCCTTTATCATGGAGCTGAAGAACAACCGCCGCGGCCGCATCCAGGAGTACGCTAACAAATTCAAGAAGGCCATCTACAGCGCTACCGACAAGAAGCTTGACCACAACTGGCTGTGGAACATCAAGGCCGACTGCGCGTTCCCGAGCGCCACTCAGAATGAGATCAACGCGAAGGACGCGGCGAACCTCATCAAGAATGGCGTGAAGGTGGTGAGCGAGGGAGCGAACATGCCGAGCACCCTCGAAGCCACCAAGGCGTTCCTCGATGCCAAAGTCCTCTACGGACCGGCCAAGGCGGCCAATGCTGGCGGCGTGGCCACCTCCGGATTGGAAATGTCGCAGAACAGCATGCGCATGTCCTGGACCCGCGAAGAAGTCGATGATCGTTTGCACAAGATCATGATTGCAATTCACAAGAACTGCTACGAAACGGCCGAGAAGTACGGCACGCCCGGCAACCTGGTGAACGGCGCCAATATCGCGGGCTTCCTGAAGGTCGCCAACTCGATGCTGGATCAGGGGCTGGTTTAGTCAGCCTGGTTTTAGCAAAAGCTGTATGCAGGAAAAAGACGCGGAAGGGAGAGATCCCTTCCGCTTTTTCATGTGCGGTGCAGTCGTTGTACGTACAATGTTCCACGTGGAACATGGCAGATATGTACGTACATCAAGGGGGCGGCGGGGGCAAGGCTCCGGCGCACAAAAAGCGAAAATGCTGGGGTTCGCTCGGGCGTTTTGGTGACCTATAGTCATTAGTTTCGACCTAGTTAGGCTCCCAAGTCATTGATAATGCTAGGGTGCCAGTGTGGTAAAACAGGCACAGTAATGTAATACTTACACTGTAATTATTACAAAGTCTCATGATTTGGTGATGGGGCGCTTTAGCGGGTGTCCCGGTTTGGGGATGGTGGAGACCCGAGTCTCGAAAAGCCCGAGAACTGGGGCCCCGGCGCACTCCGTCCAATTGTGATGAAAATCTGCCCGGGAATCGCGGGCCACTTCTCGAACAGCGCGAGAAGTGGCGCACCCACGAATTGATCTAGTGGACGTTCAGAGAGAAACCCGCGTTACACTTCCGACGTGGATGGTATTCACCAAATACGCGGGCATCGGCACTCCCGGTATTGGATCGGGCAGAAAGGCCATCAACCGCTGGCTGCGGGAAATGCGCTGCCACATTGATTGACCATGGAACCGCCGACGGGTGGCCCGGTCTTGTTCTTTGCAAGAGCGGGACGCGATGCCGTCGGAGCGACATGCGTCCGTCCCATTGTGTCAACATTCCAACTCCCACCCTTCGCAAAGTGCGCGAAGGATGGGGCACCCCCAGCGCTAGTGTGCCAGCGAAGTCAAAAGCCTGAGCCACCCGCCCGTCGATGCGACCTGAGTCCGTCCCATTGTGTGAACATTCCAACTCCCACCCTTCGCAAAGTGCGCGAAGGATGGGGCACCCCCAGCGCTAGTGTGCCAGCGAAGTCAAAAGCCTGAGCCACCCGCCCGTCGATGCGACCTGAGTCCGTCCCATTGTGTGAACATTCCAACTCCCACCCTTCGCAAAGTGCGCGAAGGATGGGGCACCCCCAGCGCTAGTGTGCCAGCGAAGTCAAAAGCCTGAGCCACCCGCCCGTCGATGCGACATGCGTCCGTCCCATGGTGTGAACATTCCAACTCCCACCCTTCGCAAAGTGCGCGAAGGATGGGGCACCCCCAGCGCTAGTGTGCCAGCGAAGTCAAAAGCCTGAGCCACCCGCCCAGGCGCTCCACTATTTCGCTCGCGCCAGAACCAGCGTTACGTCGTCGGGCTGTTCGTTTTCGCCGATCCAGTCCGCTACGGCGGTGGTGACTATTTCGGTGATGCGCTCCAGCGGCAAATGACGATTCTCGCGCACCAGTTGGATCAGCCGCTCCTCGCCGAACTCGCCATAATCGTTTTCCGGTTCGGTCACCCCATCCGTGTAAGCGACCAGCACGTCGCCGGGGCGGAGTTGCACGGTCGCTTCCGGAAAACTCAAATTATCGAAGAGGCCGACCACGGTTCCTCCGCAGCTCAGCGGCTGAGACGAGCCATCTTCGGAAATCAGGATGGGGGGCAGGTGACCGCCGTTCGTGTACGTGAGCCGGCGCGTCGCTCCGTCATAGGTTCCCAAGAACAAAGTCGCGTACTTTGCCGCCGGAGTGCTTTCGTAAAGCTGATGGTTCAGCAGCGTCAGCAGGGTCGCCGGAGAAGCTTCCGTCCCGCCCGAATCGGAAGCCAGCATCAATCCCGAGCCTCCCGCCACACCGACGGTAGCGGTTTCGCGCAGGGTTAGTTCGCGAAGCAGCGATCTATCTTCGATGCTGTAGGCTCGCACGGCCGCGTAGATGGTCGCCATCAGCAGCGCCGCCGAAATCCCTTTGCCGCTAACGTCGCCAACCGCCAGCACCAGCCGGTCGGAATTCAGCGCGAGAAAATCGTAGTAATCCCCGCTCACCGTCCGCGCCGGACGGCAGAATCCATGCACTTCCAGCGACTCCAGTTGCGTGATCAACTTGGGATAGAGCTGGGCCTGCACTTCCTGCGCAATCGCCAATTCGCCTTCCAGGCGCTGCTTTTCCTTCTGCTCCTGTACCAGCTTCTCGATCGATGTGGTCATGGAGTTGAAGGAGTTGGCGAGCGTTGCCAGTTGGTCGGTTGACTGCACGGTGATGCGGTGGCTGAAGTCGGCGCGATTGACGTGGTTGGTGCCTTCGTAGAGTTGGTCCACTGCCGAGGTGATGGTGCGCGCCAGTTTGGTTCCGACAAACAAAGCCAGAAACCAGATGATGGCGAAGACAAACATGATCGAGAGCAAAATGTATTCCAGGCCCTTGGCGTAATCTCCGAGGGCGGCAAAAAGTCTGGCATAGAGCACCGAGGGCCGCGTCTCGACCTCGGCGAGCGCTCCATCGCGCAGCCGTTCTCCCGTGGCCCAATCGACCACCTGCAGCGGGATGGGAAAGCCGATTTGTCGATCGAGCGCGTTGCTGGCGGGAGGAATCGTGCCCGCGGAAAAAACCTGCTGGCGTTGTTTTCCTTCCTCGAATCCAAGGAAGGGCTCGGAGGGGCTGTGCTGCGCCGGAACCGGCGAACTCTGGTTTCCATAGACCGCAATCCGACCGATGTCCCCCGCGATTTTATCGACGAACTGCTTGTCGAGCGGTTCGCTCAGCATCACGCGGACAGGTCCCGCTCCCGCCGCGAGCACGGTCGCTGTCCGCAGATAGAGTGTGCCGTGGTCGCGCACGATGTCGAGGAAATCTCCGCGGATAAACGACGGAGAGTCAAAGCCCGATGCGCCCTCCGGCCCCGAACAGTAAGGCTGCGGCTGGTTGCGGTACCAAGCGCACACCTGGCGCCGGGCCCACTCCGGACGATGCGATCTGGTCCGGCCGAGCATTCCCGCATCCAACTTTCCAGCGCCCGAAATTTCGGTCGACAGGTGATTGGCGATGGCTCGGTTGGCTGCCTCCATGGTGCGCAGGTGAGTTGTGATGTCGGAAGTTACGACAAAGCCGGCGAACTGCCAGGCCAGAAGATAGAGCGTGATCAGCGAAATCATGACCAGCAGAAAAACCGGAATCACGCCCGTAAAGACATAGGTAACGATCAGGCGGTTGCGGAGCCGCCACAGCAGTTGCGAGCGCAGCCAGCGGAAGGCGGCGAACGTGAGCAACACAAGCGCCAGCGCGCTGAGAAAAGTTACCCAGCCCGCCAGGCTCGCCGAGGTCGCAGGGCTCGGACGCCGCGTCAGCCACTGCACCGCGAACAGAAGAAGATCGAGCGCGAGCACGTAGAGCGCCGCCCACGCGATCCAGTTCTGCGGCCAGAGCCTTTTGTCGCGCAGTTTGCTTTCGAGTTCCAGGGAGATCAGTCTCATGCGCTTGCCTGATTCGCCGGCCTGATTATAGGACTGTCGCGCCTGTCCTCATATCTCAGGCGTCATATCTCTGGGGGTCATATCTCAGGATAGAAGTCAAAAAAGGCAGCCAGACTGGTGTTGAGCTGTTTCTCGATTTCGTTTTTGCCGCCCTCGATAATGTGCATGGCGACGTGAGCCTCCCGCCCATTCTTCAGTTTGATAGTCGCCGCTCCGACCTCAGCGACCTCGTCGGAGGGCAGCAGACGCAGACCGTAGACCAATGTCAGGTTTGCCATTCCACGATTGTAGGCCACGAAATGTAAGCTGGGAAATTTCAGGGTGCGACCTGACACTCGGTCTCCGACCGCGTAATTTCGCGGGTTGAGGTCGCGCGATCCCAGGTCTCAAAAGCGAGATCTGGGGCACCCAATTTCGCACGGGATCAAGCGGCCGGAGAGCTATCCCGGCGGCCAGTGCAGCGAGCGGCCGCCGATGAGGTGCACATGCAGATGAAAAACCGATTGGCCGGCGCGCGGGCCGACATTCAGCACGGTGCGGTAGCCATCTTCAATCGACCGCTCGCGCGCAATGTGAGCGGCCGCGAGGTGACAGCGGCCTACCAGCTCCGCGTCCTCGGCGGTCGCTTCCTTCAAGCCCGCAATATGTTTTTTCGGGATGACCAGCACGTGGGTCGGGCCTTGAGGGTTTAGATCTTCAAAGGCAAATGTGTGCTCGTCTTCGTAAACTTTCTTGGATGGCACTTCGCCGCTAATGATTCGGCAGAATAGACAACCCGCCATAAGTGAGTCTCCCCTTGCCTGGGATTACGATCATCCGGCAAGTGAACATGGAGATAAGTTCTCTATATCTCTGGAAGAAACAATACCACTCCAGCTAACGGTGCCTGGCAAGAAATTTTCAGTCGAGCCGCACTAGAAATACCGATCCCTCGGCAGTGTCGGTCTCGTGAGCCAGAGCTGTGGCGCGCTGGCGGTCGTCGTCGAGCACCCGCACCCGCACCCACCAGTCTCCGACGGGACTCAGAAACTTGATGACGTTGGCTGTCTGGTAACGCTTCTGCAAGTGCCCCGCTAATTCGGCGGCCGGCTTCTGCCGGGTGAAGGAGCCGATCTGAACCGCCCAGCGTCCGCCGGTATCGAGAGGCGCAGGCGCTTGCAGAACCTCCAGCCGAACTTTCGCCGTGCCTGGCAAGTACACATCCAGCGCCTTGGCGGCGGCCAGGGAAAGATCGAGGATGCGGCCGGGCACGAAGGGCCCGCGATCGGTGATCCGCACCAGGGCGGAATGGCCGCTCTGCAAATTCGTGACGCGCACGATCGAGCCCAGGGGCAAAGTAAGATGTGCCGCCGTCATCGCGTGCATGTTATAAACCTCGCCGTTCGATCCGCGCCGGTTGTGATAGGGAGCGCCGTACCAGCTCGCCATGCCGGTTTGTTCGAAGATCGGTTTGGCGCCGGCGGGAAGCTCGATCTTCTCGTTTTCGCCGGCCGTTTGCGGTGGCGGAGTCGCGGCTGGTTTCTCTTTTTTCGGCGGAAGCGAGGGTGGTGGTGGAACCGGGGCGGGCGTCCTTTTATGACCACAGCCGCTCAGAAGCGCGCTGCCCAGCAATAGAAGGAATAGAAGACATGGCAGCGGGCAGGTCGCCGGCCGCCGCGTTCTCTTGGGCGAGCAACTGGAAGGGAGGCAGTTCAAGAACCCTTGCGCTGTGTTTCGAGGAAGTCCGCGAACTCGGCGAGCTTTCCCGCTGCGGTTCGCAGCGCCTTCGAGGAATGGGTTCGCACCGCTGGTACCACCTCGTCGTTCAGGTACGTCACCAGTTCCTTCGTCTCTTTTTCCAGAGTCTCGGAGATATTCGCTACCGAGCGGTTGAAGCGCGCGGAAGCCTCTTCCACTTTGCGGTCGAACTCTGTCATACGCACCCAGCCGGCTTGGATTCATGTGCACGCGTGTGCCGCGGTTAGCAGGCTTCCAATATTATCGTGGGCTGGCTCTCGGCGGTCAATTGGCTTTGTGTGGAAGGGGGACTACGCTCCGCTTGGACGGGGCTCAGCCCCGTCCCCACAGGAGCCGGGTCACGATACAATCACGCCATGCGTCCGAGGATAACTGTCGAATCTGCGCCGGTTTCTGTGATTGTGATGCTGACTTTGGCGCTGACATTCGCGCTGACTTTCGCGCCGGCCTGTACTTTTTATGGCGAGCATCCGGCGCGCGCCTTGTCGGAAGCAACCGGAGGGGAGGGACTGGAGCGCGTGTTCTGGAAAGATGTGCAGGCGGCGAACTGGGTCGAGGTGGAGCGCGCACTCGCTTCGAATTACGCGGGCGTAACTCCCGGCGGAACGTTTGATCGCTCCGCCGCGCTGGAGCAGTATCGGAGTTGGCAGTTAAAAGACTACGCGCTCGGCGATCTGAAAACCGAGTTGAACGGAACCACCATCGTGGTGACCTACACGATCACTCTGAATGGGGTCACCTCTGGAGCCGCCGGCTCGCAACCGCTGGCTTCGGCGCCGCAACACATGATGACGGTGTGGCAGCAGCAAAAAAAAGGATGGGTGGCCATCGCGCACAGCGTCAGCCAACAGAGCTCCAGCCAACAATGATGCGCGTGCTCGAATCCATCCCGGTAGGGACGCGGCGCGCGGCGTGTCCCGCAATCGGCAAGAACGTGGCCGCGTTTCGCCGGGCGCTCCTCGGCTGGTACGACCGGCATCGCCGCGACCTTCCCTGGCGCAAGACTCGCGATCCCTACCGCATCTGGCTCAGCGAAATCATGCTGCAACAGACGCGCGTGGCCGCCGTGCTGGAACACTACCGCGTTTTTCTCGAACGCTTCCCCAACGTCGAAGTGCTAGCCGCAGCCTCGGAAGACGCGGTCCTGGCAGCCTGGAGCGGTCTGGGGTACTATCGACGAGCGCGCATGTTGCATCGGTGCGCGCGGCAGATCGCCCAACAACACGGCGGCTGCTTCCCCCGGAATTCCGAAGCCTTGCTCGCCCTGCCCGGCATCGGACGCTATACCGCAGCTGCCATCGCCAGCATTGCGTTTTCCGAATCCGTCGCCGTGGTCGATGGGAATGTCGAGCGTGTTTTGCAAAGATTGATCGGCAATAAATCGATCGGCATCAATCTCACCACGGCCCAAACCTGGCAACATGCGCAAGCGCTGCTGGCGAACTCGAGGCCCGGAGATTTCAACCAGGGGATGATGGAACTGGGCGCAACCGTGTGCGTGCCGCGCGCGCCCCATTGCGCGATGTGCCCGGTGCGGAAATGGTGTGTCACGCGGGGAGAAGTTCCGCGCCGCGAGCCGCCTTCCCGTCAGAAGAAGAAACAAATCTGGTGCGCGCTGGAGTGGCGCGAGGGCAACGGCAGTGGTGAGGGCAAAATCCGGCTGGTGCAACGCCCGCGCCACGCCACGCTCATGCCCGGCATGTGGGAACTGCCCCAATCATCGGAGGCTCCGCGTCCATTGCCGGCTGCAGCGCGCTGGCGCACGTTTCGCCATTCCATTACCATCACCGACTACACGGTTCATGTGTTACGGAATACGCAATTGCAGAATACGCCGTTGCCGGGCGCTGCGCCCGCCGCGAAAGGCAGATGGATCGCGATCGATCGTATTCCTCGGATCCCAATCACCGGGTTGACGCGGAAAATCCTGAAGGCCAGCGGTATCATCTAAGGTGGTGATGCATTTCTTTTATGCAGTGGATTGATCGCCTGTTTGGAGGCCGGAACGATATGACTGCATTGCGGGAAGGAAGCAAAGCGCCTGACTTTTCTTTGCCCGCCCTCTCTAGCGGCAAAGAGGGCGGCACGTTCTCTTTACGAGACGCACTTCAGCGCGGACCCGTGGCGGCCGTGTTCTTCAAGGTTTCGTGCCCCGTCTGCCAGTATGCGTTTCCATTTTTCGAGCGCTTGCGCAAAGCGTACGGTGGCGAGAAAGTCGCGATGGTAGGAATTTCTCAGGACGACAAGCTCAGTACCGCCGCCTTTTTGAAGGAGTATGGCGTGACCTTCCCCGCGCTCCTCGACGATCCCGCCGGCTATGTGGTATCTAACGCATACGGCCTCACCAATGTGCCGTCGTTGTTCTTCATCGCGCAGGACTCGGAGATCAAGATCTCCAGCGTAGGCTGGGTAAGAGCCGACATGGAAGATCTGAATCGCCGCTTGGCCGATGCCAGCAAGACTGCGCTAAGGCGGCTATTTCTCCCCAAAGACGACGTCTCCGACTCCCGCCCTGGTTGAAGCTCCAAGAACTGATCCCGCGGTCGCGGGACAAAGAGCTTGGGTGGGGGATTTTGAGTGTAATTGAGATTTTACGTCAGCTATCAAGCCGGAGAGCGCATCCCCACATCGGAAGGGCGATGCCGGATCCGTGGGAGACTGGTCGGGGCTAAGCGGCGTTACTGACTTTTCTCTGGCCTTTCGCCTTGACGGCCTGCTGAGCAGCCGCGAATACATCGCGTGCGGACGTCGTACCCGCTACGTGCTCCGTACCCGTGATTCCGAGGTCCATCCATCCCGCGTTCACGCTCTCAAACATTTCTTCGGCAGGTCCCGTGTGGCCCTTCGGGACGCCGAACTGCTCGAACGCTTCCGCCCACCCTGCACGCGGGACGGCAAAGGCTTTTACGTCGCGTTTTAGGACTTCACCCAATTGTTCCGCCACTTCATCCGCGCTTACCATCGAACCGAGCTCGATAACGCGATGCCCTGACCACGCCGGCCCGGTCAGAAGCTTTGCTACCTCTGCGCCGATGTCGTTTGTCGCGACCATTGTTGATTTCCGGTTTGTGGGATTGTAGAAGACCGGTAGTGTTCCGCCTTGGGCGGCCTGTAAGCCGAAAAGAAAGTTTTCGAAAAAGCCGCCTGCGCGCACAAATGCGACTGGAGATGGCAGGCTGCGAAAACCTTGCTCAAAAAGCGATAAGGCCGTGATCATCCCCAGCCCGCTGGTTCTATTCGCGCCCATCGACGAAAGCGCTACCACCCGCGGGGGCACTACCTTGGTCAGCGCCTCGACATAGTTCGCAATCACGCCCTTTGCTTCTCTGTAATCAGGCGAGGGTGCCCATACAGCCGGCAACATAACAAACGCGCCCTCAACACCTTTGAGCGCCGCCGCTATGGCTGTCGCATCGTTCCAGTCTCCATCCACCAACTCCACGCCTTGGTCTGCCCACTTCGCCGCTTTCTCGCGATTGCGCACAAGCGCCCGCACCTGTTTGCCTTGCTTCAGCAGATGCCGCGCGGTGGCGCCTCCAACTTTTCCAGTAATGCCCATGACTAAATACATGCTCGTTTCTCCTTGTTGTTCTTGCAGATAAGATACCTGTACAACCGCAGATAGCGAATCAGGTATTTCCTGTAAGGAGGCCGACACCATCCTGCCAAATCAGCGGTTACACTCAAAATCCCTCGCTGAGGGGTCTGCCTGACAGTTAGCGACCCCATCCGACGGCATCGTGTTCAAGGTCAAGTCTTGGCTGTCACTTATTATTAGAGAGCGCTCGCGGGCACGTTTACATGTGTACGCCCCTCTTTCATGTCTAGTCCTCGTCTAGCACTTGTAGGAAAACAGGCGAACGGTGGGAGATCTGCGAAACCACAGTAACCAATTTTCAGTAAGTTCCAGGCTGTCAACGCCCTTTCGTTACCCAAAAGACAACCAGCGTAACTTTGGACCCGTCCCGGCGGCGTGCTAGCCTGCTGCTTAGTATTTGCAGTTTCAGCAATTTGCAAGCAGAGCAAGAGACGAGTTCCAATGCCCAAGCTCCCGGTTTTCCGGTTGCGTAATTCTGAACCACCCAGCCGTCCCGATCTTCAATATTACGGGCTCAAGCTCGGGTTCAGCGATCTGCAACTGGGCGTCGACAATCTCCGCTACGATGTTTTTTTCAGCCGGCGCATTGCGGCTGATTTAAGTTTTCATCTCGCGCGGTACATCTGCCGCTTCGGCGAGGTGGAGTCGCTGTTCGAAATGGAGGTTCCCGCCGCGGGCCAAAGCAAATTCATACGCGCCGCAGAGGGCGCCCCCAAACTGTGCAAGCCCGGCCCCGCGGACCTAAAAACTCTGCTGGTCTCGATTCATCTCGCGATCCTGAACCGCGCCAAGGCCGAAGGCAATCCCTCGGTGGATGTGCTCGGCCGCCTAGCGGTGCTCAAGTTCATACGCACCGAACTGCAAACGCAGTTTGCCAGAATTCTCGAACAGTGCCGCATGAAAACAAAGTCGCTCGAGGGCGTGCGGCAAGTGAAAATGATGCAGACTCAGGAGCTCGTCTCCTCTTTCCAGGTGGGCAAGAAGATTATCCTCCGCCGCGCCGGGCAGGAGATGTTTCGTTTGCTTCGCGAAATCGAAAAGGAAACGCTGGCCCGCACTCGGCGGTCGTTACTCGGCGAATTGCCCGCCGACTGGTATCGCTTATTCCTCAGTCCGCTGATTCTTACCGAAGATGGCCGCGACGATTATCTCTGCGCCGAACACTATTATATGTTCGGCAACTTCGCGCGAGATCCGGACCGTTTCCCCAGTCTCCGCGAGTTCGCGCTAAAGTTTCTGCGCGAACTCGGATACGGGGAGGGCATGGACGATGAGCATCTGGAGCAGGCGCTTAATGTACCGGCAAACGCGACCACGCTCGTGGGCACGGGCAACGGCGAAGACTTGACGCCCGAAGACCGCAATCGAAAAGACCGCCTCGACATCTGGACCCGAATGCTGCAGCGAGATGGCGTTCTGTCCCATGTGGTTGCTTCCTACGAAGCTGTCCCTCTGCTCGCCGAGTATGCGCCGCGGGTAAATCCGCAGCAGATCAAGAACGCGCTGATCTTCCGGGAAGAAGCGGAGCGGGTCGAAAAAATAATTGCCGAAAGCCGACTCCATTCCGACCGACTCTTTGCCGCCGTGGGGCGGGTCGCGTCGTGCCGCGGTTCGGAGCGCAGCCGTTTTGCGGCGCGTCTTCTGCACGACCTGTTTTGCTATCACCGCGACCTGCGCGGCCTGGAAGCCCTGAGCGCGGGATTTGACAGCGTCAACCTGGTCAGCGACGAGAAAGTTTGCGAACTCTCCACCCTCAACGGCATGCTCTACGAGTTCCTGCCTCCGGAAGACCAGAAGCCCACCGGGGATCGAGTCGTGCATCACGTAATTCTGAAAGCCGATGTGCGCGACTCGTCGCGACTCACCCGCTCGCTGATGGAAAAAGGCATGAACGCCGCTTCGTATTTCAGCCTTAATTTCTATGATCCGGTAAAAAAATTGCTGGCGAAATACGGCGCCACCAAAGTCTTCCTGGAAGGCGATGCCATCATCGTGGCAGTGCTGGAACGCGAAGGCGAGGCTATGCTTAGCGTCGGCCGGGCGTGCGTGCTGGCGTGCGAGATTGTGAGCCTGCTCCGCGAGTACAACGAACTTTTGGAACGATCGGGCTTGCCCCAGATGGAAGTCGGTCTGGGAATCGCCTACCAGGATTCGCCTCCGCTCTACCTGATGGATGGCGAGCGCCGCATTATGATCTCCGACGCCATCAATGAGAGCGACCGTCTCTCCTCCTGCAGCAAGCGTGTCCGCAAGAAACTCGCGCCTGGCGCCGGAGTCTTCCATGTGTACTCGGTTCAGATCGGAGGCGGAGGCAATAACGACGACGGCGCGAGCGCGGCAACCGAAGCGGAAGAAATGAGGCTTAACTACAATATAGGTGGAATCTGTCTGAGTGAAGAGGCCTTCCACAAGCTGCAGCAGGAAATTTCACTGGCGGCCTGGACGCCTGACGCGAGCGAGTCCGGATTTACTGGACCATGGATCGACGAGCAGCGCGAGTTCTTTGTGGGCACGGTTCCCATCGCCAGTGGGATATTCCGCAAGATTGCCATCCGCAAGAACCGTATCGCCCAAGTCGACGTGCGCGAGCTAACCATTTTGCACTGGACCGACCGCTGCTATTACGAAGTTTGCGCCAACCCCGCCGTGTATGCCGCCCTGCCCGGGGAGAAATCCGCGTCGGTTTGACGCCAGGGTGCTGAGCTCGGCAAAACCGATCATAGCCCCGAGTTGAATTCATAAATGCCTTTCCGCTCGGAAGGCACGTCCCGCAGGGGCTAAAGCCCGCATTTTTCCAAGTCCCGAACGGCACGGCTGAAGCCGTGCCCTACCCAAAACCGATTTATGAAACCGGCTCTACAACAGTTCTGCTTGCGGCCAGAAGGCGTGCACCAGTGTCGGCCGTTCCTTCATGGGACGAAGTCTTCGCGAGCATAATGGCCGCTGGTGTTGCTACAGCTGTTTCAGAAATTCCGCCGAACCCGAAACGGAATCTCCACCACGGCTTCTAGCGGCACCGGTTTCCCCGCTCTTTCTGCCGGCAGGAATTTCCAGCGGGCCAGGGCTTCCGCCGCATAGGAATCCAGACGTTCGTCGGGGCTGTTGAGAACGCGGATGTCGCCTACCTTGCCATCGGCGTGAATGACCGCATAGAGCGTGACCATGCCGTGTACGTTGGCGCGAATCAATTCCAGCGGATAGCCGGGGTCCGATTTTTCCGTGGCAACCGGTTCCAGCAGTTCCCCGCCTTTCCGTCCTCCGTCGAGTTCCGCAAACTTGATCACCCAACTGCCCGTGGAGGAATTCAGATTGGGCATGTTCAGCGTCCTGCCATAGACGCGCTTGCCGGCAAAAACCTTGCGGTCCACGTCGGTGATTTTCTCGTCGGGAACCAGAGATGCAGCGCGCGCACCGGAGCGCAGGCCCGGCGCCGCTCTCGGCGACGGTCCCGATGCCGAAAGGCCAGCCATCTCGCGCCCCTCGTCCGCGCCGGCGTCCGCCGCGCCCACATGCAGGCCAGACGGCAGAGAGTTGTGGTTGCGCGCGTTGAAGCCGCCGCTGCCGTCTCCTCGACCACCCGCGCTCTTCGCCTCCGATTTCGATCCCGCTAAATCTGGTGTTCCCGAAGCGCCCGGTTTTCCATGTGGAGATGCGGAAAATGTTCCCCGGCGATTGCCGGCGGGAACAGCCACGGGGCCGGTGGGCGCGATGGGATGAATTCCCAACGCGATCAGCCGTCCGCCCGCGCTGGCACCGCCGGTCGCAGCCACGCTTGGCGGAGGGCCCACCGGCTGTACGCTACCGCCCCCCAAACGTCCGCTGCCGCGCGCCGCCAGCGAATGTTGTTCCGACAACGTGAGCAGTGGAGCGGGCGCCACTACTTCACTCGGACCAATGTTCATGGGCCCAACGTGTCCCTTGGTCGATTGCGTTAGCTCCGGAGGCGGTTCCACGACCGCCGTCTCGGGTCCGGCCAAGCCGCGCGTTTGATGAGACGCCACTTCTGGAGGCGGCGCAATCACATCCGACTTGATCGCCGCCTGAACCACACGGTCGGGCGCAAATTCCACGTCCGGCGCGGGCGCCACGACCTGCGTCTCCGGGGCAATTATGCGGTTCAACGGGGCTCGCGTCGCATCCAGCGGAACGGCCGGAACGATGGCTCCCAGGGCAACGATGTTGGGCAAGGCGACATCGTGGTCGAGCTTGAGATCGGGCGGCACGACGATGGTTTGAGACCGATTGTCCGCTTCCTGAGGAACCGAAAGGATCGGTTGCTTCGCGTAGGCGGGGTCTCCCTTTTGCTCTTTCGGCGCTTCCGATGCGCCCGTGTCGAGCGGCGGCAGATATTCTTCCGGCGTATAAGTTACCAGCGACGACGGATCAAATGCGGCGTGAACGAGAATTTTTTGCTGTCGAATCCAGGAGAACGAAAGCGTCCATATCAGAGCAACTGCCGCCGCGTGTAACAGAGCGGATTGCAGGAATCGTCCCCACGGTAGCTTTTGCTGGACGAACACGTCCTGCCACAGGTGGAATTCGGCGTCGCCAGGGAACTCCGCGCGCCGAAGTATCGGGCGCAGCGCTTCGCGAAATTCGCTAATGAATTCCGGCCTTGCAGGATCGCGTTCCACCAACAGTCTGAGCAGTCTTTTCTCCGGGGATTCCATCTCTGGCTCCAAAGTGCGCTCTAGCCAACTCCCACGACGGTGCCCCCGGAAGGCGGGATCCATGGCGGCATTGCGGCCTCGCCACGGACGGCTAATCTATAGACAGATTATAACTGACCGCAAGGCGTGGCTTTGCGAAACATCCCGTTGTGCCCGCATTATAATCATGGCCGCTATACTGAAACATTCCGGGGTGAGCATGGCGATCCGCACCGTCCGCTTCTACGCGCTGCAATATGCCTCTTTCGTTCTTTTTGCTTTGATGCTGGCCGGCGCGCAGGCGAAATCGGATCGACAGACTCCGGATGGACAGAACAAAGATCAGGAGAGTCCGGCAGCTTTTGGGGCGGACTGCTCCGGCATGTACAGTTTTTTGCGCGACGGCGAGATTGTGCAGGTCACCGTCGAAGATCACGGAAACGTCATCGGCTTTGTTTCGCGCTACGCCGATAAGGAAGGCGATAGCGGATTCGTCGATCACTTTTTTAAGTCGGGTAAGCTCGATGGCAACCAACTCGCGTTTGCCACGGAGAGCGTGCATGGCGTATCGTTCGAATTTCGCGGGAGGGTTGAGCGCGGCGAAGGCAAGAGCCGGGGCGACGAAGCATATTATGTGCTGAAGGGAACTCTTGTGGAGAACACAACCGACGAAGCGAAGAAAACTTCTTCCCGCACGCAAGAGGTTGCACTGAAGAGCTTCCCGCAGGATCTGGCGCCAAGGGCAGAAAAGCCGAGTGCGAAGTGAGCTCAATCTTCCATAGGGCTTTCTAAAAGACGGCGGTGGTTTACCCCGGAACAGGTGGGACGCTACGGCAACAATCAGAAGTGATTGCCCCGAAATCGGAAATCAGCCAATATATCTCTCAAACTTGAAAGGAGCGTCTATGAAGAACAGGGTGTTGTTGGTAGTCCTCATGTTGGCCTGCGTGCTGCCCGCGGTGGGAGAAGACAAGGAAGAGAAGGTAGAAACGCGTATCAACCAATCCGCGGACGTGTTCAAGGAAATCCTCGGTATGCCGGATGGCATTCCGAAGGATCTGCTGAACAAGGCGTATTGCATCGTGATTTATCCTTCGGTAAAAAAGGCGGCCTTTATCGTCGGCGGCAGCTACGGACGCGGATTGATCACGTGCCGCAAGGGACGGGATTTTTCAGGCCCGTGGAGCGCGCCGGCGATGTTTGCGCTGGAAGCCGGGAGTGTCGGTTTCCAAATTGGTGGGCAGGCCACCGACTTCGTGCTGCTGGTGATGAATGATTCGGGCGCGAATTCGGTGATGTCGAGCAAGGTGAAGCTGGGAGGAGACGCGTCGGTTGCGGCCGGGCCGGTGGGACGCGACGCTGCCGCGGCAACCGATGTCGTCTTGAAAGCGGAGATTCTGTCGTACTCCAGAGCCCAGGGATTGTTTGCCGGAGTGTCGCTGGAGGGTTCGACGCTGCGATCCGACGACGGAGCCAACAAGACCCTGTACGGAAAAGAACTGAGCGCCAAGGAAATCGTGCGGGAGGGAAAAGTGCCACCCCCGGCGGCGGCGCGGCGGCTGCTGGCGCTCCTGAACAGAGTTTCTCCGAAACACATGAAGATGTAGTTCCAGCCGGGTAATCGCCCGTCGGTGTGCAGATGGAGCTCGTAGTCGGTCGCTGCACTTGCCGGGACGACCGGCTTGGTGAATTCGTCGCGCCGCGCCACCTGGAACCGGTGCGCGGTTAGGACTGCAAGTGTTCGGCCGGATGATGCGGCGACCACTGCGGGTCTTCATCGGGCGTTACGATCTGGCCGTCGCGCATGTGGACGATGCGGTCGCCATATTCGGCGGCTTCGGGATTGTGCGTAATCATGAGCACGGTCTGCCCCAAATCCTTGTTGGACTGGCGCAGCATGTTGAGGACGACGCTCGAGCTTTTCGAATCCAGGTTGCCGGTGGGTTCGTCGGCGAGCACGATGGCGGGGCGGTTGATGAGAGCCCGGGCGAGCGCGACTCTCTGCTGTTCGCCACCCGAAAGCTCGTTCGGCCGATGCTCGAGACGTTGGGCGATACCGAGCATATCGGTGATCTTCTTCAGAAAGGCGGGATCGGGCTTGCGCAGGCCGGCGATGTCAACGGCGATCTCGATATTCGAGCGCGCACTGAGTGTCGGCAGAAGATTGAATTTCTGGAAGACGAATCCGATCTTACTCTTGCGCAACCGGGTGCGCTCACCGTCGGAAAGCGTGGCGAAGTCAACACCATCGATGGTGACGCTTCCCGAGTCGGCGCGGGTCAGTCCGCCGAGGAGATAAAAGAGCGTGGACTTGCCGCTGCCCGAAGGGCCCACGACGGTGACGAACTCCCCTTTCTGCACGCTGAAGGAAGCGCCACGCAGGGCCGGCACATCCACCTTGCCAACCCGGTAGGTTTTGCGCAGTTCCCTGGCTTCGATGAAGGGCGGCATGCAGTGAAAACGATAACACAGCTACGAACTGCGAGCGGCGAGCTACAAGCAACCTGGTGGCGCGAAGCTCGTAGCTCGTAGCTCGAAGCTCGCAGCTCTTCAGGCCACCGTCGCGTGCTCCACGGCCCCCACCCGAGCGCGAAGTTCAACCGGACGCTTGGGGCCGCGCTTGCGCACCAGCAACAGGCGAATGCGTTCCAGCAGGACCGCGGGTTCGTACATTCCCTGGGACAGAAAAACATCGGCCAGGGTTTCGCGTTCGTAGATTTTGGTTCGGCTGGAGATGAGCACGGCCGGAGTCTGCGGAGAAAGACTTTTGATTTTTTCGATCAACCGCGAACCATCTACACCGGGCATGATCAGGTCGGTGAGCACCAGATCGACGCCGCCGCGGCGGAAGGCTTCGAGGGCCATCTCGCCACTGTTGCACGCGCACACACGATAGCCCCGCGTTTCCAGCATGATTTTGCGAATCGAGAGCGACTGTTCGTTATCGTCCACGCAGAGAATAGTTTTCTTGGGTTTCATTGGCCGAACCGGGAGAGTGGAGTCATGAATTTCATATGACTGGTTCCTAACTTCCTTTTTTGGGAATTGTGAGCGAGGTGAATGCTAAACAGAATCGGAGCGCCCGTAAAGTGCCGTGCTCGCCAATGGCACCCTGGTGGGCGGCAAGATCGTGCCATCGAAGTGAGAGCCGCGACTGGCGCAGCATTTCGATGCGCTAAAGGGCGAGCGTGACTTCACCGCGGAGAACTTCTACACAATTTCCACCGACACGCACATTGACCACATGGTTATCGCGCTGGCCTTCCTGCTTGGTGGCGCGAACAAAAATGCGGCTGGGACGGTGCACTTCGAGCCCTTGCTCGATCAAGACCTGCTCATCGCTCACTGCCACGCCGTGCGCGACCATCCAGGCGGAACAGCATCCGGCGGCAGATCCGGTGGCCGGATCTTCTCCGTTGTAGAAAATCATGCGGGCGTGGAGGCGGGCTTTGGGGTCGATGGTTTCGCGGCAAATAAAATAAAAGAATTGGCCGCCGCTGCGCGCGAGATATTCGGAGGCGGCGGCGAGATCGAGGCGGAGGTTCTGCAGCGTCTTCAGCGAACGCAGCGCGGCGATGGTAAAGGGCACGCCGGTGGAAACGGTTTGGATGGGCGCGGAGCCGTCGAAGTCAGCCGCGTTGAGGCCGGTAACGCGCGCAACGTCGTTCACGTCGTGGATGGCGCCGAACTCGGGATTCCTCTGCGTCATCTCTCCGAAAACGGGCTGCGGTGGTTGCGGGGTGAAGCGCACGGGGACGGTACCGACGTTCAGATCGAGCCGGACATCTGGCGCGCCGGTCTGGCCCCGCAAAACAAAAGCGGTGCCGAGCGTAGGATGTCCGGCGAAGGGCAGTTCTTCCTGCACGGTGAAGATGCGCACGCGAACTCCGCGGGTCTTTTCTGCGGCCGCATCCCCCGGAAGAATGAAAGTAGTCTCGGAAAGATTCATCTCGCGCGCGAGCGCCTGCATCTGCTCGGTGGTGAGACCGCGTCCGTCGAGAAAAACCGCCAAGGAGTTGCCGGTGAGGGCGCGGTCGGTGAACACATCGACCTGCACCATGGGGAACTTACGAGCCGAAGTAGTCATGTGTGAGATATTACCGAACGTTAATGGCGCGGGCCAAGATTTCGCGCGTCCGGACATAGCCGCGGCTCAATGCGTACCATTGTCCCTTGGGCTTAGGACGGTTGACAGGTGGGTGGGCCGCTGGATATTCTCTCTCAGCTAAAGTCAGTGGGACGTAAGCGCTGCCGGCCATTCTCAATTTCACAAAACTAGGCGAGGAAACCAACATGTCTCTGCGCATCAATTCGGAAGCTCCCAACTTTACTGCCGAAACCACGCAAGGCAAGATCAACTTTCACGAATGGATGGGCAACGGCTGGGCGATCCTGTTTTCGCACCCCAAGGATTTCACTCCGGTGTGCACGACCGAACTGGGCTACATGGCGGGTCTGGAACCGGAGTTTGCGAAGCGCAACACGAAAATCATCGGGCTGAGCGTGGATCCGGTGAGCAGTCATAGCAAATGGGCCGCCGATATCGAAGAAACGCAGGGGCACAAGGTGACCTATCCCATGATCGGCGATCCGGAACTCAAGGTGGCGAAGCTTTATGACATGCTGCCCGCCGAGGCCGGAACCACCTCCGAGGGCCGGACGCCGGCCGACAATGCCACGGTGCGCACGGTGTTCGTGATTGGTCCAGACAAGAAGATCAAGCTGATGCTGATCTACCCGATGAGCAGCGGACGCAATTTCGACGAGGTGCTGCGGGCGCTGGATTCGATCCAACTCAACGCAAAGCACAACGTTTCTACGCCAGTGAACTGGAAGCCAGGGGACGACGTGGTGATTCCAGCCGCGCTATCAGAAGACCAGGCTAAGCAGAAGTATCCGGCCGGCATCAGGGTTCTGAAGCCTTATCTGCGACTGGTGGCGCAGCCGAAGTAGTTCGTGTTACGTTCCAAGCGAACATCTCCACGAACTACGGAAGCGCATGCGGTCCGGTGATCGTCCCGGTCTTCAAAACCGGCGGGCGGCATCTTCGATGTCGCCGGTGTGTTCGACTCACACACGCTTCCGCCAAGTTTAGTGATTTGTTATCTATGGGTTCTTAGTTAGCACAAGTTATCGCGCTAGTTTTCTGCTAAGCCATCGCCCTCTGGGCAGCCTACAGGTTGCTGCTTTGGGGCTGGTAGCTGAAATACAGTGCTCCTCCGATAATCAGCGTACCTCCCGCTAAAGCCATGATTCCCAGTACCTCGTGCAGTAGGGAAACACCGAGAATCGCGCCCACCAGCGGTTCCAAGTTTACAAAAATTCCCGCTTGTGATGCCGGAACCCGCTTCAGTCCCCAGTTCCATAAGACAGTCGCGCTCGCGGTGGCAAAGAGTCCTTGCTCTGCAACCGCAATCCATGCGCGAGTGGAGAAATGCAGCGGAGGAATGCCGGATATAGTCATGACTACCAGGGCCAGAAGGACTGTGCCGATCCAAAAAATGAAAGCGGTCACTGCGAGTGCCGAGTGCCGTCGCATCAGGCGCTTGGATATGAGAATCCATGCAATGGCTGCAAACATTGAAAGCACAACGAGCAGGTCGCCACGTAGGCTCGCCTGCGCCACGCTGGAACCTGTCTTGCTCGACAACGCGATCAATGCAGCACCAACCGTCGATGCCGTGAGTGCAAGCCAACCGCCCCGGTGCAACCGCTCTCGCCATAAGACGACGGCAGCGAGGGCGAGGAGCATTGGAAGCGTGCCGACCATTAAGGAAGCATGTGAGACAGTGGTTAAGGAGAGTCCTTTGAACGACACCAGATATGAGACAGGGACTCCGAGAACGGACGCTGCGAACACCCAGCCCCATTCGCTCGTGTCAAAGTTCAGGTCAAAGTAGGAACGACCCGAGAAAATGACTGGAACTAATCCGACGCACGCAAACCCCATGCGAAATAAAACCATATCCGGCACCGACATCTCGGTCAGAGCGATCTTGCCGAAGAAAAATCCTGTTCCCCACAGAGATCCAGCCGTGGCAAGGGCGAGCAGTGGGGCGACCTGAACGTGCCGATTGAACATTGTTTTCGATTGTAAGGTAGAGGGCTTAATTAGCGTATTAGAGGGTCGCCATTGGTGGGACGCGAAAGAATGCGGGGAGAATTCAGGTCAAAGCTAAACGGAGACGAGTCTCGCGACAATGCGACTGCATCGTTCACGCTGCCCTTCGACGCACGAGAAGTGTGGCGCAAGACTAAAGTTCCGGCGCCATGCGCTGGAGGGATTGCTAGACTTGTCGATCATCACACTCCTACCACTTCTGTCCGCATCGAAATACCTCCGATGCGACCGAGAGCGGTTTTTTACGCTGCAATTCGCTCTGAGCCCTCTTGCACTGCATTGTTTGCGGATGAGACGCATGCCCGGATCAACCTGTGAACTCCCATCCTTCTGCGTAGCCACTGCGCAACCACCGTGTCTGCCATTACGTGAGAGCTGAGTTGCTCAGGTGTCAGGCGTTGCCATCGTTCTTCCTTTGTAGCACCACCGGCCATTTCCAGAGTCCGACTTTCAACAAAGCCGTGCTCGATTCGATAGTCGACGGGCGAACCGTCGCAGGAATCAATGCGGAGCCTGTTGCATGCCAGCATATGGCACCTTCGCCCTTACTCGTGCAATTCTCTTGCCACGACCTTCTGAATCCCTAATATGCTGACCTCCATCGAGTTGCACCTAGCTCGACGCATCACATGTGGAGGATGAGCGAGAATGTTTTGCGTGCCTTGCGTAAGGTTCGGGAGGAAAGAAATGTGTTTCGGGCAAATGCGCGTACAGTCATTACTGTACATTCTCGAGATGCCCGAGAGGTCACCTATCGGCAGATGGCTCCGCGCCTAATAGGAAGTCTTTTTCAAACTAGCGAGTAGATGCTCACCGACACTTTCGGATTTGGAGAGAACGTGTTTGATTCCCGCGGCCTGAGCCTCCTTACGAAGCTGCTCGCAGTCGTGCATCGTAAACATGACCATCATGGTGTTGGGCGCAAGCATATTGATGCGCCGCGCAGCCTCCAGACCGTCCATGACTGGCATCTGCAAATCCAAGATCACGACGTCGGGATGCAGTTGTGCGACTTTTTCTAGCGCGACGCTGCCGTTCTCTGCCTCGCCGCACACTTGCCAATCGCCACTCTGCTCGATGAAAGACCGGAGGGCATGGCGGATCAGGCTGTTATCGTCAACGACGAGAATAGTGCCGGGCATGCAGCCCCTCCTTCATACCCTCGGCAGGCTGCTGACCCGCGTGCGTCGTGCAGTTCGACGGAAGGCGACGACGAAGGGCTGTCTTTCAACCTTAGCAGTGTGGCTGGCGAAGTAAATACAGCATGGACTGTACGCTAGCGCACATTGGACCGTGGGGCGGGGGCCCCGAGACTTCCAACGGGCCGTGATCCCTTGGCCTGCGAATGCTACGGAATGATGCAGCGGCAGGACGAGGAATGGCAGGGCAATTGAGAGTAGATGCTCTCCTGCCATCCGCATATTCGTGTCTTCCCTACCGTGCTCGTTGGTTCCCTACCGTACCGACAGGCGGCGAAGCCGGGCGATACGATTACGAAAATAATTACGCTCTGGCCGTGGGGAAGGCCAAGAGTGCCGTTGAGTGCGCAGTCACGCGGGACTTCATTCTTGTAACGATGGTTGGGACGATTCGCTTAGTTCAACGCTGGCGATAGTTTTGCCTGTCAGTTTCGCGAATTCAGGTTGCTGTCATGTACAACGTCAAGCGAGATATACGACCGTATGCCCTTGCGGCACTAGCAGTGGTTGCCGCTCTCCTCCTGCGCAAACTGCTCAACCCGCTTCTTGGAGAGGAAAACCCCTACCACACTATTTGGTTAGCGATGGTGTTCTCGGCATGGTACTGCGGGATCGGCCCGTCGATTGTCGCCGTCTTGATAGCAGGGTTGGGGATTTGGTACTGGTTTTTGCCGCCGTACTATTCGCTGGCGCTGAAGGGTCAAGCCGAGTTTCTGGGGATGCTAACTTTTTTGGCTTTCTCAGCCGTCATGGTGGGTCTGGGGAATGGGACTCAGCGCATCATCCAGAGACATGAAGAGGCGGAAGAAGAGTTACGGAAAGCACGCGAGGAGTTGGAGAATCGAGTTGCAGAACGTGCAGCGGAACTGCAACAAAGAGTTGCCGAAGTAATGGAAAAAGCGGCGCTCCTGGATTTGGCGAATGATGCAATTTTTGTAAAAACCGCGAGTGGCACAATCTCCTATTGGAATCGGGGAGCCGAAAGGCTGTATGGCTGGACAATGAGAGAGGCTTTCGGCCGTTCGCCCCACGACTTGCTTCGCACGGAGTTTTCCGTTCCATTAGCAGAGATTCAGGAAGAAGACCGCTGGGAAGGGGAACTTCGTCAAAAGAAGCGGGACGGCGCTCCAATCACCGTCGTGAGCCGCTGGACGACATTGCGGGATAACGAAGGGAAAGCGGTCGCTTGGCTGGAAATCAACACGGATATCACCTCGCGGAGGCGTGCGGAAGACGCTGCCCGGCGTCTGAGTGGTCGAATCCTGACTTTGCAGGACGACGAACGCCGTCGAATTGCGCGAGGGCTGCATGACAGTTTGGGACAATTCCTGACGGCCCTGAAATTGAATCTCGACCTCCTTCCTACTGCAGACGGCAACAGGGCAGGACTGGTCGCGGAGTGTTCGGAGATCGTAGACGAGTGTCTGGCTGAGACACGTACCATTTCTCATCTGCTTCACCCGCCCTTGCTGGATGAAGCCGGGATTGGTTCTGCGGTGCGCTGGTATGTGGATGGGTTTGCCCAACGCAGCGGCATCAAGGTCAGCCTTGATCTCTCGCCGGAGCTTGGCCGTTTGCACAAAGATGTAGAGATTACGTTGTTCCGGTCGGTGCAGGAAGCTCTCACGAATGTCCATCGACACTCGGGCGCTTCGGCAGTCGATATTTGTCTTGGTTTGGGAGCGAAGAAAATTCGGTTAAGAATTAAGGATAATGGTCGCGGAATACCAAAGGAACGCCTAAAACTTTTCACTGAAGGCGACGGTGGGGCGGGAGTCGGCATTGCAGGAATGCGTGAACGGGTGCGTGAATTAGGTGGATCACTCGAAATTCAATCCGACAGGACTGGCACGAAAGTGATCGTCACGATCCCCTTGCTCGAACAGTCATCTATTGGTTCAGCAGAAAATAGCGCGTCTGACCAGAGTGTTTCCGCGGCATAGGGGCAACCGCCAGAAGGTGGGGCGGCTTAGGGCGTCGGGTCGGGCGTCCTAATTCTCCGATAGTTTGGAGGTTCCCATGACTGACGAAACAAACAAATGCTGGATGAAATTCTGCGAACAAGCTGCGAAAGTTGTTCGACTGTGATTCGGGGAGCGTCAGCCATAACCGCCTCCTTCGCGGACTCGAATAACCGAAGATGCCGGACGGCCTAGGCTGTGGCCTGGCGCGTCGGCGAAGAGTCTCGCTCTCAAGCGACTTTCCGATTCGTCGCGATTCCATCAGGCGGACGAATAGTGCGCCGCCAGCTTCGTTCGCCCTTATCTAACGCCTCAATCAATTCTTGAACCAGGGAACTCAGCTTCGCGGAATCACTTTCATTGGTCACCGCAACACAAAGTTCGCGCCAATCCCTTTCCATACCGTGAGCCATATTCACCTCCGATATCGATACTCCGGTGCGAAATGCTTGCGAATGTGCGGTAGTAGGAATGCATGTTTGCTGCCAGATGTTAAGTCGTTCTGTTGCTTGCGGTTCACCATAGCAGCGTGTAGTTTTCCGTCATGGGTCGGGCAATTTTTGCGATACAGGATTCAATGTATTACACGAAGCTGAGTCTATCGACTATTCCGCCTGTCGAGTGGAAGCGAAGGCTAGCCTTAGCGCCACGGACCCACCGCCGAATTC
>CAWFVB010000035.1:0-417445 GCA_963819145.1 uncultured Acidobacteriaceae bacterium
CTCAGGTGCTGACGCCAGACCGCTGAATGCTTTATTCTGAAAGGTGATTCGTACCCGCCGCGCATTCGACCCTCACACCATCAAACTGGTCGTCTTCGACCTCGATGGCACCCTGATCGATTCACGCCTCGACCTGGTGCACTCGGTGAACGCCGCGTTGCGCCACATCGGGCGGCCCGAGCTCCCGGATGAGGTCATCGCCAGCTACGTTGGCGACGGCGCGCCCATCCTGATTCAGCGCGCGCTCGGCGGCGAGGCCGTCTCCGAGGCAGTCGTCCGCAAGGGGCTGGAGTTTTTTCTTTCCTATTACCGGGCGCACAAGCTCGACCACACGACGGTTTACCCGGGAATTGCGGATGCGCTCTCGGCCATCCAGAGTTCGGGAAACGGTGTGCCCCGCAAAATGGCCGTGCTCACCAACAAGCCGGTGATTCCGTCGCGGGCCATCGTCGAGGCGCTGGGGCTGGCTCCTTTCTTCGCGCAGGTCTATGGCGGCAACAGCTTTGTCACCAAGAAGCCCGACCCCGAGGGCGCCCGCAAGCTGCTCGAAGAAAGCGGCGTCCGTCCGGAGCAGGCGGCGATCATCGGAGATTCTCATGTGGACATCCAGACTGGCCGCAACGCTGGCCTGTGGACCATCGGCGTGACCTACGGCTTCGCTCCACACACGCTTGAGGACGAGCCTGCCGACCTCGAGGTCGACGCTCCGCACGAGTTGGCGAAAATCTTCACTTAGGCGATCGCGGCCAACAATCGCGGTTCCGCACCATCCACGCCAGACCCCTCGCTTGCGTTTCGCGTTCCAAGTAACTTTCGAAATCCTCCGCGAGGGAGTACACACAAAGTAGACGTTACCCATGCCTGCCCTGTCCCGCGCCGCTTGCATCCTCCTGCTGACGGCAACTGCCCTTTCGGCCCGCGCGCAAAATCCCCCCGCGCTCTCGGTTTCCCCGGGCAAAGCCAGCATGGTGGTGGGCGAAACCCGTACCTTCCGCGCAGTTGGCAAGGACGGCCGCATCCGCTACAACGTGCGCTGGAGCATCTCTCCGGAACTCGCAGCCGCACTCACTGTGAATGGCGACGAAGCCACGGTGCAGGCGAAGCAGGCATCTTCTATGGTGTATTTAACCGCTCGCGCGGAAAGCGATTCCGATGAAGCCACGATTGACATTCTGTCCGGCAACACGCCGCCGGCTGGCACCCTGCTCTGGATCGTTCCCCCGATTCCCGGATGCAAATCGGTGAACCTCACGCAGGCGGTTCCGAGCGCGACTGGTCCCGACCTGTATGACCAGGAAGAATGCCCGCAGGGCCCCGTGATACGCGCGCTCACGGCGGATGGCCGCGAGATCTGGCGGAAGCAACTCGGCGGTTCCGGCTCAGCCTTTGTGGTTGACCCGCGCACCAACGCCATTCCCGAGTCCGGCGAGCGCCTGAATTCGAAGGCCACCTCGGTCTGCGACGCGGTTTCCTCCGGCATGACCAAGGATGATGTCTCCGGGCTGGCAAAGAGCCGCAACGTTCATCTCGACGAGAAACAGCGGCAGGGCGATAGCTGGGCGCTCGAGGAAGAAGGCTTCCGCTGCACGATTTCATTTGACGGCAAGACCGGAGCCGTGGTCAAAAAGAAGAAGATCATCGTCACCGACTAGCGAGGGACTCGACCGGTTGCGCGCCAACAAGAACGGAATTCCAGACTCTGGCTTTACTCCCGCCGAATTGCGCCGGCTGCGCAGCATGAAGAATCCCTACGGCATTCAGAAATTTCTCGACGACATGCCGTATCACCTCGAAGACACGGCGTGGTCCCCGCGAAAAGTCCTGGCCGAGGAATCTTCGCACTGCCTGGAAGGCGCGATTTTTGGCGCCGCCGCCCTGCGCGCCATCGGATATCCGCCCCTGCTTCTCGATTTTGAAGCCGACCACGACACCGACCACGTCATCGCCATCTTCCGCGAACATGGCTGCTGGGGTGCCGTTGCCAAGTCCAACTACACCGGATGCCGCTGGCGGGAGCCCGTCTATCGCACCCTGCGTGAACTGGCATTGAGCTACTTCAACACCTACTTCAATATGCGCCGCGAGCGCACCCTGCGCCGATATTCGGTTCCGGTCAACCTCAAACGCTTCGACCGCCAGAACTGGATGACGACCGACCAGCCCGTCTGGTTCATCGTCTATCATCTGTTCGACATCAAGCACTATTCCTTGATGACCCGGGCGCAAGAGAAGAAGCTGCATCGCGTTGACGAGCGCCTGTTCCAGGCCGAGTGTCTGGGAAAAGCTCACAAGATCCGGGACTAGGTACGGGCCATGCGAATCTACCGCTAAAGATCCCAGCCCCCCTGCCGATGGAATTTCATGGGGACCTTTGTGCTTGCTTTGCCGGTGCGGTTGGACGCACTCTAGACGGCGAGTCCGCCCCGGCAGTTACGGTCAGCATGATTCAAGGTCCCGAAAGGGATCGAAGTGGAAATACACAGTTCATTCGGAAGCGGGCCGGCTCGCGATTCCATGGAAGCTCGCCGTCATCCCCGGTTCAAGTTGGAAGTGAACATCCGCGTCTATCCTCGCGACTGCCCAGTGGTTCGAGGACACACGGTGGACATCAGCGAATCGGGAGTTTCCGCCATGCTGATGGTTGAGGTTCCGATCGGAGAAGTCGTTCGCCTCGAGTTTTCCCTGCCCCTCGGCGACGTCGAGGCTCATGCCCTGGTTCAGCAAAGAAACGCATTCCGCTACGGCTTTCAGTTTGTGGAGTCCAGTTCCGCCCTGGAACTGATTGCTCGTACCTGCAGGCGCCTGGCGATGGACCAATCGATGCGCGACACCTCCTCTTCCTTAATGCTACCCCGTTCGAACGGAACTTTTCCCCTCCGGATGCGTTAATCTAGAGCATGCGAGTGCAGCGGCTGGGTGCGTTCCTCCTTTTTTCTTGCCTCCTTGCGATCGGCCAGCAGGGTCCGCCAGCTTCAGACCAGTCAAGTTCCCCTCCCGTGGATTCCACGGTTGCGCCCGCCTCCGCCAGTGAGAACTCGCCCGCACCCGATCCCAAACCAACGCCTGCTCTCGATCTGACGCCGGACGCCAGCGGAAAACTTTCCCAGGAACAGATGCAGCAGCTTTTTCGGGTAGCCGCTGACAAGGACCTCGAAAACGAGAAGCGGCAGCGCGACTACACCTATATTTATCGCGATGTTCAGCACAACCTGGATGGCAAGGGCGACACCAAGTCCACCGAAATCAAAACCTACGAGGTTCTCGAGATCTATGGCGAGCAGGTGCAGCGATTAATTGAAAAAAATGACAAGCCGCTCGACACCAAAGAGGCGGAAAAGGAAGAAGAGAAGATTCAGAAGATCATTGACAAGCGCAAGAATGAATCCGAGGAAGAGCGCAAGAAACGCGAAGAGAAAGAACAAAAGGCACGGGAGGAAGACCGCAAGTTCGAGCGCGAGGCGGCCGACGCCTTCATCTTTACCCTGGTGGGAACGGAAACGGTTGGCAACCGCGAGGCCTGGGTCATCGAGGCCGAACCCCGTCCCGGATTTGAGCCCCACACCAGGGGCGCCAAGTTTCTCAGCAAGTTTCATGGGCGGGTGTGGATCGACAAGAGCGATGTGCAACTGGCCAAGTTGGATATCGAGGCCATTGACACGGTCTCGTTCGGATGGGTGCTGGCGCGCGTCCACAAGGGCACGCGCGTGACCTTTGAGCAGGCCCGGGTGAATGACGAAGTCTGGCTGCCCCGCCATGTGACGTTCAAGGTGGACGCGCGCGTCGCCTTGTTCAAGGGGTACAAACTCGATGGCGAGCAGACCTATCGCGACTACAAGAAGTTCCGCACGTCCGCGAAGATCGTAAGCGTCGGGGAATTAAAGGACCAAAAGTAGCTCCCCATGTCTTCGCCATACCACGCAAAACTCCGGCACCCTGATCTCCCACGCGAGCGTGCCGGGCTATAATTCGTGGTCCCCAGGCGCACAGGTTTGCACCACGCTCATGGATGCGCCAGGATGTTTTCAATTCCATGCTTGAGGCAATCCATGCCCTCTCTTTCCCGTCGTGAACTGCTTCGTTCCGGCCTTGCACTGTCTGCTACGACTCTCGTCGCGGGTTCGGTGGGCCGTGCTCATTCGCTGCTCGCGGGCTATCCAGACGCTGCGTCCGCGGAGGCCATGTCCGCGGTAGCTCCCCGAGAGCACTTGCTCTTCGACTTCGGCTGGAAGTTTTTTCAGGGGCATGGCAGCGACCCGCAGCGCGACTTGGGCTTTGGCATGGGCCAGGGAGATTTCGCCAAGTCCGGCGAGTTCGATTTCGCGCGCGAGAAATTCAACGACTCCAAATGGCGCGCCCTGAACCTGCCTCATGACTGGGCGGTCGAGTTGCCCTTTGTGCGCGACGACGAACAACAGTCGCACGGCTACAAGCCGCTGGGCCGGCGCTATCCCGAGACCAGCGTGGGCTGGTACCGGCGGACCTTCGACATTCCCAAAGAGGACGCGGGCCGGCGGATCCTTATCGAGTTCGATGGCGCCTTCCGCAGCGCTCTCGTCTTCCTTAACGGATACTTTATCGGCCGCAACGACAACGGCTACGCGCCCTTTCGTTTCGACCTCTCCGATTTTCTGAACTACGGCGGCAAAAACTACCTCGTCGTCCGCATGGACGCGAGTTTTGGCGATGGCTGGTTTTATGAAGGCGCCGGGATCTACCGGCATGTGTGGCTCACGAAAACGGACTCGCTGCACCTCGGGCATTGGGATTGCTATGTTCGCGACTCGCCAAATTCAAAAGATCACCCAGGCTATTTGGATCTTGGAACTGTCGTGAAAAATGAGGGCCGCGAAGCCGAGTCCTGTCGCGTGCGCTGGCAGATCTTCGATGCATCGGGAAAAATCGTGACATCGGCCAACGCCGCGCCCCTGTTGATCCCAGCGGCCGGATCAGTGGCGTTCACCGGCACCGCGCGTATCGCCGATGCTGCGCTTTGGTCGCCAGAAACACCGAATCTTTATTCCGCCGTCGTTACGGTCGAGTCTGGCGGCAAAGCACGAGACGCCGAGCGCGTCACCTTCGGCGTGCGCGACATCAAGTGGGACGCCGACAAGGGATTCTTCCTCAACGGCAAGAGGGTCGAGATTAAAGGCACGTGCAATCATCACGACCACGCCGGCGTGGGTGCGGCCCTTCCCGACCGGCTGCAATGGTACCGCCTAGCCATTCTCAAAGACATGAGCGGCAATGCCGTGCGCACGTCGCACAACATGCCGACTCCGGAGTGGGTCGAGGCTTGCGACCGGTTGGGCATGATGATGATGTGCGAAACCCGCCTGATGAGTTCGAACGACGAAGGCATGGCGCAGCTTGAATCGATGGTAAAGCGGTATCGCAATTCGCCGTCCATCATTCTCTGGTCCATGGGCAATGAAGAATGGACGATGATGCCTCAGACACACGGCCCGCGAGTGCTCGCCGACATGATTGCGCGAACCCACGAACTCGATCCGACTCGCCTGTGCACCGCCGCGGTCAACACCGCTTTCGAAAGCCGTTTCCCCGAAGGCCTTGACGTGATGGGCTACAACTACAACCTGAATGTGCCCGACGCCTGGCACAAGGCTCACCCGAAGATGCCTAGCGTGGGCTCCGAGACGGCGAGCACGGTTTCCACCCGCGGCATTTATTCGACTGACAAGTTGCGCAACTGGGTCAGCGCTTATGATTTGAACCACACCGACTGGTCCGAACTTGCCGAGGAATGGTGGAAGTTCTATGCCGCGCGAGAGTGGCTCAGCGGAGGCTTTGCCTGGACCGGATTCGACTACCGGGGCGAACCGACACCGTATGGCTGGCCCTCGATCAACTCGCAATTCGGCATTGTCGACATGTGCGGTTTTCCCAAGGACAACTTCTATTACTACAAGGCCTGGTGGGGATCGGAGCCGGTGCTGCATTTGTTTCCGCACTGGAATTGGGAGGAGCGCAACGGCGAGCCGATCTCGGTTTGGGTGCACTCCAACCTCGATTCCGTAGAGCTCTTCTTAAATGGCCAGAGCCAGGGTTCGCAGAAAGTGCAGCCCCTCACCCATCTGGAGTGGAAGGTGAAATATGCACCGGGCGTGCTGGAAGCGCGCGGCACAAAAAACGGCAAAGTCGTACTCACCGAAAAACGCGAGACAACCGGCTCCCCGGTCGCGATCCGCTTAACCCCGGACCGGACCGAGATTCATGCCGATGGCGAGGACGTGACTGTGCTGACGGTTGAGGTCTTCGACCAGCAAGGCCGCGCGATTCCTACTGCGAACAACATGATCAACCTCAAGGTCACCGGCGAGGGCGCGCTGATCGGCGTGGGGAACGGCGATCCCAATTGCCAGGAACCTGACAAGCAATCGAAGCGCAGCCTGTTCAACGGACTGGCGCAAGTAATTGTGCAGTCCACGAAAACCGCGGGCACAATCACAGTGGAGGCCTACACCGATCCTTACCCGCAACCGGTGCTGCCGCCTGTGCGAGTCAGCATCACGACAAAGAAGGTGGAGCTTCGGCCGGCGGTAGGGTGAGAACCGAGGATTTCAATCTGGCAGGTGAGGATGATGCGAATCTTCTTGCTCGTTCTTTTGTTTGCCCCGGCAGCGGCGCCGGCGCGCGACAAGCCGGAGAACTGGGTCGAGGTGCGCAGCCAGCATTTCGTTGTGGCGACCAACGCCGGCGAAAAACAGGGGCGCCGCGTCGCCGATCAGTTCGAAAAAATGCGCTCCGTGTTTCATCTGGCCTTCCCGAACCTGCAAATCGATTCCGGCTCGCCGGTCATCGTGCTGGCCATTAAAGACGAAAAAGGCTTTCGCGCCCTCGAGCCTGAGGCTTATCTTGCCAAGGGCCAGGTCAAGCTCGGCGGACTGTTCCTTCACGCCCCAGACAAGAACTATGTCCTGATGCGGCTCGATGCCGAGGGAGAACATCCCTATGAAGTCGTGTATCACGAATATACCCACCTGCTTCTCAGCAAGTCGGCCGATTGGATAGCCTTGTGGCTGAACGAGGGACTGGCGGAGTTCTATCAGAACACCGACATCCGCGATAAAGATGTCGCTCTGGGCGAACCCAGCGATGCAAACATCCAGCTCTTGCGGCAGAACAAGCTGCTGCCCTTGGCCTCACTGTTCACCGTCGACGAAAAATCGCCCTACTACCACGAAGAAAATAAGGGCTCCATCTTTTACGCCCAATCCTGGGCGCTCACGCATTACATCCTCGTCCACGACCGTAAGGACAACCAGCGACGCATGACGCAATATGCGGACCTGCTGAACCAGAAAGTCGATCCGGTCACCGCGGCGACGCGCGCCTTTGGCGATCTGAAACTGCTGCAGGGAGAGCTTGAGGCCTACATCCACCAGGGCAGCTTCACCTATTTCAAATTGGCAGCCACCTCCGGCGTCGATGACGCCTCATTCAAGGTCCAGGCGCTCGCTCCCGCTCAAGCGGACGCGGTGCAAGCCGACTTTCTGGCCTACGAAGAACGGCCCCGGGATGCGCGCGCCCTTCTCGATCACGTTCTGCGGGAAGACCCGAACAATGTCTCCGCGCACGAGACAATGGGATTGCTGGAGTTCCGCCTGGGACATCTGGATGAAGCCAAAAAATGGTACGAGCAGGCCGTCCAGTTCGACTCCCAGAGTTATCTGGCTCACTATTACTTTGCGGCCATCACCATGAATGGTTCATTCGCCGCTTCTGACGAGGCGCCGGTGGAAGCTAGCCTCCGCGCCGCCATCCGATTGAACCCTTCATTTGCCCCCCCATATGACCGGCTGGCCGCGTTCCTCGCGACCCGAAATAACGATCTCCAGGAGGCCCGCTTGATGGGACTAAACGCCATTACGCTCGACCCTGCAAACGTCGCGTATCGCATCAATATGGCCAACATTTTGATGCATATGGATCAGGGCCAGAATGCAATTGCGGTCCTGCATGCCGCCGAGAAAGTGGCAAAATCCCCCAAAGACTCCGTCGAGGTTGAGAATGCGCTGATGAACGCGCAGGTATACATTTCCGCCCAGGAGGAAGCAAAGGCCTACAGCGAACGGACCAACTCCGCGGATTCGACGACCAGCGCAGACCAGGTAGCAAACGCTCCAGACACCTTTGTTCCCCGCGGCCCGCATCGTTTTCTCGTCGGCCTGCTCAAAAACATTCACTGCAATTCGCCACGGATGGACTTGGCCGTCGAAGCCACAGGAAAAACGCTCCTCCTGCATGCGGAGAATTATTACAAGATCTCTTTCACCGCCCTTAACTTCCAGCCCAAAGGCGACCTCAATCCCTGCCACGATCTGGAGGGCCGGCCCGCCAAAGTCGAGTACGTCGAATCCGCCGATCAGGCCGCGGTGGCCCGGGTGCTCTCCATCGAAATGCACAAGTGAGCCGGTTCGGACCGGGCTCCCCCGGCGCTCGATGCAGCGATCCAATCCCTTCCTGTAAGATTCTTGGACGCCACGAAGCGGGGAAATCCATGTCGAAATCGCGCCGAGAATTCTTGACGACCACGTCGATGGGAGCGCTGGGGCTGGCCGCCGCATCGCGACTCCGCGCCCAGAATCCTTCGAATTTGCCGCCCGGTGCGCCCTCTGCATTCGGCGCCGGACCGGCGGTAGGGCCTGAAGTGTCCCCGGTTACTTTCGCCGAAGCCGAGAA
The DNA here is from genome assembly GCA_963819145.1 of uncultured Acidobacteriaceae bacterium. Classification (GTDB taxonomy): domain Bacteria; phylum Acidobacteriota; class Terriglobia; order Terriglobales; family Acidobacteriaceae; genus Sulfotelmatobacter. The sequence continues at coordinate 8,701 of CAWFVB010000035.1, forward strand.
GCTGGTGCAGTTCTCTTTAACGGATGCAGAGCGTGCCATGGCCGCCGCAAGTTGGCGCAAAACGCTGGCCGCCGTGTACGAACGCCGCACGGGTCCGAAGAAGCTGGAGTTGGAGTCTTCCCTCTCGCCGGCCACTCGATGGGATCCTCTGCTGCCCGGCCTCAAGTCGGCGGCCCAGCGCGATCGATTCATTCGAAGCAACTCGACCGCAGCCCTTCCCGCAAAGGACTCCGACATTGCTTTCGCTCCCGTGACACAACTCTCCCGCTGGATCGAAAAACGCCAGCTCTCCTCCGAGCGCCTCACCCGCATTTACCTGGACCGGCTGGAGAAATTCAACGGCACGTTGCGCTGTGCGATCACCATCACGCGCGATCTCGCGCTGCGCCAGGCCCGGCAGGCCGACGATGAAATCGCGCAAGGCAAATATCGCGGCCCCCTGCACGGAATCCCCTGGGGCGGAAAGGATCTGCTCGACACCGCGGGCATTCCCACCACCTACGGCGCGGAGCCATATCGCAACCGCGTTCCCAACCAGGACGCTGAAGTGGTGAAGCGGTTGCACGCTGCCGGCGCGGTGCTGGTGGCGAAATTGAGCCTGGGCGCCTTGGCGCTCAACGACATTTGGTTTGGCGGGCAAACCATGAATCCGTGGCTGCTCGAAGAGGGCGCGTCCGGATCGAGCGCCGGGCCCGGCGCCGCCACCGCAGCCGGCTTGGTGGGATTCTCCATCGGCAGCGAAACCGGCGGGAGCATTGTCAGCCCCTCCATGCGTTGTGGAGTGACCGGCCTGCGGCCCACCTACGGCCGCGTGCCGCGCACCGGCGCCATGACCCTCTGCTGGTCGCTCGACAAGCTCGGACCCATGACCCGCAGCGTGGAAGATGCGCTGCTCGTGCTTCAGGCCATTTCGGGACCGGACGCCAGAGACACCGCAAGCGTGCCCAGCCATCTCGATTTCGACGTCAATGCCAGCCTGAGCGGGCTGAAGGTCGGTTACTTCCCAGCATGGATGAAGGAACGTCCGGCGACGGAAGTGGATCGCGCTGCACTCGAGGCAGCCAAGAAGCTGGGCATGGTGCCCGTCGAAGTCTCTCTCCCCGATTGGCCGTACGATTCGCTCAATCTGATTCTGTTCGCCGAAGGCGCGGCGGCATTCGAAGAGCTGACTTTGAGCGGCGGCCTTTCGCAGCTCAAGGCGCAGGTACCCGACGCATGGCCCAACCTGTTCCGCCAGGCGCGCTTCCTTTCCGCAGTCGACTTTGTGCAAGCCGATCGCATGCGTCGCAAGGTTGCCAACGAAATGGCCCGCGTGTTTTCAGAAGTCGACCTGCTACTGGTGCCTTCCTTGCGCGACGAAATGCTCGTCATCTCCAACAATACCGGACATCCGTCGCTCACGTTGCGGGCAGGGTTTGTGGAAGTACAGCAGGCGCGCAGCGATTGGGCGCCCGACCCGGCGCATCCCCTGCCGACGTTCGCGACACCGCGACGGGTGCCCCATGGCGTTACATTAATCGGACGCCTGTTCGATGAAGGCACATTAGGCGCCGCAGGAATCGCGCTGGAGCGTGCCTTCGGTGTGGTAGCCGAGAATCCCCCCGGGTTCTAGAAGCCGCGTGGTTCTCAAAAAAGCGCAGTCATCCGGAGCGGAGCCGCCTTTCAGGCGAAGCGAAGGATCTCCCTCTCATCCGCCCCCGCGCCAGTCACCTGCATCCACATAGTAGTGCCGTGAGCCCAAACAAGCGCCGTCATCCCGTCTCTAACGACGGTGTGGCGTGTCAAGGGTTATGTGGCGAAAGATATCCCTGGACGCTTTTGGGTTTACCAAGGCGCCATTTCGCTCTCGTAGAAAGTGTCTGACTCCCAGACCAAGGTCGTCCTTCGATTTTCAATCTCGCAGTGAAACTCCAGGTTCCACTATCCATCTCTTCGGGACTTGCCCCCACGATTGCTCAGTTCGAACTCCCTGACTTTTCAGGGAGGCAGGCTGCCCATTCAAAGCGTCGGTTTATTCTGCTCGACCACAGGATGACTCGGGCTCACCTGCGTGACCACCTGACAGAGTTGCGCGTACGTCCAGTCCTGGCGCAACATCAGGTACAACCGCGTGGCCAACTTTCTGGCCACGGCCACCTTGGCGACACTGCGATTCTTGCGCGCCGCCAGGTGCTTGTAGAAGCGCTTCAGTTGCGGATCCAACCGCGCCGCTGTCTGTCCCGCTTCCACCAGCAAAAAGCGCAGAAACGAACTGCCCTGTTTGCTGATTTTGCCCAGCTGCTGTTTTCCGCCGCTGGATTTTTCGCTCGGAATCAGGCCAAAGTAACTGCCCACTTGCTTGGCCGATCCGAATCGTTCCGCCGGCCCCAGCGTCAGCACCATGGCCAACGCGGTTACCGGACCTACTCCCGGATGCGTCATCAACCGCACCGCCTCGGGCCGCTGCCGCGCTTCTTCCGCCACCCGCCGGTCCATCTCGACGATCTCTGTTTCCCACTCGTCGAGCGCTTCCAGCAATCGCTTCCGCCGCTCGGCCGCGTACGGCAGCAAGGGCAACTGCTCCAACTCCTCGCGCCCGGCTTTCGTCCACAGCTTCCGTTTTCTCTGGATGCCACAGCTCAACGCCATCGCTTGCAACTGGTTCTTGGTTCGCGTCCGCTGCTGCACCTGCTTGTGCCGATGGACCAGCAACTGCCGCACATCCCGCACCTCCAGGCTCGGCACCCAGATCCGCGGAAACCGTTTCTCCATCAGCAGCTGCAGCAAATGCTCCGCGTCCCGCCGGTCCGTCTTCTGCTTCCGCACCACGCTGGCCCGGATCTTGGCGGCATCTCCAAACCACAACTCGATGCCCAACCCCTCCAGCCACCGTTCAAACCACGGATAGTGCCCGCAAGCCTCCATCCCTACCAGCACTTCCTGCCCGGCCAGCGACCGGTAAAACTGCTCCGCTTCGGCCCGGTGCTGCAGCCGCTTCTCTTGTATCTCTGCCGTTCGATTGTCAAAGATCGCGACCTGCTGAAACCCAGGGTGAAAATCACAGCCTATAATCAGCATGACGTTGGCTCCTCTCACGAGCCTTGGTCTTGTTTGTCGCAACCCAATCTACTCGCGACGGGCCAACGTCGTTATGCAATCAAGCGGAGCCGCCTTTCAGGCGAAGCGAAGGATCTCCCTCTCCTCCGACCCGCGCGCGGTAGCCAACCCGGCTCTTGCCTGGAAACAAACTCCCACCGTTTATAATAGAAAGATTCTCTGCAGCCGAAATGCGCTCCTGTGCGGCTGCCGGAGAAACGCAGGGGACATCGAGGACAGCTTCTGTCCTCAATAAGCGCTATGGTTTATAGCGCAGCCCATCGACGAACGGCCAAGAGCCAACAGCTAAGAGCTTTCTCCCATGGACTTCAAACTCGTATCCAGCTACAAGCCGCAAGGCGACCAGGCCTCCGCCATCCAGGCGCTCACGCGTGGTGTCTTTGACCGCGAGCAGCACCAGGTTCTGCTCGGCGTGACCGGATCCGGCAAGACGTTCACCATGGCCAAGGTGATCGAGGCGGCAAACCGTCCGGCGCTGGTCATGGCACATAACAAGACGCTCGCCGCTCAGCTCTATCACGAGTTCAAGAGCTTCTTCCCGCACAATGCGGTCGAATATTTCGTTTCGTATTACGACTACTACCAGCCCGAAGCTTACGTGCCCGCCGCCGATCTCTACATTGAAAAAGAAGCGACCATCAATGACGAACTCGACAAGCTGCGCCTCGCGGCCACGCGTTCGCTGTTTGAGCGGCGCGACGCGCTGATCGTGGCCTCCGTGAGCTGCATCTACGGCCTGGGCTCGCCGGAAGCCTATTACGGGATGATGATGTTTCTGGAAAAAGGCCAGAAGATCAAGCGCGAGGACATCACCCGCCGGTTGGTGGACATCCTCTATGAGCGCACCAACGGAGACTTCCGCCGCGGTACGTTTCGCGTCCGCGGCGATGTCATCGAGGTCTTCCCTACCTATGACGACATGGCGTACCGCATCGAGCTGTGGGGCGATGAGATTTCGTCTCTAACCCAGATCGATCCGCTGTTCGGCACCGTCAAGCAGAAATACATGCGGCTGCCCATTTATCCCAAGACCCATTACGTGATGAAAGAAGAGACCCGGGCCTCGGCGGTGGACTCGATCAAGAAAGAACTGGCGTGGTGGGAAGTCGAACTCGAGAAGCAGGGACGCCTCGTCGAAGCCCAACGCATTCATCAGCGCACCATGTTCGATCTGGAAATGATCAAGGCCATGGGCTACTGCCACGGCATCGAAAATTATTCGCGGCACTTTACCGGTCGCCTCCCCGGCGAGCCTCCGCCCACTCTGCTCGATTATTTTCCGCGCGATTTTCTGATGTTCATTGACGAGTCGCACCAGACGGTTCCGCAACTGCGCGGCATGTACGCGGGCGATCGCTCGCGCAAAGAGACTCTGGTCGAATACGGCTTCCGCATGCCATCGGCGCTCGACAACCGTCCCCTCACATTCGAAGAGTTCGAGAACCGTACCAACCAACTCGTCTACGTTTCCGCAACGCCCGGTCCCTATGAGCTGACCAAGTCCGCAGGCGTGGTGGTCGAGCAGATCATCCGTCCCACCGGTCTGATCGATCCCGACGTGGAAGTTCGTCCGGTCAAAGGGCAGATTGACGACCTGCTGCACGAAATTCGCGCCCGCGTCGAGAAGGGCGAGCGTGTTCTGGTGACCACTCTCACCAAGCGCATGTCCGAAGACCTCGCCGAGTACTACGCCGAAGTCGGCGTAAAGTGCCGCTACATGCACTCGGAGATCGAGACTCTGGAGCGCGTCAAGATCCTGCGCGATCTGCGCAAAGGCGAATTCGATGTATTGATTGGCATCAATCTGCTGCGCGAAGGTCTGGATCTGCCGGAAGTTTCTCTCGTAGCCATCCTCGACGCCGATAAAGAAGGATTCCTGCGATCCAGCGGCTCGCTCATCCAAACCATCGGCCGCTGCGCCCGCCACTTGAACGGCCGGGCGATTCTCTACGCTGACCGCCACACCGACTCCATGAAGCGCGCCATGGATGAAACCCTGCGCCGCCGCGCCATCCAGACCGCCTACAACGAAGAAAACGGCATCACCCCCGAGTCCATCGTGCGCCCGCTCGATATGACGCTCGCCGCCATCGTCGCCGCCGACTACACCGATCTGACTGGCGGCGAGGCCGAAGGCATGCCCGAATTCAAATCGCAGGAAGAAGTCGACGCCTACATCGGCAAGCTGGAGAGTGACATGCGCGAAGCCGCCAAGAAGTTCGAATTCGAGAAGGCGGCCAAGCTCAGGGACACCATCAAAGAACTACGAACGAAAGAGTTCTTGTTCGCGTAAACGTGAGGTCGGACGAAAGGGCCGTCCACCTTAGCGCGATCTCTTTCCGATTCAGGGTATGGTCAGAGTATGTTCAGGCTCTGGACTGCATCGAGAACCGCGCCGAAGCGCCTTCGGGCTGCGGTGACAGTAATGGTTTTCATATATCCATCTAATCGACAAAGCTACGCAAACGCTACAGCAGTGGCGCGACTGCCGGGCTTTGCCCGGCTGGACAGCCGAGGGCGGCTGTCCCCACATGGTGCATATTTTGAATGGCACGATTTCCGTGTTACACTATTCTCGTGTCAACCAAGCCACAGCTCCGCAATGTCACCGTCACCCTGGAAGAGGACGTGGCCCAGTGGGCCCGCATCGAGGCGGCGCGGCGGGATACTAGTGTTTCCCGCCTGCTCGGGGAGTTGCTGAAAGAACGCATGACCGCGCAGGACGGCTATGAGCGGGCGATGCGGAGAGCTCTCGGACGCAAGCCTTTTCTTCGCAGCGCCGGCCGATACCTGACGCGCGAGGAAGCACATGACCGCTCCCGTCTTCGTTGATTCCAACATCTTCCTTTACGCGGTGGACGACGCCGACCCGCGAAAGCAGCGGGTTGCCAGGGATTGGCGCGCCGAACTCTGGAAGAGCCGGTTGGGACGGGTCAGCTTTCAGGTGCTGAACGAGTTCTATATCAATGCGGTGCGGCTCAAGCCGGGTGCCAGTGACGAGGCTCGAGCGGAAGTCCGCGACCTGCTGGCGTGGAACCCCGTGGTCGTGGACGCCACCGTGATTGAGCGCGGCTGGAAGCTGCAAGACCGGTATCAGCTTCCGTTTTGGGATTCCTTAATCGTCGCAGCCGCCAAAACTGCGTCGGCCGGATTCCTTCTCACCGAGGATTTGCAAGACGGACAGAAGTTGGACGGAGTGGAAGTGGTGAATCCGTTTCTTCGCGGTCCCGCGTCGGTGCTGTGAATTTGCTCTCGTCCTGGGGCGTTGATTCCTGCGGCGTTCGGTTCGTCTGGAAGTGGGCTGTCGCCACATCGACTCAGCCACATCGACTCAAATGTTGCTATCTCCCGTAAGCCGCGCTCGCCGCCAGGGGCTTGCGGTGATAGGTGTAGCCGTCGAAAGTTTCTGAACGGAAGTTCAAGTTGGCGGCGCAAAGTTTTTCCGTCTGGCTCAGGAAAAGATATCCGCCGGGTTCCAGGTAAAGGTGCAGGCGCTCCATCAGCGCCGTGCGCTGCGCGCGTGAAAGGTGCGGCAGCACATCCATGCAGAAAATGCAGTCGAAGCGGCCAATGTAGACCGGCCGGGTCAGATTCATGGTGTTGAACGTGACCAGGCTTCTCAGGCGCGGCTTGACCAGCAGATGCGCGCCATTGCCCGCACCGTTCGTCCCGCCGTTCTGAACACCCTCCGCGGAGCCGTTCGCCCCCGCATTGGCGGTCCCAATCTTCGAGAAGCAGGCGCGGATCGTCGCCGGAGGCAGGCCCGCCAGCCCTGATTGCGGGTACAGTCCGCGCTCGGCCACTTCAATGGCCGAAGGCAGCAGGTCACTGCCGACAATGTGCACCGCCCAGTCTTTCGTTCCCTGCCCCGTGGACGCCGGCAAGGAATTGTCGGCGATGCCGCCGCGCGCGGCAGCATTTTTCTCTTTCGTGTCCTTGCTGCCGTTGCCGCTCCCGTTGCCGTTGCTCGAACCATTGCCAGAGCCATTTCCATTTCCGTTGGGCGCAGCATCGCACAGTGCCATCGCGATGGAGTACGCCTCTTCGCCGGTGCCGCAGCCCGCGCTCCATATGCGCAGCGTGCACGGTCCGTCGTCGGACTTGCGAGCGTAAATCTGCGGAATCACTTGCTTGGCCAGTGCGTTCATGGCACCGGGATGGCGAAAGAATCCCGTATTCACGTTGAGCACGCCGTCCAGAAAGCTCGGCAGCACCAGCGGATCCTGGTCGGAGGCGCGCAGCCGGTCCAGCAGCGCCGCGGTGTGTTCCAGTTCCCAGCTTTCCAGATACTCGGCAACGTGGGCCGCCAAAGCGCTGTTGGGACAGTCAAGCAGGATGCCGGTCTGGCGCTCGACCATCAGGCGCAGTTCAGACAGTTCGTGCTCAAGTATGGTGCGGCCCGCCATCAATCTGTGCATAAATCCTTCCCCCGGAGGGTGCGCAGGAATTCGCCGAGCTTTCTCAGGCCGGCGTCGTACGAGGGGAGTGCATTTCTTGTCTCAGCTTTTCAGTCGCCCGCGGCTGCCGCCGCGTACGACTTGCCCGAATCTTTTTCTGCCTGTTGTGCAACTACATTCATTTCCTTTTCCAGCGACGAGAACCGTTGCATGATCTCGTGAATGCGAAGCGTCATGTTGCGAATCGTCTCGATTTGCGCCCGCGTCTGCGCGGTCAGGCTGCCGGGTTCCAGCAACAGCAAGTCCGAGTTGCCCAGCACCGACGTAAGCGCGTTGTTCATACTGTGGCGCATTTCCACCATGTAGCGCCCCAAAGTCGCCTGGCGTTCCAGAATGGCGCAGGAAAGCTCGGCGGCACGAGCGCGCGATTCCGATCGCGAACGGTGCACGGCTTCGCCCGCCGCCAGCACCAGGGTTTCCAGCCAGTGCTCGCTCGGCCGCAGAATCGAAATGCGCGGCCAGCGTTCCCGCACCAGCTGCGCCGTGGCAGCGTCCCGGCAAACACAGAAAATCGGCTGCCCCGTCGAGTGCAGCGGCTCCAGCACGACCGACAGCAGATCCCGCCGTAGCTCGCCCACAATCGCTACGTCAAACACGTCCACCGCAAAACGCGGCCACAAATCACCGCTCAGGAGCGTGAACGTGGGAACGTTTCGCTCCATCTGCCAGCGGGCAGTCACGCGCCGGGAAAAGTCGGCTTCGTCGGCGATGATCAGTACCGTCGGAGTTTCCACTGGCTCAGCGTTCCTTCCTCAGTTCTTCTTCCCGGGCGTGTCCGGTTCCCAGCCGGGCGTGCTCGATACCTCAAACTCGGGAGCGCCCGAACTCGCAGGCGCGGGCTTGGCCTTTGGCTTGGCGACGGAGGCCGCGGCGGGCTTGGCCAGAGGTTTCGGCGAGGCTGCAGCGGCGGCCGCACTCGCAGCCGAGGCTTTGTCTGCAACCGCAGCGGGCTTCGCGGCCGCTGGCTTGGCCACTGCTGCCGGCTTAGCCGCCGGCTTCGCGGCCACGGCAGGCTTCGCCGCCGCTGCGGGCTTTGCTTTCGGGTCCGGCTCGCCCACCTTGCGCCCCAGCGCGTACTCGACCGACGCCCGCAGGTCCACCAGCATGCGCAGCGGTTGTCCCGAGGAATACTCCGCTTGGAACATCACTTTCCATGACTGGCAAATCATGCGCAGGCGCAGGATCGGCTCGTTCTCCGAGAACTGGGCGCGACGGCAGTCGATGGTTTGAACGCCTTTCTCTTCCAGTTCCGTCAAGCCGTCAAGAATCAGGTTCAGATCGCCCAGCATCAGCCGGAAAAACGCGCGCCGCATGAGATAGCCGAAGCGCGTGAACGCCACCAGCGCGATCGGCAGATAGAACAAATCCCCGGCCTGCCCCTTGGCCTTGCGTCCCTGCTCCAGCACGCCGCCATGCAGCAATTCATCGAGCGAGCGGCAACGGCGCGCCGCTTCCAGTACGCGGTCCAGCGCGTTCAGCCACACCGGAGTCTTCAACTCCACCTGCCCCAGAACCGGCTCCAGGTATTGGGCCACGAAAGCCAGATCCACGTCCGCGTCCACCAGCCCGCTGGGCGCAATCTGGCTGAAATACTGCACCAGCAGGAAGTCGATCTTGTCGCGGATGGCGTCGGTTTTCGTAGCCTTTCCCAGGAAATGTTGCAGCAGGCTCAGCAGTCCCTCCTGGTTCACCAGCGAACTGGTTTGCAGGAACTGGCGCAACTGGTGCACCTGAATGCGCTGGTCCATTTCGTCGAGCCAGCGGTTCGCCTGTTCGACCGCGTCTTTGCCGGGTGTTTCCACGCCCGCCTCAAGGTCGTTGCACGGTTGCACGTCAATGACGAACTCGCGCGCCAGTTCAAAGTAAATGGGATACAACTGGCGGGCGAACTTCCACTGCGTGGCGAGATCTTGTACAGGGGTTGAAGGTGTCATGATTTTACGATCCAGTTGGGCACTTCTTTCGTAAAGCGGGCGGCCACAATCGTTTGCCCAGGGTGATATTGCACCGCAACCACGGTGGCCTCGATATCGAGCGAACCGTCGGAATTGCGCAGCCGAAGAATGTCGGCAAAGTCGAACGGAGTGTTGCAGGCGAAGAGAACTTCGCGGGGAGTACCGAACTCGATGATCGTAGATTCCGTGAAGTTGCCGTCCGCCTCACCGGCCTGCAGCGTGCGGGCCAGTTGTATCGGAATGCGCACGGGCGTCGCTTCGGGAAAAAATCGAGCGAGTCCCGCCACTGTGCTGGCGTTCTGTGCGCTGCGCGCTGTTGCTGTGGCTTGTTGCGCCAAGCGGAAGCCCCTTTACCCAGACTCGCTCTGCCCGATTCAAATGCGGTCGGGCTCCTCCCTCTTCCCGGTTAGAAAGAGTGTGGGGAGCCAAAATCCGCGTGCGCGAAGAATAGAAGCAACGCGGTATCCATCCTCGCGAACGAAAGGTCTAGTACTGAGGTGATTGCATTTTCAGTGGGTTAGCGCCAGCTTCGATGTATTGCATGAGGGTTCGATAAGCCCGACGTCTCAGCGTGAGACACCCGTCTCAATTCCGAGGCTTGGCGAAAACCTTATCGCAGGTTGGCGCTCACTCCGGTCGTGCTCGTTTCCTTCCTTTGATATGCTCTTGGTTCGTTTCAGGAGAGCTCTATGCGCAATCTCGCCTTTGCATCCATTCTCTTGCTCGCAGTTTCGATCCGCGGTGCTGCTCAAACCTCGCGCCATCCTTTCACTGTGGATGACGCCGCCAGCCTCCATCGTGCCCAGGCTGTCGCGGTTTCGCCGGATGGCAAAAGCATTCTGTACCGCGTCCGCTTCGGAGCCTCTAAGGGTCCGGACAAGACAGAGTGGCATCTGATCGCGCCCACTGGCGGCGACTCCCGCCTCCTCAGCGTTCCCGACAAATTCCATCCTGCCGGGTTCACGCGGGATGGTTCAGCTCTCTACGGCACCTTCGAAGTGAACAAGATGGCGCAACTGGCCACGCTGGTGCTCGCGCCTCCGAACACGCCGGCCGCCGCGGCAGCAATTCCGGTCCCTCTGACTGCCCTGCCAAAAGGCATTCACTCCGCCGTGATCTCTCCCGACGGCTCGCATTACGCGCTGCTGGCCGATCCGCGGCTGCCCGATCCGCTTGCGGAGGTACACAACGTGATCGAAGCCGAGCCCACCAGCCTCTACTTAATCGCCGCCGATGGCTCGGGCGGCGGCTGGTGGTGTCCCGCATTGCACGATTTGAATGAGATTGCCTGGGCGCCGGACAGCGCTTCGCTCGCCGTTCTGTCCCTGACCCCGAAGATCGGTAACTACCACATGGCGTCCTTCCTCGATGTGTGCAGCGCGACGGGGTCGCGTCACGTTGCCACTATCGAAAACACGGTTAGCGGGCCTGGCTGGATCAATGGCGGCAAAGACCTGGCGTTCCTGAGTACGACCACGTCCGTGCTCACGCCCGACCACGTCTGGACTGTCTCCGCCAGCGGCGGAACTCCGGTGGATCGAACGCCCAAGCTCGAAGGCAGCGCGCTGCAGTTGTCGGTGGATGCGAAGGGCAACGCCTGGGTGAATGTGGCCCGCGGTGTGCGGTCAGAAGTGGATTCTTTCCAGAACAACACGCTGGCCGCAGCCTATCAGTGGCCCGGCGGTACGATCGACAGCGCAGCGATATCGCCCCAGATCGCGTCGGCGCCAGAGGTGCAGGTATTCAACGTTTCCGATCCGCAGCACGCGACGAATGTAGCGGTTGCTGACGGCAACTCGCTCAAAAAGATCACCAACGAAGGCGATGAACAGTTGGCCAAGATTGCGTTCGGCGAAGTGCGCGCGATTCACTGGTCAAACAAAGAGGGAGTCGCGCTCGAGGGCATCGTCACCTTTCCTCCGGACTATCAGGCCGGTCACGCCTACCCGTTCATGGTGCTGCCTCATGGCGGGCCCGAGGCCAACGACTCACTTCGCATCGACATGTTCACCCGCGTGATCGCGAGCATGGGTTACGTCGTGCTGCAGCCGCAGTATCGCGGTTCGACCGGCTACGGCACCGAGTTCCTGAACGCCATCTACCAGCACTTTGGCGACCGCGCTTATCGCGACGTGGATAGCGCCACCGACTATGCCATCGCCCAAGGCTGGGCCGACCCGAATCGCCTGACGATCTTCGGCTGGAGCGCGGGCGGATTCATGACCTCGTGGACGGTGACCCAGACGCATCGCTATAAAGCGGCCATCGAGGGCGCCGGCATCACCGACTGGCTCAGTTTCATGTGGACCAGCGATGTGCAACAGTTCGATTACGACGGGCGCTGGCCCGATAAAAATCCCGAGGCATTTCTCGCGTTCTCCGCTGCGATGCATTCGGAAAGCGTGACCACTCCATTGCTGATCCTGCATGGCGATGCTGACGAGCGTGTGCCGACGTATCAGGGGCGGGAGTACTTTGAGGTTTTACTGGCGCGCGGCAAGACCGCGCGCATGCTGACCTATCCCGGTTCTCCGCACTTCCCCACCTTGTGGGAGCAGCGCCAGGATCTGTTTCGTGAAATCGCAGCGTGGCTGGCAAAATATAACCCCTAAACCAGCGGTTGGTGGTTAGGGAGAGGGGTTGGGGACGAACATAACCTGTAAATCGGTTGTCAGTGGTTAGGTCCCACCCACCGCCGGGCCTCTACTGCAGCCTGTGGCTCGACGACCCCGGCCCGGCTGATCCCAAGCCAATGTTGTAGCGCTTCAGCTTGCGGTAGAGTGTCGCCCGGCTGATGCCGAGCATACGTCCGGCGAGAGCCTTGTCGCCTTTGACTTGCTCGAACACGCGTTCGATCGTGGCACGCTCGATGTCTTCGAGGTCGGTGGCCGACTGCGGAGACTGCGGCGACGGAGGAACGGCGAGGGCCGCGGCAAGATCGGGATCGAATACGACCGGCCTTTCGGCCACGGGTCCTGGGACCGCCGAGGACGCTCCGGCCGCAATCGCTGGAGGAAGGTCGCTGAGGTCAATGCTGCGTCCATTGCCGAGCGCAACGGCGCGCTCGATGCAGTTTTCCAGTTCGCGAACGTTGCCCGGCCACTCGTATTGCATCAGGGCTTTCATGGCTGCGCTGGAAACCTGCAGGCCCGTGCCGGGAGCATATCGCTCCAGGAACCAGTGCACGAGCATCGGGGTATCGCTGCGCCGCTCGCGCAAAGCCGGGACGTACAACGTCACAACGTTCAGGCGGAAGTACAGATCCTTGCGAAACGCTCCCACCTTGTAGGCGGATTCAAGATCGCGGTTGGTGGCGGCGATGACCCGCACGTCCACTTTGATTCGCTGGTTGCTGCCCACGGGACGAACTTCTTTTTCCTGCAGCACGCGCAACAGCTTGGCCTGCAATTCGAGCGGCAGCTCGCCCACTTCGTCGAGGAAAATTGTTCCACCATCGGCGGCCTGGAACAGTCCCTGCTTCGATTTGAGCGCCCCAGTGAACGCTCCTTTTTCGTAGCCGAACAGTTCGCTCTCGATCAGTGTCGGCACCAGGGATCCGCAATCCACGGCGACAAAGGGACGGCTGCCGAAAGCGCCCCGGAAATGCATGGCGCGGGCCACCAACTCTTTGCCGGTTCCACTCTCTCCGTAGATGAGCACGGGCGTCCGCGTATCTTTCAGGCGCGACACCATGCGCAAGACTTCCTGAATGCGCGCCGACGAGCCGACGATGCCATGCACGGCGGTTTCCGAATCCATGCGCTGGCGGAGAAATTCGTTCTCTTCCACCAGCCGGATCTTTTCCGCCATGCGCCGCAGAAAAAGCCTCAGTTCTTCGAGCGGCGAGAACGGCTTGCTGATGTAGTCATAGGCGCCGAGTTTCATGGCCTGCACGGCGGTTTCGACAGAGCCGTGACCGGTCATGACGGCCACTTCGGTCCGGGGCAGAAGCTTTTTTACTTTCTCCAGAAATTCCAGGCCCGACATGTGCGGCATCACCATATCAGTCAGGATCATGTGCGCGGGCTGCTCTTCGAGCAGGGCGAGCGCCGACTCGCCGCTCTCGGCTTCCAGGCAGACAAAGCCGAGAGCCTCGCCGACCGTCACGCACAGCTTGCGGATGCTCTGCTCGTCGTCCACGATCAGCAGGCGGATGCGGAAATCATCTCTGTTTCCGGCGTTGTTCACTGCGCCTTCCCCATCGTCTTGGCGATGACGTCGATAAACTGCTGCACCCGGAATGGCTTCTCCACGCAGGGAGCGCCGGTCTGCCGCAGAGTGGCGACTGTCTCCTCATTGGCGATGTCTCCGGTAATAAAGACGATGCGCGATGCCAGATCAGGCCGGTGGCGCGCGATCCAGGCATGCACCTGGCCTCCGTCCACGCCGCCGGGCGTGCGCATGTCAGACACCACTCCCAGAAAGGACCCGTTCTCCAGCAGGCGGAGGGCGTCCACGCCCGATTCGCAGCAGACCACGGGATATCCGCTGCGCTCCAGAGCTGCCTGCACGTAGGCCATGACGGCAGGCTCATCCTCGATGAGCAACACGGGCAACAGAGTTGGTTTCAATGCGGGGAGGCTCATGGTTGTAACACTCCTGCGGCCACACCCATCGAAGCAGTGTGCGACGCCGCGGGCAGGCGGACAATGAATGTCGCCCCCTGCCCTCCAAGATTGTTGTGACAGAGAATCTCGCCTCCGTGCTCCTTCACGATGCCGTAGCAGATGCTGAGGCCGAGACCGGTCCCTTTACCCACTTCTTTGGTGGTGAAAAACGGGTCGAAGATCTTGTCGGGGTGGGAAATTCCATTGCCGTTGTCGGTGAAAGAAACCTCAACCGCGTCGCCGGCCTTGGTGGAAACAATCTCGATGCGCGCCGGGCGCCCCACTTCGTGCACCGCGTCGTTGGCATTGTTGAGAATGTTGAGGAAGACCTGCTGCAACTGGTGGGCATCGCCCATCACTTCCGGCAACTCCTGGTCGAGATGCTCAATGATTTCGATACCGTGGCTGTTGAAATCATAGGAACGCAGCTGAATAGTGCGGTGCAGAATCGCATTCAATTGCACCGCGGTGCGCTGCGGCGGCATTTGTCGGGCAAAGCTGAGCAAGTTCTGCACGATCTGCTTGGTTCGCTGCGCTTCCTGCAGAATCACGCGCAGGTCCTTGCGAACCGGTTCGGGGAGTTCGGCGTTTTCCATGAGCAGGTCGGCGAATCCGAGAATCGCGGTCAGCGGATTATTCACTTCGTGGGCGACTCCGGCCACGAGCTGGCCCACAGCCGCCATTTTCTCGGCGTGGACCAGTTTGTCGCGCAGGATGGCGGAGTCCGTAATATCGGTCAGCACGATCACGATGCTGGTCACAGTTCCCTGCTCATCGCGCATGGGACTGAGATTGGCGGAAAATTTCCCGGCCTCCCCGCTGCTTCGGACTATCTGCAGTTCCAGATTGTCCACCTGCTGGCCGTTCAGCGTGTTCTGCAGCGCCTCGGAGAGCGGACGGATGAAGGCGGGGGCAGCCAGTTCGAGCAAGGGACGGCCCAGCAGCTCGCGCTGCTCGAATCCCGCGTCGTACCAGCGGCGGTTGGCGTAACTCACCAGGCCCGCCGTATCGGCAACCAGAATCAGGCTCTGGGTGTTGCTAAGGATCTTGCCGGAGAAATCGCGCTCCCGGTGCAGTTCCGACTGGTAGGTGCGCAGCCCCGTGACATCGAGCATCAGGCCGCGAATCTGCAGCAGGCGGCCCAGGTTGTCGTACATCCCAAACGCATTGATCAGAACGTGAATGGGCGAGCCGTCTTTGCGGCGAAGAGTCGCTTCGAAATTGCGCAGATGGCCGTTCTCTTTCATTGCCTCCGAGTGACGGTCGCGCTGCCCGGGTGAAAAATAGAGCTGCGTCGGAATATCAATCTGCAGTAATTCGTCGCGGCTGGGATAGCCCAGCATCCGAACCATGGCGTCGTTCACTTCCACAAAACGCCCGCCCGGCGTGCTGAAGAACAGGCCTTCCTGAATGTTGTCGAACAGCTCCCGGTAGCGCCGTTCGGCCTCGCGACGGTCGGAAATATCTTTCAGAACATGAATCGTCTGCAGGCCTTCGTCGAGCGCTCCGTGCACGCGCGAAGTCGAAACCAGGAACGTGCGGTCGAAAACGGGATGCACGAACTCATCGGCATCGTCGGCCATGGCGCGGCAGAACGGGCAGCCATAGGAGGCTACCTCGCTGTTCAACGCGAGCAGCGCGCGCATGTCCACCCCAATCAACTCCGCGGGCGGCACGCCGATCATGGCAGCCAGAGAACGGTTGACCCGAAGGACTTTTCCGGCGTGGTCGTGCACCACGATGAAATCGGCGATGGCGTCGAAAATCTCCATCCAGTGCCGGTTGGCTTGCTCAATGCGGGTGAAGAGGCGGGCGTTTTCCAGCGCCATGCCACCATGGCCGGCCATGGTCTCGAGAAAAAAGCGATCTTCCCGGTCCAGAGAACGGGAGCGTCCGGAAAGGCAGAGCAGTCCGGCCAACTCACCGTGAGCGCCGGTCAGACGCACGATCGTGCAATCGGTCCAGTGCAGTCTCGTTCCAACTTCCGCGCCCAATAACTCTCCCGCTGCACCCGAAACCACGGTCTCGGCGTGCCGCGCCGCATATTCGCCAAGTGCCGACGCGAGCCCATGGTCAGGCCCACCCTCTAGTTTGCGTTGCGGCGCCGGATCGCTCGCGGAATGAGACGTCCCAGACTGTGGGGGCGTGCCTGCATCCTCATGTGTGAGTTTTTCGGAGCTGTGGGCGAGGGGAACAATGGCCGCCGGAGCCTCCGGTTGGGGATGCGCCGCGATGAGTTGAAAGTGTCCTTCGTGCAGCACCGCAAACAACCCCGCTCTGGAACCGGTGAGGTCCGCCGCCCGGCACACGAAGCGGCGGGCAAACTCTGGCAGGCGCAGGGCGCCGTCAATTTCACGTGCCAGTTCGATCAAGGCCTCGGCGCGGCGCCGGTGCTGCTCCGAGAGATGCAGATTCTTCGCGACCTCGAGCACCACCGCCGCCTGGTTCGACAGAGCCCGCGCGCGGCGAATGTCCTCCTGCGAAATACCCGTGCCATCCAGCCGGTCGAGCAGCCCAAACATGCCGAGGAGTTGTCCGCCGGACCCGAGTAAGGGAACGGCCAGGAACTGGCGCACCCGATATTGACTGACAAATTCCAGGTTGGCGCCGGGATTGCTGCCGGCTTCGTCGGTCCAGAAGACTTCTTTCTGGCGCAGCGCCTGGGTAGCAATGCCTTCCGGGAAAGTCGTGTCGACGCGCTTTGGTTCGCCTTTTTCAACTCCATAACGAACCTGGAAATGGTCGTCTTCCAGCAAGGCGACGAAGCAACGCCCGAAGCCCAAAAAATCGGCGGCGTGAATCACGAAAGTCTGCAGGAAATGTTCGAGATCCCCGCTGGAACTCAGTTGCGAGGAAATCTCGAGCAACTGGTGCAGTTCATGCGCCTGAGCATGGGCAGTGGCGTAGAGTTCGGCGTGCGCCACAGCCACCGCGCCGAAGCCGGCAATCGCCGACACCAGAGCTTTTTCTTCGGCGGTGAAAACGCCGTCCTGCCGCGGATAGACCAGGATCGCGCCTTGCGTGCGCGAAGTGCGCAGCGGTGCTGCGATCAGCATTCCGGGAGAAACCAGATTGCCCAGAGAATGGACTTCGGCGCCGATCGAAAGCGTGATCGGCTCTCCGGCCGACACCGCACGCTGAGCCAGATCGGCCGCGAAGCGCAGAGTCTGCCGGTCATGGCGAGCGCGAGCCGAGTTGGCCAGTTGCGGCGTCTCGGCGGAAACCGCACGCAGTTCAAACGGCCCCTCCCGGCGCAGCAGGACACAGACCAGCCGGGTGCGCAACAGCAGCCGCAAGCGGTCGGCAAGGGCTTCAATCACCGCCGAAACGTCGGGAGTGGCATGCAGCGCATGGGCGACATCGGCCAGAATTTCGGCGCGCCGCTTCTCCTCCCGCGAAGCCTCGCTCAGCCGGGTCGCCTCCAGCAGGCTTCCTAACTGGCCTGCCAGAATCGTGGCTTTGGATGCGAGATCGTCGTTGAAGAAATTCTCATCGGAATCGTGCAGAAACGTCACCGCTCCGATCACATCGTTAAACACCACCAGAGGCGCAGCCAATAGGGAGCGGGCGTTGAATTCCGCCGCCGCCGGGAAGGTCGCGGATTCCACACGGTTTCCGAAAATCGTGCGCCGCTTGCGGACGGCTTCCGCGGTTACGGCGCTCTGGTCCGGCCGCAGCCGGATGCCGATGAATTTCTCCGCCAGCTTTCCGTCGGCCTGCGCTCCCAGCAGCTCATCCCCGGCGCGGCGCCAGAAATACGCGCCGCTCACTTGAAAGAATTCCCGGGTCGCGTTGCAGAACAACTGGATCAGGGAATCGGCATCGGGGCCTTCGCTGGCCCGGGCGGCAATCCGCAAGAGCAGTTTCTGAAAGGCCTCATCCGAGCCGGGAACAAATTTTGTCTCCGGGGGGATGACCGGGGCGCGGGCAGAAACGCTCAATGCTCCGACGATACTCTGGGGAAAGTGTTCTTGATTCACAAGTGCTTGAATCTAATGGGAAACTACCTGACGTCTCAATTTGAGTCAAGTGAAATGGGCGACGGGGTGCCTTTGTAAGAAATCCCGAGACGATAAGTGAGACAAAATCTCAGTGTGAGAAGGTTCTGGCCCTCAGGTTGGCGTGAGACGGTTTTAATCCCGACGATAGCAAATTCTCAATTCGAACATAATCGCTAACCATTTATTTAACAGACACATACAGCTCATTACTTCGGTTTTTTCAGGAAGGCACTGGTGGCCCACCCATTGCACGCTCAGGGTGACCGGCTTCTTCCCAGCCGAGGAGGGATTGTGTCTCAAAGAATCGCGACGGCTGTGCTCGCTGTTACGACTCTAGGCTTGGCTGTGGGCGCGATTACGGTGGGCGCTCCGCAGAGTCAGAGTCAGACCGATGAGATTCTCCGGCGGGCGAAGACGAAGGTGCAGCCTGTGTATCCAGAACTCGCGCGGAAGATGAACATCACGGGCACGGTGAAGATCGAAGTGGTGGTCGCGCCGAACGGCACGGTGAAAGACGCCCGCGTGGTGGGCGGGCATCCGGTTCTGGCCGGGGCCGCGCTGGAAGCGGCCCGGAAGTGGCGATTCGAGCCGGCAGCCGTGGAAAACACCGGAGTTATCGATTTTAAGTTTGAGCCGCGGTAACGGCGCCTGAGCGCCGAGGAGATGGGCATGACGATTGGAAAGAAGCTTTATTGGAGTTTCGGGTTCATCCTCGCGATGGTCCTGTTCCTGTTTCTGGCGAACTGGATGGCCGTGCGGCGGGAGCATGACGCCAAGAACGCCGCCGCGCAATCGCTGAAACTGGCCGACGCCACCAACGCGGTCCGTTTCCAAATGATGCAGAACCGTCTCTACCTGAGCAACTACCTGCTCAGCGGCGACACGCGCGAAGTGGACCGCATGAACGACGGTCTGCGCACGCTCAACGACCGGCTGGAAGAGGGCAAGACGCTGGCCAGTTCCGATCAGGTGCGGACCGCGTTGGCCAAGGTGCAGCAACTGGAACAGTCCTGGGGCAAGGAGTTCGCGCAGCCGTTGATTGACAAGCGCAAGGACGTGGATTCGGGCAACGCCACCGTGGCCGAACTGCAGATTTATTATCTCCAGAAAGATGCGTCGTCGTGGGTGAAGAACTCGACCGACTCGCTCGAAGTCGCCGACGCCGAGAACCGCAAACTGGTGGATGAGCGGCGCAATTCCGACGAGACGGCGGCCACCGGCACCATCATCGTGTCGCTGGTGAGCACGCTGCTGGCGCTGTCCATCGGCGGATTCATCGCTTTCCGCACCGCCAAGTCCATCACCGAACCGCTCAACAACCTGATGAATGTGGCGCGCGGCATCGGCAACACTGGCGATCTCGAACACAACATTGAAGTGAACCGCAACGACGAAATCGGGGAACTGGCCCGCACTTTCGCCAAGATGGTGGTCTACCTCAAGGAGATGGCGGGGGTTTCCGAGTCCATCGCCGGGGGCGACCTGCGAGTGGAAGTGAAGCCGCGTTCCTCGCACGACACCCTGGGCAATGCGTTCTCGCGCATGGTGGAAGGGCTGGTCGGGCTGGTGCGCAGCGTGCGCGATGCTTCTTCGCAAGTGGCCAGCGCCTCCAGCCAGGTGGCGGGAGCGTCGGAAGACTCGGCCAAGATCGGCTTGCAGGCCTCTTCCGCCATCGATGAAGTGACCAGCACGATGCACGAGATGAGCGTCAACGTGCAGAACATGGTGAAGAGCACGCAGGTGCAGGCTTCGAGCGTCAGCGAGACCTCCGCCTCGATCGACCAGATGGTGGCCTCGATTCAGCGCGTCGCCGACACGGCCAAAGTGCTGCTCGACATTTCCAACCGCTCGCGCGAGGAAGTGCACTCCGGCATTGCCACCATGGAAAAGGCCACCGACGGCCTGAACCGCATCAACACCACGATCACCTCCTCGGGCGAGATCATCGGAGCCCTGGGACAGCGCGCGGACGACATCGGCAAGATCATTGAAGTGATTGACGATCTGGCCGAACAGACCAACCTGCTGGCGCTGAACGCAGCCATCGAAGCGGCCCGCGCCGGCGAACATGGCCTGGGTTTTGCGGTGGTCGCCGACGAGGTGCGCAAGCTGGCGGAAAAATCGGCGCAGTCCACCAAGGAAATCTCGGAACTGATTCAGAGCATTCAGAAGGAAGCCCGCAAGGCGGTCGAGAACATGGACCGCTCGACCGGCATCGTCAACGAAGGGCTGCAGCTGGGCGGCGAATTGAACGGCGCGCTGCGCAAGATCTCGAACGTGGTGACGGAGGTTTACAAGTTCGCGCAGGAAATCGGCGCGGCCACCAACGAACAGTCGCACGGCTCGTCGCAGATCGCGCGCGCCACCACGCGACTCAACGAAATCACCCACGAAATCAATTCGGCGGTGGAGGAGCAGGCTTCCGGGGCGCAAGCCGTGGTCAAGGCCATGGAACGCATGCGCGAACTGGTGCAGCAGTCCACTTCCGGTTCGACCGAACTGGCGGCCTCGTCGGAACAGATGTCGAAGATGTCGCGCGGCCTGCTGGATTCGCTCGACCGTTTTGCCCTGGAAGAGGCGCAACGCAACGCAGCCGCCGGCGATTCCGGCGCTCGCAACGCCCGGCGCGCGGCGGCAGGCGCGCAGTTCTAGAGCAGGCTGTCTGAGGAACGGGAAACCGGAGCTTTGGAAATATGAGCCGAGAACTCCATATCGTGGGCTTTCAGGTGGGACGCGAAACGTACGGCGTGCCCATCACTTCCCTGCACGAGATCGTGCGGGTACCCGAAATTACCGCCGTGCCCGACGCTCCCGACTACCTGGAGGGGGTCATCAACCTGCGCGGCAAAATTGTTTCCGTCATGGACCTGCGCAAGCGCTTCGGAGAAAAGCAGGCGACTCTCAAGAAGCAGAATCGCATTCTGGTGGTCGAGCACTCGGGCAGGCTGGCGGGACTGATCGTGGATTCGGCCTCGGAAGTTCTCAAGATTCCAGCCGACGCGGTGGAAGCGCCGCCGGCGGTTTTTCAAGATGGCGGCCTCAATTGCGTGACTGGACTGGGCAAGGTCAACGGGCGGCTCGTGGTCCTGCTCGACATGAGCAAGCTGCTGGCTCCGGAGAGCCTGCAAGCGGTGAAGAGCGAGGCTGGGGAAAAGAAAGCGGCGGCAAAGCCAGAGGCACGGGGCGCCGCGGCGAAATAGACAGCAAGGTTTTGATGTTTCAGGTTTCAAGGTTTCAAAGTTTCAAGGTTTCAAGGGCTGACAAAACCTTGCGACCGGGTCACTTTGAAACTCCGAAACCTTGAAACTTTGAAACCTGGGAAAGTTTGAAATTCTTGAACTCTGGACTGAACGCATGAGCTCATCAGGAGCAGCACCTGCTCCCATATTGACGGACGCGGAACTGAAGCTGCTCCAGGCGCTGGTCTACCAGGAGTGCGGGATGCACTTCGACGAGCGGCGCACGCACTTTCTCCAGGACCGGCTGCTGCGGCGGCTGAAGGAATGCCGCGCCGACTCTTTCTATGCCTACTACCGGCTGCTGATCAGCCAGCAGGGCAAGGACGAACTGGCCAAGCTGCTGGAGAACCTGACGGTCAACGAAACCAGTTTCTTCCGCCACAAGGCGCAACTGGATCTATTCCAAAAGACGGTGCTCGAAGAATTGTTCGCGCAAAAGAGCAAGCGCCGCGAGTATTCGATCCGCATATGGAGCGCAGGCTGCTCGACCGGGCAGGAAGCGTACACGCTTGCCATGCTGGTGACCGACGCGCTGGCCTATTACTACCTGCGCAACCCGCTGCCCATGGATCTGCCGCTGCCGAAGCCGCTGGTCCCGCCACCGTGGCGTGTGGAAATTCTGGCCAGCGACATCAGCTATTCGGTGCTACGAGCCGGGCAGGAAGGCACCTATAGCGAGAACCAGATGTCGATGGTGGACTACGGCTACCGCCTGCGCTACTTCGATAAAGTGGCCGAGCGTTATGCCATCAAGAAGCCGGTGAAAGAGATGGTGCACTTCGACTTTCACAACCTGAAGACGGAATACCTGCCGCAGCGCAACGATGTGATTTTCTGCCGCAACGTGATGATGTATTTCGACGAGGCCGAGCAGAAGCGGCTGGTCGAAAAGTTCTACCGCTGCTTGAACACCAATGGCTATCTCTTTGTGGGACATGCGGAAAGCCTGCTGGGCCTGACCAAGAAGTTTCAGATGGTCCACAAAGACAGTGGCACGGCTTACCAGCGGTTAGAGGTGCGGGAGTAACGAATGACGAATTCCCCGGATGAGCGCGGCGCGGAACTGAGGGAGCTCTTCTTTGAGACTTCCCAGGAACTGCTGCAAGCGCTGAACGACGAAGCGCTGAAGCTGGAGAAGAAACCCGGCGACGAGGAAATCGTCCGCGGGATCCGGCGGACGGTGCACACCTTGAAAGGCGACTCCGCGGCCTGCGGGCTGCGCGAGTTGAGCGAACTCTCGCACCAGTTCGAGGACGCGCTCTCGCTCGAAGGCGCAGCCACGCAAGCAGCGGTGGCGGAAATCGCTTTTGCCGCCGCCGACGTTTTTACCGAGATGATCGCGGCTTATCGCAGCGGGCGCAAGCTGCCTTCGACGAAGAGCTTGAGCAAGCGCATTCAGGATCTCACCGCCGTTCCGGCGGACGGCAAGAAACGCCGCACCCGCAAGGCTGCCGGCACGAAGGCCGGAGCGCGAACCGCCGCCAAGTCGGTGGCGGACTGGACCGAGTACGAAAAGCTGGCTATGACCAAGGCGCAGGCCGGCGGACTCGCCGTTTACCATGTCGTGGCCAAGATTGATCCGCACTGCGCCATGCCGATTGCCGGACGCCAGTTGATTCACAACGGGCTCGGGCAGGTCGGCCAGATCGTCGCAGCCCGTCCCGATGCGAAGTCGCCGGCAGCCTCCAAGCAGGTGGAGTTCGTGCTGGCCAGCTCGATGACGGCCGAACAGATCTCCGCCAAGGGCCGCATTCCCACGATCGCGGAAGAAGTCACGGTCGAGTTGATGCTGGCGCCGGCGGCCGCGCCTGCCAGAACTGCCGAGGAAATCGCCAGCGACATTGCCCGCGCCAGCCAGCTCGAACCGGAGGCGGACGGGTCTGAGGCTGCCGCGACGCCGACCCCGGAGACCGCCGCCGTCCATGCCATGCAGGAGAACATTCTGCGCGTGGAAGCCGGACGCATTGACAGCGTGCTGAACCTGGTAGGCGAGCTGATCATCGGCAAGTCCATGTTGCAGCAGGCCTTGAACGAATTTGCCAAGCGCTATCCGAAAGAGCTGCTGCGCGGCAAATTCTCCGACGCGATGGCGTTTCAGGCGCGCGTGCTCAACGATCTGCAGCGCTCGGTGATGAAGATCCGCATGGTGCCGGTGGACCAGTTGTTCCGGCGCTTTCCCCGCATGGTGCGCGATGTTTCGCGGCAGTGCGGACGCGAAGTGGAGCTCTCGGTCAGCGGCCAGGACACCGATCTCGACAAAGGAATTCTCGACGCCATCGCCGAACCATTGACTCACCTCGTGCGCAACGCGATCAGCCATGGCATAGAGCCGGCGGAGGAGCGGCGCAAGCTGGGCAAGCCGGCGCAGGGCACGGTACGGCTGAACGCCTATCACCACGGCAACCAGGTCATCGTCGAAGTCTCCGATGACGGCCGCGGCATTGACTCGCAGAAGATTCGGGCCAAGGCCATCGAACTGGGCCTGGCGACGGCGGAAGAAGCGGGGCGGTTCAACGAGGCCGAAACCCTGGACTACATTTTCCGTCCCGGTTTCAGCACCGCCGAGCAGGTCACCGAAGTCTCCGGACGCGGAGTTGGCATGGACGTGGTGCAGAGCGTTCTGCACCGTCTGAAGGCTTCGATCAGCGTGGAAACTCGTGTTGGACAGGGCACCACCTTCCGCATGAAGCTGCCGCTGACCCTGGCAATTATCAAGGCGCTGCTGTTCTGGGTGGAGCAGCGGTTGTACGCCATCCCGCTGAACGCGGTGCTCGAGATCGCGCGCACTTCCGAATCGGAAGTGCACCAGGTGGACAACTACGAGGTCCTGCAGTTGCGCAACCAGGTGCTGCCGCTGCTGCGGCTGGGACGCCCGGTCACCGAGGGAGATCATCAATCCAAGCTTTTTGTGCTGGTCATTTTAGTGGGAGAGAGGAAGTACGGTTTGATCGTAGATGCGCTGGAAGGCGAGGAAGAACTGGTGATCAAGGCATTGGACGACCAGACGTTCTCGACCGATCTGGTCTCTGGCGCCTCGATCCTGGGCGACGGGCGGGTGGTATTGATTCTCAACCTGCCCGCGGTGGTCGAGCACGTTGCGCGCTGGCGTCCGGAGGAAGCGGGCAAGTCCAATTCCGGGCTGTTGCTGACCTCGACGGACCGCATGCGGCTGGCCATGAGCCCGACCGCCCCGGGAGGCCAGGCATGAGCGGGAACGGGAAGACGAACGCGACGAGACGTTCCGTGCGCGTGCTGGTAGTGGACGATTCGGCTCTGATGCGCAAGCTGATTCCGCAGATGCTGGCGGCCGACGAATCCATCGAAGTGGTGGGCACGGCCATGGACGGGACGTTTTGCCTGAAGAAGATTGAGGAACTGAAGCCCGACGTGGTCACGCTCGACCTCGAAATGCCGGGCATGAACGGCATCGACACCTTGAAAGAGATCATGCGGCGCCAGCCCGTGCCCGTGATCGTGTTCAGTTCGCACAGCACCGAGGGTGCAAGCGTCACCATGAAAGCCCTGGGGCTGGGCGCATTCGATTTTGTGACCAAGCCCAAAGACGCCTCGGCGCACATGGCCGAGATTGCCAAGGAATTGATCGCGAAGGTGAAGGCGGCGGCCGAATGCAAGCTGAAGCCGCGCCTGCTGCCGGGAATTCCGCCGAAGCCCGAGAAGGCCGCGGCGGCCGCCGGGAACCCCACCAAGATTGTGGCGATTGGCGTTTCCACCGGAGGCCCGCAGGCGCTCGAGTATCTGCTTTCGCAATTGTCCGCGGATTTTCCGGGAGTGATTGTCGTGGTGCAGCACATGCCGGATGGATTTACCTACATGTTTGCGCGGCGACTGGACGAAGTCTGCCCACTCCGGGTCAAAGAAGCACAGTCGGGAGACGTGCTGCAGCCCGGACGAGTGCTGATCTGTCCGGGAAACCGCCACATGAAAGTGAAGCGGCTGCCCCTGGGAGACATCGTGGTGCTTAGCGATGAGCCGCGCGTGAACGGGCACCGTCCCAGCGCGGATGTGCTGCTGCGCAGCGTGGCCGAGGAATTCAAGACCCAGGCGATCGGCGTGCTGATGACCGGCATGGGCGACGACGGGGCCGAGGGTTTGGGAGCGGTGAAAAAGGAAGGCGGCATGACCATTGCGCAGAGCGAAGAATCCTGCGTGGTGTATGGCATGCCAAAGGCGGCAATCGAACGGGGATACGCCATCCGTGTAGTGGGTTTGGATGTGATGGGAGCGGCATTGCAGGCGCTTTGCGGCCGGAATGGATCGGAAGTGGGGTCCACGAGCCGGGCAGTGCGCGCCGGAAACTAAGAGATTCGGCACGGTTAGACCATGACCAGCGTGATCTGGTCCGGGACAAGCCGGGCATGATATGCAGTAGACAGGGGAGGCCTGTATGGAGCAGTTTGCACCCGTAAAACGCAGCAAAGACGGCCAGCCAGTCCGTTATTTGATCGTGGACGACTCCGTGTTTGCCCGCAAGAACCTGGCCCGCATGATCGAAACGTTCGGCGGGCAGGTGGCGGCTGAAGCCGGCGACGGCTTGACCGCCATCAGCGAGTTCGACCGCACGCATCCTGACATCGTGCTCATGGATATCACCATGCCGCAGATGGAAGGGATCGAGGCGGCCGAACGGATCGTGCAGTCCCATCCTGAAGCCCGCATCGTGATGGTGTCGTCGGTGGGCTATCAGGAAAACATAGTGGCGGCATTGCAGCGGGGCGCGCGCCATTTCGTGCAGAAACCGGTGAAGCCGGAAGTCCTGTACGAAGTCATCAAGTACGTGCTGGGCGAAGACGGCGCCGTGGCGAACTCGGCCGGAGCGGGAGCATAACTCCATGAAGATGGAACTGATTCAGCCTTTCATCAACGCGGCGGACGCCGTGTTGTCGCAGGGCCTGCAGGGCACCACCAAGGTGGGGAACCTCACCATGGAAGAGGAGGCCTATCGCCGGAAAGGCGTGGCGGGCATGATTGCGCTGACGGGCGACATCGAAGGGCGGATCATTCTCGACCTCGAGCCCCAGACCGCGGTCAAAGTGGCGAGCCACTATGCCGGCGCGGATTTGCCCGAGTCCGACACACTGATCAAGGAAACCATCTTCGAACTGGCAAACCAGGTCGTGGGCAACGCCATCTCGGCGCTCAACGACCAGGGTTTCCATTTTCGAGTCCATCCCCCGCTCCTGCTGACCGCGCAGGAAGGCGACAAGACCAGCGAAGACGTCGAAGCCCTGATGATCTGCTTTGAGACTTCTCTCGGCAACGTCTTCATGAACGTTGCGCTGCGTTACAACAAGAAACGACTGGCCGATCACGCTGCCCTCGGAGCATAAGCGGCTGATCCTTACCATGACGTCCGCGTTTCACCTATGGGCCTCCAACTCTGTGCTTAGGCGCTCTCGCGCGTTGCGCGGCGCACCTTCCTTTCCGATCGCGCCTTGACAAAGCCAGAACCAGACAAACACAATGACTACTCCTTTGGCGCGTGAAGCACCTTGCGACTGGGAGTCGAGGGAGGGATTGGTCTGGCCAAAGGAGGGCCGGGGTTGAAAATGACTGCGGCTCCGCGACCCGAATCCCCAAGCCCGGCCAGTTTTTCGCCGTGGCGCCACTCTCCCGTGGCGAAGCCTCCTCTGCGCGTCGGAGTCTTACTCGATGGCCCTATCCTGTCGAGATTCTCAGCGCGAATCATTGAAGATCTTCAAGCCAGCAACTTCATTGACCTTGCCCTTCTGGTCTACAAGAAGCCTGCATCGTCGGTTCCGGCTCCCTCGAAGGGTCCCATCGGCCGGATCGCTCGCATACTTTCAAACCCGAAACTCAGGAAGCACGCACTGTATAACAATCTCTACCTTCCGCTAGACCACCGGAGAAGATCGCGCAACCATCCTCTGGAGAATGTCGATTGCAGCGCCATGTTGTCGGGTATCGATCGCATCGAGGTCGAACCGGTCGGCGAAAAATTTGTCCACCGTTTTCCGGCGGATGCGCTGGAGCAGATCCGGGCGAAGCAACTCGATGTCCTGATTCGTTTCGGCTTCAACATCCTCAAGGGCGAAATCCTGACCGCCGCCCGCTATGGCGTATGGTCGTATCATCACGGGGATAATGAGTTCTATCGGGGAGGCCCACCCCTGTTCTGGGAACTCTACGAGAGCGCGCCGCTTTCGGGAGTGCTGCTGCAGGTCTTGACGGAAGAGCTCGACGCCGGAGTGGTGTTGTGCAAGTCGTTGTTCGCGACGCAGCCAACCATCAGCGCCTCGGAGAACCAATTCGCGCCGTACTGGGGCTCCACCGATCTCGTCATTCGAAAACTGAACGAGCTGCATCAATTCGGATGGGAGCATCTTCAGCAAAACCTCGTTCCCCAGGCACCCTATCGTGGCAAGCGGAAGATCTACCGTTCTCCGTCGAATTCCGACATGGCGCGCTGGCTGGCGCCGATTGTGGTGAAAAAGACATTGCGCCGGCCCTTCCGCAAAGAGGTTGTCCAGCACTGGAAGATCGCGATTCGCATGAATGGGACTCCGCTCGACGATGCCGCGTCGAACGGCACGCTGGAAGGGTTTCGCTGGATCGAACCTCCCAGAGGGCATTTCTGGGCTGATCCATTCTTAGTCGAACAGGACGGCCGCAAGTGGACGTTCTTCGAAGATTACGTATACGCCGAAAAGCGCGCCCACATTGCAGTTGCCGAGGTCTCCGCCGCCGGAAATCTGATTTCTCCGGTTCCCTGTCTGAAGCATCCGCAGCACCATTACTCGTATCCCTATGTCTTTCGCGATGGGACGCAGCTGTTCATGATTCCCGAGGCGTTAGACTCAGGGTCGGTCGACTTGTACCGCTGTGAAGATTTTCCCCACAAGTGGGCCTTTCGGGCGACGCTGCTCAAGGGGAAATTTGTCGACACTTCGGTCTGGCATCACGACGGACTTTGGTGGATGATGACCACCCGCGCCGATCCAGATTCCCGGTCTTCGTGCCTGTTCCTCTTTTATGCGGAGACGCTCAACGGCGAGTGGCGCTTCCATCCTCGAAACCCCATCTCGACCGACGTTCGCAACAATCGGGGCGCAGGACTGATCGCAAGTGCGGGGAGACGCCTGATCCGCCCCAGCCAGAACTGCAGTCGCGTGTACGGATACAGTTTCACGTTGAACGAAGTGACCACGCTCTCGACGAGCCAATATGCCGAGCGGCCTCTGCGGGAGTTCCGACCGGAAGGTTGGGGAGTGCAAGCCATGCACACGTATAACAGGATTCCCGGGGCAGAAATGATTGACGGCGCGACGATGACCCCCTTATCCAACGTCTGACTCGCCGATGTGGATTCTGGCCAGCGAGTTCATGCCCGCAGTGGCAAACGCGGACCGGCGAGATCGCCGGAGTCTACATCCGGATCGGCGAATCTCCGCAACTCCGGATAGCGCTGAAGCAGCGTAGGCGGCGCGGGCACCCGTTTTCCCGTCACCATCGCTTTCAGTTCCAGTGCATTCACAGCGGCCTTGCTGTCGAAGTGATTGTTCGTGATCACGTAGGTGATTTGGGCTCGCTCGGCGACGTTCGCGATTCTCTCCTTCCAACCTTCGAGTTCCTTCTCTTTGTAGAGATAGTTGTAGCGGTCGTTGCGGTTATCGGAGTTGAACCACTCATCATAGTTGCGGCCGTGCAGGCGCACGTAAGCAGTTGGCGCGGTGACGTGTTCGGTGGGCGCGAGCGAGTGGCCGAGAAGCGGCTGATCAATATTGCAGAAGGCAACATTTTTCTCCGCGAAAGCAGCCAGCGTTTCGGCGTTGTTCCAGCTCGAATCGCGCACCTCCACCACCCGGGGATATTCGATGAACTGGCGCAGCAGGCGGTCAAGATATTCGCGATT
The DNA here is from genome assembly GCA_963819145.1 of uncultured Acidobacteriaceae bacterium. Classification (GTDB taxonomy): domain Bacteria; phylum Acidobacteriota; class Terriglobia; order Terriglobales; family Acidobacteriaceae; genus Sulfotelmatobacter. Next base: position 37,947 of record CAWFVB010000035.1, read on the forward strand.
CAAGGACGTATTCTTGAACGACACAGGAAACTGAATGAGCAGCGCGCCCAATCGTCCCTCGTTCGCGAGCGCGTCGAGGCCTTCCCGGGTGTGGATTTCATCGTCATCCGTGGGACGAATCGTCGCCGCCGAAGTCGGCTCCATGACCGCAAGGGGCGAGTGGGTAAAAGCACGATAGAGTTTGGCGGTGAACAAGAATCCCGGATTTACGGCCGCCACGTTGCGGCACCAGAGCTTGGCCAGTTCCGGCTTCAGCGGACCGTAAAACGACGTATTGATTTCAACGGTATCGAAAAATCGCGCCAGGTAGGCCAGGGGATGACCTTTGCGGCGCAGCATTCCCGGCGGATAAAAGATGCCATCCCAATCCTGATAGGACCAGCCCGCCGTGCCGATGCGGATCGCGTGTGGGTGGCCTGGGGCCGAGCGGACGTGAGCCGTGGATTCCATGCGAGGAACCGCTGACGGAGGGCACGGCAAGGGTAGCACAGCGCGAGCAACGCAAGTTCTGGATATTCTTCGCGGTTGGCAAATGCGCAGGATGGAGGATGGAGCCCGCTTGCGGGATTGCTCCTCTAATGCCCCGCAGTTCCCTGCGCCGACAACGCCTGATTCAACTGGCTGGCGAGTTGGTATGCCTGGTCATTCGAGATTTGAACCTGCCCGGCCAGTGCAACCCGCAAAATCCCGGCGCCGGCGTCTTGAAACTTTGCGCTTTGGAGGGTAGTGGAGTTCTGCACCGCGGGAGGAAGGGTCTTTACATCCGCTGCAGGTCGCATAGTGGAGAGAAGCAACTGCGTGATTTTATCGCGCAAATCCTCGCCTAGCGATCCCGAACGCAGGGACTCGGCGAGCATGCCGCTGGCGCCAATGCGCCCAATCTCGCTGGTCAGTTTTAACTCAGATTTATCTACGGCCGCCGTCAGTTTTACCTCCACTGTGCCGTCGCCTTCCGCCAGTTCGTTTGAGGTCTGCTGGCCCATCGCCCGCGTACAGGCCCAGCGTTCAAAATGCAAGCGCACCACGAGCAGGCTCGCGGGAGCAGCCGGGGTGAGCCGGGCCTGCCGAATGGCAACGCGCTGCCCGCAGGTTTCCGAGCTGTCGAGTTGCCCGGCCATCAATTCCAGGATGTTCTGCTGCAGGTCTGACAGGTTGGCCGCGCGCTTGAGAGTGAATGTGCGCTGGCCGTTTTCCGCCGCAATCTGCGAGAGCTCGCCAGAAACTGCAACCGTGATTTTTCGCTTCCCAATTTCAACTGGGCTAGTCACCTCTGGAAGGGCGAACGTGACGTCCTGGCCATTCGCCAGAATGATGCCCATCTCCCTTCCCAGAGCCAACTGCTGGTTCGAGAAATCGGCGAGCGCTTTGTCGAGGCTCTGGACGTGAGACGTAATCTCGGGGCTGGACTTGGCGACTTGTGTCACTTGATCCAGCTTGCTCAGCTCGAGCGCTACATCGGAATCCGCTTTCGCCAGCCGCTTAGTGAATTCTTTCAATAGGGATTTCTGTTCAGGGGAAAATTCATCTACAAATTTCTTGTTATCGCTGCGCGCTTTGCCGAGGGCCTGGCCTAAGGCGGCGTCGCGCCGCGCAAACTCCGCAGCATCGTCTTTGCCTGGCAGCAGCGCCTGCAGTGCCGCGTTCGCCGCTTGCGTGTTTTTCACCAGCGCTCCGTACTCGGTGATCTGGGGTCCGGTCGCCTGCACCGCCATCGCATCATGAAAATCCTTCAGATCGTCTTTCGTGTTGATCCCGCTCGGCCCGTTGACTCCAGAAACAGTGCCCCCGATGGACGCTCCGTGACTCTGGGCCGTCGCGACGATGGGACACGCAAGGATGGGCCCCAGGAGCAGGGCATAAATGACAGTGAAGGAAACCCCTCTACGACGCATGGCGCAAATCTCCGAACAAATCAGGTCTATGGCAGGAAGCGAAAAAGCCAGAATGGAAGGAACACCAAGACCGCGTGTCAATCGGTCAATAGGACTGACCAAACTGGCGACGGTACTCTAAGCTTCGCCTACGCGAAAGAAAAAAGCTACAGGTTTTACACTTTTTTGCAAAGTAGCGGATGTTATCTGCCAAGAGAGGTTACCGGACTGGCCCGGTCTCATTCCAGCGACAGCACGACCCAGTACACGCCAGTGGGATACGTCACCGTCCGACCATAGCAGGCGCTGATGGAGAAGCTATGCAGGGTCCGGTTGCCGATGGCGTGCGCCGCTCCGCTGGGCAACATCTCCGGACGCAGGCTGTTGTAGCTCAGCACGGTGAAACGTTCCGCGAGTTTGCGGACGGGGAGGGTTCCGAGCTTGTCGGCTTGCGCCATCGAGCAGGCAGCCTCATCGGCGGGCAGCAGGTCACGGCGCTGCAGTTCCGGCTGGCCGGCTTCACGACGCTTTTGATTCACGGCCGCCGTGATGCGATCCTTCACTTCCGCAACGGAGTAATTGGGGAGGGCATGGCCGAAGTCCTGCACAATATAGAGCCGGTCGCCATTTCGAACCACGCCCAATCCGACCACGTTGTAGGCGGGGTTGAGCAGGTTCGCGCGATGCGGAGGGGAAAGCATGAGATGTTCGTGCCCGTGCTCGGCGTCGTAGTCGAGCGCCACGTTTTCTCCTTCCTGATCAAGCAGCAAGCTGGTTGTGGCCGCCAGGCGTTGAGGCAGGGAGGGCTCACCGGTGAATTGATGCGAAAGAGAGCGCGCGTCGACCATAGCTTGTGCATGCACGCGGGCAGCTTGGGAAAGTCCGGGATCGAGAACGAGTGGGGGCGCTCCGGACTGCTGGCGCGCCTGGTTCGCCAGCGCAAGAAGCTGCTGCTCGGCAGAGGACTCGGCATCGCGAAACGGAATGTCGGCTGGGTTCGCGGAGGCTGGCTTCAACGTGGCCTGGCCGGGAGTTTGGGCGCCTTCTTCCGTGGACGCCAATAGCCGAACCGCCGGATGTACGGTCGCAACGCCGGTTCCAAGCACGAACGCCAGCAATAGTCTGGTGGCTCTATGCACAGTTTGTGGCCTACGCGACGAGATCCTGGGAGGGATCGGATGCATTCAAGCCAGTTCCGGCCTAAGGTCGTTCAGGCTCAAACTTGCCGCTAGTGCTAGGCTAGAATCTGGAGGCGAGGCTGAGTAGTTACATGCGTCTATGGGACTAGAGACCAGTGCGGCCATTGGCCTGTTGTGTGGCGGGGTGCTTGCCTGGTTGGCGCTGCGGGCCCGCTCGGCGACTGTGCAGGCTCGCTTGTCGTTGATGGAGAAGGAATTAGCGGCCGCAAAGGCCGATCTGGCGCGGCTTTTGCAGGATCAAAGGCAGCTGGTGGAGAGCCGCGCCCGGCTCGAATCCAGCCTTGAATCGGAACGAAAGACCAGCATCGAAAAGATGGAGTTGCTTACGAAATCCGGGGACCGCGCGGCGCAGGATTTGCAAAATGCGTTCAAGGCGCTGGCCGGCGACGCGCTGAAGAGCAACAGTTCTACGTTTCTCCAAATGGCGGAGGAAAATCTCAAGCGCTTTCAAAGCGATGCACGCGGCGATCTCGACGCCCGCCAGAAAGCGGTCGCGGACCTAGTGACTCCGGTGCGCGAGTCGCTTAACAAAGTGGATGCGCAGATTCAGCAGATGGAGAAGGAGCGGGTCGGCGCCTACGGAGTTCTGCGGGAGCAGGTTCAGTCGCTGATTACCACGCAGAAAGAACTGCAGTCCGAGACGGGAAATCTGGTGCGAGCGCTGCGCACACCGAACGTGCGCGGGCGCTGGGGAGAAATTCAATTACGCCGAGTGGTCGAGATTGCCGGCATGCTGCCTTATTGCGACTTTGCCGAACAGGAAACCGTGACCAGCGAAACCGGACGGTATCGCCCGGATCTCGTGATCAAGCTGCCCGGAGGCAAGAACGTGGTTGTGGACGCCAAGACGCCGCTGCAAGCTTTTCTGGAGGCGTTCGAAACGACCGATGAAGAAGCGCGGCGCGCCTGCCTCGCCAACCATGCCCGCCAGGTGCGCGACCACATGAAGACTCTGAGCGGCAAGAATTATTGGGAACAGTTCGAGGCCACGCCCGAGTTCGTCGTGATGTTCCTTCCCGGCGAGACTTTCTTTAGCGCCGCGCTCGAACAGGATCCGGGCCTGATCGAACAGGGCGTGCTGCAGCGTGTGATTCCGGCGTCGCCAACGACGTTGATCGCACTGCTGAAAGCCGTCGCCTATGGATGGAATCAGGAAAAGCTGGCGCGCAATGCGCAGCAGATCAGCGCTCTGGGCAAAGAACTGCACGAGCGCCTCAGAAAACTTGCCGGACACATCACCGGCGTTGGCACCAACCTCGACCGCGCCGTGGAAGCCTACAATCAGGCCGTCGGTTCGCTGGAAAATCGCGTGCTCGTTTCCGCCCGCAAGTTCGCCGAGTTGGGAGCCTCTGTGACAGAGGATATCCCGGAACTCGAACCCATCGAGACGACCTCTCGCGCACTGTCGTTTGAGTGGGACGACGACCCTGAACCCTCCCAGGCCGATAAACGCAAAGCTGGTTGAGGGCTCATAACAAAACTCAATTCATCGTTATTCCGACGACTCGCGGCTTGATTCTGATAAATCGTCCCTCGCAGCAATTCCTACAACATCCCGTAGAAGCAGTTTGATCATCCTATTTGCAGCCGGGAAGCCGAACCCGTCAAACGAACGTTTCTTTGTAACCCAAAGAATCTCAAAGGAAAGGCGATACGGAATATCACAGAAACATCCAAAAAGACATAGTTGGCGTTCGAAAATGCATCTATACTTTTGGAAGTGTCTTTGTCTGACGAGACTTAGCCGTCCCGGACCGGGAATCTACCATGGCAGCGAAGTTGCTGATTGAGGATCGGCGGAATGCCTTAGCTTCGCCCGTCCAGACCCCCATAGGTTCTGGACCAGTGCGGAAGTCCATGAACCGGGAAAGCCAAGCTCGATTTGTAGCAGTCTTACTGTTCTTGCTGACGGTAGCTGCCGTGCTCTTCGCCGGGTTCAATTTCCAGGCCGAGCAGAGAATTACCGCCCCAACCGACGGCATTCAATGGACGGAAAAAGGCGGCCGCCTGGTCGCCGATCAGATCAAAGCCAACAAGCCCGGAGCCAAAGCAGGAATCAAGTCCGGGGACCAACTGGTATCGGTGAATGGCCAGGACGTCAAGAACACAGCCGCGCTGGAGCGGCAACTTTATCGCACCGGCATCTGGTCGAAAGCGACTTACTCGCTCATCCGCCAGGGAGTCACGCTCGATTCCAATATCATCCTGGAGCCGGCGGATCGGTCTCTGAATGATTTGCTGCGCTTGATCGCTCTGATCTATCTCGGCATCGGGGTCTACGTTCTGCTCCGTCGCTGGACCGCGCCCGGGTCCACGCACTTTTATATTTTCTGCCTGGTGTCGTTCATCGCGTATTCGTTCAAATACACGGGAAAGCTGGACGCCTTTGATTGGGAAGTCTACTGGGGCAACGTTGTTGCCTGGGTGCTGCAGCCCGCGCTGTTCCTGCATTTCGTTCTGACGTTCCCCGAAAAGCCGAAGTTCGTACGGAAGAATTCGTGGGTGTTGCCCCTGATCTATCTCCCGGGAGCCTTGCTTCTCGGCACGCGGCTGGCTGCGATGCGCTTGCTGGAAGCCACGGGACGGCTGAGCCGGGGCATGGATCGCCTGGATGTTTCCTGCGGGGCTGTGTTCTTCCTGATTGCGGCCGCGGCGTTATTGCACAGCTACCGGCAGGCCAACACGACCATTCTGCGCCAGCAGTTGAAGTGGGTGACCCGAGGCACAATCCTCGCCATCGCCCCTTATACGCTGCTCTATGTCCTGTCCTACGTGTTCCCCCACTCCATGGGATGGGTTCCGGAACCCGCGATCAACGCATCCGTACTATCCCTGAGTTTGTTGCCGCTGACGTTCGGCTACGCCATCTTCCGCTACCGCCTGATGGATGTGGATCTGATCTCGAAGCGGGTGGTTGTCTACACCCTGGCTGTGACGGCCGTGGTGGCGATGTACTTTGCGCTGGTCGCGGGCGTCGCTACGCTGGTGCAGATGCAACAGCCGGCCACGGGGCGGATCGGCCTGATCCTGGCGATGGTGGTGACAGCGCTGCTGTTTGATCCGGTGCGCAAGTGGATTCAAGGCCGCATCGATCAGTTCTTTTACCGCACGCGCTACGACTATCGGCGCACCCTGATCGAATTCGGACGCGAGCTCAGTTCCGAAACAGATTTGAACGCCCTGCTGTCCTCCGTCATTGACCGGTTGGGACGCACGCTGGCCGTGGATCGGATAGCCATTTTCGTTCGCAACGTGGAAGAGAGCGGGCAGTTCGCCCTGTCGAAGTCGGTGGGCATGAGCCCGGTGGCCAGGCTCGACCTCAGTTTCCTCGACGCTCCGCGCCCCGAGCCGGGCGGACACTTGTTCTTTGAGAATACGCACCAGGTTCCGCGGGAAACGGCCGGATCGCAGGAAGCGATCGCGCGTCTCGATCTGAACTACTACATCCCTTGCCGCGCGCAACAGAAAACCATCGCCGTCCTCGGCCTGGGGAAGACGGCGCAGGGTGACTTCCTATCCAGTGAAGACGTCGAGTTGCTGGAGACGCTGGGCGGCTACCTTGGGATCGCGATCCAGAACACACGCCTCTACGCGTCGCTGCAGCTGAAGGTGGCGGAGTACGAGCGCCTTAAAGATTTCAACGAGAACATCGTTGAGTCGATCAACGTGGGCGTAATGGCGCTCGACATGGAAGACCGCATCGAAAGCTGGAATGCCCAAATGGAAGTCATGTACGCCTTGCCACGCTGGCAGGCGCTCACCCAGCCTGTGCGGACCGTCTTCCCGCAGGAGTTCGTCGAGGAGTTTAACCGGGTCCGCCAGAATGCCGGCATCAACAACCTGTACAAGTTCCGCCTCAAGACGCCTGCCGGCGAGACGCGCACCGTCAATGTAGCGATCGCGCCGCTGGTCACGCGCAAGTTTCAGGTCATCGGACGGCTCGTTATCATGGACGACATCACCGAGCGGGTGGAGCTCGAAGGCCAGCTTTCGCAGGCCGACAAGCTCTCGTCGATCGGTCTGCTGGCCGCCGGCGTGGCGCATGAGGTCAACACTCCTCTGGCTGTCATCTCGTCGTACACGCAGATGCTGGCCAAGCAACTGCAGGGCGATCCGCAGAAATCCGGGTTGCTGGAGAAGATCACGCGACAGACCTTCCGCGCCTCTGAAATCGTGAACAACCTGCTGAATTTCTCGCGCACAAGCGGCACGGAATTCGCCGACGTCGACGTCAACAAGGTCATCACCGATACACTCGCCTTGCTCGAGCACCAGTTCAAGACCGCGAAAATTCAGGTGCGGTCCGAACTCGCGCCGAAAATTTCTCCGATCCTGGGCAATCCCGGAAGATTGCAACAGGTGTTCCTGAATTTATTCCTGAACGCGAAAGACGCCATGCCCGGCGGGGGCACGCTGAACGTGGCCACCACCAACGGCGAACTGGTAAGCGTGCGCGTTTCCGACACCGGGTCCGGCATAGCGGCCGAACACATTCAGCGCATTTACGACCCGTTCTTTACCACCAAGGCGACTCCGAAAGAAGGCCAGAGCCGCGGCACCGGGCTGGGCCTGTCGGTCACCTACGGAATCATTCAGGAGCACGCGGGCAAGATTCGGGTCGAGAGCACGCCCGGGGCAGGCACAACTTTTGCCCTGGATTTCCCCCTGAGCAGGAAGGCACTTCATGTCTGAGGCAGCAGTGATTTCGCGCGGCACAATCAATGGCGGCCAGTCATCCGCCGGCGCAGTGCTCATCGTGGATGATGAGGTGGAGATTCGCGAGTCTCTGCAGACGCTGCTCGAACTGGAAGGCTTCGAAGTGGAGACCGCCGCCAGCGGCGAAGACGGCCTGGTGCAACTCGGCGAGCGTCCCTTCGACCTCATCCTGCTCGATCTCACTCTGCCTGGGCGCAACGGGATGGAGATTCTTTCCGAGATTCGTTCCCACGACTCTCGCCTGCCCGTGATCATGATTACCGCCTACGGCACCGTCGAAAATGCCGTGCGAGCCATCCAGTCGGGCGCCGCCAATTTCGTGCAGAAGCCGTGGGACAACGAAAAGCTGCTGGCCGACGTGCGCGCCGCCGTGGGATGGCGACGCGCCGAAGAAGAAAACGTACAGCTCAAGCGAGCTCTCAAGCAGCGCTACAACTTCGAGAACATCGTGGGCAAGAGTGAGCCCATGCTCAAGATTTTTGATCTCGTTGCCCAGGTCGCCAACAGCCGTTCCACCGTGCTGTTGCAGGGCGAAAGCGGCACCGGCAAAGAAGTAATCGCCAAGGCCGTTCACTTGAACTCTCCGCGCCACGACAAGCCGTTCGTTCCGGTCAACACCGGCTCCATGCCCGCCGACCTGCTTGAATCCACACTGTTCGGCCACGTCAAAGGGGCATTCACGAGCGCGGTCGCCTCGAAAAAGGGCCTGTTCGAAGTCGCCGACAAGGGCACGCTGTTCCTCGACGAAATCGCCACCATGGGGCTCGAGACCCAGGCCAAGATCCTGCGCGTGTTGCAAGATCGCCGCTTCATGCATCTCGGCGGAATTCAGGAAATTCAGGTGGACGTGCGCATCATCGCCGCCACCAACATTGACCTGCGCCACATGGTGCGCGAGGGCCGCTTCCGCGAAGATCTGTTCTACCGCCTCAACGTCATCACCATCGAACTGCCGCCGCTGCGCCAGCGCAAGGAAGACATCCCTCTGCTGGTCGAATTTTTCCTGAAGAAATATGCGGAGGAAAATGTCCGCGCCGTCCCGCGGATCACGCCGGAAGCATTGCGTCCCTTGATGGCCTATTCCTGGCCGGGCAACGTGCGGGAACTGGAGAACGTCATCGAGCGGGCCGTGGTTCTTTCCTCGGGCCCGGAAATCAGCATGGACCTGTTGCCCGATCAAATGCTCGGCCGCGGCTCCTCGTTCACCATGCACGATCCGCCCTCCGACGCATCGCTGTTCGAAATCGTCGAAGACGTCGAGCGCCGTGTCATCACCGACATGCTCGAACGCTGCAACTGGAACCAGACGGAAGCCGCTGAACGCTTCCACGTCCCTCTGTCGACCCTGAACCAGAAAATCCGCCGGCTGAATATTGAGATCAAGAAGAAGGGACGAGGATAAAGAAGGCGTCGGGCGCCAGACCTCGGACCTCAGGCATCGAGGAAAACACACTGGCACCAGGCTCGCGGAGTTGCCCGGTTAGTCTAGGATCTAAGGTCTAAGGTCTGACGTCTGAGGTCTGACGTCTAAGGTCTGACGTCTGAGTCGCCCAGTAGCCCGAAGCCTACCACCCCAATCTGTTATAGTTCGGGGAAGCCGTCGCACCCGCGCGCCGGCCTTCCGACCCGCATGGCACTGAAGTCGCCCACAGAATTCGCCAAGCAGAACGTCCTGGTGGTTCAGGAATTCACGCTGCTGGCCTTGCAATCGGTCGGCAACCTCTTCCGCAAGCCCCTGTATCTCGCCGACATGGTTCGGCAGGCGGACCTGATCGGCGTCGGCTCACTGCCCATCGTCGTGCTCACGGGATTTTTTACCGGCGGCGTTCTGGCTCTTCAAACCGCCAATACGCTGCAGCGTTTCGGTTCGATCACGCTGATCGGGCAGCTCGTCTCCACGTCCATGGTGCGCGAGCTAGGCCCGGTGCTCACTGGCCTGATGGTCGCTGGGCGGAATTCTTCCGGCATGGCCAGCGAACTCGGCTCCATGGTCGTGACCGAGCAGATTGATGCCATGCGCGCACTGGGCACAGATCCCATCAAGAAGCTGGTCACTCCGCGCGTTACGGCCACCGTGTTCATGCTGTTTTTCCTCAGCATCATTTCCGATCTCGTCGGACTGGCTGGCGGCCTCATGGTCGCCAAACTTTTCTTGAGCCTCGACGCTCGCCAGTACTGGGACAACGCCTGGCAGGTGCTGGTTCTGCAAGATGTCTTCATGGGCTTGCTGAAGCCGGCTCTGTTCGGGTTCATCATCGCCAGCGTCGGCTGCTACTACGGAATGACCGCGCGCGGCGGAACGCAGGGAGTGGGCCGCGCCACCACGCAGGCGGTGGTGACCGCGTCCGTAATGATTCTGGTCACGGATTTCTTTGTGACCAAGCTGTTGATTTCCGTCCTTTCGTTCCACTAACCGCATGTCCACGCCCACCACACCCGCCGCCTACGAAGCCAGCGTTGAGCGGCCGTCCGCTCCGGCCATCGTGTTTGAAGACGTGCATCTCTCGTTTGAAGAGAATCAAGTCTTGCGTGGCGTCTCCTTTCGGCTTCCCCTGGGCGAAACGAAGGCTCTGTTTGGCGTGGCGGGAGCGGGCAAGAGCACGATACTAAAACTCGCACTCGGACTGTTGCCGCCGGATTCGGGACGGATCACGGTGCTGGGCAACGAAGTCTCGCAAATGCGCGAGCGGGATCTGTTCCCCATGCGCGGCCACATGGGAATGGTCTTTCAGGAAAGCGCGCTCTTTGACTCGCTCACCGTAAGCGAGAATGTCGCCTACCGGCTGATGGAAGAGCGCGGAATTTATGATAGCGAAATCGAACGCCGGGTGCGAGAGGCTTTGCGCTTCGTGGAGCTGGAGCACACTGTCGACATGTTTCCTTCAGAACTTTCAGGAGGCATGCGCCGCCGCGTCGCCATTGCCCGCGCCATTATCACGGAACCGGAACTGCTGCTCTATGACTCGCCCACCGGCGGCCTCGACCCGGTTACCTCCAACACCATCGTGGAATTGATTATGAAGCAGCGCGACGTCTACAAGACCAGTTCCCTGCTGGTCTCGCACCGCCTGCAAGACGCCTTCACCATGGCTACGCACCAATTCGACAAGCAGACCAACCAGGTGCGCTCGCTTCCGCGGGGCCAGTATTGTGACGTGCCCATGAGTTTTCTGGTTTTGCGGGATGGAAAAGTCATCTTCGACGGCGACGTGCGCCAGTTGGCGCATACGCACGACGAGTACATTCGCGAATACATCTCGTAGAGATGAAAAATGAGTGATGGAGTCCTTTGAGGACTGGCGATCCGTTATTCAATCGCTAATTCATCCAAGCGCCCGATGACTCAATTCCTTCACTTTCCAGGCGCCAGGCTCTTCCCCGCCTGAATGAACGACTCCACATTGCTTTTATCGATGAGCCCGGTGCCCGTATCCACAAAGCTCGGGATGGGCGAAAAGCTGTCCTTCGCCCAATCTTTATCGAGCGATGCCGGCTTGTGGTGATACAGGTTGTCGAGCATCTGCATGCCGACGAAAGCCATGGTGTACGGCTTCTGCGCGATAGTCGCGGCAATCACGCCCTTCTGGATTCCATCCAGTGTTTCCGCATCGGTGTCCATCGCCATCACAACTTTGCCGGTCACATGGTAGCTGCTCAGGACTCCGGCAACTTCTTTGCCTGACTGCGCCTCGAGGCAGACGAACGCGTCGACTTTGTCGCGCTCTTTGCCGACGATTTGCGTCGTGGTGTCGAAGGCGATGCGAGGGTCGCCCTGGATGTCAACCACCCTCGTGATCTTGATGTCGGGCGCGCGCGCGAGGGCTTCTTTGTAGCCCCGCAGGCGGTCCTGCATATTGGGCTGATCCGGATTGGTGAAGACCACAACGTTGCCCTTGCCCCGGAGTTCCTGCGCCAGACGCTGCCCGCCGGTGATTCCTGCCTGATAGTTGTTGGTGCCGATGAAGAACAGGCGCTTGCTGGCGGGCGCGTCCGAGTCGATGGTGATTACGGGAATGCCCGCGGCCACGGCTTTGTCAATGCTGTCTTTGAGCAAGGTTGCGTCGGTCACATCCAGCAGAATGCCGGTTGCTTTTTTCTGCACGGCTTCGTCGAGAGCATCTTTCTCTGCCTTGGGATCGAAGTTCTGCGGCCCGAGAAAATCGGAGCGCACCTTCATCTGCGACGCCGCGCTGGCAAATCCGGCTCCAGCCGTTTTCCAGTAGGGGATCTGCAAATTCGCCGAGACGAGCACAAAGAATTCGTCGGAGTCGTGGGCCGCACCGCAACTGAGACCCAGAACCAGAAGGGCGAGAACAGCAGTGTGGAGAATCCTGCGCGAGAGGAACATTGCATCCTCCTTCGGACACTTTCATCCGGGGACGGGCGTCACACCGGATGCGACTGGATTGTAAACGAGCCGTCAAGCGAAGACCAGAACCGCGCCTACGGTTTGGCTTGCGCGCGGGGCCGGATGAGAGGGAGATCCTTCGCTACGCCTGAAAAGCGGCTCCGCTCACGATGACACACCGTTTTTATACGCCCACCGGAAATGGCTTGGTGTGGGTCGTCGTACTCAGAGACCTTCCCCCGAACCGGCCCTGCAGTAACGACATCAAGCCCGTGTACCAATACCCCACGACAAACAACAGTAAAAACGGGACGGTGATGTAGTTTTCGTTGTCGATGGCGTAGTACACGGTGAGGGCGAAGTAGGTCCCAATCAGCAATTCCGCCCACGGCACCCATCCCAGGCGCTTGCGGTACTTGTTGGCCCCGACTTTGTCCTGCTTCGAGATCACTCGGTACTTGGGGGTTCGCGCAAACGCGCTCTTCTTGCCGATGAGCGCTTCAATGACAGCCTTGGTATTGGTGACGGTCAAACCGATTCCGAGCGCCATCAGAAATGGCAGGTAAATCAGAGCGCGCGGCCAGCGGCGCGGAAACAGCTCGCGCTGCGACACCAGATAGAAACTCGAGATCGAAAATGTCGAAGCCATGAACAGCGGCAAATCAATGTAGAGCATCTGAAACCAGCCCTGGTAGAAGCGAATAATCATGGCCGGCAGCAGCAGGACCGAGAGCATCACCATGAGCGGATAGCTGATGTTCGCGGTCAGGTGATACCAGGCTTCAATCTTGGTGTGCAGGGGGGCATCGCTGCGCAGCACGCGAGGCAGAATCTTCTTTCCGGTCTGCATCAGTCCTTTCGCCCAGCGCGCCTGCTGCGTCTTGAACGCCGTCATCTCCACCGGTAGCTCCGCGGGGCATTCCACGTCCTGCAGATACACGAACTTCCATCCCTTGAGCTGTGCGCGATAAGAAAGGTCGGTGTCTTCGGTGAGCGTATCGTGCTCCCAGCCTCCGGCCTCTTCGATCGCCTTGGCCCGCCAGATTCCGGCGGTTCCGTTGAAATTGAAAAACAGTCCGGTCCGGGCGCGCCCCGAGTGCTCCAGCACAAAATGGCCGTCGAGCAGGATGGCCTCCACCTCGGTCAGGAAGGAATAGTTGCGGTTGAGGTGCGTCCAGCGAGTCTGCACCATTCCGGCCTTCTCGTTGGTGAAATGGTGAATGGTGCGCATCAGGAAATCTTCCGGCGGCACAAAGTCGGCGTCGAAGATGGCAATGAACTCTCCTTTCGCCGTCTTCATTCCTTCGGCCAGCGCGCCCGCCTTGAAGCCCTCCCGATTGGCGCGGTGAATGTAGGTGATGGGATTGCCCAGGGCCGCGTAACGCTCCACCAAGCCGCGAGCCACGTCCACGGTTTCGTCGGTCGAGTCGTCGAGTAATTGGATATCGAGTTTTTCGCGCGGATAATTCAGCTTGCAGATCGCCTCGAGCAGGCGCTCCACGACGTACTGCTCGTTGAAAATCGGCAGTTGCACCGTGATCCGCGGCAAGTCTTCAAAATGCGCGGCCGGTTCGGTGGTGCGATTTGCCCGATGCTTGTAATACAGGTAGACCAGCACGTAGCGATGCATCCCATATCCGGCCAGCAGAATGAGCACAATGAAATACGGGATCAGCATCGCCAGGTCGAACCCGTTGACGTGATAGAGCCCGCGGAACGTGGTGTCGAGAAAATGCTGGCGGATATAGGGCAAGACGCCCTTCGGCGCCGCCCACATCGCTGTCGCTGCGGTCAGGATGGGATCAGAGTTCAACGAGGAGTCCGGTGAAAACTTTCATTCTACCGGATTCGGAGGCTTCGAACCGTGAACCTCTATATTCAGTGCGCGGGGTTCCTCCTGGTTTCACTCGGGCGGGCCTGTGCCGGCCGTGCCGACCAGCGCCTTCAACCTCTGATAATCGTCATCGTCGATCATGATGAATTTGAAAGGCTGCAGGCACTTGAGAGTTGGCGAAACCGGACTGAGCAATTCCGCGAGCCCCAACACCGGTCCGCCAGGCGACAGGAAGACAACCTCTACCAGCGTCCCGGGAACCTGCGGCCTGGAGAGCCGAAGCAGGCCTCCAGTGAGGGAAACCGCCCGCAATTTTCCCGGTCCGTGACGGCCGTCTTCGAACCGGATGGCCGCCGGGGCCATGCGTGGAAACTGCATACGCGCCGAGCGCTGGGTCTGGTGCGGCTGCGGAAAGTTCATCTGGCACCGGCAGCGGATTTCATAGCACATCACTTCTGCGTCGCATCAGCTTGAAAGGCCGCTCGCATTCGATGGCTACGGCGAAGTTCCCGGAAGCTCTCGGCCGCAGCCGGATCACCTTGCCTTTCGCGGTGAGTTGCATCGCGTGATCGGGCAGGCGTGCAACTCCAACCGCGAGTTCCACGGCGGATCCCTCCGGAATTACAAACGCGCTCGACAGCAAAATCCCCTTGAGGCTGATGTTCTCAGACCGGGCAATAATCTCTTTGTTCCCCAGTTTGACCGACACGGGCAGGTCGAGAGGATAACGTAGGGTTCTTCTATCGAATTGTGTGGGGGAGTTCATAGGACACTGGGATTACTAAAGAGAAGGTTAAGCGCCGGGAGGATGAGGCAGACAGATTACGAAGGGCAAGCCAGGGACCAGTAACGGATTACTGTCCCTGGCGGGAAAAGGGACAGGGCGAAGGACGCGATTGGGCACAGCTGTGCCCTTCCGAGGCTCACTGCCCCTCGGCCAACTCCCGAATCCAGATGTTGCGGAAGCGAACCGGATCGCCGTGATCCTGCAATGCGAACGGCAGCTTGTCAGGGCCGGGCTTATACGGGGGCCGCTCGTGATGAGCTGTGGGACCAGACAACTCGACGTTGTCCTGCACCAGGACGCCATTGTGCAGCACGGTCATGCGTGCGGGACGAAGCAATTTTCCGTCCTTGTCAAACCGGGGGCCGTGAAAAACAATGTCGTACGCCTGCCATTGCCCCGGCGGGCGGGCAGCATTGACCTGCGGTGGAAATTGCCCGTATACGCCTGAAGCCTGTCCGTCGGCATAAGTCTTGTTCTGGTACGAATCGAGCACCTGGACTTCGTACAGGCCCATCAAAAACACACCGCTGTTGCCCCGATCCTGACCCTCGCCCACTGCAGGCACGGGCTCCGCGAACTCAACGTGCAACTGGCAATCACCGAAGGGGCGGCGTGTATGGATGTAGCCACTGTGGGGCACGACTTCGACGTAGCCGGCTGCAACTTTCCACTTTGCGGCCTGGCCATCTTCGCCCGCCCACAACGAAAGATCCTTGCCATCGAACAAAACAACGGCATCCGACGGAGGACGGCCGGGTGCATCTTGAGTACTCGCCGTCCCCGGAGTGATCACGGGAGGTACCGGGCGATCGGGGTCATTGGGCTTCCAGCGCGAATCCACCTGCGCCACGGATAGAACGGCACAAAGGAGGGGAATCAACACCGCAAGCACCGGGAGTGTCTTCTGAATCGTTCGCATTTGGTAAGAACCTCGTCGCCTCGGAATCGTTCGGCTCAAAGGTATCAAAAAACTGCGAAACAGGCTCGATTTGACGGTGGCCGGTAGGCCCCCGCGACAAACTCGCG
Organism: uncultured Acidobacteriaceae bacterium; assembly: GCA_963819145.1. GTDB lineage: Bacteria > Acidobacteriota > Terriglobia > Terriglobales > Acidobacteriaceae > Sulfotelmatobacter. The sequence goes on from CAWFVB010000035.1 coordinate 53,728, forward strand.
TGCTCCGAGGCCGCTTGCATCCCGGCGCTGGCGGCCTCGCCTGCATTTGCCCGCAGCACGGCCCTCAGCTACAAATAGAACCACTCATGGAATCGAGATCAGCGGCGGTCGAGATTTGGACGCGCATCCGGAGCTCGGCGTTTTGGATCTTCACTATCGCCCTCCTGGTGCGCGTCGCGTGGATCCTGCTGGGGCACACCTACAAGATCAAGGGCACTGATGACAACTTCGGCTTTGGCTACGAGATGGGGCGGGTCGCCGCCTCGCTCGCCTCGGGACACGGCTTCAGCAGCCCGTTCGGACCGCCCACCGGGCCCACCGCGTGGGAGCCTCCGCTGTACCCATACCTGGCGGCGGGCGTGTTTGCGGTGTTCGGGATTTATTCCAAGGCATCGGCGCTCGTGTTGCTCACGATCAACAGCACGTTCTCGGCGCTCACATGCATTCCGATTTTTCGGATCGCGCGGCGCATGTTTTCCGAGAAAGTCGCGATCGGCTCCGCCTGGGCGTGGGCTCTGTTGCCTAACGTCATCTTCTGGTGCACCCGGGTAGTCTGGGAAACAAGTTTGTCGGCGCTGCTGCTGGCAACGATCGTCTGGCTCGCGCTCAGGATGGAAGACCGCGACGGGAAAGATCGCGACGGCTGGCTGCCTTGGATCGAGTTCGGACTGCTGTGGGGTGTTGTCGCGCTGAACAGCACGTCGCTCCTCGCATTTCTGCCGCCTGCGGGATTGTGGGTGTGGTACCGCCGGGCGAAAGCCGGCCAGCAATCGCTGGCCGGAGTCGCGCTGGCTTCGGTCGTTTTCATGGCCTGCATTACGCCGTGGCTGGTGCGCAACTATGAGACATTCGGCAAATTTATTTTCGTTCGCGACAACTTCGGGGCGGAGCTTCGCCTGGGCAACGGCCCCGGCGCCGACGGAACTCTGATGCTGTACCTGGACGCCACGCACAGCCCCTATGCCATGCGCCAGTTTGAGGAGATGGGCGAGCTGCCCTACATCGCCATGCGCAAGCGGCAGGCGCTCAACTACATCACAGCCGATTACAGCCGATTCGCCAGGCTCTGCGGGAAGCGGTTCGTTTACTTCTGGGCTGGCCCGCCCAAGGATACGAGCCCGTGGTGGCTCAGCCAGGCCAAGAATTCGTTGTTCATGCTTTCGTCTGTGCTGACGTTCTGGGGGCTTGGGCGGTCGCTGCGGCTGGGCAAACCGGGAGCTTGGCTGTTGTTCTGGCTGTTTTTGCTGTATCCGGCGCTGTATTACGCGGTGTACGCCATCCCACGCTACCGGCATCCGATTGAGCCGGAGATGCTGATCCTATGCGTGTTCGTGTTGACGGAAGCAGGAAAGGCGGCTACGGCTTCTCATCCAGATCAATCTTCAGAACGTGGATCTGGTTAGCCTTGCCGTCCAGGACGCCGGTCACAACCACGCGCCGTCCCTCGAAGCCATGCACCAGGTCTGAGCGATCGAGGCGGAACACATCTTTGCCTGACGACAGAACCAGATAGCCGCCGAGATGTTCAACGCAATACACCGCACAGGTATTCGACGTGCCGCCCATCGACTTCGATTTGAGCATTTCCTGATGCGAGCGGGTGAGCGAGTGAACATTCAACGCGCACTGGCTGTCGGACACTTCTCCGTGGAAGGTTCGCGCGTTCTGCCCATAAGCCGCACCCGCCAAAAGGAGTGCCGCTGCCAGGTAGGGGATGATTCTCCGAATCGCGATTCGAGCCATCTTTCGATTCATAGTCGCTCCAACTCTTGCCTCTGTCTCCGTTAAGGCAGCACTGTGAACTTCATGTGCATGCCTTCATGATCTTCACTGCAAATCACGGTGCAAACAACCTCATACGCGCCCGCTTCGGTCGGGGCGGTGAGATGGAACTCCTGCGTCCCGGGCTTGAACAGCAGATCCCATCCCTCCACTCTGGTTCGATCCTTGGCTCGCAACAGGGTAAACCCATGAATCGAGCCATCGCGATTCCACGATTTCCCCCGGCGCGCTGTAACCCGCAGAATAAACTGTTCGCCCGCCTTTACCGTGATCTCCGGAGCTTTTTGCCCGGCAATCTTATAGCGGCTGTCGCTGTCGGCCGTTATTTCTATGACGCGATTTTGCGCCCGGGCTCGCGGCGGACCTATCAGCAAAACCAGCCCGATCAACACAACGATACGATGAATCATTCTCGGTTTTCTCATAAGTTGGGTTCGGTTATCTTCGCGGTTATTGGGTCATATAGAACAAGACCAGCCGCATGTCTTCGTCGGTAATGGTGGCGCGCACGCGCATGTGACGCAGCACGGTCTTCATCATCCGGGGCGGAAACTTCTGGGGCGCGGCGTGACAGCGGCCACAGTTGGCGCGAAAGCGCTGCTCCCCCTGGATACGCATCGTGTCGGCGTCGCCGGTGCGAACGACCGGTGTTCCCGACACATTTTTCCCTGCCCCGTCGTTCCTTGCCGAAGCACCGGCAAAAACGTAGGAGGCGAGCGCAAGTGTCCAGAACAGCAGGGCGAGGGTCGCTTTCGTACGAAGAGTCATCTTCATTGCGCGCCTTTCGCCGGCCGATCAAACATGGGCTGGCCCGGCTGTGCTTGAACTTCGCTGGGTTCGCTCACCCGTCCCAGTGGAACCAGGAACCGGTAGGCAAACCCGAACGACCATTGGTTGCAATTCCCCGCGGTGCCGAACTGGCGGCCATAGCTGACAATGCCCTTCAGTCCGTCGCGCAGGAAGTAGTTGACCCCGAAATCGGCTTCCCGCGTGTCCGCGCTGGGCAGGCCCAAGTTTCCCGCGGCATCGGCAGAAATCCCGCCGGTGTAGAACTGTTGCAGCCGGGCAACCACCTCGGTGCGGCGCATTGCCTTTTGCCAGAAGCGCGCCTGGCTGAGACGGTAGGCGCCTTCCGCCCAGTATCCGCTGCCTTCAAAAGAGTGGGCGAATTCGGCCCGCAGGTTCAATGGAGCCTTTGCCGGCTGCCAGCCCATGTGGAAGCCGAAGGCGTTCTTCCGATCGTCCTGCAACGTTTTTTGCCACGAGCCTCCCAGTTCGAGCCGCGAGCCGGGGAAGAAGAAGCCCACGCGTCCGCCGACATGGCGCTCCGCATCCACGCTGCCGATGCCGATACTGGTCACTGAACCGTAAAGGGCGTAATTTATGTTGGCCGAGGCGTTGACCGGGAATCCTCCACGGAACATCATCCCGTCGCTGGGCGCGGTGTTGATGGGAAGAATCAGCGGATCGGGCTGCAGTGCGCGAATCCAAACGGGATACAGGCGCTCGTTAAAAATGCCGAACGGCGTCAGAAAGCGGCCCGCCGTGATGGTGAGATAAGGGTTCGCGATGTAGTCAAGTTGCGCGTAGTCCACATGCTTGGTGACGGGACCGGCATAGGGGCCGCCATCGGGCGACCGCTGAAACTTGCCTTCGAACTCGGCGCGCGACTCGATCAGCCAGCGCTCTCCCAAGGGCACCAGAAGAATCGGGTTAACCTGGCTGTCAATCAAGTTCTGCCCGGCGGTAACGAAACTGAAAGCGCCCGCGCTTCCGGTGAGGATTGGGACAGGTTTCTCGCTATCGAGCGTTTGCGCCCCGGCCGAGGAAGCCAGCAAAACCAGAAGACAGAAGGACGCGGCTAAGGCAGTTTTCTGCTGCCGGCGGGACGCGCTTTTGCGGAACAGATACGACACGACGGAACCCCAGTAATGCTCCTACCGGATTGTCTTTCAGCGACTGGCGGAGCGGAACATCACGGAGGTAACTTCGCATCCGCGCGTGCCATTGCGCGCTTTGCGCGCGACCCCGGAGCAATGGCTCCGGGGCTACGGGTATGCGCGCTGCGGAAATCGTTGGCCTGAATCGTTATTTTGTTTTGTTGTCTCACCAATTCCAGATGGCCGCGTCTAACGCACTGAAACGGAGGGAATATGAACCGCCATCGCCAAACCGCTGCCTGGTGGGGATCCGCACTGGGAACCGCGTGTGCCCTGCTCGTTCTGTCCCTGGGAGCGCATGCCTCTGATCACCGCGCCGCGTTCACCGAAGAATTGCATCAGACCTACGCCCTGGCGCCGGATGGTCGCATTGAACTCGACAACATCAACGGGGCGGTGCATATCTCGAGTTGGGACCGCAATGACGTGAAGTTGGATGCTGTGAAGTATGCCGATACGAAGGAACGGCTCGACGAGGCAAAGATTGAAATCAATGCGACGGCGGATCTCATCTCGATCCGGACGAAGTATCCCGAACACGACCACAATTGGAATTGGGGCTCGCACAATAACCCAGCCGGCGTGGAGTACACGCTGACCGTGCCGCGCACGGCGCGGCTGGACGAGATCAAGCTGATCAATGGCTCGCTCGACGTGACGGGAGTGAGCGGCGAAGTGAATGCGTCGTGCATCAACGGGCGGTTGGAAGCGCGCGATCTGTCCGGGCGGGCTCACCTGGAGACAATCAACGGACGGCTGGATGCGCGGTTCACGCAGCTGCCCGGAAATTCGGTTGACTTGAATTCAGTGAACGGCTCGGTGGAACTGACGATTCCTTCCGATTCCAAGGCGACTCTGGAAGCCAGCACGGTTTCTGGAGGCATTGAGAATGACTTTGGGCTGCACGTGAACCATCATCAGTTCGTCGGCCACGACCTGCGCGGAGAGCTGGGCACAGGCGGCACGCACATCAACCTGGAAAACGTGAACGGCCGTATTGAAATTCACCACGCGCAGGATGGCCGCGCACTCAGCCCGGTGAAGGACCTCAGTCATCAAGACAAAGACGATGATGAAATCTAGCGCGCGCGTCTCACCGGCTGTTGCGAGAGCTAGTAAATCGTGTAACCCGGAGCCGGCGTTCGCAGGTCAGGCTTCGATGCCATCAGCAGCAACGCTCCCTCGCGCTTGAACGCCCGCAGATCGTCGAGGCTGTTGAATGACTTTGTCTTGTAGTCGTCGGGCGTGGGCGTGTCGTCAGGAATGCGGCGAGCTTCCACGTTTTCGAACGCGTGCTTCTTCAGCAACTCCATATATTCCGCGGCGGACCGCACATGCACCGGGACCTTCAGCTTGTCCACCCACTGCAGCGAATATTGATTGTCCTTGTAGAGATTGATCAGGATGTAGAGCCGGCCGCGAGGCGCCATCACGCGGAATAGCTCCATCAACGCCCGGTCCTGATCGGCATAGTAGTAGAACGACTCCACCGACAGGACTTTGTCGAAGAAATTCTCTTCCCAGGGAATCTGCTGCGCCGATCCCCAGACATAAAGAATGTTCTCGAAGTCCTGGGAAGACTCGCGGGCCATGCGGACCATTTCGTCCGAAACGTCGAGGCCAACGACCTGGCCGAATCCTTCCGGGCCCTCGCCGACCATTCTCGCCAAGAGGCGCGTGGCCCATCCCGATCCGCAGCCCAGGTCGAGCACGCGTTCGCCGGGACGCAGATTCATAATCCGAATCGTCTTCTCGGTGATGTCGAGATGATGATTCTCCATCTTCGGTCCTTCTCCAGCGGCGGCCCAGCGGTTGAATTCCTGTTGCAGTTTTTCGTCGGGAGTCTGAGGTTTGTCAGGCATCGGTTTCCTTCGGGGACGATTGTGTCCTTCGTGATTCGACTTAAATTCTATAACCACTAACGACACGAAGTATCGCGTAAGCGCGGCGGGGGCTCGGGGTCATCCTGAGTGCAGCCGTTTTTCGGGCGGAGCGAAGGATCTCCTACTGGCCGTATTTATGGGAGATCCCTCACGCGGCTGAAGTACGCCGCGTTTCGGGATGACGCCCTCCCAGGAGAATACTTTCAAACTAAACCATTATTGTAGTTCCACGACGCGAGGACGAGAGCGCCGCCTCTATGCTACAGTTTTCTTCCGCATGGCGACGCGCCCGACAAATCCACCACCCGACGACTCCGAACCCGGGTCCCTCTACTGCCCGAACTGTGCCGAAGAGGTCACGGATCCGCTGACCTGCGGAGATTGTTCGTCCGTAATCTGCCGCCGCTGCGGCACAGCCCTGGAATCCTCGGACGAACTCGGAATCGGATAATGGAGCCCATCGCAGTCTTTCCCGCTTCCGACATCGAGTCATCCGGGCCCAAATCTTCTGACGGCAAGCCTACGCTCGTCCGCGGGCTCGGGCTGCTCGATTCAGTCCTTCTGTTGGTCAGCGGCATCATCGGGTCGTCCATTTTTCTGACCGCTAAAGACATTGCCAGCCCCCTGCCGCAGCCGGTGTTGTTTCTCCTGGTGTGGGTGCTGGGAGCGGCGTTCTCGTTGTGCGCATGCTTCGCGTTCGCCGAGTTGGGCTCCATGTTTCCCGACTCGGGCGGGCAATACATTTACTTGCGCGAAGCCTACGGCGATCTGATTGCATTCCTCTATGGCTGGATGCTGTTCAGCGTCGCCAATGGCGGCACCATCGCAGCTCTATCGGTCGCGTCGGCGGCATACGCTGGCCAGGTTTTCCCCATCGTCTCCCAGGACCACGTGGCCCTCACGTTTGCGGGGATCGTGGTTACGCGAGCGCACTTGTTCGGCCTGCTGCTGATCGCGCTTCTGACTTATATCAACGTCGTGGGGCTGCGCTGGGGAGCGCTGCTGCAGAATGTTTCTACGTGGACCAAGTTCACGGCCATGGCAGCCTTCGTTGTTTTAGGACTTGTGGTTGGCAAGGGAAGCTGGTCGCATTTCAACCCGCGCGGCGCCAGCCTGACGATGGGGCTCGGGCCGGCGCAATTGATCTCGGCGCTCGGCGTGGGAATGATCGCGGTGTTCTGGGCCTACGACGGATGGGTGTACATCACCTGGGTAGCGGGCGAAGTGAAGAACCCGCGACGGAATGTGCCGCTTGCCATGGTTCTGGGCGTGCTCGCCGTGGGTGCGATTTATATCGCGATGAACGTAACCTACATGTACGCGCTGCCTTTGAAAGAAATCGCCGCACACGAAACCATTGCGCATGCGGCAGCGGCGGCGCTGTTCTCTCCGCGAGCCGCGGTATGGCTCTCGCTGATGATCGCCGTCTCTTGCTTCAGCGCGGCAGCGACGTGCACGCTCTCGGGTGCCAGAGTCTATCTCGCCATGGCACAGGATGGAGTCTTCTTCAAACGGATGGCCGTGATCCATCCCAAATGGCGGACGCCGGCCTTCAGCTTGATCGGGCAGGGCATATGGGCCGCAGCCCTCACCCTGAGCGGGCGCTATGACCAGCTCTACACCTATGTCATCTATGGCATGGTGCTGTCTTATACGCTGACCGTGATTGGAATGTTCTTGCTGCGCTGGAAGCGCCCGGAGATTCCGCGTCCTTACAAGTGCACCGGATATCCATGGCTGCCAGCGATCTATGTCCTGATCGGGACGGCGTGGACCTTGAACACGATCATCACGCGGCCCACCGAGGCATTCTGGGGAACGGCGATCGTGCTGATCGGTGTGCCGTTTTATTTGTTCTGGAAGCGCAGCAACCGCGACCAGGCCTCCCCTCGACTTCCAGGCGCACTATGAAGCCGGGTGCGCAATTTTCACCTTGCTCACCGCTCTGACCGGTGGTATTCCTCTTCTCTTGTTCAAATCAGTTCTTGTTCAAATCAGTTCTCGCTCAGATTAGCCTGACCCTGGGATACACCATTGCCAGAATCCAGCCCGGAAGCAGAAGACCCTAACCGCCCGCGGCAGGTGATGGGCTTTCGCGACCTGGTTCTGTTCTACGTCATCACCGGCATCAGCCTGCGCTGGATCGCCACGGCGGCCGCTGCGGGCCCAAGTTCCATCGTGATCTGGGTCGGAGCCTGGCTGTGTTTCTACACTCCGCTCGCGCTCTCGGTGCTCGAACTCTCGTCGCGTTATCCGAACGAAGGCGGGCTCTATGTGTGGAGCAAGCGCGCGTTCGGCGACTTCTCCGGATTCATGTCGGCGTGGACCTACTGGACCAGCAACCTGCCCTACTTCCCTGCCGTGCTCTATTTCGCCGCCAGCAACGTGCTCTTCATGCGACAGGCGAACTGGGAACATCTCTCCGGGAACGCAACTTTCTATATTGTGTTTTCGCTGCTCACCCTGAGCGCGGCGACGCTGCTCAACGTGGTCGGCCTCGACGTAGGCAAGTGGCTGCACAACGTGGGCGCAATCGCGATGTGGATTCCGGTGTGCATCGTGATTGGAATGGGATTTATTGCGTACCACCGCTTCGGGTCCGCGACCTCGTTCACCCTGCATTCCATGATTCCAAGCACGCACTTCAACGACATCATTTTCTGGTCGGTGCTGACGTTTGCGTTCGGCGGGTGCGAGACCGCATCGTTCATGGGAGAAGAAATCAAGAACGCGCGCCGGACCATTCCTTTGGCTCTGTTGTCCGGCGGCGTGACGGTTACGATTTGCTACATCCTGGGAACGGTTTGCGTGCTGCTCGCGTTGCCTTCGACGGAAGTCAACAGCCTGCAGGGACTGGTGCAGGCCGTGTCGAAAACCGCGACGCGAGTGGGATACCCGGGGGTGTTGCCGCTGGCCGCATTCCTGATCGCGCTCAGCAATATCGGCGCCGCAGGAGCGTACCTCGCCGCGGTGGCACGACTCCCATTTGTCGCGGGGCTCGATCGCTTTCTGCCTAAGGCATTTGGATCGCTGCACCCAAGATGGAAAACACCATGGGTTGCGTTGCTTACGCAGTTCGTCCTGGGCGTTGCGTTTATTTTTCTGGGGCAGGCCGGAACCAGCGTGAAGGGCGCTTACGACGTGCTGGTGAGCATGGGTGTGATCACCTACTTCATCCCCTATTTGTATCTGTTTGCCGCCATGATCAAACTGCAGCGCGAGCCGGCTGGGCCGGACGTGATCCGCGTGCCGGGAGGAAAAGGAGTGGCGAAGCTGGTCGCGACCGTGGGGTTTCTCACGACGACCCTGACAATCGCCCTGTCGCTGATTCCGCAGCCCGATGAACCGAACAAGCCGCTGGCCATGCTCAAGATTATCGGCGGAACGGGAGCGCTGGTGCTGATCGGAGCATGGATTTACTGGGCGGGCAAACGGCGAGCCGCGCGTGTGCACCCGTAGCCCCGGACGCATTCGTCCGGGGACTCTCGCAGAGCGGACGAATGCGTCCGCCCCTACATTCACTCCTACACCGGCGGCGCCATCTTCCGCGCAGGATTGAAGAACGGCAGGTTCGTTACTTTCGCGTTCGTCTTGAGCCGGATCGCCTCGATCGTGATTTCCATTTGCAGCGACGTTCCCGGTTTCGAATATTCGGTCTCGACGCTGGACAGTGCGATCATCTTCTTGAGCACGGGAGACCAGCTGGTCGTGGTCGCTTTGCCGGCCTGCTTTTCGCCCGAATACACAGGCACCGCGACGCGCGAAGCCTGCGCCGGCGCCGCGGGAGTCAGACCATAGCGCTCGTAGAGCGCCTCGACGCCGGTCCAGTCCACTTCGAGGCCGACGAGTTGGCGCGGCACGCCGTTCTTCGCATCCTGCTCGAGAGCGCGTTTGCCGATGAAATTCTCTTTCTCGAGGTGGACCATCTTGGCGAAGCCGAGCTCATACGGAGAGAACTTCTGCGATGGAATCAGCGCCTTCTTCGAGCTCGTGTAGTCCACTTCGATCAGCAGCAGCCCGGCTTCGACGCGGGCAACGTCGAGGGCCAGCATTCCGGCGGCGTGCAGATCGAATTGCTTGCCTTTCTCGGCGAGCGCATCCCAGACTCTCACTGCCTCATTCCACGGCATCCAGATTTCGTATCCTAGGTCGCCGGTATAGCCGGTGCGCGAAATGTCTACCGGCACTCCGGCAATCTTGCCGCGGGTGACGCGGAAATACTTCAAGTTGGCAATGTCGGCTTCGGCAACGGCTTTGAGCAGCTTGGCGGACGTCGGCCCCTGCAGTGCGAGCGCCGCGACTTTTTCGGAAATGTCTTCGACCTGCACGTCCATGTTGAGGCCGTTCTGGCGGAACCAGCGCAGGCTCGGGTCGGCAGCCGTCCAGCGATACACGTTTTCCTCGAGCCGCGAAATCGTGCCATCGTCAATGACCTTGCCCTCTTCGTCGCACCAGCAGCAATAGATCACCTGCCCGACTTTTACTTTTTTGATGTCGCGGGTGATCACGCGGTTCACCAGCCGGGTCGCGTCTTTGCCGGTGATGAGATATTTGTAGAGCGGTGAAATATCAATGAGCGCAGTTGCGTTGCGAATCGCGTTGTACTCGTGCTCGTGGTGCACCTCGTACACGCTGACCGTGTAGTATCCCGACCATTCGCGATAATTCAGGCTGTGACACAGAGGGAAAGTGCGCTCGTGAAATGCAGTTCCTATGGGCAAGGGATGGCCTCGTCAATGTTGTTTCGCAGCCGGATTATATCGCATAGCCACCTCGCACCCGGGCGTCATCCCGACCGGAGCCGTTCTTCAGGCGGAGGGAGCGATCTCCCGCAACGGATCGCCCCGGGGGAGGAAACATCCTAAGAGGACTTAGCACGAGACTGCCAGACCCGACGCCACGAGTGGCCGTGAGATCCCTCGCCCCGCTGGAGAAAGCGCGGGCCTTCGGGATGACGCCGCGTCGTCGGTCCAGAAAGTTGATCGTTTGCGAGGATAGCCAGCCTCAGCCAGCCTCAGCCGACCTCAGCCCGCCTCCGCCAGTTTCGCACCCGGGCGTCATCCCGACCGGAGCCGTTCTTCAGGCGGAGGGAGGGATCTCCCGCAACGGATCGCCCGGGGAAAAATATCCACAGGCCCAATGTTCGACCATCACAGACAATCACCACGCTTACGCGCTAAAAGAAAGCGATGCGCCCTCCGAAGCAATTCTTCGTTTACATCATGACGAACGGGCCGAAAGGCGCAACACTCTACGTTGGAATCAGCGCCGATCTGCGGCGCCGCGTCTGGCAGCATAAGAGCAAACTCGTCCCTTCATTCACGAGTCGTTACAACCTGACTCAGCTCGTGCACTACGAGCGCTTCTACTATCCGGACGCGGCAATCGCTCGCGAAAACGAAATCAAGGGGTGGCGGTGCAGCAAGAAGATCGCTCTGATTGATTCGATGAATCCTCGCTGGGAGGACCTAGCACGAGACTGGCAGAACATCTACAAACCCCGCGCCCGAGTCGCAGGGAGATCCCTCGCCCCGCTGGTGAAAGCGCGGGTCTTCGGGATGACGCCGCCTTTACGGTCGCAGAAAATTAATCCTTTGCGAAGCCAGCCGCCTCAGCCGAACTCAGCCCGCGGGCGTCATCCCGACCGGAGCCGTTCTTCAGGCGGAGAGAGGGATCTCCCGTGCCCCCCGCCGGCTTCGTTCTTGCGCGCAAATCGGCTACAATACGGCTTCACTATGCGCGCCATCCTTCCATCGACCTGCAGTATTCTCCGAAGCTGGACCGTCCTTCCCAGCGGGCTCTGATCCGTCTTCGCGTCGTCCTCATGCGCGAGTATCATTGCATTTCCTGAAATCTGTGTTTGAAGCCGAGAGATAAGAGCTAGGAGCGAACGCGAATGGCTGGTTCTAATTCCTACGATGTAATCGTGATTGGCGGAGGCCACAACGGCCTGGTCAACGCCGCCTATCTGGCAAAAGCGGGAAAGAAAGTGCTCGTGCTCGAGCGCCGCTACGTGCTCGGAGGCGCGGCCTGCACCGAAGAAATCGTGCCGGGATTCAAGTTCTCGGTCTGCTCCTACGTCGTGTCGCTGCTGCGGCCAGAGATTATCCGCGACCTCGACCTGCCCCGCCACGGCCTCGAAATCCTTCCCCTTGACGGCACGTTTACGCCCATGCCCAGCGGCGATTACCTGTGGCGCGTAAACGACCACGGCAAGACTCACCGCGAGATTGCCCGCCACTCCCGCGTCGACGCCGAAGCCTACGACGAATTTGGCAAGGCGATGCAGGCCATGTGCCGCTTCGTGAAACCGATCCTGAGTATGGTGCCGCCCGATCCGACCACGCTGAATCCGCGCGAACTGATGAAACTGCTGTTCATCGGACGCCGCTTTCAGGGCATGTCGAGCTACGACAAATACAACCAGGTGCAGCTCATGACCATGTCCGCCATTGATTTTCTCGATCAATGGTTTGAAACCGACGTGCTGAAGGCGACCATGTCCGCCTCGGGGATCATCGGCACGTTCCTGGGCGTGCGCTCGCCGGGAACCGCCTACGTGCTGCTGCATCACTACATGGGAGAAATTGATGGCGCGTTTCGCGCCTGGGGATTTGCCCGCGGAGGCACCGGCGCGATTTCCAACGCCATTGCCGACGCCGCGCGCGAGGCCGGGGTCGAGATCCGCACCCAGTCGGGCATTTCACAGATCATCGTGAAAAACGGCAAGGCAAAAGGTGTGGTTCTCGCCAACGGCGACGAACTCTATGCCGACGTGATTTCTTCCAGCGTCGATCCGCGGCTTACCTTCACCAAGCTCATGGGGCCGGAGCATCTCCCGGGCGATTTCCTCGAAGAAATCAACCGCTACAAGTTTCGTGGCTCGTCTGGCAAGGTCAACATGGCTCTGTCTGCGTTGCCGGACTTCAAGTGCATGCCCGGGCCGGGCGCGCACCTGCGCGGCGCAATTTCCATCTCGCCGTCGGTGGAGTATATGGAACGGGCCTACGATGACGCGAAGTACGGCAACTTCTCGAAGCGTCCGTACATTGACATGGTGATCCCGTCGCTGACGGACCCGTCCGTGGCGCCGCCGGGCAAGCATGTCATGTCGTGCTTCGTGCAGTACGCGCCCTACAAACTGCGTCCCGGCCTCAATTGGGACGACCAGAAAGAAGCTTTCGGCGACACGGTCGTGAACACGATTTCAGAGTACGCGCCGAATCTGAAGGACATCATCATCGAGAAGCAGGTCGTCACGCCGCTCGATCTGGAGCGCGAGTGGGGGCTGAGCGAGGGCAATATTTTCCAGGGCGAACTGTCGCTGGAGCAACTTTTCTTCCTGCGCCCCGTGCCGGGATGGGCGCAGTACCGAACGCCCATTAAGAATCTCTACATGTGCGGTTCGGCGACGCATCCGGGTGGCGGCATCATGGGCGCGAACGGCCGGTTGGCCGCGCTCGAAATCCTGAAAGACATCAAGGGAGCGGCGTAGCCATGAGCGCGGAAACCAAGACGGCGCAAACCCAGCGTGACGTAGTCATCATCGGCGGCGGCCACAATGGCCTGATCACCGCATTCTATCTGGCCAAGGCGGGATATAAACCACTCGTGCTCGAGCGCAACGCGCAAGTCGGAGGCGCTGCCGTCACCGACGAGTTCCATCCCGGATTTCGTTGCTCGACCCTGGCGCACACCGCGGGACCGATCCTTCCCTCCATCGTTCGCGACATGCAACTGGAGCAGCAAGGGCTCCGGCTGATCACGCCCGATGTCTGCGTCACGGCGCTTTCGCCCGATGGGCGGGCCCTCTCGCTTTATCAGGACACGACGCGGTCGGCGCAGGCCATCGCGGCCTTCTCGCAGAAGGATGCGGCAAAGTATCCGGAGTTCGAGCAGTCGCTGGGAAAGATCGGGAGAGTCATCGCTGACGCGCTGGCGACGACGCCGCCCGACATTGACAACCCGAGTCGCGGCGACTTGTGGAGCATGCTGAAGACAGGCCGCGCGATCCGCAAACTCGGCAAGAAAGATATGTTCCGCCTGCTGCGCTGGGGGCCCATGGCGGTGGCCGATCTGGCGTCGGAATATTTTGAAACGGAACTTTTGCGCGCGGTGATTGTGGCGCGCGGCGTGTTCGGAACATTTCTCGGCCCGTGGTCGGCGGGAAGTACGCTGGTGCTGCTGATCCGCGCGGCGGCTGATCCCCACCCCGCGGGCTCGGCGACTTTTGCCGGCGGAGGCATGGGAGCGGTCACGCAGGCGATGGCGGCGGCGGCGAAGGCCGCGGGCGCCGAGATTCGCACCGGCGCCGAGGTCATTGAGATTCAGGTGAAGAACGGCGTCGCCACGGGCGTGCTGCTCTCGACCGGCGAAGAGATTCACGCCAAGGCCGTCATCTCCAACGCCGATCCGAAACGCACCCTGCTCAAGCTCACCGACCCTACGCACCTTTCGCCCGATTTCGTGCAGAAGATGCAGCATTACCGCGGAAACGGCACAGTCGCGAAGGTGAACCTGGCGCTCTCCGGACTGCCCACATTCACCGCGCTCAAGAACGGCGACGGCGCTACAAGTAATAATGCGGCGCTCAAGGGGCGCATTCATATCGGCCACGAGATTGACTACCTGGAGCGTGCCTTCGACGAATCGAAGTACGGCCAGTTCTCGCAGCAACCCTATCTTGAGGCCACGATCCCGTCTCTCACCGATCCGACGCTCGCGCCCGAAGGCAAGCACGTGATGTCCATTTACATGCAGTACGCGCCCTACAAGCTCAAAGGGGACTGGGAAGAACAACGAAAAGCGCTTGGCCAGACGGTCGTAAAAACACTGGCGCAGTATTCGCCGAACCTGCCGGATTTGATTCTGACGCACAAGATCATCACGCCGCATGATCTCGAAGAAAAATACGGGCTGACCGGCGGACAGATTTTCCACGGCGACCTGGCGCTCGACCAGTTCTTCACCATGCGTCCCCTGCTCGACTGGGCGCGCTACAAGACGCCGATTCAGGGTTTGTATTTATGCGGCAGTGGCACGCATCCGGGAGCAGGGCTGACGGGCGGATCGGGGGCGAATGCCGCGCGAGAGATCTTAAAGGAACTGAAGCGTTAAACCCATGCCAACCGGCGCAAGGCGCTGATCCGGATGGCGCATCCAGGTCAATGAGTGCTATGGGGATTTTTCGCCAACTGACTTCACGATTAGCGGCGTGCCTCTTGGGGAGGAAAAACGTTGCCGCAGTGCGTTTTCTTTACGCGCCTCGCGTTCAAGTAAATCGAGTAGCAAGATTCTTCTCATCCCGGACAAGCAGAGAGTCCCCAGCGATCTTTAGGTCGCTAATGAAAAGCCACTGGTTGTCTTCTTCGCCCCGCCAGAACTCGATTGGCGTGTGAAAAACCTTGACCCTCCACAGAGTTTTTCCAGTCGCCTCATCGGTTGCCACCACAAAGCTGTCTCTGCCGTCTCCCGTGGCCGAGTATCGAATACCATTGGCAACGATAGGAGGCACGTCTTTGGGTGCGACGCGTTTAGCCATCCCGGTAACTGCACAGAGAGTGCAGCACACAAGGATGCCAACAAGCAGCCGATCTATGGGATTCAATTTACGCCGAAACGCCAATGCCACGGGGAAATTTATAGGGCCAACGGCTCAACTGACGAGAACAGGACCTTTTCACTCAAACCTTCGTCCGAGGTCAATGAGCGTAATCGGGATATTACGACAGCGGCACACGCAGTTTCATGGAACCAGGATAGACAGTTCGGGTTTTGCTGGACGCACATGAATCTGAATGGTCGTTCCTTTAGGGTATTGACTAATGATACCGTCGGCCTCCGCCTTCGATACAGAGTTTCCAATTTCACAACGGCCCGAGTAATATTCGCCGCTCACGTGGTAGGAGTAAACCACTTCCACACGGTAGGTGGTTCCATGCTGATCTGTATATGGTTGAGCGACGACCTGCTCTACAGTTGCTGGCATCGTCGGCCAACTGGAGCTGTTAGGAAAGCGGAGGGATCGCCACAGGCGCGACCATTTGATGAAGACTGCCGCCACTCCCGCCAAGAACAATACCGTTACTAAGTTGTTTTTCACGCTATGCGCGGCGAGGCTCTATCGCCGAGACCATGTTTCGAAGCTCCGCCCGCTCTGCGTCACCTCGCAACTCTGGAAGTATCGGAAGTCATACGCAGGGCCATTGCCCGGTGCGTACACCTTGCCGTTCGCCTGCGCATCCTTCATGCCCTCGTACGCTGCCCGGAACTGATCCTTGTCCGAGAACTGAAAACCTCCCGATATGTCGCCTCGACACTTTACTTCGATCGGCGTCTCCTCGCTGACAGCAAGCCCCCCAAGGAACGGCGGCCCGCTGTTGCTTTTCGTCCCGCTACAGCCTGCTGCGACTACAACAAGCAACCACAGCGCTGTTTTCTTCATGCTCTGCCCTCCTTGCCGAACAATAAAACAAAATGGACCGATGCGCATAAAATGCGGAGGCGCAGTTCTCTGCCCGTATAGCACGCCGTGGGGGATGCTCACCAGTCGATTAGATTATTGCAAAATGACGGGCAATTCGGAGGTAACTGTTGTAACCAGGCCATATCACTCATTGACCAAGCCGTGGGTCGTGTCTTCGCCTACCCTTTCCGGTAGAGTACTTCTTCAGACTCCGTGGCACACCAAGCACACATGAAATCCTCTGCCATCCTCCTGATCTCCTGCCCTGACCGCAAGGGCGAAGTCGCGACCATCGCCGACTTCGTTTACCGGCACAACGGAAACATTCTTCATGCCGACGAGCATGCCGATGAAGAGTCCGGCCTGTTCCTGATGCGCGTCGAGTTCGATCCCAAGGACTTCGACATCCCTCTCGCCGACTTCGGCGAGCATTTCTCTCCCGTGGCGAAAACTTTCAGCATGAACTGGCGCCTTGCGCAGTCGTCGCAGCGCCAGCGCATGATCATCCTGGTGTCGAGATACGATCACTGCCTGGTCGATCTCCTCTATCGTCATCAGTCCGGCGAACTTGCCTGCGACATTCCACTTATTATTTCCAACCATGCCGACAACCAGGCGATTGCCGACTTCTATAAGATTCCCTACGCCATTGTTCCCGTCACGAAAGGCAACAAGGACCAGGCCGAGACACGACTTCACGAGCTGATTGCCCAGCACAAGCCGGACTTCCTAGTCCTGGCGCGTTATATGCAGATTCTGTCGAATGACTTTGTGAACCGTTATCCGCAGCGGATTATCAATATTCACCACTCCTTTCTGCCGGCATTCGTGGGCGCGCGGCCGTATCATCAGGCGTTCGAACGTGGCGTCAAGCTGATCGGCGCCACCAGCCACTACGTGACCGAAGTCCTCGACGACGGCCCCATCATCGAACAGGACGTCGTCCGAGTCTCTCATCGCGACACGGTTGAAGATCTCATCCGCAAGGGCCGCGACCTCGAGAAAGTCGTGCTGTCGCGCGCCGTGCGCTGGCATGTGGAGAACCGCGTCCTGCTGTACGGCAACAAGACGGTGGTTTTCTGATTTTGCCGGCCGGTAGAACCCCGCGCAGAGGGACATGTACTTCCGAGAACAGAACCCGTCCCCACATCCGGTAGTAACTTGCACCAACGGTAACCTTTCGTTTTAACTTGTACATTAGTAAAGAATCAGGGAGAAATCTCTCTCGGGAGCACTTTTTGGCCGAAGATCTTCGGTTTGAATTAGCCATCCTGGCGACCGTCCAGGGCTTCTATCAGAAGCTCATGGTGACTTCGCTTGGCGGGGAAGTGCCCGTCCCAAGCGGCCTCGACGAGGACGCGCTTCGCCATTCCGAGCGGGAACTGCCCAACACCCTGACCCGCATGTATCGCTGGCTGCATTTGCTCGATATGGCGATTACGCCGGCCATGCTGCGCCAGGCGCTCACTCCCGACACAGATTCCGAAGTGGCCGAGGCTCTCCTGCGCTATTTTGTGCGGCGCCGCGAGCCCAGCGATGTGAACCGCGACAAGACTGACCTGATCGCGACCTTTTTGTACCGGCATCCGCGCGTGCCCGGCCAATGGGAGCAGAGTGGTTACGGCCTCGACGGCGCGCTGCCGCTGTCGCCGTTTGAAATCGCATTGATCGAAATCCTCGCCGATACCGACGTGCCTTCCCTGCCCGAAGAACACGTCCAACTGTTGCGGCGCTTCGATCCGCTGCGCGAAGAGGCTTCACGCTTCCGCGACTTCAACATGCTGATCGATTCCGGAATCATCGGGCGCGTCCGCGAGTTGAAGCAATGGCTGGATTCCTCGTTCTACCATCCCGGAGTGCTGGCGACAGTCTCGGCCTATAACGCGGCGTTTGGCCGCAAGTTCGACGAGCTGTTCGAAAAAGCGCTGGGCGAGATCAAGACTTTCGGACAGGCGCTGGAAGAAATGGGCGGAACGATCCTGACCACCGTCGACGGTGTGGAAGTGACCGTCGAACACGTAGCCGCAATCGAACAGCAGCAGATGCTGCAGGCCGACTACGGCAGCACCCTCGAGAAATTCCGGCGAGTATCGAAATTAAAGAAGGAGTTGGACCGGCGCCCGCCCATCCGGCGATCGCTGCTCACCCCTGCCGCGCGCAGCTCACGCGCCGCAGGAGGCAACGGCGCGGCGGCAGCGCCGAGGGCGGCCAAAGTGGCGGCGCCGAAAGCGCCCGTCGTGGTTCCAGTGTTTCAACCACCTACCGTCACCGCTCAACAGATCTCCGCGGAAGAAAGCAAACTGCGCCGCGTCGAGGAATCGATTCGGGTGTTCGTGCGCGTTGCCGATCCGAAGTACCGGCAGGTTGTGCCCATGCGATTCTTTAACCTGACGTTGACTACCGCCGAAGCGGACGCCTACAGCGCCGCATTCCTGGAAGAAAAAAGCCTGCGCGCCGACGTGGCTCGCACGCTGATCCGCCTGGTCTCGATCTCGGCGCGCATCAGCACGGAACTCGAAGAACTCAAGCGCAGCCAGAAAATGTCTTCGCTCTGGAAACTCCACGCGGATAGCGTCGTGGTGCTGCTCGATATGGCCAGCACTTCGACGGAAGACGCTGGCAGCGTCGCGAAATCGGCCGAGCAGAGCGGCGCGGGCGCAGCCGCCTGGGCGATTCATGAGTCCGTGCAGAAACTGCGCAGCCAATCCGACGCCGCCGTGAAGACCCTCGCTAACGTCAGCTAGAAGCGTTCCAGATTTTTAAATCCCTCAACTCGAACACCATCGCAGAGCACTTAGGGCTCTGCTTTGGCTCTTGTGGCGAACAAATGGCGCAAGCTTGTGCTAAGGCCTGGTAACAACAGTTGAGTTCAGGATTGCCCGTCATTAGGGATCGAGGGGGAGCACACAGTTTTGGCCTCGATCCCCAGCGTGGTTGGGCGACTGTCGACTCCGCGTGAAACGGAGGGCGACGAGCTGCTACTCCACGTTGCTTGTTCTTGCGCACGTGAACGCACGGACCTGCCGGTCGTGTGTTTCACCTCCGGATCGAACGAAGCTCCCAGCGGTCACCCCTCACTGAAACTACCTTCCCGCTTGAAGAGAAGAGTGCAACCTTGCTGTTTCGTGAAGCGGGGAAAATCAAGTCCGTCATAGCGATCGTGCCGTTCTGTGCGTAAGCCTCTATGGATGAGCGATCAATGATGAGTTTGAGGTCGTAGGGGCGGCTTGCGATCAGCGGAGCCGTTGTCCTCGCCGGGAAGTCGGGTGTGATAGCCGCACCCGACTTTGTGCGATCGATGTAGAACTCTCGCTTCGGCTGATCAAACCCGATCTCTGTCCAATGCTGCGCGTCGGTGTAAATGCGTATGCCAAAGACTTGTTCAAATGGTCGGCCAAACTGCAAGTCCAACTCGAAGGGGGCCTGCATGTTACCGGAGATACTGCCGTCCTTTGTCGTAGAGATGTCGGAATGATCTGCACGGAGAGGAGCGATAATGGGGTCCTGCACTACTGCCAATCCTGCAGCGTCCCTCAGGAGCGAGAGTCGTCTTGGAACACTCATCTGCCCGCGCCAGGGAGAAGTCGGCAGTTGCGACGCGTACTGCCAGTTGCTCATCCAGCCGATCAGAATCGGCTTCGCGTCCTTCGGCAGCCCGTTAAAGCTGATGGCGCAGTAGTCATCCTTGCCATAGTTCGTCCATCCGTGTGAACCAGCCTCGCTGGACGCCGTAAACCGCTTCCCGTTGAAGGTGCCAAGGAAATACTGCTCGCCGGAACCGCCTTGCGGCGCGCCCGGATTGAGACCAATTTTCAGGGCCCACATAGCACCTGTTCCATTCTCGCCGGGGATACGCAGGAGGTCTGGGCATTCCCAAACTCCATCGACGTCGCCAGCGGGTCCGAAGTCGCTCAGTTGCGTCCACTCCTTTAGGTTCGGTGACGTATAGAAACGAATCTTGCGCTCCATTGCCAAGGAAACCGCCATCAACCAACGGTTTCCCTTCTCATCCCACGACACGCTGGGGTCACGGAAGTCGGCCATGTGCAGATCGATTACGGGGTTGGCGGCATATCGGGTCCAGGTCCGTCCGTCGTCGCGGCTGTATGCAAGGTTCTGTGTCTGCTGTGTTCCTTCGCTCGTGCTGCGGGAACCGGTGTATACCGCAACCAAGCACTCTGCTCCGGGCGCGCAGAAGCCACTGGTGTTCTCGCGGTCCACGACGACACTGCCCGTGAACGCCATTTCGCTGTCCTTCTCTGGGATTGCAACCGGAAGCTCCTGCCAATCCAAGAGGTTCGTGCTAACGGCGTGCCCCCAACTCATGTGGCCCCATTCATCACCGAACGGATTGAACTGATAGAAGAGGTGATACTCCTTGTGAAAGTAAACGAGCCCGTTAGGATCGTTCGTCCAATGCTCGCGAGGAGAGAAGTGGACCTGTGGACGGTAGGGCTCGTCGTAGCGGATGACCTGGGCCCCCGCAATCGATGTAGAGAACGCAAGTGCGCACGCAAGTAAAGTGTCGATCGGCTTTAATGAAGGCATACTCATTGTCACATCATCTCGCATGTGCCGCTCGCAGCGACAGAGGACATCCCTTCATTCTGCTTAAAAGACGATGCTCACGGCTCTGCTGAGCCTCTGGCGTTTCTTCCTTTCACGAAGTCGGAGGGTCGCGAACTGAGACTCAGTTGGCGTAACATCGCCATAGCGCTCATTGACCCCGCCCATCGCGGTCAATTGGAGCGCTATGGTCTGTTGGCGACATTCATCCCGAAGCTTGGTTCTTATTTCGGCGGTTGTCCGGGCGGGTTTTCACTTGTTGGCGGCACAATCCCCTTGATGCGCAGATAGGTCACCATATTCCCATAGTGCTCATCTGTGTGCGCAGTATTGAGGGAAAGCATCGTGAGCTTCGCCATGTCGAAGTTCATGAACTTTACCATCTGGCTGCCTTTAGCATCGGTCATGCTTCCGAAAGCCTTATTGCAGTAGGCAACGGCATCCTTAAGCGCGGCAACAAGATCGGCCTTCGAGGTCTTCGTTTTTTCGATGCTCTTTGCCGGGTTGGCTTCGCCAAGGGTTTGCGAGCAGAACATGTAAGAAGCGTCGGCCACATGGCCAACGATCTGGCCAAAACTCCGAACGTCGGGTGTCGGTTTGAAGGAGTAGTTTTCTTCCGGCATTTTCTGCGCCGCACCGATGACCGCGTTGCTGACAAACGAGTAGAGACCGGTTTCGCTCGCAGTAATCGGATTCGCTGGAGCAACTGCGGCCTGCGCTGGTGACTTCTCCTGCCCGAGTAGAGCACCGGGAGCCGCCACTAAGATGGCAAACACAAAACAGAGTCCTTTTTTCACGAGACACCTCTCCGGGAGATCATGCCACATCTCAAATTGGGGAGGAAGGAGAAACGTACTCCGCCGACCGGGGAAAGAAAAAGACGGGCAATTTCGCCCGCCCTTCCAAGCCAAAGGCCAAGAGCCAACAGCCAGAAGCTAGTTAATATCGAACTGCTGCCGGTGCACAGCCGGATCGCTCGTTACGATGATGGTGGTCGGGAGCCAGGGCTGTACTAGGGCGTGCGCACCTTTTGGGCAACCTCGTCGCCCAAAAGCAAGAAGTGCCCAATATTCCACGTGTAGATCACTTCGGCTTTCGCCTTCAGCGCGCAGGCTCCGATCAATCCGTCGTAAATGGTGCCGCCAGTAATTCCAATCGCCGCGAGTCTGCGAATAGCGGCAAGATACTCTCGTGTGTCCAGCGAAATTACTGCAAGCCGATTTTCAAACACTTCCATGGCGAGTAAAGCCTGATCCGGACTCAGGCGTTGCTTTCCGGGGTAGCGCGTCAACGTAGCATAGGCTTCGGCAAGGTTATGAGCGGCGCACAAGGCGGACGATGGAGTCGCGGTCGAAAGTGCGGAGAAGCTGCGCTCGTGATGCTCATGCTCTTCAAGAACTGCAGCGACCAGGACCGAGGTGTCGAAAAAACGCTTCACCGAGGCCTCTTGCGATTACCCGGCTTGGGTTTTTCGGGATGAAGAGCTCGCTGCATACGCTCCTCGCGGAGCTCGCGAATGGTTTCATTCACGGACTCGGCCGAGATGGGTTGTCCCGTGCGAAAGACCCATATGCCCTGCTTTTTTCGTAGTCCGGCCGTGCCCCGAACCGGGCGCAACACGATCCGGTCCTCAGAGCTCTCCAGTTCAAGCGAGTCCCCTGCGGAAAGCTGCAACTCGTCTCGGACGGGCTTGGGCAGGACTACCCTGCCAGCCTTGTCCACGGTTAGAGTGGTATTCATAATGGCATTTTACCATGGTTATTGCCATATCCCTATGGCAGCGTTCTAAGTCGCATTCCGGAGCGCAAAAAAAGACGGGCGATTTCGCCCGTCCTTCCAAGCCAAAGGCCAAGAGCCAACAGCCAAAAGCTAGTTAATATCGAACTGCTGCTGGTGCACTGCCGGATCGCTCTTCACGATGATGGTGCGCTTCGTCATTTCCTCCATCTCGTTCAGCAGCCGTCCGTTGTTCGTCTTCAACTCCTTGGCAACATCCGGATGCACGCGCAGCATGACGTCTTCGTGCTCCAAGTGCTTCGCAATCTTCCGCATCTCCACGTAAATCTCGTTACAAACCGTGGTCACGGACTTCACATAGCCAGTGGATTCGCAGTACGGACAGGGCGCGCCAATGGTGCGTTCGAGCGACTGCTTCACGCGCTTGCGGGTGATCGCGACCAGGCCAAAGTCGTTGAACTGCAGCGTCTTGGACGGGGCGCGGTCGTGGCGAAGCTCTTCCTCCAGCGCCTGCATCACGCGTTGGCGATTGCGGCGCTCATCCATGTCAATGAAGTCGATGATGATGATGCCGCCCAGATCGCGGAGCCGAATCTGCCGGACGATTTCCTTGATCGCGTCCACGTTCGTCTTGACGATCGTGTCTTCCAGGCGCGCCGTCTTGCCCACGTACTTGCCCGTATTGATGTCGATCGCAACCAGCGCTTCGGTCTGGTTGATCACGATGTATCCACCGCTCTTCAGCCACACTTTCGACTTGAGGGCCTTGTTCATTTCGTCGGCCAGGCCGAACTGCTCGAACAGCGGCGTCTCTTTCGTGTAGAGCTTCACCCGCTTCACCAGCGCAGGCTGGAAGCGGTTGAAGAAGCGCAACACACGCTCGTACTCCGGTTCGGTATCAACCCAGATCACGCTGAAGTCGGAAGTAACCTGGTCGCGCAGCACGCGCTCGACCACGTTCAGATCGTGATAGATCAGGGCGGGCGGCTTCGAAGCCTCGGCGCGGTTTTTAATGTCCTGCCACAATCCTTTCAGAAACCGGATGTCGGCGCGGAGTTCATCTTCGCTGGCGCTCTGCGCGGCCGTGCGGACAATGAAGCCTCCGTGGCCATTCTCCCTCTCGCTGAGTATGATGCGCTTCAGTCGCTGCCGCTCTTCCTCGGACGAAATCTTGCGCGACACGCCCGTGTGGTTGACCGTGGGCATATACACCAGGAAGCGCCCGGGGAGCGCGATGTGGCTGGTGATGCGCGCGCCTTTCTTTCCGATGGGCTCCTTGGCGATCTGCACCAGAATTTCCTGCCCTTCTTTGAGCAAGTCGCTGATCAATGGAACCGGCGCCGACTCGCGGCGTCGGAACCGGCCTCGGCCCCCGCCGCCACCACCGCGCCGTCCGCGGTCGCCGCCGCGACGCTCGTAGCCTGGACGATCCTGGCCATGCCGCGGGCGCTGCGTACGTTGCGTGTAACCGGCGGTCGCAGACGGAGCGCGAACTTCCACGCGCGCGTCCACCGTGCCGTTGCCGCGAGCTTCCGCATCGAGCATGGCTTCGGCCTCGGCCTGTGCCTCTTCCAGTTCGAGTTCTTCGCTGTCTTCCTCGCCTTCGGCCGGAGTTCCTTCCGCCGGATGCGCCTCGCCGCTTTCGGTCAACGATGCCATGTGAATCTCAGCCACCGTGTCGCGGGCGTCGCCATTCAGATGAGCGGGCTGTCCAGCGGCTTGCGTCTCTTCTTCAAACTCGTCGTACCCCTCGTCGGAGGAAGTCTCGTAATGCACGGCATCCGCTTCCTCTTCCTCAATGGTTTCTTCTTCCATCGTGCCGGGAGCGGCAAATACAGGAGCCTGTTCCTCGCTCGCGGAGCGTAAGCGCTGATCGCTGTGGTCCTCGATTGTGACCATCCGATCGTCCGATTCGTCGACTTCTTCGATTTCTACCGCCGCAGTCGCTTCACCGGGCCAGCCCAGCGATGGCACACTCGCCTCTTCGGGAGCGCGAAATTCCTGGTTCCAGTTCGTCGAAGTCGAAGCCGATTCCGCATGATCTTCCTGCACCGCATCTTCATGCTGTTCGTGGAGCGGCTCGGCGACGGATTCGCTGGCGGCAAAAATAGGTTCGTCTTCCGGGAAGGTAGCCGCTAACGGCGCAGTCCGGTCCGATGGAGTCTGGACCTCAGTTGTCGCCTGCATGCCGCGCGGTTCCGGCGCAGGCGCCGGTTGCGCGTAGCGCGAGTACTTCGATATCGACTCTCCCGGCAACAGCATCGGCGTATATCCCGGAGGCGGTCCGGAAGGTGGGGTTCTGCCTGAATCCGGGGCCCGGAACGATGTGTTCTCGGCCGGCCGAGCGAAGCGCGGCTCGGGCGTGCGGTCGGCGCTCCGATCTGCGCCGCGATCCGATCCGCGGTCACGACCGTCGCCACGACCGTCGCGGCGTCCGCCACGGCCGCGCCGGCGGCGTCCACGAAAGCTTCCGCGGTCACGATTCTGGGGCTCGACCGCATTCCCGGGCTCCGCGGTCTCGGCCGCCGAAGCCGGAGCATCCGCCAGGGTGTCAGCCTCAAACGATCCTTCGTCCGTATCCGCTTGCAATACAGGTTCGGCGCTCACGGTCTCCGTCGTTTCGCCAGCGCTTTCGGCGCGCGCCGACGCCTGGCGCAGATCTGGCACGTTGCGCGTGGCCGGAACACTGTCGGTTAAATCGTCGTCGTGCTCTTCCAGTTCCATGAAGTCGGAGACGTAGAGAAACGCATCGCGCTCCAGGCCGATGTCCACGAAGGCCGACTGCATGCCGGGCAGCACGCGCGTGACGCGCCCTTTGTAAATGGATCCGGCGAGGGTGTATTCGTTTTCGCGCTCGAGGTAGATTTCCGCGAGCAGATCGTCTTCCACCAGGCCCACCTTGGTTTCGTGGGGCGTGGAAGAGACAAATAATTCTTTATTCATGCAACACTCCGGTCCCGCCGACTGAGGTCGGTCGGGCTTCACCGGGGCGAAGTCAGAAAGGGTGCGGGAGGATTGTACGGAACTGAGAAGATCGTGGCGATGCTGCCCCGCATAGGGGACGGCTGGGGCTTGGGAGTTTCCTCCCTGTCCTAGTCCGCTGCACAAGCTTGGGAATCTTTTGCACTCTCAATCGCTTTTACTTCTGCCGGGTTTGTGACCGCACTCTCAGACCGAACTTCGGTCGGGGGGCCGTTCCCTGCCGGCTTCTCAGCTTCAATCCTGCCCGGCCTTCCTGCTCAACTGGCCGGTGAAATGCCCCCTTTACGCGAGGGCGATCGATATTTTTGGGGCTGCGCCTTCAGAGCGCAGCAACTGCATCCTGCCGTCTTCCCCGTTCCTGAACCCGTTGCTTCTGAACCTGTTTCCTATGAACAAGTTCCCCGGCTAGTTCGTCTCAAACGATCCAGCTAGTTCACGAAGCGGCGCATACGAACATTCATAACCATCCCCAGCGCCAGGAACATGAACAACACGGAAGACCCACCGTAACTCATCAACGGCAGGGGTATTCCGGTGACCGGCATAAAGCCAACCACCATGCCGACATTGACCAGGATATGGAAGCTAAGCACAGCCACCACACCCATCACCACGAACGTCCCAGCGCGGTCGGGCGCTGTTTGTGCGTTCTGGGTCAAACGCATCAGCACAATGAAGTATAGCAGCAGAACCCCGAGCGCGCCCACGAATCCATGCTCTTCGGAAAAAGCCGCGAAAATGAAATCCGTTTGCGGAACCGGAAGGAAAGCACCGTGTGTTTGCGAGCCCTTGCCGCCCCAAATGCCCCCGGAACCGACCGCAATCTTGGATTGCTCAACTTGGTACCCCGACCCCTGCGGATCGAGTTCGGGATCGATAAAGCTGGTCAACCGCTGTTTCTGGTAGGACTTCAGCACGTGCACCCGGGGAACCAGGAACACGGCGCCAATCCCAACAGCCGCCAACATTCCAACAATGATTCCCTGCTTCCACTGCAAACCGCCGAGGAACACCCCCATGACCGCAACGGGAACATACGTCAGGGCCGTGCCCAGATCGGGCTGGGCCAGGACCATCAGCATGGGGAAACCTACCATCGCGCCTGCTTTAATGAAGTCCGACCAGGAGAGCTCGCGCTGCCGCATGTCGGCAAAATACTTGGCGACGGCCAGAATCAGGATCAGCTTGACCCACTCCGACGGCTGGAAGTGATTGCCGCCCGGCATCTTGATCCAGCGCCGCGCTCCCAGATACTTCTGCCCGAAAACCAGCACGGCCATCAACGAGCCAACGCCGGCAATATAGAACCAGTGAATCTGGTCCAGCAGCGCCTGGTAGTTGACCAGGCTGACCAGAAACATCGCGCCTACTCCGCCCATCACCCAGTAGATTTGGCGGATGTGGGCTCCGGCAAATTTGGTGTGCATGGTGGCGCTATGAATCTCCATCACGCCCAAGCCACAGATCATGAGCACAAAGACCAGCAGCAGCCAGTCGAAATCGCGATATGAGACGTAACGTGCCATAAAAGCAGCTTCCAGCTCTTAGCTCTTAGCTTAGAACTCTTCAGTCAGCTCCATTTACCTTTGTCATCCTGAGCAAAGTTGTCGTACGCGAGGCGGAGGACAACGCAGTCGAAGGACCTTGTGTCGCTCTTGCTGAATACTCGGTACTAATTCATACCTGGCGCGGCCGTCGCCAGCGCCGCCGGCTTCCTCGGCAAGTCGAGAACAAATCGTCCGCCCTGCAAACCGTCTTTGTCGCGGCCCGCATCGGGCGTACTCCACAATCCGCCGATGTCCACCTTCCCATCGGTCTTCGGTTTCTCCACCATCTTCTGCGGAGTCAGGCGCTGCTTGTCCACATACGCCTTGATCACCTGCGTCGCCAGGCGCGCCGCCAACCTCCCGTGCTCGCCGCCCTGGAACAAAACGCAGACTACGATGTCGGGATTGCGCCGCGGCGTGAATCCCACGAACCACCCGTTTTGCGCCAGATCCTCCGCGTTCTTGAATCGCGCGCGCGTCGCCAGCGACACAATCTGCGCCGACCCGGTCTTGCCCGCGATATCAATCCCCGGCACGTGCGCGGATGGCGCTGTGCCCTCCGGCAACAGAACGCGCGACATCGCGTCGGTAATGAGGTTCCACCCCGCCGGATCAATGGTCACGTTCTTCACTTCCGTATAATGCTGGGCCTCGACGTATCCCGGCGGCATGTCAGTCGGGTTGATGACGTGGGGCACAACCAGTCGGCCGCCCATGGAGATCGCGCTGATCGCGCGCAACAACTGCACCGGCGTAATCGCGACCGCTCCCTGCCCGATGCCCACCGAAATCGTTTCACCCGCAAACCACTTCTGCTTGAAGTTCCGGATCTTCCATTCCTCCGACGGCATGACGCCGCTCACTTCGTTAGGCAGATCGATCCCTGTTTTTTGCCCCAACCCCAGCATGGTTGCGTATTTTGCAATGCGGTCAATGCCCAATTTCTCAGCCAGCGTGTAAAAGAAAACGTCGCACGACTGGTAGATGGCTTTCTCCAGTTCCACCGGCCCGTGGCCGCCTTTCACCCAGCAGCCAAAACGGCGTCCGTAAAATTCTGCTCCTCCGGTGCAGTTCACATGCAGCGTCTGCGCAATCCCCTCCTGCCATCCCGCCACTGACATGATGATCTTGAACGTCGAGCCGGGCGCCAGCTGCGCCTGAATCGCCTTGTTCAGAAGCGGCTTGTCGGGATCGGTGACCAGCTTGTTCCATTCATCGCGCGACACGTGAACCGCGAAATCGTTGGGATCGAACGCCGGCCCGCTCACCATCGCCAGGATCTCTCCGGTATGAGGATCCATCGCGACAATGGCGCCATTCTTGCCCTCCAGCGCCTCTTCCGCCGCAATCTGCAAATCGATGTCAACTGTCAGTTTGAGTTGCTTGCCCGGCACCGCCTCGGTCTCGCCCAGTCGTCCGACTTCCCGCCCGTGGCTGTCGACCAGCGCCTGCCGCGACCCGTTTTGTCCCATCAGCAGCGAGTTGTACTGGCGCTCGACCCCGGAAATGCCGACCACATCGCCCGCGCTGTAGAGCTCGAACTGCGGCTGGTTCAGCATATCTTCGCTGACTTCGCCGACGTAGCCGATCAAGTGCGCCATGAATCCGTTGCGCGGATACAGGCGGCGGTGGGCCATGATCGTATCCAGTTCCGGCAACTCGTTGCGATGCGATTCGATGAACGCCAGCTCATCGGGCGTGATGTCTTCTTTTAGAAAAATCGGCTGGTACTGCGGCAACGACGCGAAATGACGGATGCGCGTTCGCACTTCGTTGGGATCGAGGTGCAGGCCCTGGGCAATCAAATCCGCATCGGCGGCCAGGTCGCGCGAGGAATCCCGCAACAGCAGCGCCGAGAACGACGGGTAGTTGTCCACGATCGTGCGCCCGTTGCGATCGAGAATCTTGCCGCGCGGGGCGAGCACCGGAATATTGCGCGTGTGGTTTCGCTCGGCGGCCAGCGAGTAGTAATCGCTCTGCATCACCTGCAGGCGCCACAGCCCGTAGGCGAGCACCAGGAAGATGCCGAGGATGATGTACTGCGCCGCCGTCAGGCGGATGGCGGATACTTTTTCGTCGCGGCCGAACATCAAATCAGTCCTTGGTCGTTTGTCGCTCGTCGTTAGCCGAATGGATATCTATATTGTATGCCGGGGATATTCAAAGAGGCGCTGCCGAATGTGACCGAGGTCATCACTTAGCCGACAGACGCATCCTGTCGGTCGGTCCAACGCCTAATGACCAACGACCAACGACGGTTCTCTACGTTCTCTGCTTGAGTTTGTCGAGGAAGAAGAACAGCATGACTCCCAGCACGGCGTTCGCCAGCCCGGCCAACAGGCCGTGCCACCAGATCCAGCCCTGATTCATGTTGACCATCCAACGCGCCACCATGAAATAGACCGCCGCGTGCACCATGTAGAACCCAAACGTCACCAGCAGGCGGGCTCCGGCGTTTTCCACGTCGAGTTTCACGCCAAGCGACGACGCTCCGTAGCCCACCACGGTCTTCGCGATGCCGTAGATTCCGATCGGATTGTGCCCCAGCATATCCTGCGCCAGCCCGATGACTGCCCCGGTGAGAAGGCCGGATATCGGATTGCGCCGGGCCATGGCAAAAAAGATCGTCACCAGCAGCGGAAGGTCTACGTAAACCGCAAAGCGAGGAAACCGCAGCGGCACAAACGCCTGCAAAAACAGCGCCAGCAGCGGCACCCCAATCGTTACCGGAATACTGAACCGGTAGACCTCAACCTGTTCCCCTGATGTATAGGTGATGGGCACGCTATTGAGGGCCATCCCCGGCGGACGTTTGCGGATTGGGCGGCGGCGCGGAAGCTGGAGCAACCGGTTTGGGGGCTTCTGGCGTCTTTTCTTTCGGAGTACCGGCATCGCTCGCCGGCTTATTCTCGGTTGGTGCCGGCTTCGCGTCCGTGCCCGTCGGAGCAGGAGCCGACTTCGGCGCCGCTGGAGTAATGCTGGCGGGCTTGGCCGCAGGCGGAGCGCCCGGAACCACCTGAATGCTGCTCGTGTCAGACGGCTTCGTAGTTTGAGAACCCATGGTCTGAGAACTCATGGTCTGAGAACCCGATGTTTGAGAACCCAAAGTCTGAGAGGTCGTACCCGTGCCCTTGGGTTTGGGGTTTGCGACGGCGGGCTTGCCCGCGGCCGCTGCTCCCTCGGCGCTCTTGGCATCCGCAGGCTTATCGGGCACCGACGGCAACCGCTGCGCCAGAATATCGGCGGCGCGCACGCGAGCGGCTTCGTCCGGCGTCGCCGCCCGGTCCTGTTTCTCCACCAGCACCAACACTTCTTCCAATTTGCTCAAGCTCGCGGCCGGCTTGATCTTGATATTCAGGAAAAGATCCTTGCCTTTGCCCACCTTGACTACGGTCCCAACCGGCAACCCCTTGGGGAAAATGCGGTCTCCTCCGCTGGTCAGCACCGTTTCGCCGAGGGGAACTTCCTCATCGCTCATCACCCGCTCGAGCACGACTTCCCCGTTGGCGGTCCCGTGGATCACGCCCTGCAGCCGCGTCTTCTCAATCAGCGCGCCTACTCCGCTCGACTGATCGTTGATCAAGAGCACCTGCGACACCGACGGGTACACGACCAGAACCTTGCCCACGATTCCGTCCGACGTAATCACGGCCATGTCGCGCTTCAAGCCCGCATTCTCGCCTTTATCAATGTAGATGGACAGGTCGGTGCCGCTGGTCCCGATCACCTGCGCGGCCACGGTTTTGGCGATGAACTGTTCTTTGAACGACAGCAAGGCTTGCAGGCGCCGGGCCTGAGCAGCATCTTCGCTGAGCCGCACCTGCTCCAGCCGCATCTGCTCGATCTGATCTTTCAGCTGGCGGTTCTCGGACCGCACTCCCCGCAGGTAGAAATAGTTGTGCCAGATATCGCCGGTTCCGCGCTGCGCCCAGATCAGAATGCGTTCCAGAGGAGTCACCGCATCCACCGCCCAGATGCGGATCAACCGGGTATGCTCCGCGTCATTCCCGCTGCGCTTGACCTGCACCGCCAGACCGAGCACCTGTAGAAACAACACTCCCACAAGAATGACCAGGTTGCGGTAGCGGCCAAGGACGGATTCCATAACACCAGTTTCAAAGTTTCAAGGTTTCAAAGTTTCAGTGTCCCAAGGAGACTCACGACGCCGGTTCCTTGAAACCTTGAAACTCTGAAACCTTGAAACCTACTCAATTGAAATTTTTCTCAGCAGCTTGAAGTCCGAAAGCATCTTCCCCGTGCCCAGCACCACGCTGCACAGGGGATCGTCGGCGATCGAGACCGGCAGCCCGGTTTCTTCGCGGATGCGCTTGTCGAGATTCTTCAACAGCGCGCCTCCGCCCGTCAGCACAATGCCCCGGTCGCTGATATCGGCCGATAGCTCGGGTGGCGTGCGCTCCAAGGCTACGCGAATCGCATTCATGATGGTCGAAACGCATTCGCTCAACGCTTCGCGGATTTCGCCGTCGTCCACGGTGATGGTCTTGGGCACTCCCTCGATCAGGTTGCGACCCTTGATTTCCATGGTCATCGGCTTATCGAGCTGGTGCGCCGAGCCGATTTCCATCTTGATCTGTTCCGCCGTGCGCTCGCCGATCAGCAGGTTGTACTTCCGCTTCAGATAATTCATGACCGCTTCATCCATCTGGTTGCCGGCCATGCGCACGGAACGCGAATAGACGATGCCGCTCAAAGAAATGACGGCGATGTCGGTGGTGCCGCCGCCAATATCAACCACCATGTTGCCGCTGGGCTCGGTGATGGGCAGTCCCGCTCCGATCGCCGCCACCATCGCCTGCTCCACCAGGTGCACTTCGCTGGCCTTGGCGCGATACGCCGAATCCATGACCGCGCGCTTTTCCACCTGCGTAATTTCTGACGGCACGCCGATCACGATCCGCGGATGCACCAGCATCTTGCGGTTGTGCGCCTTCTGGATGAAATAGTTCAGCATCTTCTCGGTGACTTTGAAGTCGGCGATCACGCCGTCTTTCATGGGCTTGATGGCGACGATGTTGCCCGGCGTGCGGCCCAGCATCTCTTTCGCTTCCTTGCCCACCGCCTCCACTTCGCCCGTGTTCTTGTTGATGGCGACGATGGAGGGCTCGTTCACCACGATGCCTTTGCCGCGCGCGTACACCAGCGTGTTGGCCGTGCCGAGATCGATGGCCAGATCGCTGGAAAAAATGCTGAACAGCGACCGGAGGTTGTGCGCACGTGATCCGTTGGAGTATCCGTTGTTTGACATGACGAAATTTTTCCTGCGTCCTTACTAAACCGCTGCTCTTCCTGGCTGCTCGCCCAGGATGCCCCGGAAATTCAAATTGTGGGTTGCTGGCTGCCTACATTCTACGGGATGCCCGGCAACCGTGTAACTTCAGGTTTCAAACTTTCAAGGTTTCAAGGTCTAAGCACTGTCGCTTCGAATCCCGGCACAAGCATTTTGAAACTTTGAAACCTCGAAACTTTGAAACCTCGTCCTGCTGCTTGAACCCTCCGCCTCACTGAATAATGATCTTCTTCTGCTGCGTGTTCACTCCGCCTTGTGCCGTTTGTGCCGTCACCGAAATCACGGCTTCCCCCGGCGGCAGCGGCGGCGTGAAGTAGTGGAACGAACCATCGCCGCTCACCATCGGCACTTCGCTGCCATTCACCATGACCCGCGCCCCGATTTGCGTCTTGCCCGTCACCTCGATCACGTGCCCGTGCTGAATGAAGGGATCCAGTTCCAGTTCGATGGCCTCGGTCTCCTTGCCCTTGGAAATGATGGTGAAGCGGTTTTTCTCGCTCTCCACCGATTCCTTCCCCGCCCCGTCGTAGGACTGCACCATCCAGTAGTAAATGCCTTCTCCGAGGCCGCTGACCGTAACCGCCGCTGTATTAACTTTCTTATCAACCAGTGTAGAAGAAAAATATGGGTTGCGGGAGATGCGCAGGCGGTAACCAACTGCATTCGCCATCGCCGTCCAGGAAAACTCCACGTCCTTGGTGGCTTCTCCTCCGGAAAACAGCGGCGCCATGTTGGCGGGCGCGATCGGAGTCGGCGGCCCGATCTCCTTCGCCTTCTCCAAATGCGACTGCTGGCCCGAGAAACTCACCTTTTCCCAGTTCGCCAGTTTTACGGTTTCGCCGTTCCGCGAGACCTCGCCTGTTCCTTTTTTCATCAGGATTTCGTGCGATTCCGACTTGGGATCGTTGTGCACGCGCGCCGCCGATTCCGGCGACAACGATGCGGTCGCTCCCGCCACGATGACTTGCGACTTCGACCCCTGGCTGTAGGTCGCCGTCGAAAGATCCACGGTTCCGGTACTCACCGCAACCGCCACGTTGGTCTGCTGCTGATCGTTGGCCGAGTTCTCCTCGATCACGATCAGCGAATCCTGTTTCACCGTGTAACTGGTGCCGTCGTTGAAGACGACCTTCGCCATGCCTTCCGAACCGGTCTGCACCACGTCTCCCTTTTCCAGCGGGATATCGTAGCCGGCAGGCACCCAACTGTTGCCGGTGCCCTTCTTCACCCGCACCGTGCCATCGAGCGCGGTGAAGTGCGCCTGCTGCGCGGTGGAAACCCCCGTTGTCGTCGGCGTGCTCATGCCCGCGATCCGCTCGAGCAACTTGCCGGCGACATTGTTGGCCGCCTTGACGCTGTTGTCGGTGAAGGTGGGAAACGCCACACGCATGGCAATGAAAAACACCACAGCCACTGCCATAATCAGCAGTGCCACACTGCGGTACGTGACCGTCGTCCACGCAACGTGGATCCCCGGTTTGCGATTATTGGAAGACACTTTTGCCCGAAACCTTATTCAATCCGGTGAATGCGCGGTAAAGATAAAAGTTAGCACACCCAAAACCGTGGAAAAAACAGCTAATGAGTAGCCGACATTACCGAAGTGCACATTGGACGGCTCTCACCTCTGCGCTGTCTTCCAGACGCGCTTATCTGGCGTTCTCATCGTGAATGCAGCGAACGACCTCTGCCACTTGCCGGCATCACCACTCTTGCCTCCCCCCATGACACGCCGTCGCCCGCTAACGTATCCTTGCCCATGACCAGCGCCGCTTCACCCATCGCGGCCCGCCGCGACCCGCAATCCCTCCTCTCCAGCGGCATGGCCATCATCTGGGCCATCGCTCTCGCCAAGCTCGCCTTCCACATCTATTTCAATAATCGATACGGCTACTTCCGCGACGAATTCGACTACATGTCGTGCGGCGACCACCTGCAATGGGGGTACGTTGACCAACCTCCGCTCGTCCCATTTCTGATTCACATCTGTCGAGCCGTTCTCGGAGACTCCCTGCGCAGCATCCGTTTCATCCCGGCGCTCGCTTCTTCCTTGCTCGTCGTGCAGACGGCGGTGCTGGCTCGCGAGCTCGGAGGACGCCGCTATGCCCTGCTTCTCAGCGCAATCTGCGCCGTCGCCGACCCGCAATATCTTTCCAACGGGAGCCTTCTGGGGACGAATTGCCTGGAACCGAACCTGTGGATGGGCTGCGCCTATTTCGTCATCCTCGCCATCCAGCGCAGCGACCCGCGTTACTGGCTCTGGTTCGGGGTGTGCGCCGGGCTGGGCCTGCAAAATAAGTATTCCATCGCTGTCTTCGGCCTGGGAATTGTCGTGGGCCTGCTGCTCACCGAACAACGCCGCATCTTCCTGAACAAGTGGTTCTGGCTCGGCGGGCTAGCCGCCTTCCTCATTTTCCTGCCCAACCTGCTGTGGAACATGCATTACGACTGGCCCTTCGTGCAGCTGATGCACAACATCCGGGCGGAAGGGCGCGACGTTCTCCGCGGCCCACTCGATTTTTTCTTCCAGCAGTTGCTCGTCTCCGGCCCGCTGACTGCGCCTCTTTGGCTGGCAGGGCTGTTCGCCTTGTTCTTCTCGGCGCGCCTGCGCCCCTATCGCGTACTCGGCTGGGCCTACCTCGTTTCCTATGCCGCCTTCTATTTCCTGCACGGGAAGAATTATTACCTCGCTCCCATCTATCCCATGCTGTTTGCCGCGGGCGCCGTGGTTCTTGAGGTCGCCCTCGATCGTCCGGAGGCCGTCAGTCCGGAGACCGAACGTCCAGAAAAAGACCGTCCAGAAAACGTTCGCCCAGACCGCAATCCGGACACTGGCAAGCCTCGCCTGCAATGGCTCAAACGGACCATCGCCATCACCCTGCTGGTGAATGGCGCCTACCTGGCTCCTGTCGTCGTGCCGATTCTTTCTCCCGAGCACTTTCTGGCCTACGCCAAGACTCTGCCTTTCAAGCTCCCGGTGAATGAGTACTCCCACGCCCGCGCGGCCCTGCCACAGTGGTATGCCGACCAGTTCGGCTGGAAGGAAATCGCCGACGCAGCCGCTGTTGCCTGGAACCGCATCCCCGCCGACGAGCGCGCCGACTGCGGCATCTTCGCCCAGGATTACGGCCAGGCCGGCGCCATCGATTTCTTCGGCCGCACCCAGGGCCTGCCGCCCGCTCTTAGCGGAGACCGAACCTATTTTCTCTGGGGTCCGCGCGGGTATTCCGGCAAATGCCTGGTCGTGCTGGGTGACCGGAAAGAACGCCTGCAGCAACTGTTCCAACAAGTCGACTTCGTGGGTCTCTCCGCCGACAACCAGTGGGCCCTCGAATCGCAAATCAGCGTCAACATCTGCCGCGAACCAAAGGTCGGCACGCTACGCGACCTCTGGCCGAAGCTCAAGCGCTGGCGCTAACCCAGTCTCCATGCCGGCCCGGCACAGAACCGCTGCGATCCTGCTGAACGCTCGGCGCCAGATCAACGCGTGTGACGGCGATGTTACGAATGGACTGAGATTGCCGGCCTATAAAAGCCGGCCTGTAACAGCTGATTGAAGGCCGTTTCCCTCAAGGCGTCGCGGAGGCTATGTTGGAGAAATTGCTCACTCCCCAGCTCCCGTCGGCTGCGACGGCATAATAATAAGTCGTGCCTTTCGTGCCCGTCGTATCGGTGAACGTCGTTGTGGTCGGCGGATTTTGCACGGATGCAGGCAGGTACGGGATTCCACCACCGGTTGGCATCGTGCTCGTCGTGCCCCGCCACACGCCGTAATTTTGAGCCCCGGGGTATGCGTTCCAATTCAAAATTACCTGGCCGTTCGACGCGGTCGCTGTAAGGCCGGTGACGGGCGCGGTTAGGTTTTTCCCACCGTGACCACCAAAAACGCCGCACCCCGGCAGACCGAGAGAGAGCGAAAAGGCAATCATGGATACAGCGAGCTGACCAAGCTTATTGATCTTCGACTGTTTCATATCGGCAGTTTCCCTCGCAGCTCGCTGAGGCGAGTCCAAGAGGCCAGCGAACGGCCGTCTCCATTATGCGCCCCAACTGGAGCGACAGAAAGATAGGGATCGCAAGCATGAGTATTCTGTCGGGCGTGCCAGTCTCCATTGCCGGATTGGGTTCGACGCGTGCAGCAGGCCAATTGACGAAACCTGGCGTCAGCGCTCATTGGCGTACGGCGTGACTCGACAGTTTGTCAGATAAGCGCCCATCCCGCGCACGAACTCCAGGGATTCAGTAGTCACCGTCACGTCCTCTCCCCGAAACGCCGCCACAAACTGCGCTTCCGCTTCTCGTGTGCCGAAGTATGCGTAGATGTCGGTCTCTCCGTGACCGGGAACGAGACCACGCCCTTTTATGTAGGCATGGCCACCGTCGGCTCCCGTCCGCAACACTTCTACTCCCGAGATGTGGATGCGATATTCAGCCATTGTCCGCAAGCTTACATTGACACCAGGTCTGGAGATCATGTTTCGCACCGCGAATGCATGCAGGGCGCGGCGGAAGAAAAACCTCGTTCAACGAAGTCAGAAAAGAATCGACTTGATTCCGACCGGCCTTCTCGGAAGCCGATTGCATAACCACGCGGACTTTCTTCGCCTTTTGCTTGTCAACGGAGTGCATCGGGGATGTTTCAACAGTTACGGACATGTCTTTACTGTCACAGTAGAGGGTCGTCTTCAGCTAGAAACTCAGGGTGGGGCGTCGGGATGCCCCACCCTGGATACAGTTGGATCAAAAGTTAAGGACTACCTGTTTCGGCAACGATCCACCATAGTTGCATTTCGGAGTCAAACTCCCGGCTAGATTGGTTACGGTCCATGCCGGGGTGACAATGTTGAAGTTGTCGTTCAAGACTTGCTGGTTGTAAAAACTAATGCCGCCGCTATAGCCAGAGTGCTCCTTACCCGGATAATCTCCGCAGTTGCTGATGCGATAAACCTCCAACACGCCGCCAAAGGCCCAATTGAAGGTCTGGCTGAAATTTGAGGTCTTGAGCAGCTGGGAGAAGTTTCCGTTTTGCTGATCGTAGGTAACGATGTCCCATGATCCGCATTTCGCGGTTCCCGCCTTGCAGTTGTTGAACACATAGCCTTCGATCTGATCTCCGGAATTGACCGGCGCCGGAGCAGCCTCTTGGACCGTGCCCTTCTTGCAGCAATTCCAACTGGCTATGCCCCACGCAGAGGCGTAATCGGAGTTCCACCCCAAGACCGGCTGAACGATCGTCACATCGCCGGTGTACTGCTCCAGCCCATTGAAGAAGTACAAGGTCTGGCCATCGTTGTTGGTCGGCGCCGGGGGCACATCCCACTCCGAATAGATTTGGCCATAGTTGGCGGTCGTGTGGATGCTTGCATAGTCAATCCAGGAATGGCCGATGTAGGGCGCCTCAGACTTCCCGTCCCCAGTGGGCTGCACGTCCCCGACTACTTTTGTTCCGTCGGCTTCGAAGTGGGGATAGCCGCATTCCTGGATGGTTTCGTACGTTCCATTCGCGCGCTGGATGACGCCTTCATCATCCCGCAAAACGTCCCCCTTCGCCAGGTGGCTGACGCAGCTTGGGTGGAAGTAGCCGAATGGCGTGATGACAAAATCTCCCGGTACGGTCGCTGGGCGGTTTGCTGCCGCGGGACCTTGGGCTGCGGCCAGGCCGGCAACAAACAGGGTGAAGGCGATCGACTTGAGTAGTCGGGCGTATGGGATGCGTTTCATAGAGTCTCCTCGAGATGAAGCCCAGATTGGATCCGCCTCAGTGCGCTTGAAGCTCTTGCCTAAACCGGGCCAAATTTTGCCGGAGACGGATCGTGGTGACTTCACAGCATTTTTTGCTGTTGTCCCCCCTCCACGATCCGTTTCCGGCAGGGCCACTAGAGCACGCAGGCCCACTGGCCGTCTTGAATCTCTCAGTGAATTGTTTTGAAAATATTTGAAGCTGGTTAAGTCCTTGCATGACTTGTACATGGGATTGGCCAAGGCGCGCTTTCAAAGAAGTCAACTGCGCAGCTCATTCTGATCGGTCGTTCTTGGGATGCTCAGCATGGATGGAATCTTCAGCCTCGCCCGGCAACTGCGGCGCCGGCGGTTGGAGTCGGCTGAGTCCGAAGTCGAACTCCTGGCTTGCCGGTTGATCCACCGACCCCGGCCGAAGGCCAGACACAAGGATCGATATCGTCTCTCTTTCCACCGTCACTTCAACCCGCCGCCGGATGGTCACTTCAGCGTCTTTTTCTTCGCCGTGTTTTTTCGGCGAGTGTAGAATGGGGGCCAAAATTTTTTCGCAGAGGTTCCTTATGCTCAGGATTGACATGGTTTGCGGTCCCCCTTGAGCACAAGTAGAACAACCGGAAGACTCCTCTGTCTTGAAGATGCGAGTGAATTGTCTTGAATAAATATGAATGCCTGATATGCCGTTATCTGCGGGACACTTGTATCGTTTTGGTGAATTCGAACTGGATCCTTGCAGGCGGACGTTCCTGCGCCAGGGTGCGCCCCTGGAGGTCACGCCCAAGGCCTTTGAGGTTCTTACCTACCTCGTGGCCAACCCTGGCCGACTCGTAACCAAGGCGGAACTGCTCAAAGCGGTCTGGCCCGACTCGTTTGTCGAGGAAAGCAATCTAGCCCAGCACATCTCCTGGCTGCGCAAGGCCCTGGGGGACCGCTCCAACCTTATCGATACCGTCCCGGGCCGCGGTTATCAGTTCGCAACCGTCGTGCAGGTCATATCCTCGGCCGATTCCTCCCTGCCAGAACAATCAGCGGAGACGCTCGTTCGAGGAGTCCGCGAACACACTCGCGTGGTCATCGAGGAGTCCCTGGTATTGCCCATCCCCGGGAAAACGAAGCACGCCTCGACACGAGCTTGGCGTTCCTACGCCCTCGTCATCGCCGGGATGCTCGGCGTCGTGGTCTGGGCGGGATGGAAATCGCGGCGGCCCGTGACGTCCCCCGAGTTTGACAAGATTGTGGTGGCCGATTTTGAGAACCAGACGGGTGATGCGGTGTTCGACCGCTCCCTGACTACAGCGCTGGCGACCAGTCTGGATCAGTCCAGCGTCACCAATGTGTATTCACGCGGGCGTATGAAGGAAACGCTCGTGCGCATGGAGAAGGCCGATGTCGGACACATTGACGAAGCACTGGCTCTGGAAATTGCGGAGCGCGAGGGGATCAAGGCAGTGATCGTGCCAACCATCTCCGAAATCGGCGGCAGCTACCGCCTGTCAGCCCGCATTCGGGCGGTCGCTTCGAGAAAGGACATCAAGACCGAAGTCTCGGGTGCCGAGAGCAAGCAGAAAGTGCTGGACGCGGTCGATGACCTGGCAGCGGACTTGCGCCGCGACCTGGGGGAATCGATTCAAAAAATATCCGAAAGCAAACCGCTGGCCGCCGCGACCACGCCTTCGCTGGAGGCGCTGAAGCAGTACTCGCTGGGCGTCGAGATGAGAAATGCAGGCCAGGTACAAGAAGCCAAGACCATGTTCGAAAACGCCCTGCGTATCGATCCGAACTTCACGGCGGCGATGGGCCAGTTAGGCAACCTGCACGTGACCCTGGCCGCCAACCATGTGCCCCAGTTCGACGCCCAGGTAGGCAGACAACTGCTCAGCCAGGCCGTGCAGCACGTTTCCAGTCTGACCGATAAAGAGAAGTACACGATCCTGGCCTATCATGCGCAGTGGGTCGAGAATGACCGGGAGAAGGCTGCGGGCTACTACAAAGCGTTGCTTGCGATCTATCCAGGAAATGCGGCGACGTATTCGAACCTGGCGTGGGACTACAGCCTCTTGGGCAGGTACGAGGAGTCCATCGCAGCGGCGAAAGAATCCATACGGGTTGACCAGCGGTTCCTCCCGGGCTACCTCAACTTAGCCGCAGTCCAGCTCTACCAGCTAGGAGATGCGAAATCAGCGCTGGAAACGTGCCGGGAGGGGCTCAAGGTGGATTCTCATTGGGCCTTTGGACACGATTGTATGGGATGGGCACTGCTCGGCATGGGGGAATGGGCACAGGCCGAGGCGGCGTTCGAAAAGGCAGTGATGTTCAATCCGCGGAGCACCCTGTCCCGCTACCGCTTGTCGCATGCCCAGCGTTTGCAAGGCCACTATCAGCAGGCACTCCAGGCGCTCGAACCGATTCCGAAAATCGACCCCTCAGACGCTGCTCCGTGGTATGGCATGGGCGTCATCTATGAGGCAATGGGAGATCAGGAGAAAGCACGCCAGAACTTCGAGCGCTACCGTCAGGAAATGGAAACTCGATGGAAGAAAGATCCAATGGATGCGAGTACGGCCCTTTCCATGGCGGATGCGCTCTCGCGGCTCGGGCAGTTTGAGAGCGCACTGTCCTGGGCACGCAAAGGCATGGCGCTTGATCCAAGCATGCATGTTTCCTATGCCGATGTTCTCGCTCTGAACCACCGGAAACAGTGAAGCCATCGAGCAGTTGCAGATGGCGATCCAGAACGGATACCGGTGGTATATCTTCCTTAAGATCGATCCCGACTTGCAGTCTCTTCACGGCGAGCCGGAGTTTGAGAAACTTCTCGCGGAACGAATCAAAACCTGAACATTCGACCGGGGCAGTCCGGTTTGCCGTAAAACGGGCCATGGCACTCATGCCCTGGTATGCCGCTGAAAACACCCCGTGACGCAAGGCCGCGTCCTCGCCAGGCCCCGCCCTTGCCGCACCTTCCTCGCCCGCTGTAGCATCAAGATTCAGGCATTCATAGGAATCAAGGAGAAACCATGGCAACCGATACCCTGGCCACCCCGGCCGCTGTGAACTATGGCGGCACCAAGGTCGTTAAGAATTTCATCGACGGCGAGTGGGTCGAATCCTCGACCGGAGAAACCTTTGAGAATCGGAATCCCGCCGACACCCGCGACCTGGTTGGCATCTTCCAGAGATCGGCCAAGGCCGACGTAGACGCCGCGGTCGAAGCCGCCAAGCGCGCGTTCGCCAAGTGGCGCCTCGTCCCGGCCCCGCGCCGCGCTGAAATCGTGTTTCGCGCCGCCGAGATTCTCATCGAGCGCAAGGAAGAATACTCCCGCGAGATGACCCGCGAAATGGGCAAGGTGCTTGCCGAGACGCGCGGCGATGTGCAGGAAGCCATTGACGCCGCCTACTACAATGCCGGCGAAGGCCGCCGCCTGTTCGGTCCCACGGTTCCGTCAGAAATGCCGAACAAGTTTGCCATGGCCGTACGCCAGCCCATCGGCGTCTGCGGCATGATCACGCCGTGGAATTTCCCCATGGCCATTTCGTCGTGGAAGCTGCTGCCGGCCATCGTCTGCGGCAATACCTGCGTCATCAAGCCCGCGCAGGACACGCCTCTCTCCACCTTCAACCTGGTTCGCGCTCTCACCGACGCCGGTTTGCCCAAGGGCGTGATTAACGTTGTCGGCGGATTTGGCGCCGAAGTCGGCACTCCGCTGGCCGAGCATCCCGACGTGCGCGCGATTTCTCTGACCGGATCGTCCGCCGTCGGCCGCATCATCGGCGGCATTGCGGCCAAGAGCTTCAAGCATTGCTCGCTCGAACTCGGCGGCAAGAATCCCATGATCGTGCTCGACGACGCCAACCTCGACCTCGCCATCGAAGGCGGCCTCTGGGGAGCGTTCGGCACCACCGGCCAGCGCTGCACCGCAACCAGCCGCATGATCGTGCAGAAGGGCGTGTACCGTGAATTTGTGGAACGCCTCGTCGAACGCGCCAGGAAACTCAAAGTCGGCAACGGCCTCGACGAAACCGTGCAGATGGGCCCCGCGGTCAACGAAAAGCAGTTGCAGACCGACCTCAGCTACGTCGAAATCGGCAAGAACGAAGGCGCGAAGCTGGTGTGCGGTGGAAACCGCCTCGACAAAGGCGACTACCAGCACGGCTGGTTCATGGAGCCGACGGTCTTTACCGACGTCGATCCCAAAATGCGCATCGCCCAGGAAGAGATTTTTGGCCCGGTCGTTGGCGTGATTCCCTGCGACGATCTCGAGAACGCCATCGAAATCGCGAACGGCATCGAGTACGGCCTGTCGTCGGCGCTCTACACGAAAGACGTAAACAAGGCGTTCTCGGCCATTCGCGATCTGTATGCCGGCATCACCTACATCAACGCCCCCACGATCGGAGCGGAAGTTCACCTGCCCTTCGGTGGAACCAAGGCCACCGGCAATGGCCACCGCGAGGGCGGTATCGGCGCGATCGATTTCTACACCGAGTGGAAGTCGGTCTACGTGGATTACTCCGACAAACTGCAAAAGGCTCAAATCGACCGGGAAGACTAAGTTCGGACTTCGGACTTCGGACTTCGGACCTCAGCAGTCCGCTCCGCGGTCATTATGCCCCTGCGTCATCCCGAGCGGAGCCGCTCTTCAGGCGGAGCGAGGGATCTCCCGCGCGGAACTTCTGTCTGTCGGTGCACGCGAGATCCCTCCGCCCGCTGGTGAAAGCGCGGGCGTTCGGGATGACGCCGCTGTCACGACTTACGGCATTCCATTCCTTCCTCCACCGCCAGAGCCCCGTCGCCCCTCCCCAACTCCTGGGGCGAGTACCGCCAACGGGTACGTTCGTAACCTAGTAACCGTTATGTTTTGTCAGTACCTTCTGAGAGCGGATTTCAATCTCTGTTGTGGATAAACGCATGTCTGTGAAACGGCCGAAGCTTCGGGTCCCCCGTTCCATCACGCTTGCCACTGCATCACTCCGATTTGCTCTGGCGATTTTGCTGTTGGCCAGTTTCGGCTTATCGTCGCACTTGAAGGCCCAGGAAGAGGTCCACCGCAAGGTGTTGGTTCGTGTCCCTCCGGAATATCCGGAAATGTTGCGAGCCGCGCAGATCGGCGGCCAGGTTCGGTTGAGCGCCACCGTGCAGCCCAACGGGAACGTCACGCAGACCGAAGTTCGCGGCGGCAACCCGATCCTCGCCGAGAAGGCGCAGAAAGCCGTCATGAAGTGGAAGTACG
Source organism: uncultured Acidobacteriaceae bacterium (assembly GCA_963819145.1). Taxonomy (GTDB): domain Bacteria; phylum Acidobacteriota; class Terriglobia; order Terriglobales; family Acidobacteriaceae; genus Sulfotelmatobacter. The sequence goes on from CAWFVB010000035.1 coordinate 96,905, forward strand.
CTCCGGCGGCCACGCAAACGGTCGAGGAAGTCACGCTCAGCTTCAGCCCGCACTAATCCTTCGGCTCTACACTCGGCTCTACACTCATCGCCGATCAGTTTTCTGTGCCTCGGTTGCGGTATGCGGGTAGAATTCCCTCATGCCGCTTACTCAGGCTCACGATATCTCAGCCGCCAAGCGCCTGGAAAACGTCCGCTACGCCATTCGCGACCTGGCGTGCGTGGCCGACGAAGTCACCAAACTCGGACACAAAGTCCTGCCGCTGAACGTTGGCGACCCGCTCAACTTCGATTTCCAGACGCCGCCGCACCTCATCGAAGCCGTCTACAAGGCCATGCGCGACGGCAAGAACGGATACGCTCCGTCTCCCGGCATTCCCGAAGCCGTCGAAGCGATTCGCGGCGAGGCTGCGCGCAAAGGCATCACGACCGTGCGCGATGTTTTCGTGACCTCGGGTGTGAGCGAGACCGTTGACCTGTGCCTTTCGGCGCTGGTCAATCCCGGCGAAAACGTTCTCACTCCCAGCCCTGACTACCCGCTGTATTCGGCCGTGCTCTGTAAATTAGGAATCAATCTGAACGCCTACGATTTGAATGAAGACGACGCATGGCAGCCCGAACTGGCCGACATCCAGCGCAAGGTCTCGCCGCGCACTCGCGGCATCGTGCTCATTAATCCCAACAACCCAACCGGCTCGCTCTGCACGCGGCAGATGATCGAGCAAGTCGCGGAACTCGCCCGCCGCCACAACCTGATTGTTTTCTCGGACGAAATCTACGACAAGTTGATTCTGGATGTCGATTCTCAGGGAAACATCATTCCGCACATCGCCTTCGCCTCGGTCGCGCCCGACGTCCCGTGCGTGACCTTCGGCGGCATGTCGAAAAACTATCTCGTCCCCGGATGGCGCATCGGATGGGGCATCGTCTCCGGCGACGCCGCCGCGGTGAAGACCTATACCGAAGGCGTGCATCGCCTGCTGCGCGCGCGCCTCTGCGCCAACCATCCCGAACAATACGCGATCCAACCCGCGCTCGAAGGCCCGCAGGACCATCTCGTTGAAGTTCGCCGCAAGCTGCGCTCCCGCCGCGATCTCACCCAGAAGTGGTGCGAGTCCACGCCGCGCGTGAGCTGCATCGCCCCGCACGGAGCGTTTTACGCTTACCCGAAAATCGATATCCCCGAGAGCGATGAAATCTTCGTGAAGGAGTTGATCCGCCAGAAACACGTCATGGTCGTCCACGGCTCCGGCTTCGGCCAAAAGCCCGGCACCCAGCATTTCCGCATCGTCTTCCTGCCGGACGAGGCCACGTTGACGAAGGCCTACGCCGGTATCGCGGAGTTTATCCGCGAGCGGTACGGAAGCTGAGCAGGACCAAGAGCACACCGGGTAGAAGTGTCAGACGTCGCTGTACCCCCGACAACACTCCACTATCTGGTGAACGTTCGATCGATTCCCGGCGTCACTCGCGCGGCGTCATCCCGAACGCCAGCGTTTTCACCAGCGGGCGGAGGGATCTCCAATGTACCTCCCCTTCAAGAGCTACCGTAAGGGAGATCCTTCGCTCCACCTGAAAAGCGGCTCCGCTCAGGACGACGCACTCGTAGAAATACCCTTCATGACCATGGTATAATGACCATGATCACAACGCTCCCATGAAAACCAAGACCATCCCCGCCGGCCAGTTCAAAGCCCGCTGCCTCGCCGTCATGGACGAAGTTGCCGCCAAGCGCCAGGCCGTCGTCATCACCAAGCGCGGCAAGCCGGTGGCCAAGCTCGTCCCGGTCGAGCCGCAAAAGGACGACATCTTCGGCTTCATGAAGGGGAAAGGCAGCATCGAGATCAAGGGCGACATCGTCTCCCCGGTGCTCACTCCCGAGGAGTGGGGCGATCTGGATTGATTCTGCTCGACACGCACGTGGTCATCTGGCTCGCGCAGGAGTACCAGCGCATTTCTCCGAAGGCGCAGGCTACCATTGAGGAAGAGCGCAAGAAAGACCGTGGCCTGGCCGTTTCCGACATCACGCTATTTGAAATTGCGCTGCTGGCGAGTCGTAGACGAGTAAGCTTCAAGCCGGACGTGGAAACCACTCTGTCTCAGGTGGAACGCCTATTCGTCGTCCTGCCGATAACAGCGAATATTGCGCTCCAGGCCTTTGACCTGGCAGCAGGCTATCCAAACGATCCAGTCGACCGCATTATCGCCGCGACGGCGCTGATCGAAGACATCCCATTGCTGACTGCGGATCGCGAAATTCGCAAGTCGGGCATCGTCTCCACTATCTGGTGAACGTTCGATCGATTCCCGGCGTCACTCGCGCGGCGTCATCCCGATCGCCCGCGCTTTCACCAGCGGGCGGAGGGATCTCGCGTGGACAGAAGATCCGCGCGGGAGATCCCTCGCTTCGCCTGAAACGCGGCTCCGCTTGATTGCATAACGACGTTGGCCCGTCGCGAAGATTGGGTTGCGACAAACAAGACCAAGGCTCGTGAGAGGAGCCAACATCATGCTGATTATAGGCTGTGATTTTCATCCTGGGTTTCAGCAGGTCGCGATCTTTGACAATCGAACGGCAGAGATGGAAGGGAGGCGCTTGCAACACCGGGCCGAAGCGGAGCAGTTTTACCGGTCGCTGGCCGGGCAGGAAGTGCTGGTAGGGATGGAGGCTTGCGGGCACTATCCGTGGTTTGAACGGTGGCTGGAGGGGTTGGGCATCGAGTTGTGGTTTGGAGATGCCGCCAAGATCCGGGCCAGCGTGGTGCGGAAGCAGAAGACGGACCGGCGGGACGCGGAGCATTTGCTGCAGCTGCTGATGGAGAAACGGTTTCCGCGGATCTGGGTGCCGAGCCTGGAGGTGCGGGATGTGTGGCAGTTGCTGGTCCATCGGCACAAGCAGGTGCAGCAGCGGACGCGAACCAAGAACCAGTTGCAAGCGATGGCGTTGAGCTGTGGCATCCAGAGAAAACGGAAGCTGTGGACGAAAGCCGGGCGCGAGGAGTTGGAGCAGTTGCCCTTGCTGCCGTACGCGGCCGAGCGGCGGAAGCGATTGCTGGAAGCGCTCGACGAGTGGGAAACAGAGATCGTCGAGATGGACCGGCGGGTGGCGGAAGAAGCGCGGCAGCGGCCCGAGGCGGTGCGGTTGATGACGCATCCGGGAGTGGGTCCGGTAACCGCGTTGGCCATGGTGCTGACGCTGGGGCCGGCGGAACGATTCGGATCGGCCAAGCAAGTGGGCAGTTACTTTGGCCTGATTCCGAGCGAAAAATCCAGCGGCGGAAAACAGCAGCTGGGCAAAATCAGCAAACAGGGCAATTCGTTTCTGCGCTTTTTGCTGGTGGAAGCGGGACAGACAGCGGCGCGGTTGGATCCGCAACTGAAGCGCTTCTACAAGCACCTGGCGGCGCGCAAGAATCGCAGTGTCGCCAAGGTGGCCGTGGCCAGAAAGTTGGCCACGCGGTTGTACCTGATGTTGCGCCAGGACTGGACGTACGCGCAACTCTGTCAGGTGGTCACGCAGGTGAGCCCGAGTCATCCTGTGGTCGAGCAGAATAAACCGACGCTTTGAATGGGCAGCCTGCCTCCCTGAAAAGTCAGGGAGTTCGAACTGAGCAATCGTGGGGGCAAGTCCCGAAGAGATGGATAGTGGAACCTGGAGTTTCACTGCGAGATTGAAAATCGAAGGACGACCTTGGTCTGGGAGTCAGACACTTTCTACGAGAGCGAAATGGCGCCTTGGTAAACCCAAAAGCGTCCAGGGATATCTTTCGCCACATAACCCTTGACACGCCACACCGTCGTTAGAGACAGGATGACACCGCCGTGGGAACAGCGATAGTGTTGCAGTTTGTCGTTCTCAAAGAGCCGCGAGGGCGGGTGAGAGGGAGATCCTTCGCTACGCCTGAAACGCGGCTTCGCTCAGGATGACGCCGCCGTGGGGAACAGCGGTAGTGGCGCTGTTCTCCCTCTCATCTGGCTTCGCGCGCAAGCCAAACCGCACCGGTATCCCCGGTGGCCATTTATGCGACACTCTAGGTTCGCGTGAAGATTCTCTACGTCTCACAATACTTTCCGCCGGAGATGGGCGCGCCCGCTGCCCGTGCCGCCGAACTCGCTCACCACTGGGCGCAAGCGGGTCACGACGTCTCGGTCCTGACCGGATTTCCCAATCACCCCACCGGCGTGGTTCCGGAAGAATGGCGACCGCGTCTCCGCCGCCTGACCTACACCGAAAAAGTTGACGGCGTGCGAGTCTTCCGCACATGGCTCTGGCCCCTGCCCAACCGCAAAGCGCACGAACGCATGCGCAACTACGCTTCGTTTTGTCTCTCTGCCGCACTCCGCGGCCTGGCCATTCCGCTCCCCGACGTCATCATTGCGACGTCGCCGCAACTTCTGGTCGGGCTCTCCGGATGGTGGCTCGCATTTTCCCGCCAGGTACCGCTCGTCTTCGAAGTGCGCGACCTGTGGCCGGAGTCTCTGGCCGCCGTCGGAGTCGGCAGCGAGGATTCTCTGCTCCACCATGCTCTGGGAGCTATCGCGGGATTCTTGTACCGGAGATCCAATCTCATCGTCGTCGTGACCGCGGCATTTAAGGACCATCTGATCCGGCACTGGCGCGTTCCCGAGGAAAAAATCGCGGTCGTCGAAAACGGCGTCGAGACCGATCTGTTTGCCCCGCAATCGCGCGAGTCGGACCAGGCGCTGCGCCGGCAGCTCGGCGCCGACGGAAAATTCCTGGCAAGCTACATCGGTACCCTCGGTAACGCCCACGGACTCGAAACGCTGCTCGATGCCGCCACGAGGCTGCAGCAGGAGAATTGCGATGTGGTGTTTCTGCTGGTCGGCGAAGGCGCCGAAAAACAGCGCATCCAATCTCTGGCGCAAGGTCGCGGCCTGGCGAACGTTCGCTTCCTCGGCCAGCAGCCCCGCGAGAAAATTCCGGCTCTCATCTCTGCGTCGGATGCCTGCCTGGTGCTGCTGAAAAAAACCGATGTCTTCAAAACGGTGATTCCCACCAAGATGCTCGAGTTCATGTCCTCTGCCCGTCCGGTCATCCTGGGAGTTGACGGGCAGGCGCGCCAGATTGTTGAAGCAGCCGGAGCCGGCATCGTCATCGAGCCAGAGAATTCCCAAGCGCTGGTGGAAGCCATCCAACAACTCGCCGGGAATCGCGAACTCCGCACCACGTTGGGACAAAAGGGAAGGGAATACATCCTGCAGAACTTTACCCGCGACCGCACCGCAGAGAAATATGTATGGGTCCTTCGCGGAGTCGTCTAACCCATCTTGAAAACCGGGGACTGAGAACGGCTACGGGTGCACGGCGTAAATCGAGACGGTCGTGGCCAGCGCGATGGCGGCCTCCGCGGTCCGGGCAGCCGCCACGCGGACGCCGCTGATCGGCACGAAAAGAATGTCGTCGGCCTGCAACGGGACATCGGGAGCTTTGGCCTCCAGCATCTGCTTGAGGTGAACCAGCATCTCCGTGTTGCCCGTAGGGCCTTTGCGGATAATTCGAACGGCCCCTAGTTTCGCCGTGTGATTGGTGCCACCCGCCAATGCGATCGCCTGCATCACCGTAAGCGAGCCGTTATCCACCAGCAGGCCGCTGGGTCGGCCCACGTCTCCCACCACATAGATGATAGGCGCGCGGGGCACGGTGATCGTGTCGCCGGGCAATACGTCCACGTTTCCAGTCAAATCGTCGGCCAGATTCCGGGGCAGATCAATGCGGATGGGCTCCGGCTTGTCATGGCGAATGATCGCGATTTTGCGCGATGCGCTGGTGGTGAAGCCGCCGGCCTCGGAAATAACCTCGTAGAGCTTGTGATCCACCACATCCGGGTAGATTCCCGGTTTTCCCACTTCCCCGATCACCGTAACTCCCTGCGATGCTGCCTCGTCGACGAAGATGGTTACGTGGGGACTGCGGACGAATCCGCCACTCTCCAGCCGCTTTTCGATCACCGTCTGCGCCTCTTCCTGGGTCAAACCGTCTACATGGACGTAATCAATCAGCGGAAGGTAAACGTCTCCGGAGTTGCTCACCCGAGCCTTGGTCGCCAACTCGGGAACGTTGTAGACGTTGACCTCGAGTAGATCTCCGGGGCCCAGCTTGGTGAGCGCCGACTGGTCGCCGGCGTCTTTGATCGAGTCGGGGGCTTTTGCCTGGGTGCCAGTGGCCGCTTGGGATGCGCTCACGGCAGCCTGCGACATCGGTTGAACCGGGGGAAGTCCGGTAGGAACCTCGGCCGGTGGGGAGCTCTGGCCGGATTGGCTTGCGGTAGCCGGCTGCTGCGCCCCCGCTGCGCAGGCGAGGATCAGAATTGCGACGAGCACAAACAGAAAACCCGGACCGCTCTTTCTGAATTTCGCTGTGCCCGATGGCATCACAGGACCCCTGACGAACTAAATGAGATTTTGACCAGCAGTTTAGCACAGCAGGGTCGCTTCAGAACCCGCGATCTGCGGGCCTCGGGCTTAGTTTTCCACAGATTTTTCCTATTCCACGATTGAAACTCCCGTTCTGGTACTGCTACAGTCGGACCACTTACACCACTGCCAAGGTATCCGTGTACTAACTATTAACTGCTGGCGTATTGCTGCAATACTTTTCGAAAGAGGGCGAGCCGGGCAGTGTCGTGCGGACGCGCCTGTTTGCCGAGGTGACGTAGTTGACCGTTATTTTTTTGGCGATGTTTTTTTTGTCGCTGCTGTCTGCCTTCATACTCACTCGCTACGTCCGTGACTTCGCCAGCGCGCACGGTTGGGTTGCGGTTCCCACGCAGGAACGCCATCTGCATTCCAGTCCTCTGCCGCGCCTGGGCGGCGTTGCCATTTTCCTTTCCTTTTCTTCCTGCATGGTCGTTGCCATGGTGTGGGCTTTGTACCATCCCCGGATGCATGCGACTTTCTCTATCCGAACGATGCTTACGATCCTGGCCCCGGCATCGCTCGTATTTCTGCTGGGCGTCTACGACGACATACGCGGCGTCGGCCCCTACTTCAAGTTTTCCGTGCAGGGCGTGGCGGCGACCATGCTGTTCATCGGCGGTCTGCGAATCGTCAACATCCCCGTAGTCTTCGGCAGTCACAGTTTGCCTTGGTTTGTGGGCTTGCCCCTCACGATTGTCTGGGTCCTGGCCATCACCAACGCGTTTAACCTGATTGATGGCCTCGATGGCCTGGCGGCCGGTTCGGCCTTGTTCTCGACTCTGGTGGCCTTCGTGGTCGCGCTGTTGAATGGTCCCTCACTGGTCACCGTAATGACCATCGCCCTCGCGGGGGCCATTCTCGGGTTCCTGCGCTTCAACTTCAATCCCGCAACCATTTTCCTGGGCGACTCCGGCAGCCTTTTTATTGGATTTGTTCTGAGCGCCCTGGCCCTGGCCGGCGCGCAGAAAGCACCGACCATCGTGGCCGTTGCCATTCCCGTGGTTTCGTTCGGACTGCCGATTCTCGAGACTGCGCTCTCCATCGCCCGCCGCCTGATCAGCGGACGCCCCGTCTTCACCGCCGATCGCGAACACATCCACCACAAACTGCTGCAGCATGGCATGACGCATCGCCAGGTCGTGATTCTGCTCTACGGCGTCTCGGCCGTGTTTGCCATGCTGAGCTTGTTTCTGTTGTGGCCGACAGGAAGCTCCCTCGGCCTGGTTCTTGCTGTGTTAGGCATCGGCATCTGGATCGGCGTCCAGCATCTCGGCTATCTCGAATTCGGAGAACTGGCCCGCGTTGCCCATCGCACCCTCGACCAGCCCCAGATCTTCGTCAACAATCTCGCGATTCGCCGCGCCACCGAGGAACTGAAAGTCGCCCGCGATTACGAGCAGGTCCGCCGGATTCTCGTAGCCGCTTTCGGCAGCAATGATTTTGACGGTTTCGAATTGAATTTCGAACTGCTCCCCGGAGAGCCCGTTCCCATCGATGGCAGCGACCCGTCTGCCTCGCGCCGCAACGGACAGTCGTTCCGATGGCACAAAGCCGGAGTTCAGAAGGCCCTGGAGAACTCGCCCGCGGTGTGGACGATCGCTCTCGACTTGCTGAGTTCCTCGAACCGCAAGCGGGGGACTCTGCGCGTCCACCGCATATACTCTCCCCGCGATCTGCACCTCGACATCAATCTTCTGACGGCCTCGTTCCCCACCACGCTCGCCGACGCGCTCGACCGCACCCTGGCCCACTCCGCCCAAGTCATCCCTCTCCCCGAGCAAAACACCGCGCTTATCGAAGCCCAGGCAGGCTAGGTTCTTTCGTGAACCCTCGTGCCCTTGGGGGTTGATGATTTCGTTGGCGAATCCGATCGGCCATTCCAGTTGAAGCCCTGAAAACCAGCTACAATCTCGCTTTGCCCACCATGCACGTTCTTCACGTCGTCGGCGCCCGTCCTAATTTCATGAAAGCCGCTCCGGTCCTGCGCGCGCTGGCCGCGCATTCCGGAATTCGCCAGAGCCTGATCCACACCGGGCAACACTACGACGCGGCCATGTCGGAAGTCTTTTTTCAGCAACTGGAAATGCCCGAACCGGATTGCAACCTGGGAGTCGGTTCCGGATCCCATGCGCAACAAACCGCCGGAGTCATGCTCGCTTTTGAACCGGTCCTCGTCGAACGCAAGCCCGACCTCGTTCTCGTCTACGGGGATGTGAACTCGACAGTCGCCGCCGCCCAGGTGTGCTCGAAACTCGGCGTACGCGTCGGTCACGTAGAAGCAGGTCTGCGCTCCCGCGACCGCTCCATGCCCGAAGAAATCAACCGACTCCTCACCGATCAACTTTCTGATTTGCTCTTCACGCCTTCCGCCGATGGCGATGAGAACCTGCTTCGCGAAGGGATTGAAGCCTCGCGCATCTACCTGGTCGGCAACGTCATGATTGATACGCTGGTCCGCTTGCTGCCGCGCGCCGAGCAACATTTCCCGGCAAACATTCCGTCGCCCTTCGCCCTGGTAACCCTTCACCGCCCCTCGAATGTGGACGATCTTCCCTGGCTGCGCGACCTGCTGGCCACGCTTGCCGACTTGAGCGCTCAGCTGACCATCGTGTTCCCAGTCCATCCCCGAACCAGGCAGCGTCTCCATGACCTCGGCTCTGGCACGGCGACGAACTCGCGCCTTCGCCTGCTCGAGCCTCTACCCTATCTCGAATTTGTCGCGTTGCAGCGCCACGCCGCCATCGTCATCACCGATTCCGGCGGCATTCAGGAAGAGACGACGTTTTTGGGCGTCCCCTGCCTCACGGTGCGAGAGAACACCGAGCGTCCGATTACACTTACCCTCGGAACCAATCAGCTTGTGGGCAGGAATTTGCAGCGTCTGCGCGCGGCAGCGACACATATCATCGCGCAGTCTTCATCGCAAGACAGGGAAGCTTCAGTCAATCATCGCGTGCCCCTTTGGGATGGGCACGCCGCCGAACGGATCGCCAACGTCATCGTGCGAGGTTCAGGCGGCTGAATGAAGCAGGACAGCGAGCGCGCGCTTACAGCTTCGCGCTGGCGTAGGAGTTGATTTCGCAGTTCAGGCAAACTTCTTCAAAAGCAGGTGTTGTCCATTCCATGATTTCCCCCAGATATGGTTCAACGGGTCAACCGCTAACCTTGCGTAAAGCATAGTCCACGGGCCAACGGAAATCAAGACAGGGGGGATCGTGGGGGGGTGGGGCGGTTTGAATTTTTAACCACGGAATAGCCTGTACAGCAGATACAAGGCGAATGCTGCGAAGATCGCTCCCACAATCTGAAACTGTATGCGGTTCCAGTCGGTGAGCAGTTCTCCACCTTTTCGCACTCCAGAACGCTTGATGAACCAGTCAGGGTTTATTATGTGCGCGATTCCGATGCAGGCAAATATCACTAACATCAGCACAACCGCCGTCATTTTCAGCAGGCTAGTCATTCCGCTTCTTGTAAGCCCCACGCTTCGCTGGTTTCGGCAGGTAATTGTCCGCCATGTGGACGATCTCTTCAAGACTCCAAACGTGATCGCATAGAACGCGCCGTCATTCCACGGGACCAATTTTCAAACTGACACACTACCGGATCGTGGGGGGTGATGCGGTTTGGCTTGCGCGCGGGGGGGGATGATAGGGAGATCCTTCGCTACGCCTGACAGGCGGCTTCGCTCTGGATGACGCCGGTATTTTGAGATCCACGCACTACCGTGGGGTGGGGCGGTTTGGCTTGCGCGCGGGGGGGATGAGAGGGAGATCCTTCGCTACGCCTGAAAGGCGGCTTCGCTCTGGATGACGCCGGTATTTTGAGATCTACGCACTACACACCATTGTACGGTTGCTAAAGGTGCAGCATTTTGCACATTCACGGGCCACCGTGTTCCTGCCTCCTTTTCCACACCCTGAACCACCACCGTCACTTTCTCACCCTTCGCTATCTGTTTACCTTCATCTGCACCGTGATGGAAACGAGGAATCAGCAATCATGTTTCGCAAGAGCCTTTATGGCACGACTTTCAAAGACGTCAGCTTTGTCCCTCTGCAGTCCGCCACGTTTTGCGTCCAATGTGAGCTGATCAGCACCAACAGTAAGCCCTATTGCCTGGCCTGTGGCAGCGGCGCGCTGTTGGGACTCTCGCGCGTGCTCGGCGGATCACTTCTGCACGAACAAGCGGCGCATCTCATCACCGACATGGAACTCAACAGTCTCGTGCGCGACTTGCTGCGCACGGTTCCCGATGCGCAAGTTCAAGACGCGGCCGATCATCGAACCTACGACCACAATCGCATCCCGTCGCTCATCCAGCGGAGCCAGCTTCGAGTGGCCAACGCCGCGCATCCGGCCGCCGGAATCCGCGCCGTCAAGCCCGGGGAAGAAATCGAAATCCATCCCGCCGAACTCGATCTCGAACCCGCCATCAGCGCCATTACCGAACGCGCCCAGCACCTGACTGGCGCCACCGGAGCCGCCATCGCACTCCGTACCGGCGACGAAATCGTCTGCCGCGCCCGTGCCGGACGCACCGCGCCCGACCTCGGCGTTCGTCTCCAAACCGACGCCGGCATCTCCGCCGAAGCCGTGCGCTCCGGCGAAATCATGCTTTGTCACGATGCCGAGCGCAACCCGCGCGTCGACCTCGCCAGTTGCCGCCGACTCGGAGTCCGCTCCATTCTCGTCTCCCCCTTGCGCCACTACCGCCGCACTCTCGGCGTTTTCGAAGTCCTGTCGTCTTCTCCTGCAGCCTTCGATGAGCGCGACGTTGCCACTATGCAGCTTCTTTCCGGCATGATGGTCGCCGCCATTTCGCGCATCTCCAGCATTCAGACCGCACACCTGCCCCGTCGAGCCGCATAGTTTCGCCGACACGTACCTCGCTACGCGTTCAGCTCGACCAAAAATTTGTCAGTAGGCCCAGAACGGCCCATTCCCACCGGGCGTACTCTTTCCTTCAATCGCGGTATAGACGTTTCGCCCAAAGAAGAATGGCAGCCCCCAATCAAAGGAGTTCGCGCCCGGCCCGCCCAAATCGCTGTAGGCCGTATCGTTCAGGTTGCCCAATAACGTCTCAGCATTGCCGACGCTGAAACTTATTGCCCCGTTCATTCCATTGCTTCCTTTATTTGTCGCGCTAAGATTTTGCGTGCTGCCCGGACAATAAAATCCTACGTCGACGGTGCAATCCGGCAATCCCGTGGTGCTGCTGTCCAGAAAGAAATATCCATTCGAGCCGCTGTCCAGAAAGCTTTGCGAATACGACTGTCCCTGGAAAGTCGTGGTGAAGTTGCCAGAATTGTCCACCGTGTATACGGTCGCCCCTGCCAGGGCATTGTTGGTCTCCGTGCCGATGCCGAATACCAGAGATCCGCTGACGGTGGCCTGCGCCCCGCTCGCCGGCGCGGGTAGTTCGATGATCACGCCGTTGTTGTCGGTCGCGAACATCGCCACCGGATTCTGCAACTGCAGCGACAGCGCTTCTGTCGTTACGACGCATCCGGATGAAGCGCACTGGTAGTACAGCCCCGGATTCGCCGGCCCGCTTTGCGTGCATCCCGACCCGCAGTCCTCTGCAGCCAGTCCAACACCCAGCAGTCCGTTCGCTCCTAATGCCTGCAACGTTTCCGGTCCTTGCCCGCCAAAATTGGTGCAGCCGCTCGGAACCGGAAATGTTGCCGTGCTGATCACCTGAATCGGAACCGCCCCCGCCTTTTCCCCGGCCATCTCTATGTCGGCGCTCTGAACCGGTCCCCAGGTATGCCCGCTTAGAAAGGGAAGACACTCGGCGATTGCATCACCGCTGGCCGCATTCTGCTGGGGCAGCGAAATTGTCAGCGCCGACGAGAGTACCCGCAATCCCGTCGAGCCGGTGTCTACCAGCACATCCGGAATCGTTTGACATGTTGCGCTACTGGGAACGCATACCGTGACGCTGACGAACAGTCCATTCACATAATTTCCAGTTGGTCCGGCGTTCACCGAAACCGGCGCGACGTTTTGTCCCGATGTGGCCACGATGTTCGTTCTTGGCGTACCGCCGCCTCCGCATCCCACGGCCAGCGCGCCCACCATGCAGAGAACCGAGAGAGCCGCAATCCAAGCACTGCGTGCGCTGATCATCGGATGTCCTCCGGCGTCACGCCCGGCGGCAGCATCTCGGGCACATACGCTCGTCCCGCGAACGATCGTGGATGCCCAGCCACCTGCACCACGAGCCCGCGGGTTTCGACATGAACCGGCCTCCGCCCTGGGCGGCCGTTGCTTTGCGCCTGTAGCGCTCGCTGGTAGTCCTCAAAATGCTTCCCCAGAAGCTGCCGCATGTCGGGTAGCCATGGCCCCTGCCAGGCCACTGCGAACACATCACCCCCTGCGGAAACATATTCTCGAACAACAATTCCGCTGGGGGCGCGCAACTCTTGCACGACGTGACTTTCACCGGGTATCGTCCGCAGGCTAGCCTGCATATGGACCTGATCGGCCTGCACCGAGTCCAGTTTGTCCCCAAGCGACGCGAACGTGCGCCCGGGAATCGCCGCCACCAAAAGCAAAAGGCCCAGCGCGCAAAGCGCGGGCCTCATCCAGCGGACACGCCAATCCCTGTTTTCCTTCACTTCAATTCCCCTTACGCCCCGTCGCCAGAGGATTACTCCCTAAGACTCGAATTGGCGCCGCCGGGTTGCCAATTTCCCTTTCTCCTCAGGTGTTTACCCGAGCGCCTGACCCCGTTGGGCCGAAGCCCCAACAAGCGCCCGGGGGCTCCCGTACCAGTCATTTTTCTTTGGGAAACACTTCCTGCTTACTTTTCCACAAACCCGCGATAATATAGTCGAGCACGAATTGGGCCCACCCCATGGCTGTCATGAACTCGGCGCTGCGATCCGCTCCTCCCAACCGTCGTAGACGTGTTCGGCACAAAGTACGGACACCGGCGTATGCCACATTCTCCGCCGGATCGCAGAGCGCGATGCTCGATCTTCACGAGATCGTTGACATCAGCGAAGACGGCGTGGCCATCCAATGCAACTACACCCTCGAACCAAATCGTGAACTGAATCTGTGCCTGGATCTCGCCGAATGCTCTGACCAGATCTATACCAGCGGCCGCGTTGTCTGGTCGAACGCGTCTGGACGCTCGGGCCTGCGCTTTTCTGATCTGCCCCCGGTATCTTTAGTCCGTTTGCGGGAGTGGCTGTTCCTCAATGCGATGGCTGGAGTCGCCAACTCCGAGGTCGCGCTGAGCGCGTTCGCCGCAGCCGATGCTCCTCATCGCCCCAACTACACCGATACTCTGGCCGCGGTTACTGCGGTACAGCGCGAGGCCGAAGCTCTTGGCCGCGATCTGGCAGCGGTTCTGCAATTGGTTGCCGCGCGTGCGCAGGCGCTGGTTCGAGCCTCGGGCGCCGCTATTGCCCTCGGTGATACGAATCCGGATTTCATGATCTGCCGCGCCAGTGCCGGCCCCGACGCTCCGCCCGTCGGCGCTCGTCTGCAAGTGGGGTCGGGTTTCTCGGGCGAGTGCGTGAAGACCGGACGCTTGCTGCTCTGCGACGATGCCGAACTCGATGCCCGCGTGGACCGCGAGAGTTGCCGCGTACTGGGCATTCGTTCCATCCTCGCTACCCCGGTGCGCGTCGGTGAAAAATCCCTCGGATTGCTCGAGACTTTTTCTGCCCAGCCCAACACTTTTACCGAGGACGACGGCCGAATCCTGCAGCGCCTCGCCGAAACTGTTCTGGCCGCCGTCAACCGCGCTGCCAAAGCCGAGAATCTTCCGTCTCCAGGCGCTCGCGCCAGTGTTCCTTTTCCACCCGCTCCCGGCAGCATCCTGTTCGCCTCCGAGCCCGGCGAAGAGAAGAAGATGGATTCGGAAGAGAAACTCCCCGGCGGCATCAGCCTGCCGCGGTCGCACCTGTTCATCCTGATCCTCGCTGCGGCTGTCATCTTTCTCGTGCTTGGCTACAGCACGGCTCCGCTGATCCAGAGCAAACTCCACGAGCGCGGCCGAGTCCAACTGCAAACTGTGCTGGCCTCCACTCAAGCGCCAAAATCAGACGGCTCTTCGACCGCAGCTTCGTCCAGTTCCCCCATCGACACCGCCTCCGCCGACCAACTTCGTCAGATGGCCGAGAACGGCGACGCGGCTGCCGAGAACGCGTTGGGCCGCCGTTACTTTCAGGGCGATGAGAACAGCGGCATTCGGCAAAACGAGAACGAGGCGTTCCGCTGGTTCATCCGCGCCGCGGAACATGGAAACCTGGCGGCGCAGGCCAAGCTGGCCCTCCTCTACTGGGGCGGACGCGGCGTGCCCAAAGATGCAAACAAAGCCTACTTCTGGACAGTGCTCGCGCGCGCAGGCGGCGACCCCGGCAGCAAGGATCTCGCGGCCATTCTCGCTTCCGGCATGACTCACCTGCAAGCTACCGCCATCGAACAGCAAGCCGACATCTGGCTCCAGCAGCATCAGCCCGCCACCAAGCCCCCAGCCGGACGTTGAACTGAGAACTGTACTCCCTTCCGGCGCTAGAATACCCATGGAGCTTCTGTGCCCACCCTCCGCGCCATCCTCGATGAACGAGTCCGCGAGGCCGATCCCTCTCTCTACGAGAAACTCGAGAACCAGCGCCTCCGCTGCTTTTCCTGCGGTCACTGTTGTCCCATCGCCGAAGGCCAGCCGGGCGTCTGCAAAGTTCGCTACAACCGCGGCGGCAAGCTCTACGTTCCCTGGGGATACACCGCCGGAATGCAATGCGATCCCATCGAGAAGAAGCCTTTCTTCCACGCGCATCCCGGCGCGCTCGCCTATAGCTTCGGCATGCTGGGCTGCGATCTGCATTGCGGTTATTGCCAGAACTGGGTGACGTCGCAAGCCCTGCGCGATCCTAACGCGGTCTCGCCCCCGCTCGACGCATCGCCTGAGTTTCTGGTGCGCGACGCTCTCGACCAGGGCGCAAGAGTTTTGGTCAGCACCTACAACGAGCCGCTCATCACCAGCGAGTGGGCCGTCGCCGTTTTCAAACAAGCCCGCGCTGCCGGACTTCTTACCGGGTTTGTTTCCAATGGCAATGCCACGCCCCAGGTGCTTGACTACCTGCGTCCGCATCTCGATCTCTACAAGGTGGATCTCAAAAGTTTCGACGATCGCCACTATCGCGAACTCGGCGGCCGCATCACTCCCATCCTCGACAGCATCCGCCGCATTCACCAGATGGGACTCTGGCTCGAGATCGTCACGCTGCTCATCCCCGGCTTCAACGACTCGCCCGATGAACTCCGGAGGCTTACCGGATTCCTCGCCGGCATTTCGCCCGACATTCCCTGGCACGTGACCGCCTTTCATGGCGATTACAAAATGCAGGGAGAAGACCAGCGCGATACTACGGTCGAAGACCTGCTGCGCGCAGCCGAAATCGGACATGAGGCGGGACTGCGCTACATCTACGCCGGCAATCTTCCCGGTATGGTCCGACAATGGGAAGACACACGTTGCCCGCAATGCAGCGAGACCCTGATCCGCCGCTACGGCTATCACGTCGCAGACTACCGCCTTACCTCTGAGGGCTGCTGTCCTGCCTGCTCCTACAAGATTCCTGGCGTCTGGCCTGCAAAATTCGACGGCCAGATCACCTCCCTCCCTTTCTTGCCACACAAACGCCCCCGTTTATTTACAATCACTGGTCGTTGAATCTGATTGTTGAATCTGACTGTGCGACCTTGTTGAACCAACTTTCAACACGGTCCACTAGCGGGACACCCGCCTCGGCTGTCCGGGCGAAGGCGAAGCCGGGCCCTTTGAAAACGTAAGCTCATGCGAAAGAAATCAATTCTGCTGGCATTCGGCGCAATGCTCCTCACCTGCTGCTCTCCGCGCGACTTCCTCACCCGCCGTCTCGCCGCTGATCTGATCTCCGCCTCCGACTCATTCAAAAGCCCCCAGCAATACGTGCTGCAAACCGGAATCGTCTCCAGCAAGGACTACGCTTCACCCGAATACCTCGTCCTCCAACATCACGGCTGGATCTCCGCCACCAACACCGCCTGTCCCCCCGGCCTCGGCCCGCCGCCTTGCTGGGATGTTCTGCTGACTCCATCCGGCGTCGACACGATTCAGGCCGCTCTCCCTTCCGAAGCGTCGGGCAAGCGAGCGCTTACCATCCCCATCGCCCGCAAAGAACTCGTGAGCGTCACCGGAATCGCCAGGCAGGGTAGCGCTGCCGATGTGGACTTCCTCTGGAGATGGGTTCCCCTCAACGAAATCGGCGCGGCCCTGTACTCCGGAGATCTACACTACAAATCCACCGTCGGATTTCGCGAGTATGACGACGGCTGGCGCGTGCTGCTGAGCGCTCCCCGCCCAAACCAGACGCTCGACGACGCTCTCAAGAATGCCGAGCCTTCCCAGTGAACGACCAACCGGAAACCCCGGTCCAGCGGGCCGCGTCGTGGCTTACTCCGCGCCGCATTCGCGCCCACTCCATCCTGCTTGCGCTTTGCCTCTGGGGAGTCTGCGCCGTCGATTTCTCCGCCCCTGGCCTTTTCGACCATGTCGGCAGCATCAAGTTTCAAGATTTCCTGCCATTCTACGTTTCAGCCCAACTCATCACGGAAGGCCGGGCGCACGACCTGTACAACCAGCAAGTCTCGATCCACGACATGCAGCAGATAGTGCATCGCCTCGCGCGCCTGCCCTATCTCTACCCACCGCAGGTCGGACTCTCGTTCGTCCCGCTCGCCGGCCTCTCGTTTCCCGTGGCGGCCCGCATCTGGGTCGCACTCAGCCTGCTTGTCTATTTCGCCTGCATCTATCTCGTCTGGAAATCGTGCCCGGGACTCAGGCCATATTCCCGAACCATTGCCATCGCCGCCATCGCTTTTCCCCCGCTCTTTCATTTCTTCGTGCGTGGCCAGATTTCCGTCCTGCTGGTCCTGTATTTCACCGCCGCATTTCTAGCCTTCCGCGCGAATCGCACCTGGCTCGCCGGAATCGCGTTGGGGTTCCTGATTTTCAAGCCCCAGTTCGCAATTGCGATCCCTTTCATCCTCCTGCTTTCCGGCGAGTGGAGCGCCTTCGCAGGCTTCATCCTCTCAGTTGCCGCGCAACTGGTCTTCACGCGCCTGCATTTCGGCCCTACCCTGCTGTTGACCTATTTCGATACGCTCTGGCATTCCTCGCGCTGGATCGGCACCGCTGAGCCCGGTCAGGCCCAGATCCAAATGCATTCCCTCCGCTCGTTCTGGTCGGTGCTCATCCCCTGGCCGCATCTTGCCGGGCCGCTCTACATTCTCAGTTCCGTCATCGTGGTCGCGATCGCGACTGCCACCTGGAAATCTTCCCAGCCCCTCGCGCTGCGATTCTCATCGCTAACCCTCGCCGCCGTCCTCGTCAATCCGCACCTGTTCGTCTACGACTTGCTGGTCCTCGCCCCCGCGCTCCTTCTCCTCGCCGACTGGGCTCTTGCCAACGCAGACCACCGATCGTCTCCAGCGCTCCGCGTCTTGCTCTATCTCGCCTTCGTTCTTCCATTGCTCGGGCCCTTCTCGCGCTGGACCCACCTCCAACTCTCAGTCCCGGCCCTGGTGGCCCTGCTCTGGCTTCTCTCCTCCGTTCATGTAGCGCCCGCCGCCTCCCACCCTTCGACAGTGTAAGGCGGACGCATTCGTCCGCCCCCAGTCGCGAAGCGACCAGCGCGGAGTGTCTCTACAAACTCACGGCAGGCCGAACGTGTAGACGGCCTGTCCGCCGCGATCGCCATGGGCACAATGAAAACCCCCGGTCACAAACTTGCTTCCCGTCAATGCCGCGATGTATAACGCTTCTTCCCACCGGGAACTCCTATGCGAATCCACAAAGCTGCAGCAAGCGTCCTCCTTGTGTTCACTTGTGCTCTCAACGTCCTCGCCCAAACCGAAGCAAAGCGCAAACCCAAGCTCACCCTCGATGAATTCTTCAACTCCGTCAGTTTTCCCGCTGTTCAGATTTCTCCCGATGGCAACGCAGTCGTCATCGCCACCGAGCGCGCCGACTGGGACCAGCAAATCTTCCGCAGCGACCTCTGGCTCTACCGCGACGACGCCAAGAGCCTGATTCAGCTCACCCAGTCCGGTCACGACGCCGAACCCAAATGGTCGCCCGACGGACGGTGGATCGCCTTCCTCTCGGACCGCAAAGTCTCCGCAGACAAGGGCGGAGAATCCGACTCCGATTCCGACTCGAAAGACGATTCGCCCAGTCAGCTCTTCCTTATCTCGCCCAACGGCGGCGAAGCGTTCGCCATCACGCAAGGAGAAGAAGAAGTTCACGCCTTCTCCTGGTCGGCCGACTCGCAGACCATTTATTTCGCCACCCGCCAGCCTTGGACCAAGACGCAGAAAGACGACTACAAGAAACTCTGGAAGGATGTCGTGCAATATCGCACCGCCGAACGCGGCGACACCATCTTTGCCCTCGAGGTCGCCGTCGCCCTCGCTTACCACTCCGCCGCCCCCGCCCAATCCGATAGTGATTCCGACAAAGACAAAAAAGAAGCCCCCGACCTGACCCCCGGCGCGCGCGCCATTTCAACCACTCCGCTGCGGGTGGAGTCTCTCGAAACCTCGCCCGACGGGAACAAACTTGCCTTCATCAGCAACGCCATCAACCAGCGTCAGGAAAAATACGAAGACGTCGAAATCTACACCGTCGATCTCGCCTCTGTGAATGCAGTGCGGGCGTCCCCGCCTCTCAGCAACAGCGGAAATAAATCTGCGCTGATCGAGCCCCACCGCGTCACCCACAATCAGGCCGGCGAAGGCCACCTCCGGTGGGCCGCCGACAGTCGCCACATCTTCTTCGCCTCCGAGAACGATGCCCTCGGTCCCTACCGCGACCTCCAACCCCACCTTTACTGGGTGAACGCCGATGACGGAAAAATCGAGCAGTGGGTGAAAGACTTCACCGGCACCGTCGAGCGCTACGCCGTTGCCGGCGACTTCGTCCTGGCTGCGGCCCGCGCCGGCACCGAGGTCCAGATGTACGCGACTACGAAGGCCTCCGGATCTCTCCGTCGCCTCAGCACCTGGGCCGGGACCTACACCACCATCTCCATCGCCGAGCACGCGCCCAAAGTCGCCTTCATGTACTCATCCCTCGGCAAGCCCGAAGAAATCTATCTGGCTGATGCCCCCGACAGACTCGATCAAGCGCGTCCCATCACCCAATTCAACAAACTCTTTAGAGAGCGCGATCTTCCCCAGGGCAAGCCTTACCAGTGGAAAGCCGACGACGGTACCACCGTCGAAGGCATGCTGATTTATCCCACCGGAATCGAACCGGGGACGCCCGCAGCCAGGCACCTGCCCATGTTCACCCTGATTCATGGGGGCCCCACCGACGCCGACGGCAATAGCTTCGCCGCGGATTGGTACGACTGGGCCGCGCTCGCCGCTACCAACGGATGGCTCGTGTTTCGCCCTAACTACCGCGGTTCCAGCGGATACGGCGACAAGTTCCTCACCCAGATCGTTCCCGTCATCGTCTCGCGTCCCGGCAAAGACATTCTCGAAGGCGTCGACGCCCTCGTCAAAGACGGCATCGCCGATCCCGACCGTCTCACCATCGGTGGCTACAGCTACGGTGGATACATGACCAACTGGCTCATCACTCAGACCACCCGCTTCAAAGCCGCCGTCACCGGCGCCGGCGCCGTCGAGCACATCGGCAACTGGGGGAACGACGACACCACCTATGACGACGCCTACTTCCTCGGCGGGCGTCCCTGGGAAGCTTCGCAGCGTTATCACGACGAGGCCGCCATCTTCCAGATGGACAAAGTCAAGACCCCCACGCACATCGTCGGCGGCTCGGTCGATATCCGAGTGGCTGTGCTGGAAGACTATCTGTTAGAGCGCGCCCTTTACTCGCTGGGAATTCCCCACAAGCTCTTAATCTTCCCCGGCGAAGGCCACGGCTTGGGCAAGAATCCGTGGCACGGCAAAATAAAAGTGAGAGAAGAATTGAACTGGCTCAAAAAATACGGCGGCGTCAACTAGTTCGTGTAGGGGCGGGCACAACTCGTGGTCTTCCCGGAGTGGCTCGGTACTCGGAGCGGGCGCTGAACGGGTTATTTCGAAGCGACTTTCACTCCGCGCGACCCGGCCGCATACCGCGCGATGCCTTTGTACAACGCTTCCGCGATTTGCTCGCGGTAGCCGTCGCTGCGTAGTTTCTGTTCGTCGGTGGGGCTCGATACGAACGAGACTTCCGCCAGAATTCCCGGCATGGCGCTCTCGGTCAGCACGACGAATCCGGCTTCCTTGATGCCGCGATCGCGCAGTCCCGAATTCTGGGCCGATAGCGTTCCGTAGAGCGACCGCTGCACGCTTGTCGCCAGGCGCCGCGACTGCTCAACCCGCTCCCGCAAGTCCGCCGCAGACAGTACAGGCGTCACCGCGGGCTTGTTGCCGCTCAGGCGTGGAGTCGAATTGGCGCCCGCTTCTTTCGCGGTGGTTGAGCCTGGCGCCGAGAAGAAGTTCGTGTAATACGTTTCCACTCCGCGCGCCGAAGGCAGGTCGCTGTAGTTCGCATGCACCGAGACGAACAGATCCGCCTGCGCCTGATTGGCGATGCTGGCGCGGTCGTCGAGCGGGATATAGTTGTCGTCCTGCCGCGTGTAGATCACTTCCGAGCCCAGCCGCGTTTCCAGCAGCCTGCCCAGCCGTTGCGCGATCTCCAGTACCAGATCTTTTTCGAGCAGCCCGCGGCGTCCCACGGTGCCGAGGTCCCAGCCGCCGTGGCCCGCATCCACTACGATGCGCAGCTTCGGAGCGCGCGCTCGCAGTTGCAGATCTTCCTTCGTCGGCGGAGGCACCACGATCGCGAGCTTGTTCTTCTCCGCTACCGTCGCATTCGGGAACAGGTTCACCGCGCCTTTCGGACTCGCGCCCGCTTTGGTCACTTGAATCACCAGCCGGTACGGATCGCGCTCCAGGCTGACCTGCGGCGTGGCCAGAGTCACGCCGCCTCGGGCTTCGAGCACCACGCGCGTCATCCCCGAAACCGGCTGCGCCGTGCGGATGCGGCTCAGCAACGCATCGCTCACGTCCGTGGACTTTCCCTGCAGTTCGGGTATCAGCTGCGTGTCCCGGAGGTCATAGTAAAAGCGCTCGGGATTGCTCAGATGTCCGGGTTCGTACTGCACCTGATCTTCGAGATCGAGGACGACCGTGCTGGTGTCGGCCGAGGACCAGTGTCGGATTCCGGTCACGCGCGGAAACTTCGACAACTCCTGCGGGGAGGCGGGCGCGCTCATCGGCTGGTTGGTGTCGGTCATGGCGTCCGGGCTGGTCGAGGGATTTGTTCCTGCAGCCGGAATCGCAGGCGCCGTGGGCGTGAGAGAGTTCGCGTCCTGCGCCGCGCCCTCCGCGGGCTTCGCAGCTTGGTCCGCGTGCTTGGTTTCGGTGACCATGCCGCTGCCGAGTTGCGCTGTCTTCAGCTTCCACCAGACGCCTCCGGCAAATGCTGCGGCAATCACAATGCAAACCAGCACAATCGGCATGATCGGCCGGCGCGCCTCGCTTTCCTGCTGTTGACCGAAGGTAAGATCGGGCAGCGCGGACGTTTCGGCCGCGATGGCCTCCGAAGCCGTGGCTGCCTTCTCGGTCTCCACTGCAGGCTTGTCTAAAATTGCGGGCGCGGCTTTGATCTCCGGTGCCGCCGGTTTGGCGATGACGGGCGCTGACGGAGCAGCCGCGGCTGGCGTCGGAACCGGCTTTGCCGGCGCAACTGGAGCCTGCGTTGCCTTGATCTCCGCAGGAGCTTGTTTGGCCACAACTGGCGCAGGCGGAATCGCGGGCACGCTGGGAGCGACTTGCGGCGGAGCGGTTTTTGCCGGCGCAACGGGCGCGGGCTGTGTGATTACGCTAACCGGCGCCGTCGCCGCCGGCGGAGCGACCTGGCGAGCCGGCTCCAACTTCGTGGCTGCGGCTTGCGCGGAGAGGGCGAAACGATCTTCATCTTCCGGCTTGAGCGCTCCCAGCACCAACTCGGCGAGCAGGCTGAGGTTGCGAACGTCGCTATCGTTGAATCCGAAGGGCCACGACGAAAACGCCTCGAGCACGCCGATCACCCGGCGGCGTCCGCACAGCGGCACCGCGACCATGGAGCGCGCGCCCAACTTCCGGCAGGCCAGCAAATTCACACGCGTATCGACTTCGGTATCGTCGCAGTTGAAAATCTGCGCCGTGCGGAAACAGGCTCCGGAGAACGCGGAATCGCGGTCAATGCGCGCGCCTACGTCGGGGCGAACGGTGCCGGCGGAGGCGCGCAAAACAATCTCGTTATTTTCCGCCAGGGCGATCGCCATGCCATCCGCACCAGTGATGGCGATGGCGCGCTCGGCGACGAGTTGCAACACTTCATCGAGAACAAACTGCTCGTCCGCCTCGAACTCGGCGGAGATCACTCCTGCATCGAATCCGTTGTGGCGCGCGGCTAGAGATTTTCTGCGGCGTACCTGGTCGTGCAGCGCGGAGAAGGCGAGCAGCGCCTGCAAGGCGTTCTGCTGCGACGGCTTTTGCGAGGGCAAATCCTGCGAAGAATGGTGGCCGTCGGCGCCCTGAGGGCGCGGCCAGGCGGGCACACTTACACCCGTAAACGCAGTCGTGACCTCAACATCCGTCTTGGTGGGAGTAGTCGCCATTCAGACACAACTCACTTCTAAGTTAATGGGCTTTGAACCCAGTTGCAATTACCCGGGGATGACCCTTTGGACATGTCCTTTGGTAAGAGTCTCCTTCCTTTTCGCATTCTTGAACAGATTCCGAAAAGACCGCTTCGCGGTGTGCCGGGGGAGAGTAGAATCCTTCGCGAACTGGCCGATCGGGGCCCGGGGGGAGAACAACAATCCACAGTATACGAAGGAAAGGCGCAATGGACCAGCCTCGAAGTCAGCCTCAACGACACGGCTCTCCGCGTCCGACTGCGCCTGCCCCGAACCACTGCGGTTACTAAGCCGCCCGGTTGTCCAAGGATAAGATTCTGAAAATAGGGTTCCCTGACCGAAACGACTTTCCAGCGGAGCGCGAATGGACGCAGGCGTATCTCCCGCGCGACAAGCTCGTGCCAATCACCGGCACGAACTCCGCACCCTGACCTACGTCACGCTCGACCAGGCGAACGGCGGCATCGTCCGCAATTTGACGCACGATGGCATCGGAGTGCAGGCGGTCGCGGCGGTGCAGCCTCGCCAGCAAGTGCGCGTCCGCTTTGAATTGCGCTACCCGCGGTTGCGGGTGGAAACCGTGGGCGAGGTGATGTGGGCGACTCGCTCGGGACAGTGTGGCATCCGCTTTTTCGACCCGCCACCTCGCACGGTGCGTCAGATTGACGAATGGATTTTCGGAAGCCTGCTGGAATCCGCGTCATTGCATGCGGAGCATACCGCAGCCATGTCCGGCGATTCGAAATCGGCGGCTTGGGTTTTAACTCCGGTTGAAGACCCAACGGAGGAGGACGACGGTCTGCTGGTTTCCGCGACTCCGCGGAAGGTGATTGAACTGCCCCTGCGGCCCGACCCGCTGCAGCCGCCTCCCGGACTGGAACCCGCCGCCGAAACTGGCCACGCGGACCTCGACTGGCTCTCGCGGCCGCTTACCGGCCGCGGCCTTACCTGGACCATCAACGCGCTGGTGCTAGTGGCGGCCCTGCTGCTGTTCGTGCTGGTATTTCTTGGAGTCACTGGTGAACTTCCGAAATGGCCGCTGGCCATGTCGGCCGGAGCGGCAATCGTGGTCGGCGGGCTCTATTGGGGATTCTTCAAGATGTTCGGAGGGGCGAGCCTGGGCGCAAGGCTGGCACGGCTGGCGGGATCTGAGTTCGAGGATGACGAGGACGCGAGAGATGCTCGGTTCCGCTGAGGTGTTCGGGTCCGGTCACTTGAGCAGTCGCCCCTGCATGTGGCGGTGACGAGACGATCCCGCGACAGCCAACGAACCGGTGGCGCTAGTTTTCTAATTCGCGAAATACTGCTGGGCCAGCCAGAGTTGCAGAGTTCGTTGTTGCTGGGGAGCCAGTTTCACGAAGCGGATGCCGAGATTGCCGCGCTGGTCCTGCCAAGCGATTTCCGCCCGCGCCTTCAGAGCCGCGCGCGCGCCGGGCAGTTCGAATGAGATTTGGAGAGCCTTTGCGGACTCAACCGGACTGTCGGTGTGAATCTGCATCCCGCCCTGGCTGACGTTGACCAGGAACGCGTCTGCCTGTTTGTGACCTTTGCTGATTCCTTTGTAGTTCACCGACACCGGCACTTCGAGGCCGGCGCGATGGTAGCGGAGGCGACCGTCAAGAATCATGCTGCGCGCCGCGGAAAGAGTGCGCACGGCCTGTTCGACGGAGATGGGTTTCTCGAAGGCAAACAGTGCCCCGGTCTCGTCGAGACTGCGGTTGCACTGCGGGCCGCCCATGATCACGAGCGGCACAGTCTTCGGCGCTTTTTCCGCCTGCAGTTCGCGCAGGAATTGCGTGCTTCCGTTCAGATCGCAATCCACGATGAGCGCATCAATTTTGGATTTGGTGAGCCGGGCCATCGCCCGCTGCGGTTCGTACTCGACCGAAACGTCCATGTGAAGACCGCCGAGGATGCACTCCAGAACACTAACTTCCTGCCAGTCGCGCGAAACCACCATCGAGGAAAGTGTCATGTGTTCACTCTAGCGATGTCGGTAATGGGGACGTAGATAACCAACGTAATGATGCGGACTTCGGACTTCGGACCTCCGACCTCGGACCTCGGACTTCGGATCTCAGGCCTCAGACATGGGGTTTCGGGCGGCACGCCATCAAGGACTTGCGAAGTCGGCGCCAGTGAGTGCTGGCTGTCTCGCCAATTGAGGTGCTATTCAGCGCGGTTCGCCATGAGTGCGGTGCTGTAAGGTACGTACGAGGAGATACGTCAACGCTGAAGCGAACGCGGCAGCAGTGAATGAAACCGCCAAAAATGCTGGCCACCATGCATCGGCTTTGGGAAAAATATTGAACTGAACCCCCGCACACACGATGAAGACGGGGACAAAAACGATCAGCGCGATAATGGTTCGAGTGGCGAACTCTCGTCTGGTTGGCGTCTTCAGGGCTCTGACTTCGACCTGCCTGACGATCTCAACCGTGATCCAAGCCCCGACTAAACCCGGAACAAAGTAGATTGCAATGCCCTCAATGAGTCCTCTCGCTCCAGCGAGCGGAGCATTCGCGAATTGAAGGTTTAATCCATGTGATGCGACCAAAATAAGCATCGAGGCCACTATTGAACAGAATCCGAAGGCGCCCGGAGCTACCAGAGCACGAAATGCGTATGGCCGCAATCGAGGAATGGCAAGCCACAGTACGAAGGCGATCAATGACAGGAGGATAAAGGGAGCAGCGTAGATTATTTGCATGGTCGCTCGCGCACCAGCCTGCAATTGCACTTGCGAGGCCGTCAAATCAGGATAGTACACGCAGGACGGCGCTTTAGCTGATAACTGTCGCTAACGGCCTTTACACTCATAACCTCCGCCTGAGTGAACTTAGGCGGCAGAGAGGTCTCTGACGTGAAGGCTGAGGTCCGAGGTCTAAGGTCCGACGCCTGCTCGTGAATTAAAACTTGAGGTCCGAGGTCCGAGGTCAGTTCATTTCCCACGATACCACTCGACCGTTCGCCGCAGGCCTTCCTCGAAATCAACGGTGGGCCTGTAACCGAGGGCCGCTTCGGCTTTTGAAATATCGGCCAGCGAATGTTTGATGTCGCCGCCGCGCTCCGCTTCGTACTTGGGTTGTCCTTTATACGAAGTCAAGCCCTGCAGCAACTTGAAGGTTTCGTTCAGGGTGATTCTTTGTCCCGTGGCCACGTTAAAGAACTGTCCCGCAGCCCTGGCCGCCGGGGCCTTGCAAGCCAGCAGGTTGCCCTCAACGACATTGTCGATGAAGGTGAAGTCGCGGCTCTGCTCGCCGTCTCCGTAGATGGTGGGCTGCTCGCCGCGCAGCATCACGGTGATGAATTTCGCCAGCACGCCTGAATAGGGTGAGGACGGATCCTGCCGCGGTCCGAAGACGTTGAAGTATCGCAAGGCCACGGTTTCGAGGCCGTAGCAGCGGTAAAACGAAACCATGTAGTGTTCCCCGGCCAACTTGGCGACAGCGTAGGGAGAAATGGGGTCCGGTTTCATGCCTTCGTGCTTGGGCAGCGTGGGGGTGTCGCCGTAACAGGAAGACGACGCGGCATAAACCACGCGCTTCACTTTGGCATCGCGCGCGGCGACGAGCACGTTGACCGTGCCATCCACGTTGGCGCGATTGCTGCCGAGAGGGTCGAGCACGGATTTCGGCACCGACGGAATCGCCGCCTGGTGCAGGACGAAATCCACTCCAGCGCACGCCTTGTGCATTGCGTCGAGATCGAGAATGTCGGCCTCGCGGAAGTCAATGCGGTCGCGGATGTCCGCGATGTTTTCCCGGTTGCCGGTAGAAAAGTTGTCAACGCCGCGTACCTGCTCGCCGCGGGAAAGCAACGCCCGCGCCAGCGACGATCCGATGAACCCGCCAATGCCAGTGATCAGATAGAGAGCCATGCCTATTCATCATAACCAAGGATCGAGATTTCGTGGAGGAGGCAGGAGGGGTCGAAGGAATGGGAAAAATGGCTCCGGAAGAATGACTCACGCGAACGAGCTCCGGTCGAACGAGCTGGAGCGAACGAGGTTAGAGCTTCGCGGGGTGGACTTGGCTTTGGTGCAGGACTCGCAGGAAATCTTCCCGCGTCAGCATGTGGCGACTCTCGAAGAACTGCACCAACGCTTGAATCGCGGCGCCGGGATTGGAAATCAAGGGCACTGCATCCAGCGGAGTGGAGGATAGCGCTGAGGCGACCCCAGGCCCCATGATCACGGATGGCCGCGAGATGGTGCCCAGCAATTCCTTCAAAAGCGTGCGGCTTTCGTCGGGCATGGAGGTGAAGGCGATTCCCATGCCGAGGTAGGGATAGCTCACGCGGACATTGCCCTCGGCCTCGACTCGCATTCCATTGGCTTCGAGTTTCAGGTGGAGAATGGTTCCGACCGGATACGTGGCCTGCGCCTCCACATAGCAACCACGCAGGCTGATGTCAGTGAAAGTGGACCAGGTGCGAACGGCGCAGCCTTCCTCGCGCATCTCGACGCTGCCTTCACACTTGTAACGCGGGCTGCGCCGCTTTTCAGCGCCCTCGAATTGTCCTTCCGCGGGCGGATGTTCTTGGGAAAGAGAATCGCGCGGGGGCGGGTCTGCATTCGCGGCGGGGCCGGACACCTGTCTCAGGGCTCTCAGATAGGCAATGCCTTCGTTGCTTTCCTGTTCCATAAGAGTGCCTAGGGGAAATCTGCCTCTTATATCGGGAAAAACGCAGGCAAAGATTAGGCGGGCGGTGATCCGTGAGGTTCCTCGAGATGGGACTTCTCTAATCCAGCGACGTAGATCGCGTCTCAGCCAGGGACATTTGTTGCGCTACTTGCCGGATCTGCTTCCAGAGTTCGTCGCGTCCGGCACCGGTTTTGGCGGAGAAGGGAAGGAGGCGAGCCGAAGGATACTCCTGGGTCAAGGTGCGGAGGGCGTTGTGCAGTTGATTGTTCGACAGCCGGTCGCTCTTGGTGGCGACCAGCAGGAACTCCCGGCCCGAGGCGCTGAGGAAGTCGAGCAGTTGGCGGTCCCGCGGTTGGGGGGGCACGTTGGAATCTACCAGCGCCACGCACAAGGCCAGGGTGGGACGTTCGTTGAGGTAAGGCTCGATGAACTTAGGCCACTCCTCGGAAATCTCGCGCGAAATCTTGGCGTAACCGTAGCCTGGAAGGTCGGCGAAAATCAGCTCGGGATGTGGCTTCCCGGGCCAGCGAATCTCGAAAAAATTAATGCTGCGGGTGCGACCGGGAGTCGAACTGGTGCGCGCCAGCTTGGCGCCGACCAGGGAATTGATCACGCTCGACTTGCCGACATTGGAGCGGCCCAGGAAGGCGATCTCCGGCAGGCTAGGGATGGGGAATTGCGCGGCGTCGGTGGCCGCTGCCACAAAGCGGGAGAGAACCCTCATGCTCAAGTTTGCAATGGCGGGCAGGGAATTGGCAAGCGAGCGCGATTCTAGTAACGGTCGTCGAGGTGTGATTCCGGACGCCTCCTGCTTGAACAATGGATAACGGAGCGCGTCGAGCGTTCGCTGGCCAAGCTATGCGAGCGGGTCAAGGCCGCCTGCGCGTGATCGAAGAAATCTTAAGGAAGCAAAAGGCCCGCTTACGCGGGCCTTTTTAACTGGTTAACTGGCAACTCGCTATTGGTGCGCGGTGGGGCTGTCGCCAGTACTGGAAGTCAAAGGCGCAATCGTTTGGGCGGCCTCTTCTTCCATCTTCGGTAAAGGTTGCTCCAGCGCGATCTGCAAGACCTGGTCCATGGTGTCAACGAAATGCAGTTTCATGGCGCTGCGGAGGTTCTCGGGAACTTCGGCCACGTCTTTTTCGTTGTCCTTGGGCAGAATCACTTCAAACAATCCAGCGCGATGAGCGGCCAGCAGCTTCTCTTTCAAGCCGCCAATGGGAAGAACCTTGCCCCGAAGCGTGATCTCGCCGGTCATGGCCAGATCGCGCCGCACGGGAATCTTGCTCAGAGCGCTGGAGATTGCGGTTGCGATGGTAATGCCTGCCGATGGGCCGTCTTTGGGGATGGCGCCTTCGGGAACGTGCACGTGTAAATCCAGATTGCGATAGAAGTCGCGGGTCAGGCCGAGGCGGCTGGCGCGTGACCGCACGTAGGACATGGCGGCCTGAGCCGATTCCTGCATCACATCGCCCAGTTTTCCAGTCAGCGTCAGCTTGCCTTTGCCGTCTACGACGCTGGCTTCGGTGCTAAGGATGGACCCGCCGACTTCGGTCCAGGCGAGGCCGGTGACCAGTCCGATTTCGGATTTTTCGTGCGCCAGCGTGTCGCGGAACTTGATCACGCCGAGGAAGTCGTTGACGTTCTCTCCGGTGATGGTGACGTTGTAGTTTTCGCCTTCCTTGACGACCTTGCGCGCGACTTTGCGGCAGACGTTGCCGATTTCGCGTTCCAGATTCCGGACGCCGGCTTCGCGCGTGTAGGAGCGGATGAGGCCGGTGATGGCTTCGTCGGTGAACCTGATGTTCTTATCCGACAGGCCGGCGGCGAGCATCTGCTTCTTCACCAGGAACTGCTTGGCGATTTCCACCTTCTCCTGCTCGGTATAGCCGTGCAGGCGGAGCACCTCCATGCGATCCTGCAGGGCTGGCGGGATGGTGTGCATCACGTTCGCCGTGGCCACGAAGAAGACCTGCGACAGGTCGTATTCCACGTCGAGATAGTGATCGACGAACATGAAATTCTGTTCGGGATCGAGCACTTCGAGCAGGGCCGCCGACGGGTCGCCGCGGAAGTCCATCGACATCTTGTCGACTTCGTCGAGCATGAAGACCGGGTTCTTGGTGCCGGCCTTCTTCATCATCTGAATGATCTGGCCGGGCAGCGCACCGATATAGGTGCGGCGGTGGCCGCGAATCTCGGCTTCGTCGCGCACGCCGCCCAGAGACATGCGGACAAACTTGCGTCCAGTCGCCTTGGCGATCGACATGCCCAGCGAAGTCTTGCCCACGCCCGGAGGCCCAACGAAGCACAGGATCGAGCCTTTGGGATTCTTCACCAGCTGACGCACGGCGAGAAACTCAAGAATGCGCTCCTTGATTTTCTCCAGGCCATAGTGATCTTCGTTCAGAACTTTTTCGGCGCGGGAAATATTGCGGATTTCCTTCGAGCGCTTTTTCCACGGCACCGCCAGCAGCCAGTCGAGATAGTTGCGCGAGACCGTGGACTCGGCCGACATGGGCGGCATGGCTTCCAGCTTCTTGAGTTCCTGCAGGGCCTTGTCCTTGGTTTCTTTGGGCATGCCCGCGGCTTCGATCTTCTTCTTGAGCTCGTCGAACTCGCTCTTTTCGCCGCGGCCCAGTTCCTTCTGGATGGCCTTGATCTTTTCGTTGAGGTAGTACTCTTTTTGCGCTTTCTCCATCTGCCGCTTCACGCGCGACTGGATGGTGCGGTCGACGTTGAGCTTTTCGATTTCGATGTCGAGCACGTCGGCGATGCGGGTCAGGCGTTCGGCCGGATCGAAAATCTCAAGCAGTTCCTGCTTCTCTTCGATCGAAAGCTGCAGGTTGGCGGAGATGACGTCAGTCAGCTTGGCCGGGTCTTCCATACGCACGGCCGAAATCATGGTCTCGTAATTCAGCGCCTGGCACAGCTTGACGTATTGCTCGAACAGCGAAGTGACACGCTGCATGCTAGCTTCGAGCGTCTGGTTGGTCTCCGTGGCGAAGCGCGCCACCCGCACCGTGGCCTGCATAAAGCCGTCGGTGTCGGTCACCTGCAGAATCTTGCCGCGCTCAATGCCCTCGACCAGGACTTTGATATTGCCGTCGGGCAGCTTCAGGCTCTGCACGATGTTGACGATCGTGCCCACCTGGTAGATCTCGTTGGCCTTGGGTTCATCCATGGAGGCATCGTGTTGCGTGGCCAGGAAAATCTTCTTATCCGCCGCCAGGGCCTCCTCAAGGGCGCGCACACTGGACTCGCGGCCCACCACGAACGGCGTCATCATGAATGGGAAGATGACCACGTCCCGGATGGGCATCATGGGCAGCTTCCTGGATTCGTACTTTTCCTTGGATGTGGTCACTGAGTCTCCCTGGGGTGAAAGAACAATGAAAGAACAAACGCCAACAGAACCTACAACAATTCTACGCCGGAACCCTGCCGCTAGTCGTTGGTCGTTAGTCGTTTGCCTGCCGACTGGAGGCTAGCTAGGTACTAACGACGATCGACTAACGACCAACGGCGATTGTTTACCCAGCCTTCTCCATCACCGTGGCGAAGGAAGCGCTGCGCTTCTCCACCATTTCGCGGGTGACTTCGAATTCTTTCAACTTTTTCTGGCTGGGCAAATTGAACATGAGGTCGAGCATGAGTTCTTCGAGAATCATGCGCAGGCCGCGGGCTCCTACCTTGCGGGCCATGGCCTGTCGCGCAATGGCGCGCAGGGCCTCGTCGTTGAACTTCAGCCGTACATTCTCGAACTCAAACAGCCGCTGGTATTGCTTGACGATCGCATTTTTGGGCCGGGTCAGGATCTCGATCAGCGCAAACTCGTCGAGGTCCTCGAGCATGCCGACCACGGGCAGCCGGCCCACGAACTCGGGAATCAGGCCGAACTTGATCAGGTCTTCCGGCTGGATGTCGCTCAGCAGTTCATAGCTCTGCTTGCGCGAAACGGTGGCCAGGTCATCCTTCTCGGCATCTTCGCCGGTGCGGAATCCGAGCGATTTTTTGCCCATTCTGCGGGCGATGATCTTGTCGAGTCCGACGAAGGCGCCGCCGCAAATAAAGAGGATGTTGGTGGTGTCCACCGGAGTGAATTCCTGGTGGGGATGCTTGCGCCCGCCCTGCGGCGGAACGTTGGCGATGGTGCCTTCGAGAATCTTCAGCAACGCCTGCTGCACGCCTTCGCCGGAAACGTCGCGGGTGATCGAAGGATTCTCGTCTTTCCGCCCGATCTTATCCACTTCGTCAATGTAGATGATGCCGGTCTGGGTGCGGCTCACGTCGCCATCGGCGGCCTGCAGCAGTTTGAGGATGATGTTCTCGACATCTTCGCCGACGTAGCCGGCCTCGGTGAGGGTGGTCGCGTCCACGATGGCGAAGGGCACATCGAGCATGCGGGCCAGGGTTTGCGCCAGCAGCGTTTTGCCGGTCCCGGTCGGGCCGATCAGCATGATGTTCGATTTCGCCAGTTCGACCCCGTCGCCGGTTTTCTGCCGGTTCATGAAGATACGCTTGTAGTGGTTGTAGACGGCCACCGCCAGCTTCTTTTTCGTCTGCTCCTGCCCGATGACGTACTCGTCGAGGAAGGTTTTCACCTCCTGGGGCTTGGGCAGTTGGTTGGGCGTGCTGGTGGCGGGCGTTGCGGTGCGGTCGTCTTCCAGAATGGAGTTGCAGACCGCAACGCACTCGTCGCAAATGTAGGCGCGGGGATAATCGCTGGGCGACGAGATCAATTTAGCAACGGCGTCCTGCGATTTGTGGCAGAACGAACAGCGCAGAATCTCGTCGGTTCCCGATTTGTTTTTCACTCGGCTTTACTCCTTCACCGGTCTGACGGCTGTTTCAAGGCATGTTCGGGATCCCAGCGTCCTTCGGCCCGTTCCGCCTTTTGCGCTTCACCGCACCCGATTCGGTCCAGGCGCGAAGGCCGATCATACCGCTTTTGCCGTCTTATAGATGATATCGTCTATGATTCCATATTCCTTAGCCTGCTGCGCGTTCATAATGAAGTCGCGCTCGACATCCTTTTCCACCTTGTCTAGTTTCTGCCCGCTGTGCTTCGAGAGTAACTGGTTCGTAATCTCCCGCATACGCAGGATTTCACGGGCGTGGATGTCAATGTCGGTGGCTTGTCCCGACAAACCTCCCATCGAGGGCTGATGTATTAGAATTCGTGAATTTGGAAGTGCCAATCTCTTTTTTGGTTCGCCTGATGCCAAAAGTAATGCAGCCATCGAAGCCGCTTGGCCCACGCACAGCGTCATCACATCATTCTTCACGTACTGCATGGTGTCGTAAATCGCCATGCCGGCCGTGATGGAACCTCCGGGAGAGTTGATGTAAAGCTGTATGTCTTTCTCCGGATCTTCCTGAGCTAGAAACAACATTTGGGCGATCACCAGGTTGGCGATGTTGTCGTCAATCGGCGTGCCGATGAAAATAATGTTGTCGCGGAGCAGCCGGGAATAGATGTCGTAGGCGCGTTCGCCCCGCCCGGTCTGCTCGATGACCATTGGGACCAGCATCATCTGCGGGTCCTTTCTCTGCGAATCATTTGAGTTCACGTTCACCTGCCACACTCCGCCCCGGCGCAACGACGAACTTGCTTGGGGAGGGTCGAAAGTGGTCCGCGTCTTTGCGAGTTACGCGGACTGGTGATACAGAAAATCGAGGGTCTTTTCGCTGCGGATTCTGTTCCGGATTCTATCGAGGCCCCCATCCTGTGTCAAACGAGCGCGGACCGTTTCGGGACTCTGTTTGGCCTGCTGGGCGAGGGCTTCCACTTCGTGATTCACCTCGTCTTCGCCGACCTCGATTTTCTCCAGCTCCGCGACGCGTTCCAGTAACAACGACGACTTCACATCGTGCACTGCCTGGTCTCTTTGGCCCGCCCGCAACCGCGGCAGGTCCATTTTTTTCATGTCTTCCATCTTCATGCCCTGCGCCGCCAACGCGCGCAGACCACGTTCGAGGCGTAGATCGATCTGCCGGTCCACCAGCGACTCCGGCACTTCAAAATCATTGCGCTTCACCAGTTCGGCGACCAGCTTGTCTTTGGCGGCGTGCTCGGCCTCGTGCTTGCGCTCGGCTTGCATGTTCTCGCGAATCTGCTTGCGGACCTGGTCGACGCTGGAGAATTCTCCCAGTTCCTTGGCGAAGTCGTCGTTGACCTCGGGCAAATTCTTTTGCTTGATGGCCTTCACCTGCACGGTGTAGACGAAGGTCTTTCCGGCCAGGCGCTTGTCGGAGGTGTCGTCGGCATATTTCACTTCGAACTCGCGCTCGTCGCCGGCATTGGCTCCCGTGAGGTTCTGTGTGAATTCGGGAACGGTGTTCTTGCCGCCGATCTCGATCAGCACTTCATCCATGTGGACGGGCTGGGCGGTGCCATCATCTTCTTTCGGCCTGCCATTCATCGAGGCCTGGGCAAAGTCGCCTTCGGCCAGCGGACGTCCTTCGACCGCGGTGAACGTGGCATGCTGTTCGCGCACGCTGTTCAGCGCCTCTTCGACTTCTTCGTCTTTTACGATGATCTCGGGATGGTCGGCGCGGAGTTCCTTGTAGCCCTCGACCTTGATTTCGGGCAGGACCTCGAAGCTGGCCTTGAAGCGCAGCGGCTCGCCCTCATGAATGTGCAGGTCGGTGACGCGCGGCTGCGAGACAGGGATCAGGCCGAGCTTTTCGGCTTCCTTGCGGAAGTAACGGGGAACAAGCGCCTCGACCACATCGCTCTTTAGATCTTCTTTAAACCGCTGCTTGATGATGGAGGCCGGGACGTGTCCGGCGCGAAAGCCGGGCAGGCGCGCGACCTTCTGATACTTCTGAATAATCGTTTCGGTTTCGCGGGCAACTTCTTCGGCGGGGATCTCGACCGAGATCTCGCGTTTGACACCGTCGTTACTCTGCGCGTCGTTCTTTGGTTCGACTGTTTCTGTGGGACTCACGTTAACCCTTTCGGCGTACTCCGTAACGACTGGGTGGGACTTTCCGCACAGCGATCGGAGCCCCCCGAGCTAGGGGAACCAAGCTCGATTCACACAGCGTTAATCTTGAGTGTAAAGACTGAGGGAGAGCACCGTCAAACGAGGGACGGGGGTGGAAGGAAGGAGCGGCAAAACTGCCACACCCACTCTTGAGCCCCCGGCACACCCGCGTCGCACAGGGCAGGGCAAGGCGGAGTGCGCTGAGCTGGGGAGCGTGCGCGAGTGACAGCGATCGAGACGGACGGACTCAATGAGCACTCAGTTGCTGGGAGGCACCAGCTTCAGTTCTACGCTCTGATGTTCACCCTCTTTGAGTTGAACTGATTTGCCTAGCGACTCATGTGCGTGAATGAATTCGGGGTCCAGAACGTCGATTTGGTCTGGGTCTTCGTCAACCGCGAATAGCAGAAACTCTCCTGGATTCAATCCCTTCAGGCTAAAGTGGCCGTGTGAATCCGTGGACCTCAATCCGTACAGATCTCGGCGCTGGCTGCCGTCAGTAGATGGAGCGATGACGACATAAACGTCAGCGGTGGGCCTGTCTTTATCGTCTGTAACGAAACCCTCGACGGTCGCGCCGTTCGCTCCAACTACGACGTCGAGTGAGTATGACGTGCCTGCTACACTGAAACCCGAATCAGTGACATCCCTTTCACCCAGCTTCACAGCCTTGACAAAGCCGTTATCCAAAACCGTGCTGACAGACCACACTGACAGCCGATAAGTGTCAGGCGGCACGCCCTTTATTTCGAAAGACCCATCCTTGCTGACTTCTGCATGGGCCGGTTGGTCGTCCCACCAAAGTGCTTGCATACTGATGTCGACAGCACCACCGCGCCAGCGCTTGTCCTGAAGACCGGAGTAGAGGCGCACCTCGGTCTGTGACCAGTCGATCTTTCCGCCGCTATCCGTGCGAAGCCGACCGCGGACCTGACCATTGGGAACAGGGGAAATCCGCATTCCTTCTACATCGGCACTTGTGACCTGCACGGTCTGGTCCGCGCGCATCACCGATGGGTGCAGGTAGTTGCCTGAAATCAGGAGGACGCTATAAGACCCTGGGAATACTCCGCTGATGTCGAACTTGCCTTCGTGGCCAACCGGCCAAGGGCGGACTTCGCGCGTAAAATCCTCGCCGAGCGGACGCAAAACGATATTTGTGTCTTCTCGTGCTTCTGTCGGCAAGTTGAGTACTTGTCCGCGAACATGAAAGGGCTGGGCCACGCCCAAGGTAATGTTGACGGGCACTTCGTCCCCGGCATGGAGATCAAGGGGAAGCGCATGACTCCTATCGGACGTGCCCGGGTAGTACGTCGCTACGTAAATCGGGCCATTCTTCTCGGCAGCTTTTGCTGGCTGCGCGGTTTGGGCTAGTCTAGTTGGTGGCTCCGCAACAACGGTGTAACGGTTTGGAGCTAGGTCACTAATGCGGTACTCACCCAAGTCATTCGTGACACCCCAGCCACTCGCCATGGGTTCCCTGTCCTGCCAAAAGTGTGGAGGAAGGGCTGCGACGGAAACTCTCGGCGCGGGATCGCCGTCGATGTCTGTCACCTTTCCTGTGATCACGGCGGCAGGCGCCATATGGAAAATCAAATCCTTGATTTCCTGTCCTGCCTCCAGGGAGAGCAGCATTCTGTTGCCATGATGGCGCTTTTCAGCGTCAACAAAACCGGAATGATCGTAAGCCACGCGGTAGGTGCCCGGTTTTACGTCCTCGATTTTGAAGTGGCCATCGGCGTCGGTAACGGCAACAAGATCGGCTTCGTCTCCTTGCCCTTCGCCAGAAGCGGACAGCGAGACTTTCGCTTTCCGGATTGGCTGCCCCCCGGGTTGCTGAATGATCTGGCCTTGAACTGTGCAGTTGGAGGATGATTTCGAGGCAGGAATTTGCGCTTCGGTCGCAGATAAGAGCAGAAAACAGGATAGAAGCACAAACGAGGATTTCATTGGTTAGGTAAATCCAAGCAAAGATTATATGGCGGGTGGCCCACCTTTTGGCTTACTCATGGGATCACCACGACAGAGGGTGCCCCATCCTTGCCGGACTTTGCAACGGTGGGTACCACATACCGAACCCCCTTCGATTTTCTGCTCGATAAGTTGAGGTCCCTGCCACCCACCCTTTCGCACAAACCGCGAAAGGATGGGGCAACCGCTGCGGGAATGACACCAGGAACAGACAAGTTTCAGAAGGTTGGGCAACCCGTCCTTAGCTGTCATGACATTATCGTAATCCCATACCGTCATGACGTTGTCTTCCAGCCGGAACACATTGGCGGGTGCAGCAAAATCGCCACGATGTGATGTAATGAGCGGCGTGAACTGGCTGACCATCCTCAACCGCGAAGTCGTTGCCTGCACCCGCTGCCCGCGGCTGGTGGCTTACCGCGAGCAGGTGGCCCGTGAGAAGCGGCGCGCTTATCGCGATTGGGAATACTGGGGTAAGCCGGTGCCCGGATTCGGTGATCCGCAGGCGCGGGTGCTGATCATGGGGCTGGCTCCCGGTGCGCACGGGTCGAATCGCACTGGCCGTCCGTTTACAGGCGATGCTTCCGGGCAACTTCATGTATCCCGTGTTGTACGAGACGGGTTTCGCCAGCCAGCCGACTTCAACCGATCGCAATGACGGGATGAAGCTCACGGATCTCTACATCACGGCTGCGGTGCGGTGCGCTCCACCGGACAACAAGCCTCTGCCGCAGGAACTCGCGGAGTGCTCGCATTTTCTGGATCGCGAGATCGCAGGATTAGAAAATGTAAAGGTTGTCGTGGCGTTGGGGAAGATCGGATTCGACGCGTACTTGAATTACTGCGAAGCGCAAGGGGATTGTTTGGCCCAGCAAGAAACCCTATGTCTTCAAACATGGCGCCAGTTACCGGTTACCGGACGGTAAGGTGTTACTGGCGTCATACCATCCGTCGAACCAGAACACGCAAACGGGCAAGTTGACACGAAAAATGTTTGTGAAAATCTTTCAAGAGGCGGCAAGACTTGCCGATAGATGAACTGAGGCGCCGTTCGGCCGGATCGCTCGACCCTCCCCTTCATAGGGGTCACAGCCCACAAAGCCAGGGTCACGAGCCGGGAGCGGCGCCATTTTTAGCTTGTGGGGCGGCACGCGAGTGTCCGGCCCGGTGTACAAGCCGACGCTTATCTCAGCTTCGTTACCGTGACTTCCAGCTGAAACTGGCGCTTGGAATTGGGATCGTCCACGCTGCCGATGACCATCGGCTTGTTCAGAGTCGCCAGCGTGCCCGCGTTAATTTTGAATTGCCGGATGACGGGGCGAGGGTCGTGCCCCTGGCTCTGATCCGGAATCGCAAAGTTGCTGATCTCGGCCCGCACCACGAGATCAATCTGACCGCTGTGGTCTTCGAGTCGGCTCCAGATGCTGGTTCCCACATCGAGGTACTCGATCTGCCCAGGCTTCTCTTCCAGCGGGACGCGCGTGCCGATCTTGAGTTCATTGCTGCTGTCGGAATTGAGGTCCATGGAATACTGCCGCGAATTCAGTTTCTTCCCGTCCTCCAATTCGTTGACGGAGAAGTCGAGGCGGTACGCAGTAAGTACTTTCTCGGTTTTAGGAGAGGGAGTGCCCCCTTCCTGAGCTCGGGCTTTCTGGAACGCTCCGGCCGCCACGACCAGCAGAACCAACGCCGTTGCCACTGTCATCTTCTTCAACATAGGTAAGTCTCCTTGTAATTTCTATTTATTCGTTTCTTGCGAATCCCTGTCGTTGTCTGCTTCTCGCAGCTCTTCTTTCTGTTCTTGCAGCAGCGCTTCCGCCCGCGCTCGCGCGACCAAAACCGCGTGCTCCGGGATACCGGGAGACATAGCTCGCCAGAATTCTTTCCTGCTCACTCAGCGGCAGAGGCGACGGGAACTGTTCGAGCCTCGGCACGGCTGCTACGACTGGAAGCTGAGCGTGATGCGTTGCCGTTTGCAAGTGATGCGGCACGTGCGGCTGAACCTCGTTTTCATGCCCATTCGAGACGACTTGCCTTCTCGGCTGAGGACCTTGGCTCGCGGGTGAAGGATGATCCGCCACAGCGGGATGCGGCGGCTTGCCTGTTCTCCACCCCAGCGCCACCGCGACGAGCAGCATTGCCGCGACGGCGGCCATTACTCCCCAGCGCCACCATGCGTGATCTGGCACCTGCCTTGGCGCGGTTCGCAAGTTCGCGAGCACGCGCTGTTCGAGCCCGGCCCGCGGCTCGACTGCCGCAAATTTCGCCAGCGCCGCATCCAGTGCGCGGTCGAGTTCGTCTTGATTCGTGTTTGTCATGATTTCCACCTACTTCCTCGCAGCCCTTCCCGCCAGCTTTTCTTTCAAAATCTGCCGCGCGCGGAAGACTCGCGACCGCACTGCCGCTTCGTTGATTCCCAGCGTCGCGGCGACTTCCCTCGGCGACATCTCTTCGATCGTCGACAGAATCAGCGGCTCGCGCAGCTTCTCAGGAAGCGCCGCGATCAGTCTTTTCCAGCGCCGCGCTCGATCTGCGCGCCGTGCAATGCGTGAGTCCGCCGGAGTCTCAGGCGAAGCGACTTCCGCCAGCGGCTTCTCGGGATCGTCCAGCGGAATCTCCCGCTTGCGACCGTGTTGCTGGTTGCGATCGACCGCTACGCGCCATGCGATCCGCGCCAGCCACGTCTTCGGATCTTCGACTGCCGCGAGCTTCGAGCTGTAGCGCAGCACGCGCATGAACGTTTCCTGCGTGGCATCTTCGGCGTCGTGGTGGCGGCGAAGCACGGCATACGCGATGCGGTAGACCAGCCGCGAATGCTCCCGGACCAGCGCAGTGAGCGACGTCTCGTCTCACACCTGCGTGCGCTCGACCGTCGCCGCGCCGCTCAGAATCGCCTCTCCCGCCACCAATCGTCTGCCCTCACTCATGAAGACCGTCCTGGAGGCTGATTTGTTCAGGAATCTTTATTCAGAGAACGCTTCGGAGAGACGAGCTTGCAACGCTGCAGCCGCGGCGGCTGTGCAAGTCGCCAGGCTTTGTGACGTGGCAGACGGGGCGTGACAAGTCACGGCTTTAGAAGTCCGATGACAGACCGGTTCTGGTTCGAGGCGCATGCCCCAGATTTCTTCGACGCGCTGCTGGATTTGATCTTTCAGGGCGAGGACTTCGGCGGCGGTGGCTCCGCCGCGATTGACAATGGCCAGCGCGTGCTTGCTCGAGATGCCGACGTGGCCGAAGCCGTAGCCGCGGGCGAATCCGGAGTTTTCGACCAGCCATGCCGCCGAGACTTTCTTGCTTTTTTCGAGCGCGGGATAGGTGGGTACGGAAAATCCCTTGGCGGTGGCGCGCTGCCGCAAGTCTTCGTGCTGCTCGGCGGTGAGCACCGGATTCTTGAAGAACGATCCCGCGCTCTGGCAATCGGGATCGCCTGGCACGATCAACATGCCTTTCAGCGCACGGATGTGCCGCACGGCCTCGCGCGTTTCGGCGAGATTCGGGCGCGTCTCGCGGCCTGCAAAGTGGCGTTTCAAATCGGCGTAACTCGATGCGCGGCTCGCCTCCAGGCGTAAGCGCGTAGACGACGCGCAGAATGACGAAGCGTCCACGCTCGCTGGTATTAAAAATGCTGGAGCGGTAAGTGAAGCCGCAGGCCTCGCGGCACAACTCGCGGACCTTGCTGTCTTTCAGATCGAAGAACTTCGACCGACACGATGGTCTCGGAGACTTCCTGTCCGTAGGCGCCGACATTCTGCACCGGCGTGCCGCCCACGCTGCCCGGAATGCCGCTCAGGCACTCGACGCCGGCGCAATCGCGCCATGACGGCATGCGAGACAAGCGGTCCCAGGATTCTCCCGCGCCAGCGTCGAAGAGAACTTTGCCTTCGTCGTTGTGGCCGGGACGCTGCTCGATGCCCATGATCGCGACCTTCAGGACCAGGCCGGGCCAGCCGGAATCGGCGACGACCAGATTGCTGCCGCCCCCGAGAACGAAGAGCGGAAGATCCCTCGAACGCGCGAACGCGACTGCCTCCTGCACTTCGCCCACCGACTTGGCTTCCACGAAAAATCGAGCCGGCCCTCCGATGCGGAAGGTGGTCAGCGGCGCGAGCGGAATGTTTTCCTGGAGCAGCATGGGTCGCTTTCAATATACAGCAGTCGTAGTGCCGTCGCTGGCGACGACCTGCTCGGCGAGCGGTCGAACTCACGCTACAATAGAGACACACCCCGACGAGAGGAATAAAACTGAATGCCGATGTATCCGGAAATTATGGTTGTCCCGATGCGCGAGGAGTTGACGCGGCTGGGAATCGCTGAACTGCGCAGCGCCGAGGAAGTCGATCAGGCGCTCAAGAATCGTCCCGGCACGACGATGGTCGTCGTGAACTCGATTTGCGGATGCGCCGCGGGACGGATGCGGCCTGCGGTGCGCATGGCGCTGCAGAATTCCATCCGGCCCGACAAGGCATTTTCTGTATTTGCCGGCCAGGACACGGAGGCCACCGAACGGGCGCGCAGTTATTTCACGGCGATGGCCGCCGTCGTCGCCCTCGATTGCTATTCTGCGCGATGGAAAGCTTGTCTACATGATGCCGCGGCGAGACATCGAGTCGCGCGAAGCCCCAGCAATTGCCGCCGATCTGAAGGCAGCGTTCGACCGGTTTTGCGGGAAGGCCGTTCCGGTTCAATCGTGAGCGCTCGGGTGAGTAAGCGGAGCATGTTGCGCTACGAACGTAACGGTCACGTCGTCTTGCGGCAGCGCAGCATCTACTTCTTCGCGCTCAGCATGAACGACTTCACCACGATGGCGTTCGGCTGCAGCCTACCGGAATCAGCGTCAGCAGGGAATACTCGGTGGGCTCGAGTTTGCGCGGATTGCGCTTCTGGATGACGGTGACATCGCCTGACTGCGTGTCGAGCACCAGAAGATAACTCTGGTCGGGCGTGAGCGCGAGGGCGTCAGGCCGGCTTCCTACCGTTAACGTGCCGATACGGCGTCCTATATCAATGTCGTAGATGGCGACGCTGTTCGAGCCGAAATTGGTCACGTACAGCCGCGAGTTGTCGAGCGTGACCACGCCGCGCGAGGGATGCTGGCCGATTTCGAGGCTGTTGCCGACCTCGTCGTTGCCGGTCTCGATGATGGAAATGCTGTCGGAGTCGAAGTTGCACACGATCATTTCGCCGCCATCGGGCTTGAGCGCGAGGCTGACCGGAGTGCGGCCGACGTCGAGCAGGGCCAGCACGCGGTCGTCTATCTTGTCGCCGGTTTGTCACCGCTGGCTCGCATTCGCAGCGCGATGGAGGCGACTTGCGACGAGCCGGAACAGGCGACGAAGGCTTTGCTCGAGTCGGGAAGGATCGCGATGTCTTCCGGTTGCTGGCAGACGGGAAGGGTCGCGCGCACGCGCAGTTGGTTCGCGTCGATCAGCGAGACGGTATTGTCGCCGCGATTGCTCACGACGACGGTGGTGCCGTCGGGCGAAAGCCGCGCCAGTCCCGGCGATGCGCCCACGCGGATGTTGCCGATCACCAGCCGCTTCTCCAGATCAATCACGCTGACATTGGCCGAGCCGGAGTTGGCCACGTAGGCGCGCTTGCCGTCTTCGGCGACGTCAATGAAGTAGGGCCGGCCGTGCACGCCGATCGTGGCGACGACGACGTTGCTCTCGGCATCAATCACGCTGACGTTGTCGGAGCCGGTATTGACCACGTAGATTTC
This sequence comes from uncultured Acidobacteriaceae bacterium, assembly GCA_963819145.1. Lineage (GTDB taxonomy): Bacteria > Acidobacteriota > Terriglobia > Terriglobales > Acidobacteriaceae > Sulfotelmatobacter. The sequence continues at coordinate 139,376 of CAWFVB010000035.1, forward strand.
ATTTTTCTTGCTGTTCGCTGCGATGCCGGTGGGCTCGCTGCCCACCTTGATGCGTTTTCGCCAGAGTGAACGTGCGCAGGTCAATCACGCTGACGGTGTTGCTCTTGCCATTGGTGACGTAGGCGTACTCGCGGTAGAGCGGGCCGTAGTCGGGCAGCGGCTGCTCGCGGAAATACCACCATCCCAGGCCGCCCAGGATGGGGATCATCACAGCGATGAAGAGGAGCTTTCTCAAGGTGGCGTCAGAGTGAAGAAGAAAGATTATCAAACGCAGATGAACACGGCTATCGAGGAAGGCTGCTGGACGAGGCTACTCCGGCCGGACAATCTGGGCTCGCACATATTCGCCGGGCAACGAGAAACAGGACGTTAATGCGAACCTGATCTTCGATCGGCTTGGCGTCGATATGAGCATCAAATCGCCATTTTCGCACCGCCCAGCGGCGGCCTCTGCCAGCATCGGATTTCCTTCGAGCGGCTGTACTTTTGCCACTCCGCCTTGGGGATCGATTTGCGCTGGAGCTTGACGATTCCTTCGATCTTGTTTTTGCGCGCTCTGGGATAGTCAGGAAGGCTGGTGTCGATGACGTTCTGCGGCAACATCGCGTGCACGACCGGGTCGGCCAATTTGGACGAGCTTCCGTCTTTCTCCAGGCCGGCCTTTTCCGGGTTGTAAAGGAACCGAACTCGGAGCGAGAGGTAGGGTCCGTTGAATGCGCTGGGCAACGCTGGAAGGGGCAGACAAGGTAATCCCGCCGGCTGCGCGATCCAGCGACGCGTCTCCGGCAGTGCTGGCCAGTTTCATGTTGGCAATCGCCATCTTTCAAAACCGAGAATTCAATCGCAAGCCTGCCTTTCTTCAATTGGTCCGATTCAGGGATAAGGGAATACCAATTCGTGCGAACCTTCGACAGACAGTCTTGCAAGTAAGGGCCGAAATCGACGCCCTGGGTGTCGGTGAGGATATCGACGCCGCCGTTTGCGCCAGGTTGCGAGCAGTCTCTCGGGCTGCAGTTTGAACTGCTCTGCCCGGAGAAGTCGTGCGGGGATTCGGTCTGCTGCGCTACGAGGAGCGGCCGCAAGCGGTGCATCCTGAAGAGCGAACAGTTTGGCAGCGCGAAAAATCACGTTCGCCTGCGAGATCGGCTTGCAGAATTACCCCCGACTCCCCATATCGCGCAGAATTGCGAGATACAAGGCGCCCGATCTGCCATCACTGAAATCTACTTGCTCACGGCGCCGGCTTCCCTCACCCCAATCGCCGGCACGGTCCTTCCCACGCACCGCCGCAATCTGGCGCACCTGCGTCATCAGTTCGTCGAACTGGTCGGGGAACAGCGACTGCGGGCCGTCGGAGAGCGCCTGGTCGGGCTGGTGATGCACTTCGACCATCAGTCCGTCGGCGCCGACGGCCACCGCGGCGCGCGACAGCGGCGTGACTTTGTTGCGCTTGCCGGTGCCGTGGCTGGGATCGACCAGGATCGGCAAATGGCTCAGCCGCTGCACGGCCGGCACCACGCTCAGGTCGAGCGTGTTGCGGGTGTGGTCGGCGAAGGTGCGCACGCCGCGCTCGCAGAGGACCACGTTGTAGTTGCCTTCGCTCAGGATGTATTCGGCCGCCATCAGAAATTCTTCGAGCGTGGCCGACATGCCGCGCTTGAGCAGCACCGGCTTGCGGGCGCGTCCGGCGCGCTTCAGCAAGCGAAAAATTCTGCATGTTGCGCGCGCCGATCTGGATCACGTCGGCATACTCTTCGACCAGGTCGAGCGATTCGTTGTCGATGGCCTCGGTGATGATCTTCATGCCGAACTGCTGGCGGATTTCGGCCATGATGCGCAGGCCTTCTTCGCCCAGTCCCTGAAATGAGTAAGGCGAGGTGCGCGGCTTGTAGGCGCCTCCGCGGAAGAACTGCGCTCCGGCGCGATGCACTCGCTCGGCCACGGCAAAAGCCTGCTCGCGGCTCTCGATGGCGCACGGTCCGGCGACGATCGCCAGCGCCGGGCCGCCGATGGTGGCGTCGGTCCCGGGAAAGCGGATGACCGTGTTGTCTTCTTTCATGTCGCGGCTGACCAGTTTGTAGGGCTTCGAGACCTGGATGACTTCCTGCACGCCCGGCATTTCTTCGAGCGTGCCCTGTTCGACCTCGCCCTTGTTGCCGGTGATGCCGATGGCGGTGCGGTTGGCTCCCGGCATGGAGTGGGCGCGGTAGCCCAGCTTTTCGATTTTCTCGCAAACGGCGCGCACCTGCTCTTCGGTGGCCTGCGCCTTCATGACGACTAGCATAAGTTCACCCTGGGACCGGACTATGTGGAGACAGACGCCCTCGGCTGTCCGGTCGAGCGAAGCTCGACTCGCTTTGCCGCGGCCGCAGGAGAAGGCCGCCGCTCAAGTCTACCGTTGGCCGCGCCTGCACCGCAAACTGCGGGCGATGAATCCAGTGATCTCGGGAAGACATCCAACACAAAGATTATTGACAGTTCAGAGTCAGTTCGTCGGAGCGTGCGCGAGCTGTGACCGATGTAACAGTTACTGCCTGCGACGCGGTGGTTGTAGAATCGTAGCGGTTCTCAGCCCTTGCGCTCACATTTCCATGCCTCCGTGTAAGATCAGAGATCACCGAAAGCTACGACCTCACTATGCCATCGGCAATGCCGAAACCGCCGCACCATCGGCGACCGTCCCAACGACGAGCGCTACGACGCCCAGCGCGTCGAGAGCAAGTGGTCCGAGCGCTGGCAGCAGGATGCCGTCGCTCTACGCCGCCGAGCCGATTCGACCAAGAAGAAGTATTACGTGCTCGAAATGCTGCCCTATCCCTCGGGCGCGCTGCACATGGGGCACGTGCGTAATTACTCGATCGGCGACGCGCTGGCCCGCTACATGTGGATGAACGGCTACAACGTGCTGCATCCCATGGGATGGGATTCGTTCGGCTTGCCGGCGGAGAATGCGGCGATCTCAGAACAACACGCCGCCGCGCGAATGGACGCTGCGCAACATCGCCAACATGAAGGCGCAGATGAAGCGCCTGGGCTTTGCCTACGACTGGTCGCGCGAAGTCACTACTTGTTTGCCCGAGTACTACCGCTGGAACCAGTGGTTCTTCCTGAAGCTCTTCGAGCAGGGAATGGCGTATCGCAAGAAGAGCAAGGTGAACTGGTGTCCGGAAGTGCGCGACCGTGCTGGCGAACGAACAGGTGGTGCAACGGCTGCTGCTGGCGCCACGAAGACACGCTGGTCGAGCAGCGCGAACTGGAGCAGTGGTTCGTGCGCACCACCAAGTACGCCGACGAATTGCTGAGCGGCCTCGACAAGCTCGAAGGCTGGCCGGAAAAAGTGCGCACCATGCAGCGCAACTGGATTGGCCGCAGCGAAGGCACACTGGTTGATTTCAAGCTGGACGGCAACGCGGGCCCGGCCGGGATCGACGATCAGCGTCTTCACCACGCGCGTGGATACGATTTTCGGCGCGACTTCGGTGCAGCTTGCGCCGGAGCATCCGCTGGTGGCGGACTTCACGCGCTACAACCAGCCGTTGGGCGACGCAGGTGCAAGAGTTGATCGCCGAGCAGCGCAAAGCGAAAGAAGCGGGCGACATCGGCGAGATCGAGAAGCATGGCGTGAACACGCACCGCTACGCCATCAATCCGTTCAGCGGCGAGAAGGTGCCGATCTGGGTGGCCAACTACATCCTGATGGATTACGGCACCGGCGCCATCATGAGCGTGCCGGCGCACGATGAGCGCGACTACGAGTTCGCCAGGAAATACAAGCTGGAGATCCGGCTGGTCGATCCTGCCGATCGCGAACGATCCGGAAGAAACCATGACCGAGCCGCCGTTGCCGTTCAGCGGCGCACGAAGGCATGCTGATCAATCCGGGCCCGTACAGCGGGCTTGAGTTGCGCAGACGCGATCAAGAAGATGTCGAGCTTATGCCGAGGAGAAAGGCTTCGGCAAGGCGACAGTCACTTATCGGCTGAAAGACTGGGGCATCTCGCGGCAGCGCTACTGGGGCACGCCGATCCCGATGCTGTATTGCGAGAAAGACGGCATCGTCGCGGTGCCGGAAAAAGATTTGCCGGTGATCTTGCCGGAGAACGTGGACATTACGCTGACCGGCGGCTCGCCCTTGAGCCGGGTGCCGGAGTTCGTCAACGCGACGTGCCCGAAGTGCGGCGGCCCGGCGCGGCGCGAGACCGACACGATGGATACGTTCGTCGATTCGTCCTGGTATTTCTATCGCTATACCGATGCGCACAATGACCGCGCGCCCTTCGACGGAAAGACCGCGCAGTACTGGTTTGGGATCGCGGGATTGATCAGTACATTGGCGGCGTCGAGCACGCCATCCTGCATTTGATCTACTCGCGCTTCTGGACGAAGTTCATGCGCGATCTGGGCATGATCACCAACGACGAACCCGTCGAGCGGTTGTTCACGCAGGGCATGGTGATCAAAGACGGCGCGAAGATGTCGAAGAGTCTGGGCAACGTGGTCTCGCCCGACGAGATGGTCGCGCGCTATGGCGCGGACGCCGCCCGTATGTACAGCCTGTTTGCCGCGCCGCCCGATCGCGATCTCGACTGGCAGGACTCCGGAGTGGAAGGCATCCAGCGATTTCTGGGGCGCGTGTACCGGTTCGTGGTGCGCAATGCGCGGCCGGATCACCCCGACTGGGGCAAACCTGTGCCCTCCGAATTGTCGCCGCAGGCGCGTGCGATTCAGCGCAAGTTACACCAGACGATCAAGCGCGTGAGCGACGACTTCCAGGGGCGGTGGCACTTCAATACTTGCATCTCGGCCATCATGGAGTTGGTGAATGTGTTGTACGGCGCGGAAGAGGCGATCGCGCAGAATGCGGTCCCGGTGCCGTTCCTGGCAGAAGTGCAGCGCTGATCTTGTCTTGTTGCTCGCGCCGTTCGCGCCGTATCTGGCGCAGGAACTTTGGGAGATGCTCGGCGAGAAGGGGAGCCTGCTCGGGCGGCGTGGCCGAAGTACGATGCCGCACTTGGCGAAAGAAGAAGAGATTGAGATCCCGGTGCAGGTGAACGGCAAGCTGCGCGGGCGCGTGGTCGTGCCGGCGGACTCCGCGGAGGAATTCGTTCTCGAGCGCGCGTTGGCCGACGAAAAAGTGCGGGCCGCGGTCGCCGGCAAGCAGATCGTGAAGAAAATGTATGTGCCGGGGCGGATGGTGAACGTCGTCGTGAAGTAGGCGGCGTTCCTGCTCTGGTGGCGGTCTTTGCCGCTGGGCATGTGCCATTGGCCGGGAGTGGATAAGTCCTTCGCTGCCCTCAGGATGACACTGCTTTGAGTTATCCTGAGTGCGTGATTCCAACCGGCAACTGACTTATGGCCATTTCGCCTACGGCTGAAGGGTTTCGCGCGGCGTTCCGGCGTCCATTGCTGACGTTTGCCGAAATCATGTGGCGCTGGGTGACGGGCGCGACCGTCATTGCCGTCTTTTTCTTCGGCCTGTTCGAATACCTCAACACGTTGCCGGTGACCAACGGCGAACTGCTTTTTCTGCGGACGCGCCAGCCCTACCTGGTGGGAGAAGCGCTCGCGCACATTTTTCGCGGGAGCCTGAGCCGCGGCATGATGGCTCTGTTGCTGGCCGCAATCATGCTTGGCGCAGTTTGGATGCTCGCCTCTGCGTTCGGACGCATCGCCACGGTGCGGGGGTTGTTGGACTACTTCCGTTTGAGGGCCGCCACAATCTCTGCAGGACCGGTGGAGGACATCCGCGAGAAACCCGCGGCAGGCAACTCTCCGGCAGGGGTTCGCGAAGCGCCCGGGTCATCGTCATCCATGCGCGGGCTCGTGCGCCTTAATTTTCTGCGCCTCGCTGTCGCCCTGGCGGCGATTTTTGGATTCGTCGGGGCGGCGATCCTGGCAGGTTTTGCTTCACCCGACGTCCACCCTCGGCCCGGCCTGGCCTTCTTTTTGTTCCTGCCGCTTGCGGGGCTCATCTCCCTTGCATGGAGTTCGCTGAACTGGCTGCTCTCGCTGGCAGGGATGTTTGCCGTCCGCGACGGCGAAGATGCGATGGGCGCGATTTCCGCCGCGGTGAGTTTCTTCCGTGAGCATACTGGGGCCGTGTGCGCGGTCAGCACCTGGACGGGCCTGGCGCACCTGGTCGCATTTGTGGGCGCGACCACCGTCATCTCGATGCCCCTGGGTTTTGCGACAGTCGTTCCATGGCGACTGGTCTTCGCCGCCGTCGTCTTGTTGAGCCTCGTCTATTTTGCGGTCGCGGATTGGCTGTATATGGCGCGGCTGGCGGGATATGTCTGCATCGCCGAGATGCCGGAGGAACTGCTGAAGCCTTTGCCGCCCGCGCCGTTGCCGTCGGGAGGAATGCCTGTGGCGCGGGAGCCGCTGGTGCAGACCACGATCGACCGCGACGAGCCGATCCTGAGCGACGTGCCGAATCTGGCGCCTCAATCCTGAACGCCCGCCGGGAGTACGGCCTGGAACGGCCCAAGTCCGCGGGACCTTAATCTCTTTACCTCTCTCTCTGAATCTGAGAAACTTATTCGTGGAAACCAAATCCTCGCAAAACCCATTCCTCAGCCAATCCATCGTAATTCTTGATTTTGGCGCGCAGTATACCCAGCTGATCGCGCGCCGCATCCGCGAACAGAATGTTTTTTCCGTGGTGCTGCCCTGCACGGCTTCGTTGAGCGAGGTCAAGAACTACTCGCCCGCCGGAATCGTGCTCTCGGGAGCGCCCTGGTCGGTCTATGACAAAGACGCGCCGCCGGCCGATGCGCGTGTGTTTGAGATGGGACTGCCCGTGCTCGGCATCTGCTACGGGTTGCAGTTCATGGTGCACACGCTCGGCGGCAAGGTGCGTCCGGCGGACAAGCGCGAGTATGGCCGCGCGGAGATTGACATCGTTTCGGACTCCGTCCTGTTTCAGGGGCTGGCCAAGAAGCTCGCGGTGTGGATGTCGCATGGGGACGAGGCGTTGGAGCTGCCACCGGGCTTCGAGCTGATGGCGAAGACCCACTACGCGGTAGCCGGCATTCAGAATGTTGCGAAGAAATGGTATGCGGTGCAGTTTCACCCGGAAGTGCATCACACGCCGCAGGGCACGCAGATTCTGAAGAATTTTATTTTCCAGATTTGCGGCGCGAAGCCGACGTGGACGCCGCAGCGTTTTATTGACTCAACCATCGAGCAAGTGAAGAAGCAGGTCGGCACGGGGCGAGCGATTTGCGCGCTTTCGGGCGGAGTAGATTCGTCGGTTGCGGCCGTGCTGGTGGACCGCGCCATGCGCGACGCCAAAGGAAAGTCACGACTGACCTGCGTGTTCGTGAACAACGGCGTGCTGCGCAAGAACGAGTTTGAAAAAGTGCAGAAGACGTTGCGCGACAAACTCGGGCTGCGCCTTGATGTGGTGGACGCCACCGACCGCTTCATGAAGAAGCTGAAGGGCGTCAGCGATCCGGAAAAAAAGCGCAAGATCATCGGCAACGAATTCATAAAAGTTTTCGAGAAAGAAGCGCTGCGCATCGAAAAGACCGAGGGCAAGGTCAAGTGGCTGGTTCAAGGCACGCTTTATCCCGATGTGATCGAGTCGCGCTCGGTGCGAGGGCCGTCGCAGGTAATCAAGTCGCATCACAACGTTGGCGGGCTGCCCGAGAAGATGAAGCTCAAGTTGATCGAGCCGCTAAAAGATTTGTTCAAAGACGAAGTGCGCAAGATTGGCCGCGATCTGGGAATGCCGGAGGAAATCTTGCAACGGCAGCCGTTCCCCGGCCCGGGGCTCGCTGTGCGCGTGCTGGGGGAAGTCACACCCGAGCGCCTGGCGGTGCTGCGCGAATGCGACGATATTGTGGTCAGCGAAATTAAAGAGGCCGGACTCTACACGAAAATCTGGCAATCGTTCGCTGTGCTATTGCCGGTGATGACAGTGGGCGTGATGGGCGACGCGCGCACATACGCCTACACCTGCGCGGTCCGAGCGGTCAGTTCGGAAGATGGCATGACCGCCGACTGGGTTCCCCTGCCGCATGAGGTCCTGAAGATTATCTCGACGCGGATCGTGAATGAAGTGAAGGGCGTGAACCGCGTGGTGTATGACATCACATCAAAGCCGCCCGGTACGATTGAATGGGAGTGAGGCAGTTACTCGATCCCTGGTGAATCAATCCCGGTGCACCGTCTCCATTGAGAAGGCCGGCAGGCACACAGCAATGTATTCGGCGCCGCCGTCGTTGGGCGTCGAGTACCGGATCCACTCGCCGGCGTGGGCGATCACTCCCTGCCCCGCCTGAACGTCAACGGCTCCTCCCTGGTGTTCAACCCGCAGCATTCCTTTCAGCACGATCGTAAACTCGTCGAACTCCGGAGTCTGGCCGGGCTCGAGCCATCCCTGGGGACTGCGCATGTGGGCGACGCTGGCAGCGGAGGTCTTCGAGTTGACTCGACCGACATACTCGTCAATGAGTTTGGGTTTATTGCCGGCGGATTGAATGCGCGTGGGTTGCGCGATGAGTGTGGGCATGGTCGGGCTTGCGGTTTGTCGGCTCGGAGATAAGACTACAACAAGAGTGCTTGAGCCGCTAAGCACGCGAAGAAAGGCGGCTAGGGCGCGCCGAGAAAAACTTCTGCCGATTCTGTCGGTGCGGACGCTATCGCACGAGACACGTCACCCGCGGCGAATCTACTCGACCTTCTCAGCGACCCAGCGCGAGACGGCGGTCACCATCTTGCGCGGAGCGAAGCGGGTGGACTGCGCGACCACCCAATTGTGTACGCCCGAAATGGCGAGGGTGCGACCATCCATCAAGGCGCGGTAACCGTCGAGCGCGACTCTTTCGGCGCTCATCCCGCCCAGGTGCTTGAACAGCCGAGACTTCTCCGTGCCCGAGCGTTTGGCGAAGCCGGTGTGCGTGGCTCCTGGGCAGAAGCAGGTCACAGTGACGCCGGAGTGGCACAGTTCGTTGGCGATCGCTTCGGAGAAGGAAATCACGTAGGCCTTGGTGGCATAGTAGACGGCCAGCAGCGGTCCGGGCTGGAAGCCGGCCGTGGAGGCGACGTTCATGATGCGGCCCGAGCGGCGAGCGAGCATCGGCGGCAGGAAGAGCCTGGTGAGTTCGGTCAACGCCGTAATGTTGAGTTGGATCTGGCCGAGGATTTCTTGCTCGGCCATCTTCGCAAATTCTCCGTAGGCGCCAAAGCCGGCGTTATTGATGAGGACGTCCACGGCGATGCCCTCACGCTGCAGTTGATCGAACAGGAATTTTGGTGCGGGTGCCGCGGCGAGATCGAGTGCGATGGTTTTCACCGTGACGCCGTGCGGTTGGAGTTCAGCCGCGACCTGCGCGAGTTTGTCGGCGCTGCGCGCGACTAGAACGAGATTGTGATGATCGCGCGCGAAGAGTTTGGCGAGTTCGTATCCGATGCCGCCAGAAGCGCCGGTGATGAGTACGGTGGACATGAAGACATTCTAGCGTGTACCTGTAGCACCGGAGCCATTGCTCCGGGGTTGCGCGCGAAGCGCGCAATGGCACGCGGCTGATCGCACCCGGAATGCGGGGATACACCTGAATCGCGCACTCGGGCGTGTGAAACTCTTGATGCCGCAGGCACTCGTCGCTTCGCGACTCGGGTCGGACCAATGGGTCCGCCCCTACATGGGTTTCAGGGGAGACGAATTTCCAAACTGTATCGTGCGGCGTATAAAGTTCTGGCTGTTGACTGAGCTACACTACGCTGCACTGCACGTTGGTTCAACTGAATGGCGGTGCCTGCCCGGAGGTTTTCTATGTCATTTCGTTCGGTATTCATCGCGGTCGTGATTGCATTTGCACTGATTGTCGCAGCGTTTCTGATCAACCGCGCGCGCCCGAAGGCGGAAACCCAGCAGCCGGGCGGAGATTTCGTGCGGGCGTCCGGAAAATGCGCGGAGTGCCATTCGCGGCTTCAGTATTCCGTGGTTCACGAATACGAAATGAGCAAGCATGCGCAAAAAAACGTGAACTGCCTGGATTGCCATCAAGCGGGGCCGGGACAGGAGAAGAAGGATCATCACGGATTTGTGATCGCGAGTGGGCGCCTGACTGCGGGGAACTGCCGCGGTTGTCATGAACAGATTTATCTGCAGTTCACGCGCAGTCGTCACGCCGCGCCGGCCTGGGCGGCGATCTATGGGGAAAAGGGCCTGACGCCGGAACAGGTGAATTTCTCCGAGACCTACCAGCCGGGCGGGACGCGGCGTCCGCCGCATCCGTTTGTGTTGTCGGAAGGTGGACCAGCGATGTCGAGCGGCTGCGAACAGTGTCACAGCGTCGGCAAGCCGAATCCGGATGGAACCATTGGAACCTGCACCGCCTGTCATACGCGGCATACCAGTTCGGTGGCGATTGCGCGGCTTCCCAGCACCTGCGGGCAATGTCACATGGGACCTGACCATTCGCAGATCGAAATTTATGAGGAATCGAAGCATGGCGTAATGTTTGCCGCCCAGGAAAAGCTGCTCAATCTCAATGCCGACCCGAAGAATCTGACTACACGCGATATGTTCGTGCCGACCTGCGCGACCTGCCACATGAGCGGCATCAACGGGCTGGGAATCACCCATGATCCGTCGGAGCGGCTTTCGTATTACTTGGCGAATGCGATCACCGAGAAGCGGCCAAACTATGCCGCGGCTCAGGCCAGGATGAAACAGGTCTGCGCGCAATGCCACACACCCACGGTAGTGGATCCGGTTTATGAGCGCGCCGAAAGAGTAGTGCAGGCCACGAATCAGAAAGTGTCGGCCGCGAAGGACATCGTGGACAGCCTGCGCAAAGACGGAACTCTCAGCGGGCCGCCCTTCTCGCAAGAGATTGACTTCGTCTACTTCGATTTTTGGCACTACGACGGGCGCACCGCGAAGCATGCCGCGTTCATGGGGGGAGCGGACTTTGTGCAGTGGCACGGCAACTATCCCATGCTGCGCAAGACTGCCGAACTCAATGCCATGGCGGCCGACCTGCGGAGGGCCCATGGGAAAAAATAGAGCCTGGTGGGCGGAGCCCTGGTTTCTGGTCGAGGCCTTCGCATTGATAAACCTGGGCTTCATGACGGTGGACATTTACATGGCTCATTCCGCCAATGATTTTCGGCGGTCGCCAGAGTACATTCCCCTGTATTTCTCAGCCCTTGCGCCGCTGGTGTTAATCGCCGGACTCGCACTGCGGCCCCGGTGGAAAACAGTATGGACGGATCTCGGCTACCTGGTGGGCTGGGGAGCGATTCTGGTCGGGCTGGCGGGAGTCATTCCGCACCTCGACAGCTCTTTTTTTTACGAGCGGACCATCAAGAGCCTGACGTATTCTGCGCCATTCGCCGCGCCGCTGGCCTACGCCGGGCTCGGATTTCTAATTGTGTTAAACCGGATGGTGGACGTGGAATCGTTGGAATGGGCCCAGTGGGTGCTCCTGCTGACCCTCGGCGGCTTCTTCGGGAACTTCGTGCTCACACTGAGCGATCATGCCGAGAACGGTTTCTTCTACCCCTTGGAATGGGCCGGCGTTGTCGCCAGCGCAGTCGCGGTAGGATTTCTGTCGACTCCGCTGCTGACGCGGGTTTCGCGAAGGTTTCTCTCGCTTTGCGCGGTTATTCTGCTGCTGGAAGCCGGGGTGGGGGTGTGGGGATTCGTTCTGCATGCCGAACGAAACCTGCACGGACCGTCGACACAGCTGTTCAAGAATTTCGTTTACGGAGCAGCGCCACTGGCGCCACTGCTGTTTCCCAACCTCATGTTGTTGGGATTGATCGCCCTGTGGCGGTTGCGCGGTTTCGCGTCAGAGTAGGAAAAGAAAAAGGCGCGAGCTCTTCGCCCGCGCCCGCACAAATCTTTCAACCTAGGCGTGAACCAGTTCCACGCCGTAGATGGAGTGCCACGATGTGGCGGCTTTCAGCTTGCTGTTGACGTTATTGATGTTCTTAACGCCTTCGGTTTCGAGCCACCTGCGGAAGGCAGCTGCGCCCTGCTTGGCGTAAATGGGAATGCCGTCTTTCCACGTCGCACGGCCGCAGAGTACGCCGTTGAACTTTACTCCGGATTCTCCGGCGAGTTCGAGGGTCTCGCTGAACTCCGCGTTGCTGACGCCGGCCGACAGATAAATGAACGGCTTGGTGGCAACGTTGGCGGCTGCGTGGAACAGATCAATGGCTTCCTTCTTGGTGTAGGCCTTGGTTCCGGCAAAACACTTCGTGCCTTCGACGAACTTCATGTTCACCGGCACTTCGACTTTGAGCACGTCAACGCCGTAGCGATCTTTGCTGAACTCGCGCATGCTCTCAGTGACAATGTGCGGTTTCTTCTTGGCGTAATCGAGGCCTTTTTCGTCAGCGCCCTCCTGGTAGCCGACAAACTCGAGAAAGTAAGGGATGTCGTTGGCGCGGCACTCGTCGCCGATGCGCTCAACCCACGCATGCTTGATCTCGTTGACGTGCTTCGGATCGTCTGGCGTGTAGTAGAGCAGAATCTTGACACAGTCAGCGCCGGCTTCTTTCAGGCGGCGAGCCGACCATACATCGAGCAGGTCGGGCAGGCGGCCCGGCCCTGTCTTGTCATATCCGGTCTTTTCATAGGCCAGCAGCAGGCCGGCATTCTTGGCGCGGCGCTTCGAGGCGGGCAGTCCCCACTCGGGATCGAGCAGGATGGCGGTGGCATGCGGGGTGAGGACCTCGCTGACCAGCGTTTTGAATTCTTCCATCATGGCGTCGGTGACTTCGCCGCCCTTTTCCTTGGCCAGCGACTTTTGCAGCGAGCCGCGCTGGTCCATGGCAGCGGCCGCGATGACGCCGCGTTCGTTGGAGACTTTCTTGAGGCCGGCAAGTTTGCCCGGGGTAAGCTTCATGAGATTCCTCCTGTAGTGCGGATGGGATGAATGCAGTGGAACTTACAATTGTAAACTAACGCCGAGGAAAACGGCGTCGGACCTCGGACTTCAGGCGGCGGGATTCCGGGTTCAGGAAGGATTCAGCTTCAAGTTCAGAGATGCCTTAACCATTCAGGATGGCGCAGCAGCAACAGGAATGTCAGACGAAGGGCGAGCAGGACAGACGCAGCCTTTACCCATGTTAGTAGAATCTGCTCCCAATTTCTGGGATGGCGCTCAATCGCAACTGCCTCGGATCCAACGGTGAACCCTAACCATCGCTCAAGGTTTCGGCGCACCGTAAAGGTCGCGATCGGAAAGACGGGAAACCAGAAAACCACGAACCAAAGCGTAGTGTCATATTGTTCGAAGAGTTTTTCAGGATCCCTATGCCGATTGGCCTTGCCAAAGAATCTCTTGCCTAATCCGACATTGTGAATGTAAGTCGGCGTTGCGCGTTTCAACTTGTCCGCTTTGTCCGCCGCTTCGCGTTGTAGCCGATAGGAATCAAGGTCGGACTGGGAAAGCGCTCTTCGGTGGAGTTCCTCGTCGAGGGCGAGGCGCGCGTCATCGGTAAGTTCCGCCCGTTCCTCGGCGAGGTGAAGGAGTTCGCCTTGCGTGAGATGTTGATAGTCCGGCACAGCCAGCGTTCTTAATCGCCATATTATGCAGCGTCTCGACGCGAGAAAGCGACACCGCAATTGGGGTGTTCCGTGAGCTTGACCGCAACTAGCAAAAGTAGGTAATATAACTACTTAGGAATCGCACATGGAGAAAACCATCTCAGCGGCGGAGGCGAACCGGAAGTTCTCGCAGGTGTTGCGCGAGGTGAAGGAAGGCCGAAGCTACGTCGTAACCAGCCATGGGCGGCCGGTGGCGCGGATCGAGCCGGTGAAGGAGAAACGCAACGGGCGAGCCAAGGTCGCCTTGCTGGCGCATCTTAAGGCGCAGCCGGTTCAGGACATCGGTCGCTGGACGCGGGACGAGTTGTACGACGATTAAAGCGGTGTCCCATGCGAATCGCGCTCGATACAAACGTTCTGGTGTATGCCGCCGGGGTGAACGGGTCGGAGAGGCAACGGGCTGCGATTGAACTCCTCGGCAAGCTTTCTGAATCCGAAACATTTCTGCCGGTTCAGGTGCTCGGAGAGCTCTTCCGCGTTCTCGTGCGAAAAGCCAAAATTTCGCCGCAGGTGGCGCGTACTACGATTCTTCGCTTTCGGGATACGTATCCCTTAATTGAAACTTCTTCTTCGGTGTTCCTGTCAGCTACGGATCTCGCCGTCGATCACAAGATCGGGATATGGGATGCCGTGAAATTCGGTGCCGCTGCCGAAGCGGGATGCCGTCTGTTGTTGTCCGAAGACTTGGACGAAGGATTCACCTGGGGCGGGGTGACGGTGGTGAATCCGTTTTCTTCGACTCGGCATCCCCTTCTGGCGGCTTACTGGGACCGTGAGTAGCTAGGGCGGCCCACGCATTCGCAGCTGCCCCACCAAATCCGCAATGGTATAGTGGTATGACCGCTCGTGCTTGCCTCCAATTTGCTTTGGAAGCGGAGACCAATATCCAATCTAGGGGAAGAGCGGAGTCTGCGCCACACGCGCCTGACTCGGAAAAAGGGAATTGTCATCCATGGCCATTGCTACGATTAATCCTGCTACCGGTGAAGTGATCAAGACATTTCCGGCGCTGACTGAAGCTGAGATCGAAAAGAAACTGCAGCTGGCGGTGAGTACGTTCAAGGCGGAGCGCAAGACTCCGTTTGCGGTGCGCGCCAAGCACATGCTCAAGGCGGCCGAGATCCTGGAACGCGACAAGGAGAAGTTCGCGCACCTGATGACACTCGAAATGGGCAAGCCTTACAAGGCCGCCGTGGCCGAGGCGCTGAAGTGCACCACCGCATGCCGCTACTACGCCGAGAATACTGAGCGCTTCATGGCCGACGAACTGGTCGAGACCGGGGCCAAGAAGAGCTTCATCCGATATCTTCCGATCGGGCCGATTCTGGCGGTGATGCCGTGGAATTTTCCGTTCTGGCAGGTTATCCGGTTTGCGGCGCCGGCGCTGATGGCGGGCAACGCTGGGCTGCTGAAGCATGCTTCGAACGTGCCGCAGTGCGCGCTGGCGATCGAGAGCCTTTTTCTCGAAGCCGGATTTCCCGAGGGCGCGTTTCAGACATTGCTGATCGGCTCCGGCCAGGTCGATGCTTTGCTGAACGATCCGCGCATTGTAGCCGCGACGCTGACCGGCAGCGAGCAGGCCGGAATCCAGGTGGGTGTGGGCGCGGCCAAGCGCATCAAGAAAGTCGTGCTGGAGTTAGGCGGCAGCGATCCATTCATAGTGATGCCCAGCGCCGACCTCGACGCGGCGGTCGCCACGGCGGTGCAGGCGCGCGTGCAGAACAATGGACAGTCGTGCATCGCCGCCAAGCGGTTCATCGTGGCCGATTCCATTGCGGCAGAGTTCGAGCGCAAATTCGTGGCGAAGATGGAAGGCCTGCAGATCGGCGATCCATTCGACGACAAGACCGAACTCGGCCCGTTGGCCACCCCGGACGCGGTCAAGGATCTCGATGCCGACGTGCAGAAAACCGTTCAAGCGGGCGCGAAGCTGCTGACTGGTGGGCATCCGCTGAAACGGGCAGGGAACTACTACGCGCCGACCGTGCTGACCAATATTCCGAAGGGTTCCCCGGCGTACGGCGAGGAGTTCTTTGGGCCGGTGGCTTCCATCTTCCGCGTCAAGGACCAGAATGATGCCATCCGCATCGCCAACGACGTGCGTTTTGGGCTGGGCGCGAGCGCTTGGACCAACGACGACAGCGAGCGCGAACGCTTCATCAACGAACTCGAAGCCGGCATGGTCTTCATCAACAAGATGGTCGCCTCCGACCCGCGGATTCCCTTCGGCGGAGTGAAGGCATCGGGACACGGCAGGGAGATGGGAATGGTCGGCATTCGGGAGTTCCTGAATGCCAAGACCGTATGGATCGCCTAAGAGCCATTGCTCGCATGCTTGCCGCTGGATGGGTTGCGGGTTAAGTCGGTCCCGGGGAAGCTTCGGTGTCGACTTGCCGCGAACTGATGTTGGGCTCGACGGAGAGAAGTTCCTGCCAGGGGCATTCATCGTGGGCGAAGCGATGAACCGCGGCCTGCATTCTGTCGCCGGCTTCATCGTAGCGAACCCACACGACGCGATATCGCGCCTTCCTGCCGGCGTAGAGAATTCCAATCACGTCGCCCGATTTCAGTTCAGCATCCAGGCCTGACAACAACGCTCCACTCCGGCTGATGTCGTGAGCGCGGACCTCCTGCAGGAAGCGCTCGCCCTGAATGTCTACGCCCCAGACCATCAGCGCAAGATTCACCTCAGTGCGCGCCTCGTGGCGACGGTCGATTCTCTGGCCATCGGTGTTTCGGCCATCTTGGGCGCCGAGATTGTCCATGAGTGTCCTCTAGCCGGACGAGTCCGTGCTTTGTTTAGCTACCGTAACGGTCCTAAGTTCACCCGTAAAGGACGGAAACGGGACTTCGAAAACGAAGGTGAAAGTCGCGACCCATTGCGGAATCGCTTCCAAAATGGAACGACACGATCGAGATTAATCACCTCTCATAACATCCGAGGGACGAGCGACAATTTTTCGGCTTCGAGTGCACTCCAAAGCTTGATCAACCGAGAGGACCATTCCTGGTCCCTCGCGTCTAAGGGACCAGCGTCTCTCCTGAGGAGGATCGACATGAATAAAGTGTTCGTGGCAGTAGCGCTGGTGGTGGTGGGGCTGAGTGCCGGGGCGATCGGCACATTCGCGCAAAGCTCCGAGCCGGCCGCCGCCGACCAGACTGCTCCCAGTTATGACATGAAGGCGCAGTCGCTGCTGGACCTTGAGAATCTGCAGAAGAAGTTTGTCGAACTGGCCAATGCGCTTCCCGACAGCAAACTTACGTGGCGCCCCGCGGCGGACTCGCGTTCGTTCGCGGAAGTATTTCTACATGTGTCCGCCGAGCGCTACGGAATCATGGGCCTGATGGGAGTTGAGCGTCCGGCGGGCTTCGACGGCAAGGCGCTGGAAAAGTCTACGACCGATAAGGCTCGTATCGTCGCCGAGCTGAACAAATCGTGGGAGTTCGCCCAGAAGGCGATCAACGGCATGAGCAACGCCGACTTCGCGAAGCTGGTGCCGAAACTCGGACCGCAGGCGAATGAGGGCGACGTCGTGTATATCCTGGTTGCGGATGCGCACGAGCACCTTGGCCAAGCCGTGGCCTACGCCCGCGAGAACGGCGTCGTGCCGCCCTGGACTGCGGAGTATCAGAAGAAAGCGGCGGAAAAAAAGGCTGAGCAGAAGCAGTGAAATAAAAGTAAGGGCAGGCGTCTGCAGCATCCCACCCTTGGCGGAACGCGCAAGGGCGGGATGCTGCCTCGTTTTTATTGCCTCAGCGTGAGCGCGCTCAGCACGGCCTGCTGCTTCGCGATCAGCGACTGCGCGCCGTGTTTCGCCAGGGCTAGCATCTTGGCGAACTGGGGTTCGTCGAAGACCTGGTGCTCGGCGGTAGCCTGCACTTCGACCAGCTTGTGGCCGGCAGTCATGACGAAGTTCATGTCCACGTCGGCGCGGGAGTCTTCTTCATAGGCGAGGTCCAGCAGGATTTCGCCGTCCACAATGCCCACGCTTACCGCTGCGACAAAATCTCGCAGCGGGACTGAGGTCAGAGTTCCGGCCTCCACCAATTTTTCGAGCGCCAGGCCGAGCGCGACGAACGCGCCTGTGATCGAGGCGGTGCGCGTGCCGCCGTCGGCCTGAATGACGTCGCAGTCGATCCAGATGGTGCGTTCGCCCAGACGCGAGAGATCAGTGACCGCGCGCAGGGATCGGCCGATCAGGCGCTGAATTTCGTGGGTGCGTCCGCTCTGGCGTCCTTTGGAAACTTCGCGCGGCGTGCGCGTCAGCGTGGACCTCGGAAGCATGCTGTATTCGCTCGAGATCCATCCTTTGCCGGAATTGCGCATGAATTGCGGGACAGTTTCTTCGATGGATGCGGTGCAAATCACACGCGTGTTGCCAACCTCGATGAGCACCGAGCCTTCGGCGGTGGTAATGAAGTCGGGCGTAAGCACGACCGGGCGGAGTTGGTCCGGAGTACGGTTATCCGAGCGATAGAACATGTCGGGATTGTAAATCACGGCTTCCGGCTTCGGAGGTCTCCGTTGCGCGTCACACGCTCGCTTCGCTCGCGAGGCGGACGAATGCGTCCGCCCCTACGCAAGCTCGCCAGTTGCAGCCAGTGAAATTGGTTCGCCCGAGCCGGCCAAAGTGGCTATGGTGGTCGACGACTGCTCCATTTAGGTTTCCAGTGGCGACGGATCGTAAGCCGTCGCGTCAAACAGGATAAGCTACGGCAAACGAGGAGGAATTCATGAAGGTCAGACGTACTCGGGTGTATCTGGCGGCATGCGCCGTGGTGTTCGCCTTGCTGCCCCTTAGGGGGCTGGCGCAGCAGAGTCCCGACCCCGCGAAAACGACCGCGCCGACCGCCGCGGAACGAGACGGGCAGCACGATTTTGATCCCCTGATCGGGACGTGGAAATATCACTTGAAGCGCCGATTGAATCCGTTGACAGGGTCTAACTCCTGGGTCGAATTTGAGGGCACGGGCGCCTGCTTCAAGGTTTGGGATGGGGGCTCCCAGTTAGACACGATTGAGGTGGATGGCCCAACCGGCCACATCGAAGGCCTCACCCTGCGGGTCTACAATCCTCAATCCCACCAGTGGCGGCTCTATTGGGCCAACCGGAAGATTGGCGTTCTAGACCCACCCCAGGTCGGCGAATTCAAGAATGGACGCGGCCAGTTTTTCGCCCAGGACACGGTTAATGGCAAAACCATTTTGATTCGCTTTGATTGGACCAACCTGACGACCACTTCGCCGCACTTTGAGCAGTCGTTCTCCGATGATGGCGGCAAAACGTGGGAAGTCAACTGGATCACGGACCAAACTCGCGTGCCCGATGCTTCGGACAAGGCGCACTGATCGAGATCACTCCGGCGCGCTTTCACGAGCACATCAGGGTTGCGGTTGCAACTGCGTGGCGAGCTGGTTCACCGCGGTGACGTCGTAAAACGCGGAGATATCGGCGTGTCCGGCCAGAGTTTCGCGCTCTTTTCCGTCCACCAGAATTTTCACTTTTAGAATTCCGGGCGTGTTGGCCGAGATGGTGTGGATCAAGGACGCGACGGTCAGTTCCTCGACCAGGACGCCGGAGCGGTGGGTGTCGGCAAAGGCGGAGTTCAAGTCGATGACAGCAACCCCGGGATCGACGAGAAAAACGCTGCGGACATCGGCTCCTGAACCCAGAACATGGGGCGAAGATTTTTCCAGATAGAGCGACACCAGCGCGCGTAGAAGTTCTTCGGCGCGCTGCTGGCGTCCGGAGGGCAGCGGAATCTGGGCGGCCTCGGCGCGCAGGGTGCCGTCCTCATCGTGGGCTACGTAGAGGGTGACTCGCTCGGTGGGTCCGGTGATCGGAGGCCCGAGCAGGCGGGCATCATTTGAAATGGCAGTGGCAGCGGTCGCGACTTTTCGCATATGCAGCGCGTACAGGCTCAGGCCGAGCACCGCGACCAGCAACACCGTCATAGCGATGAGAAGGTGGCGCGGGATCATATGCCCCTCGCCGCGGTGGCCGTCGACCCGCGCTCGACCGGACAGCCGGGAACCGTTATCCCCACATTGCTGAGGACCAACCTCATGGCGCAACTCCCAACTGGTCCCGCGTAGCAGCAATCGCGGTGGCCACGGCGCTGGTGATGAGCTGCTGGTAGTCGGGCGCGATGAGTTGCGTGAGGTCGGAACCCTGCGGCGCGACTTCCACGGCAATCGCCGGTCCGGTCACGTTGTTCAGGGGGCGGAGTGGAGCGCCCATCGCCCGCACCGGAATCTGTCGCCGTTGGATTTCCGCGGCGACGGCCGTGGCTGCAGTCCGGCTGAGTTGTAGCGATGCATGCTGCGCCGTAGTCCATGAGCGGAACGGGCCGCGATCGTCTTCTCCGAACGGAAGCACCGATGTGTACACACGAACTCCGTGGCCGCTGGAAGCCGCGTGCAGCGCAATGTAGATGGCGGCATGGTTTGCGTTGGCAAACAGAGCACGCTGGTCGAGTGAAAGGTTGGCGTCGGAATCGCGCAGCACCAACGTGGTGATGCCGCGGCTCTCCAGTTCCTGCCGAAGGCTGCGGGCGAGCGCGACCGTCACATCTTTTTCCAGAAGGGCGGTGCTGAGCGTTTCTCCGTAATCGCTGCCGCCGTGGCTGGCGTCGACAATGGCGAAATAGCGGCGTGAGACCCCGGCTGGCGGGTTCACGGCTGGCGGCATTACTGCCGGGGGCGGCGTCGCCGGAGTTGTCGCTGCACCGGGTACGACCGAGGGTATGTTTTGCGAGGTTGCCACAGGGGAAGAGACGGTGATGGTGCGTCCATCGCTGCTGAACGTGGCCATCACCGGAATCGAAGCGCTCACCGTGATGACGGCTGCCCCATTGTTCTCGCCATAGTTGGCCGAGGAGATGGCCTTATTTCCGAAAGTCAGGGTGGGCGAAGCGGGGGCCACCAACGGTTCGCGATTGAACGTCATGTGGAGTGCGCCCGCCTCGGTCGAGATCGCGGGATTTACGGGTGCACTGAAACGGAAGACCAGGCGAGGCGGATCCGCAGCGGCGAGCGAGGCCGTGAAATGCGTACCCACGCTGCCGATGAAGAGGCGGGCCGATTCCTCGTGCAGCGTGACCGGGCCGCCCAGGATGCGCGGCAGCAGCGAACCGAGCGCGGAGACGGCGACCAGTCCACGTTTATTCTCGAGCAGGAATTTCGCGTGCAAATCAGAGTCGAGACCCTGAATTCGCGCGTGCGATTTTCCGTGCTGGAAGTCGCCGACTACATTGTTGTAACGCAAGCGCCAGCGCTGTCCATCGGCCCTGGCACTCACGCTGCCCAGCGGTTCGAGAACTTCGAGCAGGCCTACATATTCGCGGCCCTCGCGCTGCACAAGAGGGAGAGAATAGTTCGCGGCTACCGAGTAGACGGAGAGATGTTTTTCGGGGGCGGCGCCGGAGAGCGGGAGCGCGGAGAGCAGGATCAGCACCGAAACGGAAACTACGCTGGGCATGCGCGCCCGAGATGCCCGCGCGACCGCCCGCGGCACGCCAGCGCAACGGTTCTTAGTCCAGGGCATAGGCCGCCAATCCACTGAGCAGCTTGGGATAGAAATCGGTGGACTTCTGCGGCATGACTTCGCCGGCGAACGCGATGTCACGCACCTGCTGCACGGGACACGGATTCATCAGGAATGCGATGTTGGCCCGGTCTTTACCAACTCCTGTACGAACGCGCTCCAGAGCCTCGGAGGCCTCGCGCACATAGGAGAGATTCTGCTGGTTGCGAATGGATTCTTCCGAGAGCTGGAGCACTCCTTCCAGCAAGCATTTGTGCAGTTGCACGACGTCGAGCGCCTGTTGACGAGCTGAGAGCCCGGCAAAGAATTTCGCCCCAGCCGGTTTCGGAGAATGCAACACGAAAGCATGGTTGGCGGTAACGGCGAGCAGCGCGGCTCCGGAGCGGCCTCGTTCGCGCAGCAGCGCAGTCGCGCGGGCGGCGTCCAGCGACGGATCAATCTCATCCACTTCAAAGAAGGCCCGGCTGGCGTTCTGAAAATCGTTGACCGAAAAAGCCTGCAGCGAATGCACCACGCGGTGCGTGGGTAACACTAACAGTCCAGGGTTGTTCATGTTGACGAAGGTCATCATGACAAACTCGTACGGTGCATCGCCCGAGGTCCCGGAATTGGCCCCCGATCCCGCCGCGGCGCGGCATTCATTGCGAAAGTTGAGCGCGGTCTCGTAGCGGTGATGGCCATCGGCAATCACCAGCTTTTTATCGCGCATTCTGTCCTTCACCGACACAATCACACCGGCGTCGGAAATCTGCCACACGCGGTGCGCGACGCCGTACTCGTCGGCCACGTCAATGGTGGGCGGCGTGCTGGCGGCCGGCGTGAGCAGGGAATCGATCTCTCCGGAGTCCTCGTACAGCAGAAAGAGCTGTTCGTAGTGAACGCGGGTGGCTCGCAGCAAATCGAGCCGGTCAGCCTTGGGTTTGGCCAGAGTCTGCTCGTGGCGGAAGACGACCTTGGCGGAATAGTCCTCCACGCGGCCGAGCGCGATGAATGCCCGGCGTTCGAAGCTGGCTCCCGAGGGGGCGGTAAAAGTCTGCGAGTAAGCGTAAACCGACGGCGCCGAATCCTGCCGCAGCACTCCCTGGGCCCGCCAGTTCCGACCATACGCGGCGGCCCGCGAATATACGTTGTTCACCGGATTGTCTTCCGGTTCGGCGCGGCCAAGGATGATACGGACGAGGTTGTAGGGGCTGGCCGCGTAGTAGTGCTCTTGCATGGCAGGCGTGATCTTGTCGTAGGGTTGGGTGACGACCTGGGTGGCAGAAACCTGCCGCAGGTCATAACGAAGCGCGCGAAAAGGAAGTATGTCAGCCATAGGAAACCTTTAATTGTAACAAGTTAGGAGCGGACACCGGGAACGCCCGTCCGACGGGCGATCTGCGCGGCACGTAGCGCGCGAGGTGCAGTTTGGGAATTGTCTCTGAGATTTGACAAAAAGCCTGCGCCGCGCAGCACAAGCTGTGCTAACATTCCGCCGCATAGAGGTATTTATGGCCCGCCTGCTGGGTTGGCGACGGTCATCTCGCAAGAAGGCCCTGGTTCGAAACGCCTGTTCGGATCTTACCCGGAATCCGTCCAAACTAAGCCCGCTTCCAAATCCTTCCTTGGGGAATCGTATGCGACAGTCCCTGTTTGTCGCTCTTTGTGTTTGCATCTGCATCGGCGTTCCCGCGTTCGCGCAAACGGATGTCAACGATGTGCACGTGACGCCACGGGATGTCGAAAAGTCGAAAGACGTTTCCCCCGAGCCCGCGACCACAGATGTCAAGCAGGATCTGCTTTCCTCCGTCACCGGGTCCGGCATGAATGCGCACGTGCGCCCGCTCAAAGTGGATGTAGACCTGGTGCTGGTTCCGGTCACGATCACCGACCCAATGAACCGGCTGGTCACCGGCCTCGACAAAGTGAACTTCCAGCTTTTCGAAGGGAACGCCGCCCAGGAGATTCGGACGTTCTCCAGCGAAGATGCCCCGGTTTCGCTGGGCGTAATCTTCGATTCCAGCGGCAGCATGAGCAGCAAGATGGAGCGGGCGAAGGAAGCAGTGGTCGAGTTCTTCAAAACCGCGAATCCGCAGGACGAATTTTTCATGATCACCTTCTCCGATGAACCGGAGATGGTCAGCGATTTCACCAGTTCGGTGGATGAAATCCAGAACAAACTGGTTTTTGAGGTTCCGCGCCGGCGCACCGCACTCCTCGATGCCATTTACATGGGCGTCAGCAAGATGCGACGCGCCAAATATCCCAAGAAGGCGCTGCTTATTATTTCCGACGGAGGCGACAATCACAGCCGCTACACCGAAAATGAGATCCGGTCGCTGGTGAAGGAAGCCGATGTGATGATCTACGCCATCGGCATCTACGATCGCTATGCTTCCGCGATGGAAGAGCGTCTCGGTCCTCAGTTGCTGAGCGACATCACCGAACTGACCGGCGGGCGCGCCTTTACCATTGACAACCCCAACGACCTCGGTGACGTGGCTACCAAGATTGGAGTCGAACTGCGCAATCAGTATGTCCTGGGCTACCGCCCCAACAAAGTCGTGCGCGACGGCAAGTGGCGTAAGATAAAAGTGAAGCTGTTACCTCCGAAAGGATTGCCTCCTCTACGGGTGTATGCCAGGACGGGATATTACGCTCCTGCGGAATAGGGCCGCACGAGTCCTCTGTGTTCTCACTTTGCTGATCTGGGCTGGCGTGCGAGCGCCTGCCCACTCGCAGTCGAGCCCGCCTCAGGCTCAGAGCGAAACTAAGCCTGCCGCCACTCCAGCTGCGCTGGCCGCTCCTCCCGCTCCGCAGGCGCAAGATGACACCAAGATCAATGATCAGGGAGTCTTCGTCTTTAAGAAAGATGTGGACGAAGTCCTGCTGCACGCTTCCGTGGTCGACGACAAGCAGCATATCGTTACCACCCTTGACCGCGGCGCGTTCACAGTCTTTGAAAACGGGAAGCCCCAGAACATCATCTCGTTTCACCACGAGGATATTCCGGTGGCGATGGGCATTGTGATCGACAACTCGGGCTCGATGCGCGAGAAGCGAAACAAGGTGAACCAGGCCGCGCTCAACCTAGTGCGGTCGAGCAATCCCAAGGACGAAGTCTTCATCGTCAATTTCAACGACGAATATTATCTCGACCAGGACTTTACCAACGATCTGCTGAAATTGAAGGAAGCCCTGGAAAAAATCGACGCCAGCGGCGGCACCGCGCTCTACGACGCCGTCGTGGCTTCAGCCGATCATCTGAAGCGCAACGCTCGGCTCGAGAAAAAAGTTTTGTTCGTGGTGACTGACGGCGAAGACAACGCCAGCAACGGAAACCTGGAACAGGCGGTTAAACGTCTGCAGGAAGAGAATGGGCCATCGGTTTATGCCATCGGAATCTTGGGCGATGAAGAGCATCCCAGGCGCGCCCGGCGCGCGCTCGAAATCATCGCGCAGCGCACCGGCGGCATCGCCTTTTTCCCGAAGACTTTGGGCGAAGTGGATGAAATCAGCCGCACCGTGGCGAAGGACATCCGCAGCCAGTACACGATTGGCTACAAGCCGACAAATCCGCGGGGCACGGGCGATTTTCGCACGGTTCGCGTCGAGGCCAAGACCAAAGGACACGGCAAGATGATCGTGCGCACCAAGAGTGGCTACTACGCCGGTGCGCAGCCCGCCGCATCGGCCAGCAAATAGATTTGTCGCGCATTACATCTCCAGTGCCGGTCTCCGGGGCTTATCGTGCCGGTTGTTCCAGCATCTGCGCCGCGGATTCAATCAGCGCTGATTCTTCCTCCAGCGCTTTCCCCACCCGCACGATCTCCTGATCGGCCTCGGCATATCTTTTTTGTTCAATCCCTTCGCGCACGCCCGGGATGGTTTTCACGCCATATCCGCTGTAGACTCCGGGAGCATAAATCAGGTGCTTGTACCAGGGACGGCGCGGGAGCCCGTCGTCATTGGTAAGCTTGCGTTCGCTCTCGATGAGGTGCTGGTTCAGGGCGCGCAGAGATTCCACTTGCGCGTCGCTCAACTCCGCCTGCTTTTGCGACAAAGCCTGCCGGTAGTGTTCGGCGCTGCGGGCCAGCGATTCCGCCGCATTCTGCATGGGGGAAAAGTTCAGGTGCGGAGGAACGTCTTCTTTCGACGGGGCGACCGTAGGATGTCTCGGGTCGAGCGTGGCTTTGAAAACGCCTTCGTCTAACTCCTCGTTTCGCTCGCGAATTTCTTCCTGTTTGTCGGCTAGCAGTTTCTCCAGGTCTTTCGTGTACTTCTGCATGGTATCGGCGAAATCAACGAAGTCGAAGGGCAAAACCTCGGCGTCGGCCAGGCGCATCACCGAAGTTCCAACCGTCTGGGAAAGGGCGCGGCCATAAACAAAATCGGAGTCGGAAAAATGCATGTACCAGTAAAAATCGTCGTAGATGGAGTGATAGATCCCCTGCTCGACCTCGCCCTCATAGGCCAGGTCAAGGCTGGCCACGCCGATATGATCGAGAAATCCAGTGAAGTCCGTGCCGGACCCCAGCGCGTTGATGCGCAGATCCGTGCGCTGCCGCAGTTCTTTCTTTTCGTCCGCGGACTTGGCCTCCGCGATCTTCGACAACTGCAGCCGCTGCCACGCGGTCATTTTGGTCTCAGGGTCTTCGATGTCGCGGGCTACCCCGTTAATGAACTGCTCCAGGCTGTGCGAGCCGCCCATGCTGAGAAGGCCGCGGTCATTGCCGTCAGTGTTGATGTAGACGGCGGCGTGCCGGCGCAATTCCTCGGCGTGCGTTTCCACCCACTCGGTGGAACCGAGCAGCATGGGTTCTTCGCCATCCCACGCGCAGTAGATAATGGTGCGGCGCGGCTTCCATCCCTGCTTGAGGAGCAGTCCCAGCCCTCGGGCCTCCTCGAGCAGAGGAGACTGCCCGGAAATCGGATCCTCCGCCCCATTGACCCACCCATCGTGATGATTGCCGCGGATGATCCATTCGTCAGGCGCGACGCTGCCGGGAATTTTCGCAATGACATCGTTCACCGGCTTGATGTCCCAGTTGAACTCAACCTTCAAATGAACCTTCGCGGGCCCCGGCCCGACGTGATAGGGGATCGGCAGAGTGCCGCGCCACTCGTCGGGCGCCATCGGTCCTTTCAGCGCTGTCAGCAGCGGCTGTGCGTCGCCGTACGAAATCGGCAGCACCGGAATTTTAGTCAGGCTCTTCGCCTCTTTCAGCGAAAGCCGCTTCGCTTCGGGCGTGGCGCCGACTCCGGGAGTGAGTGGGTCGCCGGGACTGTTCGAAGCGAAATCCATGACGCTGCCTCGCTGCACGCCGTCGGGATTGCGCATCGGCCCTTGCGGAAAAACATCGTCGCGGGTATAGCCGTCGTCGTGTGGTTCGGAATAGATCAGGCATCCGATCGCTCCGTGCTCGGCCGCGACCTTGGGCTTCACGCCCCGCCAGGACTGGTAATACTTCGCGATCACGATCGCGCCTTTCACCGAAATGCCCAGCCGGTCGAGCTTTTCGTAGTCTTCGGGTAAGCCATAATTCACAAAGACCAGCGGCGCGGTGACGTCGCCATCAATCGAATACGCGTTGTACGTCGGGAGTTGCTCGGATTTCTGATTCGACGTGGGATCAATCGGCAGTGCCGGCTCTTCGAGCTTGGCCGTGAATTTCGTGGGCTCGATCATCTCGAGAACGCGCACTTTGGGCGTGGGGAAGAGCACGTTGAAGGTTTCGATGTGCGCGTCGAGTCCCCATTCCTTGAAGCGGGCGAGAATCCACTCGGCGTTCTCCTTATCGTAAGGCGACCCTACATGATGCGGGCGCGCGCTCAGGTGTCGCATGTATTCGCGCAAATTCGTTGGGTCGGGGATAGCGCGGAATTTCGCCTCCCAGTCGCGCTCGATCTGGCTCGATCGCGGCGAGTAGCCCACGAGCTGGGTATCGTCTGTACTGAAGGCTAGAGAGGGAAGAATCAAGGTGAAGATCAACAGCACTGCGGCCATGCGTCGCATGCGTTTCCTTTCTGAGTTGGAGGGCAATTATATCCGTAGACTAAAGTTTGTCGCCGGGCCGCTCAGGAATTGACGATTCAGGTCTCTCCTCGTACCCTGTAACGTGCGCTTAAAAACTTCAGAAATGTCCCGCCTGCGCGTAGCCGACGACATTACTCAACTAGTCGGCGAGACTCCCATGTTGCAGTTGAAGAGGCTGGTTCCGGCCGGGTCAGCAGATGTGTTTGCCAAGCTGGAATATCTGAATCCGGGCGGCAGCGTGAAGGACCGGGCCGCGATCGGGATCATTCGCCGCGCTGAACTGGATGGAAAACTCAGCCCGGGGGGCACGATTGTGGAGGCCACAGCCGGAAACACAGGCATCGGGCTGGCGCTGATCGGCGTGAACCGCGGCTATAAAGTCCGGCTGTTCGTGCCGGAGAACTTCTCGCAGGAAAAGGTAATCATCATGCGGGCCCTCGGCGCGGAGGTAAGTCGCACTCCCGACGCGGAGGGCATGCAGGGCGCCATCAATCGCGCCAAGGAACTGGTTGCCGGTGACCCCACCGCGTTCATGGCCGGGCAGTTCGAGAATCCCGCCAATCCTGATTATCACTACGAAACCACCGCGCACGAAATCTTCGAGCAGATGAATGGGCAAGTTGATGCTGTCGTGCTGGGCTGCGGCACGTCGGGGACCTTCACCGGAGTCGCCCGCTACCTGAAAGAGAAGTCGCCGAAGGTGCTGGCGTTTGCGGTCGAGACGCAAGGCTCGGTGTACGGCGGTGGACAGCCGGGGCCGCACAAAGTGGAAGGAATCGGCGCAAGCTTCATTCCGAAAACGTTCGACCCCTCGGTGTGCGACGAAGTGATGACGGTAGTGGACGACGATGCGTTCGACACGGTGAAGGCCTTGGCGGCGCAGGAAGGCGTTTTGGCCGGGTCCAGCGGAGGAGCCGCGATCTTTGCTTCGTTAATCGTGGCGAAGCGGCTTGGGGCGGGCAAGCGCGTCGTTACCATCATTCCAGATTCGGCGGAACGCTACTTGTCGAAGAAGATTTTTGAGGGCGGCCTCTAGGACCGCGAATCTCGCGATTCAATCTCATGAGAAAAAATAAAGAACTAGGTTTCGCCACGCGCGCCATTCATGCCGGCCAGGAGCCCGATCCCTTGACGGGAGCGGTGACCGTGCCCATTTATCCGACCTCGACCTACGTGCAACAGGGGATCGGCGAGCACAAAGGATACGAGTACTCCCGCGTGTCGAATCCCACGCGCACGCGCCTGGAAGAAAATCTCGCATCGCTGGAAGGTGGCGTCGCCGCCCCCGTATTTGCCAGCGGTATGGCCGCGATCCAGGCGGTCGTCAGCCTGCTGAAGTCCGGCGATCACGTGGTGTGCGGCAATGATTTGTACGGTGGAACGCCGCGGCTATTCAACCATGTCATGACGGGATTCGGTCTGGAATTTTCCTACATCGATACGTCAGAAGCGGAGAACGTGGAACGCGCCATCCGCAAGAACACAAAAATGGTCTATGTCGAGACCCCGACGAATCCGCTGATGCGCCTGAGCGATCTGGCTGCGATCAGCGCCATTTGCCGGCGTAAGAGAGTCTTGCTGGTGGTGGACAACACGTTCATGTCTCCCTATTTTCAGCAACCGTTGGCGCTGGGCGCGGACATGGTGGTGCACTCGACGACGAAATTCCTGAATGGCCACAGCGACGGCCTGGGCGGCGTCGTGGTCTGCGCCATGCAGGAGCAGGCCGATCAACTGGCGTTCTTGCAAAAGGCGGCAGGGGCGATTCTTTCTCCGTTCGAATGCTGGCTGATCCTGCGAGGCGTGAAAACGCTGGCCGCGCGCATGGAGATCCACGACCGCAGCGGCCGCATCGTCGCCGATTTCCTCGCCAGGCACAAAAAAGTGAAGAAAGTCCTCTATCCGGGATTGCCCGACCATCCCCAGCATGCGCTCGCCAGACGGCAGATGTCCGGATTCGGTTCGATGATTACGTTCGAGACCGGGTCGCTCAAGAATGCCAACAGGATGTTGAAAAAAGTCCGCATCTGCTCTCTGGGCGAGTCGCTGGGCGGCGTCGAGACGCTCATCTCGCATCCCGCGACCATGACGCACGCCGGGTTGGGCGCCAAGGGACGCAAAGCGATCGGCATCACCGACGGGATTGTGCGCATTTCAGTGGGTGTCGAGGATGTGGACGATATTCTCGACGACCTGGATCAGGCGCTGGCCGCTATCTAAACCCCGGATGCGGATCGACGGACATAGCCCGGTCAATAAATTTCCTGCGAGCATTTGTGAATGAGCAACGACAATCTGGTTCTCGCGAATGGAATTCCGGAGTTTACCACCGGCTTTCTGCTCCGCAAGTCAGCTGGGGCAAGAAGGTGCTGTCGCGGTTGCGACTGCGCGGGGACGAAACTGTCCTCGACGCCGGCTGCGGAACCGGCCGCCTGACTGCCGATTTGGTGGACGCGCTGCCGCGCGGCCGCGTGGTTGGCATCGATCTCTCTCGCAACATGTTGCACTCCGCCCGCGAGCATCTGGCCGCGCACGTGGGAACCCGCGTCAACCTCGTAGTCTGCGATTTGCTCCACTTACCATTTGTGCAAGCCTTCGACATCGTGGTGAGCACCGCGGCCTTTCACTGGGTGCTCGATCACGATCGGCTCTTCAACAATCTGCGCAGTGTGCTGGTTCCCGGAGGACGGCTGGAAGCCCAATGCGGCGGCGGTCCGAACCTTGCGCATTTGCGCGATCGGGCAAACGCGCTGGCGGCGACTCCGAAATTTTCCAGTTTCTTCGCCGGCTTTCGCGAGCCCTGGCTCTATCAGGATGCAGCAGCAGCGGGCCTAAGCCTGCGCAGCGCCGGATTTGTTGACGTCGAGACTTCGCTCGAACCGGCGCCCACCGTCCTCGACAATGCCGATCGATACCGTGAGTTCGTCCGCAACATTATTTTTCGCCAGCACGTGGAGCACATTCCCTCTGAGGATCTTCGCGCGGAGTTCATCGCCATCCTGACCGAGCACGCTGCCGGCGACGATCCTGCGTTTTCGCTCGATTACTGGCGCCTGAATCTGCGGGGACGAGTCCCATAGACCGCAGGAAATCGTTTCATTCCTTGTTCGTCGGCAACGAGTCCGCCAGCCATTTCAAGTATTCTGGACTGCCATCTTCAATGTTGATCGCAATGCACTCAGGGAGTTCGTAGGAGTGCATGGCGCGAATCGCGTGACGCGCCGCGGGGAAACGCTCGGCGCTGGTCTTGATCAGCAGTAACCACTCCCGGCTCGACTCGATGTTCCCCTGCCAGCGATAAATCGATTCCACACCAGGAATAATGTTCACGCACGCGGCCAATTGCGTTTCGACGAGACGGTGGGCGATCTTACGCGCCTCGTCTTCGGAACCTACGGTAGTCAGGACGATTTGTTTGTCAGTCATATAGAATCAGCCGTCAGCTCTCAGCTTTCCGCTGGCTGACCGAGAGATTAGCATTTCGTAACGCGCGAGTGAGGTCGAACATGCTGACGCAAATCAAGTTTGGCACATCCGGATGGCGGGCGGTCATGGCCGAGGAGTTCACCTTTGCCAACGTGCGGCGCGCCGTCGGCGGGATAGCCCGCTACGTCGCTTCGCAGAGGCCGCACGGAGCGCGAGTAATTGTGGGGCGCGATCCGCGCTTTCTGGGCGAGACGTTTTGCTCCATGGCTGCGGAGATTCTGTCGAGCCACGGAATTACGCCTCTGCTGGTCGCCGACCCTGCGCCTACTCCCGCATTTGCCCACGCGGTGGTCAACAACAAAGCGGACGGCGTCGTTAACTTCACCGCTTCACACAATCCGCCGGAGTATAACGGCATCAAGTTTTCGACGCCCGATGGCTGCCCCGCACTTCCCGAGGTGACGAGGAAAATCGAAGCGGAAATCGTTGCTGGAGACAAATCGCCAGCCGCCGGCGCCGTTACTTCTGCCGCGAATGAAGCGCTAGACCCCAAGCCCGCCTATCTGAAGCGCCTGGGCGAAATCATCGACCTCAAGGCTATCCAGAAGGCAGGCGTGAAAGTCGCGTTTGATCCAATGTGGGGCTCGGCCCGCGGATACTCCGACCAGTTGCTGCGCGATGCCGGGGTGCAAGTAGCCACCTTGCACGACAATCGCGACGTGCTGTTTGGTGGCCACGCACCGGAGCCGGACGACCATTTGCTGGAGGATCTCCGAAAAAAGATGCGCGAGAGCGGAGCCCAGATCGGGATCGCGACTGACGGCGACGCCGACCGCTTCGGCATTGTGGACGCCGATGGAACCTTTCTGCAGCCGAACTACATCATCGCCCTGCTCTTTGACTACCTGGTCGAGAGTCGCGGCTGGAAAAACGGCGTGGCGAAATCGGTCGCGACCACAAATCTGATCAACGCGCTGGCCCAGTCGCACGGCGTGGAATTGCACGAGACTCCCGTGGGCTTCAAGTATATCGGCGAGCTCATCATGCAAGACAAAATCGCGATCGGCGGAGAGGAGAGCGCTGGGTTGTCCATTCGCCATCACGTTCCTGAAAAAGACGGCTTGCTCGCCGGACTGTTGTGCTGCGAGGCGGTGGCACGGCGCGGCAAATCCCTGGGCGAGCAACTGCAGGCGATATGTAACCAAGTTGGTTCCTTCTATCCCGAGCGCCAGAACTTCCGCTTGACCGCGGAGGTGAAGGAGAAGTTCACTGAGAAGTTACGGCAAGATCCGAAGGACTTCTGTGGGCGCCCGGTTAGCCAGGTCGTCCGCACTGACGGATTGAAGCTGGTGTTCAGCGATGGGTCGTGGGTCTGCTACCGCTTGTCGGGAACCGAACCCGTGGTCCGCGTCTACACGGAAGCACGCAGCGAGAAAGGGCTCGAGAAACTGAGCACGGCGGCGAAGCATTGGATTTTCGAGTGAGAATGAACCACTGACAGCGTTCGAATGAAACCCTTATCCAGAATCGCGAGGTTCCCGCGCCCGGAAGATGGCCTGCGCGCCATGGTCGATCGCGCGCCCCAGGCGGAGGCGCTTGCGGCCTCATGGATCGAGCGCGTGCGGCCCATCGCGATCCAGATCTACGCCCTGCGGCGCCGCATCGCGACCGTCGCGGTGACGGTGCTCGCTGCTTCGTTGTTCGTCCACGTCATGTTTGGCGCGAATGGGATGGTGGTCTACAAGCAGAAACGCGCCGAGTATGAAGCGTTGAAGAAGCAGATGGTCCAGGTGCAGCAGGAAAACGACCGCTACACCCAGCAGATTCAAGGCCTGAAAAGCGATCAGAAGGCTGTCGAAAAAGAGGCGCGCGAGCAACTCGGTTACGCCAAGCCCGGAGAATACGTCTACGTCCCCCCCGCTCCGGCGAAGCCTGCGTCACCCCTCAATCACTCCGCGAAAAAATAGCTGCCCCGTTTTCCTGGCGTGCAACTTCTGAGTATTCATGTCTCGCCGCTCTGACAAACTGCCCCCCGCTGCTGTGATATATTTCCGTTGCCTCATTTCACAATCGGACGGAGAGTGGTTGGTCCCTGCTTGGGGCTCCTTCTTCGACGCTGTGGGTTCTTGCGGCGTGGGGCCGCAATCTGAATTTCAAAAGGAGAACACCGGCCATGAGAAAAGTGCTAGCGATTTGTCTCGCAGTCTGTTTTGTCTTCGCATTGTCCGCATTGTCCGCAATGGCTTTCGACGATATGGGCAAGAGCACAACCGTCAACGGATGGGTGAGCGATGCCAAGTGTGGCGCCAAGGGCGCTAACGCCGGCGCCGAGGCCTGCACCAAGAAATGTGTCGCCGCCGGAGAAAAAATGGTCCTCGTCACCGATGGCGATAACAAGGTGATCGCCGTTGAAAACCAGGACGCGCTGAAGGGCCATGAAGGCCATCACGTCACCGTAACCGGCACGATGGGAAAGGACTCCATCAAGATCGAAAGCGTCAAGATGATGTGAGCCTGATCAGGTTCGCATGGATTGAAGGGCGGCCCTTGGGCCGCCCTTTGATTTTTCGTCGAAGAGTCGCGAACAACGCTTCTACCGCACGACCCCTTCCAGCGGAGAACTCGCCGTGGCGTACAACTTCTTCGGCATCCGCCCCGACAAATACGCTTGCCGTCCGGCGATCACCGCGTGGTGCATCGCCTCGGCCATTAGCACGGGATCCTGCGCCGCGGCTATGCCCGTATTCATCAACACCGCGTCCGCGCCGAGTTCCATGGCGATCGCCGCATCCGAGGCTGTACCCACTCCCGCGTCCACAATCAGCGGCACTCCGGTGATCATCTCGCGCAAAATGCGGATGTGAGCTTCGTTCTGAATGCCCATCCCGCTGCCGATGGGCGCGCCCAGCGGCATGATCGTCGCCGCCCCTGCATCAATCAGTCGCTTGGCAAACACGATGTCGTCCGACGTATAGGGCAGGACCGTGAAGCCCTCCTTCACCAGCACCCGCGTGGCTTCGAGCGTCGCCTGCACGTCAGGATAAAGCGTGGCCTGATCGCCGATGACTTCCAGCTTCACCCAATCGGACAATCCGACTTCGCGGCCGAGTCGCGCCGCGCGGATGGCGTCGTCGGCCGTGTAGCAGCCGGCGGTGTTGGGCAGCAGAAAATATTTCTTCGCATCAATGTAGTCGAGCAGCGATTCCTTGCTGCGATCGAGATTCACGCGCCGCACCGCAACCGTGACCATCTCCGCGCCGCTGGCTTCGAGCGCGCGCGCCGTTTCCTGAAAGGATTTGTATTTTCCCGTGCCGACGATCAGACGGGAGCGAAAGGAACGTCCGGCAATCACCAATGAGTCCGACATGGATTTATTGTAATGAAAGTGCCCGGTGCAAGCACAGGCGCAGGGATGGGCAGACTCGCAGCATGATCGCCAGGTAACAGATCACATAGACTGCGTCAACCTGCAGTCCGAGCTCAGCTGATTGCTCTGGAGTCGTAAAGCATGGCGTGTTAATTTGATCGATCATGCGAACTGCGAGACTCTTGCTGAGTGTTCTGCTGGCTTGGGCTTGCGCTGCCCGGCCCAAAACGCGGCCTTTGCAGGACGCCGGCAACGCGCAGCCAAGGCATTTCACGAGGGAGTCCTGTTGCTTCATGCCAGCTCTGCTTTGGATCTGACTGCAGATGGTTTCCGCCAGGATCCTTACTTCTATTACTTTACCGGCCTCGAAAATACCGTCGGAGCCCTGCTCGCCATCGATGGACGATCGGGAGAGAGTTGGCTTTTCCTGCCATCCAACCCGCCGTTCCTGAAAAGAGGGCTGCAGCCTGAGGCCCAGCCGGGCGCCGAGAGTGAGAAGCGGTTGGCGATCGAACATGTTGTGGATTGGACCAAGCTCGAGAGCTTTCTCGCTGCGCGCGGCGGATCCGCGGCGATCCTGTACTATGCCGACGACGGATCCGAGTTTGATGAACTCCCCGCTAACCTTCTCAGTCAGAAGTCGCCCCAGGCTCGTGCCTGGTTGCAACTCGTCGTGCAAAAATGGCCCGCATTTGAGACCAAAGATGCGAGTGCGCGGATTCAGAGCCTGATGGAAGTTCAGAGCACAGACGAGTTAGCCGCCCTGCGCACAGCCGCCAAGGCAACCGTATCGGCCTTAATCACCGGGATGCGCGCAGTCCGGCCCAACTTGTCCCAGCGCAGCGTCGAGGCTGTGGTGGAAGACACGTGCTGGCGTGAGGGTGCGCATGGAACGGCTTTCTGGCCGTGGGCGATGTCGGGGGACAATGCCGTTTTTCCGCGTCCTTTCTTTTCCATGACTCGATATGACCATCTGAACCGCTCAATGCTTCCCGGAGAATTGGTTCGGCTGGATGTAGGATGCGAGTGGCAGCACTACACAGGGGATTTGGGGCGCACTGTGCCGGTCTCGGGTCACTACAGTGATGACCAGCGGGAGACTTGGAACATATTCGTGGCTGCTTATTTCGCCAGCGTAAAGTCGCTACGCGATGGCGTTACAGTCGATCAGGTCTTCGACGCCTGGCAGAAAGAGCTCGTAAGTCACCGGCGTTCTGCGAAGAGTGTTCTCGCGCAACATGCCATCGACTCCTGGTCCGATCGCAAGAACATTCCGTTTTGGCAGGTACACACGACGAACCTGGTTGCCGCTTCTCCGTCGGGGCCGCTCCGGCAGGGAACCACGATCAATCTCGAACCGATCGCCGCAGTCGACGGACAGGGATTTTTTCTGGAGGACATGTACCTGATCACGAAAGATGGCGCGGAGTTGCTGACTCCGGGGGTACCCTATTCCGCGGAGGACATCGAAGCAACCATGAAGTAGGCGTTCCAGTTGCCCGTTTCCAGATTGGATATGCCATGCTATGGAACGGCGGCCTCTGCCTGCGCGTAGAGCTCATCGATTTGCCGTTTGTAGCGTTCTTCGATTACCCTGCGTCGCAGCTTGAGCGTCGGCGTCAGCACGCCGTTATCGGCGGTGAATTCATCGGCCACCAGGAGCACGCGCTTTAGCTTTTCAAAGCGCGCCAGGTTCTGATTGATGCCCTCCACGATCCCTTCGTAGAGTGCCTGCACCTTGGGATGGGCAATCAGTTCCTCCCGCGAGGAAAACGGAATCTCGTTCTCGCGGGCCCACTCCTCCAACAGAACGAAGTTGGGCGAGACCATGACCGCCGGAAATTTGCGCTTGTCCCCCAGAATGGCCGCAACGCCCACCAGCGGATTCAGCTTGAGCGAATTCTCCATCGGCTGCGGCGCAATGAATTTTCCACCCGATGTTTTGATCAGGTCTTTCTTGCGGTCAGTGACCGAGAGATATCCATCGGCGTCAATGTTGCCGATGTCGCCCGTCTTGAACCATCCCTCCACCAGCGCCGCTCTCGTTTCTTCCGGACGGTTCCAGTAACCTTTGAAAACCGACGGCCCGCGCACCAGGATCTCTCCATCTTCCGCGATCCGCACTTCAAGGTTGGGCAGGGTTTTGCCCACGGTTCCGATCCGGTGGTTGACGGGCGTATTCACCGCGATCACCGGTGATGTTTCGGTGAGGCCGTACCCTTCGTGGATACGGATTCCAACCGTCGCATACCACTCGGCCAGTTCACGACCCAGAGGCGCGCCGCCCGAGATGAACGTCTCGACCTGCCCGCCCATGCCCTGGCGAATCTTCGAAAATACGAGTTTGTTAGCCAACTTCCAACTGCGTGACGTCGGAGTTCGTCCCGCAAGAATTTCCGGCTTGTGGCTCCGGCCCACCGACAGCGCCCAATCGTAAATAGCCCGCTTCGGCAGGCCCTTTGCTTTCTGCTCTGCCTGCGCGTAAATCTTTTCGTACACCCGGGGAACGGCCACAAACACCGAGGGCCGCACTTCCAGCAGGCAGGTCGCCAACTGCGCCAAAAACTGGCAGTAGGCCAGCGTCACCCCGTGATAAATCATCGCGAAATCCACGTGACGCGCCGTGATGTGGCATAGCGGCAGAAACGAGATGCTGACCAATCCTGGCCGCATCTCGAACCCGAGCAGCGAGCACAGAATATTTGCAGTGATGTTTCCGTGCGTCAGAATTGCCCCTTTGGACGTTCCTGTCGTGCCCGAGGTATACACGATCGTTGCCGTATCGTCGGGGCCAATGGAGCGTGCCTGGGTGTCGATCTCAGAACCCAGCTCCGCCGAACCTTGCGATGTGATCTGGTCCATGGTGACGCACTGGCCGGCGAAAGGCGCAAGGTCGCCGTTGAATTCCACCGGGTCCATGACGATAATTTTTTCGATTGCGGTCTGGGAAAGAATCGAAAGAACCTTGTGCAGTTGTTGGTCCGACGAGACAAAGATTGCCCGGCAGCCTGCATCCTTTAGTACGAAAGCAGTTTGTTCCGCCGTGAGCGTGGTGTAGAGCGGGACGGTGACCGCGCCCAGCAGCAGGCAGGCCATGTCGGACATGGGCCACTCCGGGCGGTTTTCCGCGAGCAGCGCGATGCGGTCGCCGGGACGAATTCCCCAGCCATGGAGCGCGCGCGCGGTCCCGGCCACCCGCCGTCCAAATTCCCGCGACGAAACCGGCAGCCATTTTCCAGCGTCGCGATAGAGCAGCATGCGGTCGAGATTGCGTTCGACCGCGGCGAAGAAAATGTCGTTCAGCGTGGCAATACTCATTCCGTCTTTCGAGGCCCGAACTTCTCGGAGTTCCAGATTCTGAAATCCCGGTCCGGCGACGCCGGTTCCCTGAAACCGCTCCGAACTGAAATGTACTGTTTTGCATGTAGTTTGAGCAACGTGAAAGCGCCACGTCCCTGAATTCCGGGTTTACCGCGAGGTTACACCGGAGGTATGCTGGGCCATCACTCCAAGTGGAAGGAGTTCCAATGAAGAAACGTTCAGGGGTTCTGGCGGCGGGGCTGTTGCTGGCGGGAGCGCTAGCCACCAACACCTCGCTGTTCGCGCAGAGTGAGAAGACGGCCGCGGCCGAGATGCCGAAAGTGGGCGACGCGGCGCCCGATTTCACTCTGCATTATTTTGACGGCAACGACCTCAAAGAAATGAAGTTGAGCGACTACCGCGGCAAGAAAAACGTCGTCCTGGCGTTTTACATTTTTGCCTTCACCGGTGGTTGAACCAAGCAAATGCAGGCTTTCCAGGCGAACTTGAAGACCCTGGAAGCCACCGACACCCAGGTCCTGGGTGTAAGCATGGATAGCGCCTTCGCCAACAAAGCCTTCGCTGACCAAATTGGAGTGACCTTTCCCCTGCTGAGCGATTGGGGCGGCAAAGTAACCCACGAGTACGGAATCTATAAAGACCAATACCAGGCCCCGCGCCGCGTGAACTTCCTGATCGGCAAAGATGGAAAGATCCTGGAAGAACAGGTGGACAAAGATGCCATCGATCCTAAAAAGATCGTGGACGCCTGCCAGCGCCCTAAGCTGAAGAACTAATCCCTCGCCGCCGTGGAGACGTAGCTGGCTGCGTCTCCGCTAGCGGGGGCGAACCGCCTCGACCTACGCCGGAGAAACTGGCAACCCACAAACAGCTTCTAAGTGTGGCCCCGGTCAGCACTTCCCGCTCCCAGGAAACTAAACCGTCTCTATGGTGTTTAATCGGATGTGGATAAGATGATCGGGTAGGGAAGTCTTTCCATCGGGGCGAAAATATGAAAACACGCAAGTTGTGGGCCGGCATGGTTCTTCTCGCGAGTATTGCGTTTCTTCTTCAAGTCTCCACCATCGCAAAGGCGCAGGACGACGACGATCAAGGGCAGGACCCCCCAGGCCGCGTGGCACGATTGAATTTCTCGCAGGGTTCGGTGTCCTTTCGTCCCGCCGGCGAAGACGACTGGGTCAATTCTGTGCCCAACCGTCCCATGGTGGCCGGAGACGACTTATGGGCCGATGAAGACTCGCGCGCTGAAGTTCACGTAGGTTCGGCGGCGATTCGCTTGGGGTCGAAGACCGGTATTACCTTCCTCGCGCTCGACGATCACACAACGCAGATTCGCCTGGCACAGGGATCGCTGATTCTGAACGTGCGTCACGTGGACGATGACGACGCTTATGAGGTCGATACCCCGAACATCGCGCTCAGCCTACTGCAGCCCGGCGAATACCGCCTCGATGTCAGCGAAGACGGCAGTCAAACCATCACCACCGTTTTTCGCGGCCGCGGCCGGGTCACCGGCGGTGGTTTCACCTACACCGTGCTGGGGAACCAGTCCGCCACCTTTACTGGCAACAACGATCATCTGGATTATGACCTGCAACAACTTCCCGATCGCGACGATTTCGACAGTTGGGCTTTTGAGCGCGACGGCCGCGAAGATCAGGCCGATTCCGCCAACTATGTTTCGCGCGAAATGACCGGCTATGAAGATCTCGACGAAAACGGCGACTGGAGCTACGTTGCAGGCTACGGTCCGTGCTGGCGGCCGCGCGGCGTTGTCGTGGGATGGGCTCCGTATCGCTTCGGCCACTGGGTCTATGTCGGTCCCTGGGGCTGGACCTGGGTGGAAGACGAGCGTTGGGGATTTGCTCCCTTCCATTACGGCCGGTGGGCGTCGGTAAACGGCGGATGGTTCTGGGTTCCAGGACCCGTCGTCGTGCGCCCGGTGTGGGCTCCGGCACTGGTCGCGTTCGTGGGCGGAGGACCGGGTTTCCGCTTCTCAGCCGGCGTCGGCGTGGGATGGTTCCCGCTCGCTCCCGGAGAAGTTTTTGTTCCCGGATACCGCGTGAGCCGCGCCTACGTGAATAACGTGAACGTAACCAATACGAGCGTGAACATCACGCGGGTCACGAATGTGTACAACACGGTGATCGTCAACAAGAGCACGACGATCAATACCATCACTTACGTAAACCAGCGCTCGAACGCCGTCACAGTCGTTTCGCACGATGCGTTTGTGAACGCGCGGCCGGTGGCGCAAAACATAATGAAAGTCGAGCCACGCGAGATCGCAGCCGCGCCGGTGAGTCACGTGGTCGCAGCCGAGCCGATTCGCACCAGTGTAATCGGCGCCGGACGCCCCGTGACCGTGAAGCCGCCTGCGGCGGTAATCAGCCGCCCCGTGGTTGCCGTCAGGACGCCGCCTCCTCCGCCGTCTCCGATCGAACAGCGGCAGGCCCAGGCGGGCGGGCATCTCAATCAGCAAGCGCTGGTTCGTCCGGCAGGTCCGGCGCAACCCGCGCCAATGAATCCGGGCGCTCGTCCGCAACCCACCCAGGAAGGCTTCAGGCCCTTCAGTCAGCCGAACAACGGCACCAGTCAGGGCAACTCGCAAGTCAGGCAGATGCCGCAGGCGCAGCCGCGTGTGTACGAGCAGCAGGGAACTTCGCAGCCGGAGAACCAGAATCGCAATTTGCAGCCGGCGCAGAATCGCAATCCACAGCCCGAGAACCGGAATCAGCAGACGTATCAGCCTCCGATTCAGGAAACGCATCCTCTGGTCAGGCCCACGCCTCCAGTCCAGGAGCGCACCGAACAGCAAGAACACCAGCAGGAACAGAAGTTCAATCAATGGCAGCAGCAGAGGCCGAGTCCTCCGCCTCCAGCGGCGAGGCCTCAGCCGCAGTCACATCCTGCGCCGGCGCCAAAACCGTCGAGTTCGCCGAAGAAGGGGCATTGACGCTTGAGGGTTCTTTGCGATGTGATAGGGTTCGCATGATTGCTCGCGCACCGAACACTCGATAACACAACGCCGGGAGCGGCCCGACCTCTCCCGGCGTATTCTTTTGTGAAGCGGATTTCCGGGCCCGGCAGCCGAAACCCAATGACCGAAGCCAAGCGTCCCACAATCAACTGGATGGATCTCCTGTGGCTGATATTTCTCCTGGGATTGGCTCTTCTGCCGCCCGTCCGCGAATACCATAAACAGGGAATCCTGCTGGGATTCGGCTTGCTGCAAATAGGCGAGCGTTGGCTGATTGCGCGCCTGCCCAAACGCGGTCCTGCCTATCTCGTTCTGCTGAAGATTACGCTGGCCACTCTTCTCATCGACCACACCGGCGAAATCACCATCAACAGCAGCTATTGGCCGATCTACTTCTTGCCCGTTGTCACGGCGGCGGAATATTTCGGGCCCTGGGCCACTCTGTTCTGGACCTCTCTCGCCTCTGCGGCCTACTGCTCCTATCTGTATCTTGACCCCACCATGCGGGAATATGAGATCACCGAAGAAGCCCTGGGTCTGCTCGCGATCCGCATTCTCTTCTTCTTTCTTCCCGCTCTCTTGGTGAACCGCTTTGTGATCGAGAACCGGCGCCAGACCCTGCGCTACCAGGAACTGGCGGAGACTTTGGCGGAGACCAACCGCCGCCTCGAGCAGGCGCAGGCCGAGGCGCGCCGCTCGGAGCGTCTCGCCGCGCTGGGCCAGCTTTCCGCCGGACTGGCCCACGAGATTCGCAACCCGCTGGGAGTGATTAAGGGCTCGGCGGAAATGCTCACCCAGAAACTTGGAGACTCGAACCCGCTCGCCACTGAGCTGGCCGGATACGTTTCAAGCGAAACCAACCGCCTGAGCGCGCTCGTCACCCGTTTCCTCGATTTCGCTCGCCCGCTTCACGCCGACCTTACACCTCAGGACATAACAGCGGTTCTCGACCGCGCTTTGACCGATGTTACGACGCTGTGGAAGGGAGAGCCGGTTCTCGTGGAGAAAGAGTACGACCTGAATCTACCGCCCGTGCCGCTCGACGAGAGCCTGTGCGAGCAGGCCTTCGTCAACATTGTCCAGAATGCCTACGACGCCATGGGCCCCAGCGGCGGCCGTCTGCGCGTGAAGGCCAGAAAGACGCAGGCCGGCGAACGTGATGCTCATACCAATGGAGTTGAAGTGACCATTGAAGACACCGGCCCCGGCATCCCGCTTGACTTGCGCGAGCAGATTTTCAATCCCTTTGTCACCACGAAAAAGACTGGCGTTGGCCTGGGCCTTTCCATCGTCTCCAAAATTATTGACGGTCACCACGGTATCATCCGTATCGAGGACGCAGGCAATCCTGCACGGAACGGCGCTCCCGGATCGGGCGCCCGCTTCGTCATATTTTTCCCCGCCGCCAGTGAGCTTGCCGCGGTGGGAGAAACATCGCATCTGGTGATCTCGTGAGAGTCAACGAATCGGGGACGACCTAGACATGCCGGCCATTCTGATCGTCGAAGACGAAGCCAAGATGCGCCGCCTGCTCGAGTTGAATCTCGGCGAGGACGGGTTCACCACGTTTTCCGCCGGTGATGCCGAGACCGGCCTCAAGCTCCTCCACGAAAACTCGATTGATCTCGTCCTGACCGACCTCAAACTTCCCGGCATGAACGGACAGGAGTTTCTGGAGGCCGTCAAACGTCAGAACGCCGCTTTGCCCGTGGTCGTAATGACTGCATTCGGCAGCGTCGAGACCGCCGTCGAAGCCATGAAGGCCGGAGCGAGCGACTATGTTCTGAAGCCGTTTTCGCTGACCGAGATGCGGATGGTCATCCACAAGGAACTGGACGTCCGCAACCTCCGCGAAGAAAACCGTTCTTTACGGGAAGCGTTGGGGAAACGCTATGCGCATCCCAACATCGTGGCGCGCAGCCCGAAGATGCAGGAAGTGCTGGCTACGGTCGAACGAGTCGCGCCCACCAACTCCACCATCTTGCTTGGCGGCGAAAGCGGCGTTGGCAAAGACTTGATCGCGCGAGCGATTCACGAGAAATCAAAGCGCGCTTCCGGTCCATTCCTCAAGATCAACAGCACTGCCATTCCTGAGAACCTGCTGGAGAGCGAATTATTCGGCTTCGAAAAGGGAGCCTTCACCGGCGCGGTGGCCAGCAAGCCCGGCAAATTTGAACTGGCCGACAAGGGCACGCTGTTTCTTGATGAGATCGGCGATGTGCCGCCGGCAATCCAGGTGAAACTATTGCGCGTGCTGCAGGAGCGCGAGTTCGAACGCCTCGGCGGCACCCGCACCATCAAAGTCGACGTGCGCCTCATCGCCGCCACCAACCGCGACTTGCGCGAGGCCCTCGAGCAGGGCACTTTCCGCGAAGATCTCTACTATCGCCTGAACGTTGTCCCCATTGATATTGCCCCGCTGCGGGAGCGCAGGGAAGACATTCCGGATCTGGCGAACCTGTTCATTGCGCGCTTCGCCGGAGATTCCGGTAAGCCCGTCGAAGGCATCACACCCGAGGCGATGCAGATTCTCGTGAATCATCACTGGCCCGGCAATGTCCGCGAGTTGCAGAACGTGATTGAGCGCGCCTGCGCCTTGGCCAAAGACAGCGTCCTCACGCCCGCCGACATTCACCTCGATGTGCGTCCGTCAAAAGCGGCCAACGGCGCCGCCGGATTCCTTCCCGACGGCATGACGCTCGAGCAATGGGAAGATGAAATGGTGCAGGAAGCCCTCCGCCGCGCCAACGGCAACAAAAGCCAGGCAGCGCGCCTCCTAGGCCTGTCCCGCAACGCCCTCCGCTACCGCCTTTCGAAGATCGGCATCTCCGACGAAGGCGAGAAAGAGCCGTAGTCCCCGTCGTGCGCATCCCGTGCTAACCTTGTTCGCCATTGGGTTTTCGCGTTCCGGGAAGAATTTCGATCCAAGGAGAAGTCGCTTGACCTATTACGGAGGCAGGGAACTCGCCGACAGTTTTCGCACGGTGCGCAAAAATACCATCACGATTGCCGTAGACATTCCGGAAGACAAATACAGTTTTCGTCCGG
The DNA here is from genome assembly GCA_963819145.1 of uncultured Acidobacteriaceae bacterium. Taxonomy (GTDB): domain Bacteria; phylum Acidobacteriota; class Terriglobia; order Terriglobales; family Acidobacteriaceae; genus Sulfotelmatobacter. The sequence goes on from CAWFVB010000035.1 coordinate 182,650, forward strand.
CTCCCGACACGCGCTCCGTCAGCGAATTACTGATTCACATCACGCACGGGCACAGTTTCCAATATCAAATTCACGCCGAGGAACACAGGACTTCCCTCGACGGACAGCTAAATGTTCCAGCGATCATGGCGGCCAAAATGGCTGACGAAAAGGTGCCCCGCACCAAGGCGCAGATCCTCGAACTGCTGCGCAGCACCGGCGAGCTGTGGTCCGGCTGGCTTGAGCAACTGACCGATAGCTTCCTCGGCGAGCAGGTTCAAATGCGCCCCGGGATGACTCCCGCCGCCAAGAGTCGTTTCGAGATGATCATGGCCGTCAAAGAACACGAGATGCATCACCGCGCCCAACTGATCCTCATCGAGCGCATGCTCGGCGTGGTGCCCCATCTGACCCGGCAAATGCAGGCCCGCATGGCCACCGTTTCAGAAGAGCTAAAGCGGAAATAGACCCCGCTTGCCCGTCAGCCCTGCCTGGGCTCGTCAGACTTTTCCTGCATACACAGGCAGGGCCACGCCAAAAACCGCGCCACCGTTACGCTTTGATGAACTGAACGTCCAGCGTGATCGTCACTTCGTCGCCCACAAGGATGCCGCCGGTTTCAAGCGCCGAGTTCCAGGTCAAGCCAAAGTCCTTCCGGTTGATTCGAGTCATCGCCGATAACCCGACTCGCGTGTTGCCCCACGGATCTTTCATCGGAGCGGTTGGACCTTCGACTTCAAACACAACATTGCGCGTGACGCCATGAATTGTGAGGTCGCCTGCGACCTTGAGCACGCCATCCCCGGTCTTGGAGACGCGCGTTGACTTGAAGGTCAGGGTAGGGAACTTCTCGGCGTCGAAGAAATCGGCGCTCTTCAGATGCGCATCGCGCTGGGGCTCGTGCGTGCTGATGTTGGCGACCGGGATGGATGCTTCGACTTTGGACTTCGTGATGTCCGCGCTGTCGAACTGCAGTTGGCCAGTCACGCCGCTGAACTCGCCTTTCACGTTCGAGATCATCATGTGCTTGACCTTGAACTCGGCGTGGGAATGAACCGGGTCGATGTTCCACGTGGTGGTGACGGATACTTCAGGGGTAGTCGCGGTGCTCATGGTAAAACCTCCTTGGTAACAGATGCTCGTTATAACGACTAATGATGCAAAAAAAATCGCGAAAAAATTAACCGGCCTCTTTACGGGCCATTTCCAGCAGTTCGATTAACAGTCGAAGCCGTTCCCGCCCCAGATGGCCCAATTGGTTGCGGTGCGCTTCCGTGACCGGCCCGTCAAGGTCACCCAGAAGACGAAGGCCTTGCTGCGTGATGCGCGTCAGGACCGTTCGGCGGTCTTTGGCTTCCCGGCAGCGCGAAATCAGGGCACGCTTTTCCAGGCGGTCGAGTAGGCGCGTGATGTCCGGATCGCGGGAAATCATCCGCTGCCCGATCTCGCGGCAGGGCAATCCCTGCGGAGACCCACGAAGGATGCGCAGCACGTTGTACTGCGTCGGAGACACATTGGCCGCCCTTAGAACTTTCTCGACTCTCCGCGACAGGGCCTCCGATGTGAGAAGCAGGCTGAGGAACACATCTTCCTCGATTCCCCGCACATGCCGCCCCGAAACCTGCTGTTTAGTTTTCCCGGCCACGCTTGCATACTAGTCGTTATAACGACTATTGTCAAGACGATAGTTCGCGGACGCGCTCCCCGCCAGAAGGCTCTGGTTCAGGCTGGAGCTTTTGCCCTCGTGGAACAACCACAACTGGCTGAAAACCACCACCGTTGGTTGAAGTCGGCCAATTCGGCCGAATTCAACTCTTCCGGCGTCTTGAGTCCCCCTTTTCCTGATTGAAAACAAACAAGTTATAGCTTGGTCCTCGCTCCCTCTTTGGCATGGCAGTTGCCAATCCTTTTGATAGAGAGAGCCGTCCATACATGGGTTTACATCGGTCAGGCGTGTCGGAAGAGGTGGATTTTATGAAAAGTAGATTCATGACAAGTTTGGCAGTCTTAACGCTGGCGACGGCGGGCGTATTTTCTGTCAGCGCCATGGCGCAGACAACAGACGAAACGCCTGCACCCTCGGACCAGCCCAGCGCCCCAATGGAAATGGGTGTGCCGCAAGGTCCGCAAGCCCAGGGTCCGCAGGCACCGCCCAGCGACGCTCAGCCCACCGAAGCTCAGCCCGGTGGACCCGAGGGCGAGGAGCCCGCGAAGACTGACCAGGGCGTCGCGCGCCTCAGCCTGATACACGGCGACGTCTCCACGCAGCGCGGAGATTCCGGCGATTGGTCGGCAGCCACCTTGAATCAGCCAGTCATGACCGGCGACAAAGTTTCGACTGCTGACGGCGCACGCACCGAATTGCAGCTCGACTTCGCCAACATCCTTCGCCTTGGCCCGAACTCCAAAGCCAACGTCGCGAGCCTCACCCACAAAGATATTCAGATTCAGTTGAGCCAGGGCCTGTTGAACTACACGGTTTCGAAAGACAGCGAGGCAGAGCCTGAGATCGACACTCCGAACGTTTCGGTCCATCCCGCGCATCATGATGGCGTGTTCCGCATCGAAGTGCGCCCGGATGGCGACACGGTCGTGATCGTGCGCAAGGGCGAGGTGCAAATCGCAACGCCGCAGGGCAGCACGGAAGTGAATAGCGGAGAGATGGCGACAATCCGTGGCGACAGCAACTCCGCGCAGTACAAGATCTCGCCCGCTCCCGACCGCGACGATTGGGATCGCTGGAATAGCGACCGCGATCACATGATTGAGAACGCGAACTCCTGGCATCACACCAATCACCGCTACACCGGAGCGCAGGATCTCGACGCCTACGGTCAATGGAAAAACGTCCCCGACTACGGTGACGTGTGGGTTCCCAACGAGTCCGATGACTGGGCTCCGTATCGCGACGGCAACTGGGTTTATGAGCCGTACTATGGTTGGACGTGGGTCGGCTACGAGCCCTGGGGCTGGGCCCCGTACCACTACGGTCGCTGGTTCGCCTACGGTGGTGGATGGGCCTGGTGGCCCGGCCCGGTTTACGCCGGTTACAACCCGTTCTGGGCTCCCGCTTACGTTTCGTTCTGGGGATGGGGCGGCGGATTTGGTTTCGGAGTTGGCTTCGGCGGTTGGGGCGGCTTCGGCTGGCTCCCGATCGGACCATGTGACTGGTTCCACCCGTGGTGGGGTGGATATCGGGGCCGCTTCGGATTCGCTGGTGGCCGCGGCTGGGAAGGTGGTCGCTTTGGCGGCTTCCGTCCGCTGCACGGCGGAAACCGATTCTCCAATATCGCGAACATTCATAATCGCGTCGTGGGCCGAGGCCTGTCCACGGTGAACGCGGGGCGTTTTGGATCCGGCCCGGTGCGAGCTACCGCGGCGACACGGCAACAGTTGGGCGGTGCCCGCATGATGGCGGGCAACTTGCCCGTGGTTCCTTCCCGCGGGAGTTTGTCGGCCAGCGGACGCGCGGCGTCGCCCTCTACGGTGCGCAACGGATCGGAGCGCTTCTTCGGATCGGTGCATAACTCCGCATCGCGTCCGCAGTCGTTCCAGCAGCAAACGGCCAGCCTGCGGCAGACGATGCAGCAGGGCCATGTCGGAGCGGTTCCGGCTGGAGGGCGCCCTGGAGGAGAGTCGTTCGCGCGCGGCACAATGCAGAAGCCGGGTGCGGGTACTTTCTCGAATCGCGAAATCAACGGTGCCGGGAACAGGAGTTTTGGCAATCCTTCGTCAGCGGAAAACGGAAACCGCGGCGGATCTCGGCCATTCACTCCGCCGAGCAGCACGCGTCCGTCGGAGCCGGCGGGCATGAGCTCAGCCAACCGCGGCACTGAAAACCGGACGTTTGAAAATCCCGGTTCCAGAGCCCCGGGATCTTCTGTGGGCGCGAGTCGTTCCTCTGGCCCCGTGAATCAGGGCGGATTCCGTCCCTTCACGCCGCCGCCGAACAGCAGCGCCTCTCGCGGCGGGTCAGGAGGCCCCTCGCCGACCCGCGGCGGCAGCGGCACCTACTGGAATCGAACCGCTCCCAGTTCCATGGGTTCGCGCAGTTACGGTGTTCCCTCGGGCAGCTACGGCCGAGGATCCTCTAGCCGTCCGCAATTGGACATGCGTCAACCCATCGTGCGGTCTCCGTCTTATGGCGGGTACGATGGTCGCGTTCCCAGCTACGGCGGCCCTCGGGGTGTTCCCAACTACGGCGGTTCGCACGGAGCGCCGAGCCGAGGAATGCCAAGCTACGGTGGCGGCCACATGAGCGCCCCCAGCGGCGGACACTCCTCCGGCGGTGGTGGTGGTCATCCCAGTGGTGGTGGCGGCCATTCCAGCGGTGGAGGCGGAGGTCACTCCGGTGGCGGAGGCCACTCGAGCGGTGGCCATCGCTAAGGCCGCAAAGTTGATGTAAACGAAGTGAAGACAGAGGCGAGAAAGGGCGTGCTAACCGGCACGCTCTTTCTTTTCGGTTTTCAAAGTTTCAGTGTTTTGCTCTACGGCCTGGCGTACGCCGGACTGTCTGGGTCCGGGTGGTCATAATCGCGCCCGTACTTGTTCTTATGCGCGAGGGTCACGTCCGACTCAGTCAAGCTGAAGGTTCCGATGGAAGTGGCTCCGGCAGCCACCGTGATCTCCCGGGTCATGGCGCGCAGTGTTTCGGGCGCAGCGGAAGCGTGAAACACTTGCAGTTCGTAGCGTCCAGGAGGGACGTGTGGTAAAAGAAGTTCCCCCCGGCGGTTCGACACACCGTAGTACGGCGTAGCCAGCGCGATCACCACAGCGCTCATCTGGGCGTGAATATTGCAAAACACGAACGATATGCCGGGCTTGTCGAACTGAACGAAGCGCGTGGTCCCGCTCTCATAAAGGCCGAGGTCAAAGCGCTTTCCTTCGAACAGCGAAAACACGTTGTGAAAAAACGGATCGTGGTTGGGAAACTCCACCTTGCCACCCACGGGGATCACCAAAAGCGAAGGTTGAAAACTTTTGTCCCGCTGCACCAACTGCGGAATCTCTGTCGCTTTCTGCCGTGGCTGCTCGACCGTTGCTCCCAACGGAGTCAGCCATATCACGGCTTGCGATGCATCTTTGATGCGGTGGCCATTGTGGGTCAGTTCGATGCGCGCCTTCAGCTCCGTCTGTTGCGCGGGCGCGCACACTGCCGTCAGCAGCACAAGGCAAAGCGAAAAGCGTCCATGGACAAAGAGCATTTTCAAAACAGAATCCCCATCGAGAGAATGACCTGGTTGGAACTATTGCTAGCGTTATAGACGGGAAAAGTCCGCAAACGTCTGAACTCGGCCGAAAAGACCAGGTCAGAGCGTGGACGAAACACAAAATTCCCCATGGCGCCCCGATTCCGTCCGATGATTGGCCCCCCGTTGTCCGCGTCGCTGGCAAAGCCCCGCGCGTCGCCGGCAAACGCATCATCTTCGGCGATCACGCCGTTCAACTCCAGCTTGGGAGTCAACTGCAACTTAATCTGGCTCCAGCCTCCTGCGGTGTCCAGGCCGCGAAGCGGAGGGAACTGCGCTGACGAAGTTCCGACCAAAATCGATGTCCCGATGGCGCCGCCCAGTCCGCCGATCCCCCGTCCGCGATAAAACTCACCCGACAGCCCCAGGCGCGGGGCAATCGGAATCTGCCAGTCCGCCATGCCCGCCCATGCGTCCACATAGCGACCCCACTTCCAGTTCTGGCGGCCATAGTAGCCGGCGACACCGAAGCTGAGAGGATGCTCGCGCACTTCATGCGACCACGCGGTGCGGAACGCATAAGCGGGCTGCCCGGACATTTCGCCCGCCTGCGCTGAGCGGTAAAACGAGTTTGCGGGAGATTCCCAATCCAGGTTGTCTAGAATTCCCGCTTGCATGGTTACGTTCTGCTTATCGGAAATCGAGAAGCGGTGCTCTATCCGCACCTGCGGCGTCCAGCCCCAGAGGTTCCCTGCGAAAGCGAATGCTGGTGTCGCCAGCGACGCAAACGATGTGGGCGAGAGCGGAGAAATGAACAAAGAGTCTTGCCCGGCCACTACTGACGTGTGTTCCCAGTCGAGCCGCATACTGGCGGTTTGCAGCCGAACGATTCCAAAGTTCACGCCGTTGCCCGTAGCCGGGAACCCTCCCGAGAAGTCGAGCTGGACATCGGCTGAGGTCTTGGCCCCGGCGAGGGTCGGCCCGAAGATCTCCAGGCCGATTTCTGACTGGCGTAGAGTGGCCCCCAGAGTGGCCTGCGGCGCTCCCCCTCCCACCCCTTCAGCGTAGCTGGGGAAATCCAGATTGTCGGAGCCGCCGACGTTGCGGAATGCATTCATCAACACGATGCCGTGCAGGCGTGCGCGATATTTCGACGCAGTCTCTACTTTGGTTTGATATTGCTCGTCGATCTTCGAGCCCATGAGCGACGTGGATTCTTCCAGTTTCTGAACTCGCTCCTCGAGCGGCGCCGCGCCCTGCGGCGCAGAAACAGTGGGAGTCGATACAGCGGCCGTCGTCGCTGCGGTTCCGCCCGCCGGCGCCGCAGGCTGTTCCAGCAGTGCACGCGTGGCCTGCAGGTCCTGGCGCAATTGGTGCATCTCGGCTCGCGACTCTGCGTTTTCCGAACGCATCTGATCCACCAATTCGCGCAGTTCCCGGACCTGATCCTGCAAGTCATGCACGGCGGTTGCCGTTTCGCCTGCGGAAGCGGGTTCACCCGCCTGTTGCGCCCTGCCGTAGGGACTGACTAAGACGAAAGCGGCTGCCACCAGTGCGGACGCGCGAACCGCAGTGGTCTTGATTCTCTTTAGACGAAGGCTCATCACACCGTCCTCCTACACGCCCCGGATTCCGGCACGGATGAGTGGTGAATCGTGCCTAGGCGTCCGGATGGGAAATCGAGTTGTGGCTGGCATTCTCCCGCCGTGCGGGCACAAGAGAGGACACGGCTACGGCCACTTCGCCGCCGCTTCGAAACGTCTCGTGCATCCGCCCCGGCAATGCGATCCGAAAGACCGTCGTGCCTTGAGCGGTGCGTTCCACAGAAATCTCGCCACCATGATCTTGAACGATTTTTTGCACAACCGCCAGTCCCAACCCTGTGCCATTCTCCTTGCCGTAGCTGACAAAAGGGTGGAACAGCCGGGCTCGAATCGATTCCGCAATGCCGGGGCCATTGTCGGCGACTGCAATCGAGATCGCGCCGCCAGCCTCTACCGCCGTGACCTCCACATGGCCTCCGACCTCTGGCGCGGCTTCGCAAGCGTTCAACAGGAGGTTGTACAGCGCACGCTCCAGCTTGCGTGAGTCGAACCATCCAGAAACCGGACCGCTGCGCAGCACGTCAATGGTACGGTCGTGGTGTCGCGGGTGCAAGCGGACCGCCTGTACCGCGCGGTGCACGGTTTCCGAGATGTTCCCATATGCAGGGCTCAACGATTCCCGGGTCCGCGCGAACTCTAGCAGCGAATCGATGAGGTCGGTCATCAGATTCACGCCCGTTCGAACCTCCTGATACAGTTCCTCCCGCTGCGCCGGAGTCAGGTGGCTGTCGCAAAGAAATTCTGAATTCGCCACGATCGCCGCCAGGGAATGGCGCAGATCATGAGAGATTGAACTGGCCATACGCCCGATAGTGGCAAGTTGTTCTGACTCGATCAGATCGCGCTGGCTTTTGAGCAGGCTGGCGCGCATGCGATCGAACGCGCGCGTTAATTCCGCAACCTCATCCCCGCCACGCGGGTCCAGCGGATGGTGGAAGTCTCCGGCCTCGAGCGCGCGAACGCCGGCGACCAGGCTTCCAAGCGGCCGAGTGAATGTGTGGGAAAGGAAAAACACCAGTCCGCCGCCTACCAGGATTGCCGCCAGGCCGAGTAGCACCAGATAACGATTCAATTTATCCAAAAACTTCGTAGCCTGATCGTAGGAGCCCAGCACGCTCAGCCGGACCGGCGTGGTTCGAGAACCAGACAATTCGAGAGACGTGGCCAGAAAGCGTTCTTTTCCGATCTCAATGTCGTGCGCCGCGTCCTGCACCGACCCTGCGATCAGATTCTGAATTCCCGCGCCTTGTGTCTGTGCCGCGGTCAGGGTTGTGCCCACAATTTCGCTGCCATAGGAGAATGCGACCTGGCTCCCCGCCACCTTGCTGACTTCCGCTGCCAGCCGGTCGTTGATCTCATATCCAATGACGAGGAACCCGAGCAGAGTGCCCTCCGTCCGCGAACCCCGGAAAATGGGCTGCACAAACGCCTGGTAAAGATGGTGCTCGCCATACCACCAGTGGCTGGAGGCGCTCTCTTCATCGAGAGATTGCTGAAAATACTTTTCCGAGGCCTCGCGCGTGAACCCGGGGGTCTTGGTATGCAGCGCGACGACCTTGCCGCTGCGGTCCACGAGCACGAACAGATCGCTGCTGCTGCGCACGTGCTGCCAGATTTGCTGGGACGCGTCCTGTATGGTGACCGGGTCCGTACTGGTCATGATGGCGCGGGTGAATGGCGTATCCGCCAGCAGTGCCACATCACTGGTCAGCATGTTCTCGCGTTCATGGCGAAAATCCTGAAACGCGCTGACCGAGTTGCGCAGGTTCACCGCAATGCTTTGTCTCACGTTGCTCTGCACGCTGCGCCGAACCAGCAGGAGGCTGGTCGTCGTCAACCCGGCCGTGATCAGCACCATGGACAGCAAAAAGCGCGTGCGCAATCGCAGCCGCGGCAGGAATTCTCCCGCAGATTGTGCCTGATGAGACCCGGCCTGCTGGGACCTGGTCGGTTCGGAACTGGGAGCGGGCTCTGACGAAGGGTTCACGAGTATCAGCGGACGAATTTATAGCCCATGCCGTGCACGGTGCGAAAATGCACGGGGCTTGACGGATCTTTTTCCAATTTTTGGCGGAGCTTCAGAATGTGGTTGTCGACAGTGCGGGTTGATGGATAATTCTGATATCCCCATACTTCGTTCAGAAGTTCGTCGCGGCTGATCACGCGGTCGGCGTTTTGCACCAGAAACTGAAACGTCTTGAATTCCTGGGCGGTCAGCACCACGGGCTTGCCTTCGCGCTTGACTTCCATTTTCTTGAAATCGGCGGTGATGTCGGCGAACGTCACCAGCTGCGCTTCCGGAGCGCGTACGGTGTGGCGCAGCGCCGCCCGCACCCGCGCCAGCAATTCCCGGGGGCTGAACGGTTTCGTCACATAGTCATCCGCGCCCAACTCCAGCAGCAGAACTTTGTCGGAGACGTCGCTGGCCGCGCTCAGCACGACGATCGGCAGCGTCGGTGCCATCGCCTTGATCTCTTTGCATACGTCGCGGCCTGACACCTTGGGCAGGCGCAGGTCCAGCACAACCGCCGCCGGGGCCGACGTCTGGAAGCTGTCGAGCGCGGCTCTCCCGTCGCTCTGGGTTTCGACGGCGTATCCCTCAGTCTCGAACAGGCGGCGAAGCGCTTTCTGCACCGCCGGGTCGTCCTCGACCACCAGGATGCGGCCCGCTGGTTTCGGCGCCTCGGCTGGATTCACTGCTCTCACGGTAGCAAGTGGCGTAGCAAGGTTCCCCATAAAATGTATTGTCCTTAGTGTTCGGGGGAGGGGCTTCCGGTCCCGCGAATAGCCCCAATCCGGAAGCGGCTCAACTCTCTGAAGCTTACAACGATTTCACCGCAAAATCGGCGTGCCGTCGCGGTTTTTGACATTTTTTTTACAATTCCGGATCGCTGTCAAAACAGGCGACGGAACGCCACTTGCTGAGCCAAAACATGTGCCAGGCAAAACCACGATCTTCATCTCTTGCAGTTTCCGGCTTAGTCCCAAAAATGTGTACATGCGTCCCGGAGCGTTTGTCTCATACCCGCCTATCGTAGAATGAACCGCTTGCCTGTCCTCTCCGAACTAGACGGTCTCGTAGTCGTACTCGTGCGTGCGCGCAATCCTCTCAACATCGGCGCGGCCGCTCGGGCCATGAGCAATTTCGGCGCTCACCGCCTGCGCCTGGTGAACGTCTTCGACCCGGGTTTCCGCGAAGCAAAGTCTGCCGTCGGCGCTTCTGACTTGCTGGCACAGGCGGAAGTGTTCCGCACCGTTGCCGAGGCCGTTGCTGATTGTTCCCTCATCGTCGGAACGACCGCGGCACGAAATCGCGTATTGCAACAGCCGGTGCACCGGCTCGATGTACCTGCCGGCGCCACCATTCGCGCCCATCTTCAAACCGGGCGCGCCGCTCTCCTGTTCGGCTCCGAAAAAACCGGCCTCAGCGGCAAAGACTTCAGCCACTGCCACTGGCTGCTGAATATCCCGACAAAAGAAAAGAATTTCTCCATGAACCTGGGGCAGGCCGTGGCCGTCTGTCTCTACGAGGTCGCGCGCAACACTTCACTCCCCGTCCCGGCCAAAAATTTCCAACCCGCCGCTACCGATCAGACCGAGTTGATCACGGAGTGTTTGCTCGAATCGCTTCGGAAAAGCGGCTATGTGAAGCCTGGCACCGACGCCATGTTCGAGAAGAAAGCGCGTAGCTTGATCCTCGGCTTCAACCTCGAAGCCTACGACGCAAAATTGCTCTTGGGGATGGTGCGCCAGATCGCCTGGAAACTGCGTCAGGGCAAGTAACCTGAGAAGAGCGCCGTGGTTCCGGCGCCTGCCGCCGTGTCCGGAGACCGGCACAGGTACCCCAACTCGTAGCTAATGTTTCACTGGTTGCGGATCGACTTGAAGCGACGATCTTCGCAGCCGAAACCGCAGAAGCCATTCACTCGGCGCCGGACCAGGCGAGAACTCCCACTGCTGCGCCGCCCTCAGCACGAGATTCGCGAAATACTTGCTCGGCCCCGGCGAGATGAGTTTCGCCTCCGTCACCCTACCCGAAGCATCGACTTCCACCCGTACGCCAATCTTGATTGTGCCCGTGATCGTATTCTTCGCGCTCTGAGGAATGTCGGGCAGCACCTGTCGCACGACTCCGCCGTTCGACACGACCGCTTTCTGCGCGGGCGGCGCCGCCGCTTGACGATCTGCAGGCGCGGGTACCGGTCTCGCGGGTGCCGGTGTCGCTGTGGGCTTGCTGGCGGCGGGTCGCTGGCGCGGTTTGAGGAACAGTCACCGGCGCAGTTTGCGTCGCGGACTGCGCGGGCGGCGCCGCCGTTCCGCTTTTCCCCCGCGAACGGAAGACCACAAATCCCACCGCCAGCGCAATCACCAGCAATCCGGTGACGACTGGCACGCGCTTTGACGACCGCGGAGAGACCGCAACCACTTCGGGTTCGGCCGGCACCGATCGTGCCGCTGGCAGCATCCGCGCTTTGATTTCCGCAATCGAGCATCGCCGCTTCGGATCCACATGCAGGCACTCGCGCGCGATCCCGCGAAACGGCTCAGGAATCGGTGCGGGCATTTCCGGATCGCCCTGCGACGCGTCTCCCCCCAGCGGCGGCTTCTGTGTCAGCACTTCAACCAGCGTGGCTCCTACCGACCACAAGTCGCCGGCCGGCGATGCGATTCCCGCTGCTGTCTCCGGCGCGTCGTAAACATCCCGCCGCTTTCTCCTCACGCTCGGTTCAGCAACCGAAGTGATCTCATCGGAGGACAGCTTCACCAGATCTCCCACCGCCAGCACATTCGACGGCTTGATCCGCCCGTGCACAAATCCCTTTCCGTGCAGATACGCCAGCGCGTCCAGCAGCGGAGGCAGCAAGTCGCTCACTTCGGCCGGCGCCAGCGCACGGTGCGGAAGAATCTGCGACAAGTCCTCCTCCGCATACTCCATCACCACATAGAGCAGCGTCAGCCCGCAGCGCCCGGTTTCATAAATTCGAATCAGGTGAGGATGAGACAACTGTGCCGCTGCTCGCCAGCGCACCAGTTGACGGTCCGCATCCCCGGCGTCGGCCGGAATCAATTTCAGCGCGACTTTCCGCCCCGTCTCTCCAGGGCGTTCCGTCAGAAAGACCGCGCTATGCTCCGACCCGCCGAGCAATTGTCGGAGCGCAAATTTCCCATCGACGACTCGGCCTTCCCACGTTTTCCAAACCTCGGCGCCGCTCATGACCCTCCCGCGACCAACATTCTATGCCATCCGCCAAATTCCGGTGGCACGCAGAGGTTCTTCGCGGGTTCGACTCACGCTTTAGCTGGCGGCATAAGCCTGACTCTCTCCACGAATAAAGACGGGCACGAGTTCTGCTCGTGCCCTCCCGTCGCGGAAACTATGTTCCCGCCTTACCGCCTGAGGTCTGCTCGATGCGCCAGCGAAAATTTCCTCCGCCACCTCCGAGGGCCTCACCGTGTCTTATAGCTGAAAGTCACTTTCGTTTCCTCATCCAGCACCAGCGGCCGGACAAAGCTGAACGACGTTCCGGCGCGTGGCACATCAACCACCACCGGCAATACACCTGACACCCGCTTTTGCAAGTTCAGCACATTGATCGAAGCGGCATTCTGCTTGGACGCTGCAGGCCCGATCAGCTCCAACCCAGTGACGTTGCGGCCCATCGGCCCGCCGATGTTCTCGTTCACGAAGACTGCGCTCGTGTTGGCGTCCATTGTCTGCAGCTGAGGCGCCCCTGCCGTCACCTCAACCACTTCCGCCGCGGAGGTAACGTTCAGAGAAAAGCTGTACGCCGACGGTTGGCCCGCGTCGTAGTTGAGATTCGCAATGCTGGTTTGGAAGCCGGGCATCTCCGTCTTGGCTTTGTATTGTCCCGATGGCATGCCTGCGATCACCCATCGCCCCTGACCATCGGTCGTCGCCGTCCGGCTCGCACCGTTGCCCGAAGTCACGGTGACGCGCGCATTGCTTACCACCGCTCCGCTCGGATCCACAACATATCCGCCCATCTGCCCGGCAGGCGCCTGAATCGCAAAATTGCCCGGCACGCGATCTCCCCGGCTTCTGCGTTCCGCGATCGCAACTTCCTCGCGAAATGCCAGCGGCACCAGATTCGACGCAATCACGTCGCCGCCGAAATCCTTCACCTTGTACTGCTCCGGCAAAAAAATCTCCCAGCTCAACAGGCTGATGGGAATATCCATGTTCGGCAGGATGAGTTCCGCTCCGCCCTTCCTGGCGAAGGGCGCTCCCGAGTGCATGAACACAAACGATACCGTGTACGAATCCGTCGGACGAAATCCCGCGCGCAGCAGTGGCACCCGGTTTCCGTCCGGACCCTGCACCGGTTTCACCGGTTGTCCGTCCACGTCCGCGGAAACAATGCTCGCTCCCGCCGGCAGCGAAACTTTCAAAAACGGTTGCGCCTGGTTCTTGAGCACCAGTCTCACTTCCGTCAGTGATTTGCCCTCCGACGTCACCAGCGTCGTAACGGTCGCACTCTCGGCCACTGCGGCGAGCACGCTGCCATCCGGGAACCGCACCCAGGCGAGCCCCAGCGTGGGAGTCTCGCTCGCTTGCTTGTGATAGCGGAACGCCGCCTGCGGCGGGAAGTGCGCCAGCGACCGCAGATAAGGATTCGCTTCCTTCACATCCATGCGCTTGAGCCCACCCCCTTCGGTCGCGGTAATTTCCATCGTGCCCGCACCCTCCACGAGCACCTCGCCGGTTTCGCGCTGCGCTCTCTCGAAGCTGACGAATGGTGCCTCCGCTTTCGCTCCACTGATCGACCGTTCCATCGAAATCAGAAACTGGTGCGTCCTCGAACTAGGAGCATTCACTTTTAAGGTCAACACTCCCGAGTTTGTCTCCGACGAATCCAGCGTGGCGCCCGTCACCCCCGTCACCTCGTACCCGGCAGGCAGTTCCACGTGGAATTGCGAAGGCTCTCCCTGCACCACCGTGATGTAGGCCAGCACGGCCACTCGCATCTCCGCCTCGCTCACCGAGATGAGCGTCTTCTCATCGGCCAGGAATCGCACCTCCCGCGGTCCCACCTGCGTCACGGTTTCCCGCGTGGTCCACCAGATGTTCGCCGCCTGTCCCGGTACCAGCGTCGCCTCAATCGCGGTGTGCCCGTTCTCCGATTTCCGGCTGGTGATGAGCCCTGGGTTGATGGTGACATAGGTGTGGTCGCCCGGGATCACCAGCGCCAGTTGCGCGCTGCCCGCCGCCGGAACGGGCAGGGTGAACGAAGCCCGTCCTGCTTCGATTCGCAGCGGCAGTCCGGTGTCGAGCCCAACCGAAAATTCGCCCGGTCCCGGCAGCAGTGCGGTGTGCGTACCGTTCTCCTGCTGCAAGGGAACGCCTTTGCCATTCTGGTGTGCGTCCAGAATCGTCATCCCGCTTGTCAGCGGAATTTTAGTCACTCCTTTGTGGAAGACTTCTCCCTCCAATTCCACCGTGCCCAGCACGCCCTCATTCTCCACGCGCAGCTTCAGGTCGGCATGCTTGATCGAGTAGGGAAGCGGTGCGGCGTCCGCCTTCTTCGGAGGCTTGCCCGCAAGTTCCACCAGTCGGTTGTATTCGTCCAGCGTCAGCGTGACGTTGCCGGAGTTGGGCAATGGCAGCGTCGCGGAACCCTCCTCGGCCACCGCCATCTGCGCCGAGCACACACAGCAAAGCAGCATCACCGTAAATATATTTTTCATCGCACACCTCCCTTTTTGTCGCGCTGGAAGCTGAAATCTGCTGCCGGGGACTGGTTCTCGCTCGTGAGTTCGGAAACTAGAAAAATTGACGGTCCGAACGCCGGAAACGAAACGTTCACCGGCAGTACCCCCGTCACTTTTCCGTGGATCGACTTTGCCTTGTACTTATCAAGCAAAGCTCGCGTCTTCTCGTCATCGGCAGGCTGCAGCCTGGCGAAATTTTCCAGGCGGTCAAATTCCCTGGGGCTTGCAACCGGCGGAGGCGGCACATTTCCCCCCACCCCGTCGCCACTCACCGCCTCCAGCACTGCCGACACTGGATTCTCATACTCCTGTGGGCGAAACGTCCCCGGCTCCGCCGTGACATGAAAAAGAGGTGGGTAGTAGAGCAACAACCCCGTGCGCGAAATCGGAAGATCCAGCGCCGGCAGCGTCACTTTCTCATGCCCCCTCTGGTCCCACTTCGAAGCCTTCGCCATATACAAAACCTCGACCGCGAAGGCCGGCGCATCCTCTCCGCCGCGTGACTTCTCGAGCGGCAGCAACAGGCTCCCGTCGGGCGCTTGCCCCGGGCGCACCGGCTTTCCCCCTAGCGATGCGCTCCACACCGTTGCTCCCGGCGGCAGCGTGATCTTCACGAAATTGCGTTGGTTGTTCCGCACCGCGTATCGCGCCTGCACCAGTTCCTTGCCGTCGGCGCTCATCAGAATCTGATAGCGAGCCTCTTCAATGTTCGCCAGCAGCACGGCCTGCTGGTCATAGCGCGCGACGTTCACGCTCAACGACCGTGTCCCACCGGCCTCGCCCGACTTGGCCCGGAACGCCACCAGTGCGGGCGACTGCCGGTTCGCCACCATTTCTCCCAGATCGGTTGCGTCCGCATCCTCGAGCCCCTGAATCTTTTGATCCTTGATCTCACCCGCGCCCAGAATTTCCACTGCCACTCCGCCCGTGTCGCGTTCCGTGTTCAGCAACCGGAACAACGGGACGTCAATGATCCCGTCGCGCGGCAACCGCGCCTCGCCCAAAATGACGAATCGCGCGCTGTGCTCGACCGGTTCCAGAAACGTGACGGCCAGTTCGCCGTTTTTCATCTCCCAGTCGGCCACCATTGCCCCGGAAACCTGGTTGATCGTGACTTTTTCCGGCAGCGAGATTCGCACCTCGTGCGCCGCTCCCTGAACGATTTCAAAATTCGCTTCCGCATAGATGGACGTCGAGTCTTCCGCCAGGCTGGTCAGTTGCGTCAGCGATCCGCGCAGTCGTAACGGCAGTTCGATGTGGTGGTCTTCTGTTTTCTTGCGCCACGTGAACGTAAGCGGTTCATTGCCGCGCCCGTACGCCAGCCACTTGGTCTCGCGCGCGGTTTCGAATTTCTGCGAGAGCAGCCCGCCTCCAATCCTCAGATCAATCCCCAATCGCGGAAGGTCGACCGAAGCGCGCGTCACGCCTGATTCCGTCGAGGGCAGCGCCATCGTCTCTTCACCCGCCGAGAACGCAATCGGCACATCCACATCCAGCTGCAGCACCCAGCGCCCCGCGTGCGACAAAAGCGCCGCCAGATGCGTTCCGCCTTTCCCTTGCGGACCGGGCACCAGCGACACTTCTTTGCCGTCAAGCCTGGCTTCGCGCACCAGCAATCCCGCCGGCACCGGCACCCGCACCCATCCGTCTTTCAACACGTCCACGGTCAGGCTTGCGCGCCCGCTCGCCAGCTCGCCTGCCACGCTCAGGTCATAGTCCACGCGCGTCAGCGTTGCATCCGTCGGAGGCGGTTCCGGATCGTGCTCCACCGGATATGCCTTCGCCCGCAGCACCCGGTATTCTTCGACCGGAATGACTACCCATCCCGGAGCGTGAGAAGCTTCCGGTGCTTTCTCTTGCGCCAGCGACACGGCTCCCCAACAGACAGAAGCCGCGATCAGGCAGGAAAAAAACTGTCTCAGAAGACTTCCTCTGAGTTGCGGAACAACGGCGTGTCTCGCATTTGTCATGATTCAAACCTCACGGTTCAAGCCTCACTCCAACTAATCTGGGGATGCGCTTCTTTCTCTGGGGGATGTTCTGGTGCGGCAGCCATTCCCAGTAAGAATGTTCGAGCAGGAGAAAATTGCAGGCTATTTCAGGGCTGGGTTTTGACCGCGAAAGGGCGCCTGGCGCGCACTCTGCTGTACCATAGGCAGTCGCAACAGCATCAGTCCGAATCGCAGAGGTCCGTTTGCCGTACTCCACGGAAAAATCGAAGCAAATTTACGAACGCACCCTGGGCGTCCTGATCGAAGCCAGCAGTTCCTCTTCCCGCGGCCCGGTGACCTTCGGCAAACATCCCATCTTCATGGACCGCGCTCGCGGCTCTCGCATCTTCGATGTGGACGGCAACGAATACATCGACTGGATGATGGCTTTCGGCGCGCTACCCCTCGGCCACGCGCATCCGGAAATCGTCGAAGCCATTACCGAGGCGGCCACGACCGGAGCCCACTTCGCCACCGCAACGCCCGTCGAACTAGAAGTCGCCGAGATGCTGCAAAAAATCGTGCCCAACGCCGAGCGCGTGCGTTTCGCCAATACCGGCACAGAAGCCGTCATGGCCGCCATTCGCCTCGCCCGCGGCGTGACCGGAAGACCCAAGCTTCTCAAGTTCGAAGGCCACTACCACGGCTGGCACGACGACCTGCTCGTCAGCTCCAACGTCCTGCCGCCCGCCGCGCTCGGACTGCGATCCGATCCCATCAAAGTGCCCGACAGTTCCGGACTGAATCGCACCGCGCTCGAAGATACCATCGTCGTGCCCTGGAACGATCTCAACCTGCTGCAGCGCGCCATCGAAAATCATCCGGGACAAATCGCCGCCATCATCACCGAAGGCATCATGGCCAACATGGGCGTGATTCCCCCGGCAGAAGGATATCTCCAGGGCCTCGAGTCACTCGCCCGCGCCCATGGAATTCTCTTCATCCTCGACGAGACCGTCACCGGATTCCGCATCGCTCCCGGTGGCTGCCAGGAGCATTACAAACTCTCACCCGATCTCGTGACGTTCGGAAAGGCCCTTGGCTGTGGCTTGCCCGTAGCCGCGCTTGTCGGTCGCGCCGAAGTGATGGACGCTCTCCAGTGGGGAGGAGTCCTGCACTACGGCACGCACAACGGGTCGCGCATCGGCATGCACGCCGCCCGTGCCAACCTGCGCGTGCTAACTCGTGACCAGAACGCCGCCTTCCGCCACACCTGGCGGATTGCCGACCGCTTGTGTAACGGATATCGGGAGTTGTTCAAGAAGAGAGGCCGTGCGGTGGTCGTGCAGAATGTGGGCCCGATGTTCCAGATAATGTTCACGGAGAAGCCCGCGATCCGTGACTACCGCGACTCCTGCCAGCACGTAGACCGCGCTGCCTTCCAGAAGTTTGTCCTGTCGCTGTTTCCATTCGGCGTTTACGCGTCCCCATCAGCCGCCCTGCACTCGATCGTCACTCTGGCTCACACCGACCAGGACGTCGACCAAACCCTCGAAGCCGCTGCCAAAGCACTGGAAAGAGGTGTTTCCTGACCGCCCCGGTCGCGAAGCGACGCCATGCATTAGCCCGCCACGTAAGTGGCGGGTAAGCAACGGAAAAATTGACCGAGTCCCGTAAGGGCACCACCACCAACCCTGTACGATCCGAGGTAGATCGATGACCACCGCAGAACGCGCCACAGACCTACTCTCGCTGGACGGAAAAACCGCCGTGGTCACCGGCGCCGCCTCCGGCATCGGCCGCGCCATCGCCGTCCGCTTCGCTGAAATGGGTGCCTTCGTCGCGCTCCTCGACATTGACGAAATCAACGGCCGCGAAACCGCCGCCAAAATTCAGGAAGGGAACTCAATCTTCCTGAATTGTGACGTCCGCCGCGCCGCCGATTGCCGCCGCGCCACCGAAGCCGTCATCGCAAAAAAGACCAACATCGACATCCTCGTCAACTGTGCCGGCATTGCCATCCGCAAAGATGTCGTCGAACTCACCGAACCCGAATGGGATCTCGCCCTCGACGTCGCGCTCAAAAGCATCTACTTGCTCTCCCACGAAGTCATTCCCCACATGATCCGCAACGGGAAAGGCAGCATCATCAACATCGGCTCCGGGTGGTCGCTCAAAGGAGGCCCCCGCGCCGCCTCCTACTGCGCCGCCAAGGGCGGCACTGTGAACCTCACCCGCGCCATGGCCATCGATCACGGCAAGCACAATATCCGCGTCAATTGCGTCTGTCCTGGCGACGTTGATACGCCAATGCTGGCGAGCGAATGCTCCCAGCTCGGCGAAGACCATGAAGCTTTCATGCGCGAAGCCGCACGCCGCCCGCTGGCCCGAGTCGGCGCCCCCGACGACATCGCGAACGCGGTCCTGTTTCTCGCCAGTCCCATGTCCAGTTGGATCACGGGCGCAGCCCTCGTTGTCGATGGCGGAGGATTGGCGTGAAGATCGCCGCTATCGTGGAAGAGCGGCCCTTCAGGGCCGCGTAAAGGCACGAAAAAACGTGGGCTTTAGCCCCTGGGGTCCCGCCTCTGCCGCGCCGCCTCGTACAGCACAATGCTCCCCGCTACGCCCGCGTTCAGCGATTCCACCTGCGCCGTATGCGGGATTGCGACTAACTCATCCACTTGCGACATCACTGTGCGGGGAAGGCCCGCCCCTTCACTCCCAATAAAAATCGCCGAGGGCCCCGCCAGCCTCGCCTGGTCCAGCGGTGTCCCTTTATGCGATGAAGTCGCGATCAACCGCACGCCCTCCTCCCGCAATTTCCCGCATACCGCTTCCAGTTCGCCCGCCGCCTTCGCCGCGACGACGGGCAGCCGAAATATCGATCCCGCCGAAGCTCGAATCACTTTCGAATTCAGCGGACTCACCGTGCCCTCGCCCACCACTACGCCCGCGCTCCCAAACGCCTCCGCCGACCGCAAAATCGTCCCCAGATTCCCCGGATCCTGCAGCCCCACGACCACCATCAGAGGTCCCACCTGCAAGCGCTCCAGCACATCGGCCACCGAGAACTCTCTCAGCCGCACCAGCGCCGCCACGCCCTGCGGAGTTTCGCTCGGCACCGTGCCGTCGAACAGGCTGTCGGGAAGCAGCAACGTATCCACATTCGCGCCGATCTGTGGAAGCAGCCGCTCCGCCAGATTCTGCGCCGACTCTTTGAACAAGACCGCCCGAAACCGCAGTCCGCTGCGAATGGCTTCTTCCACGATGCGCAGTCCTTCGATCGCGCAGCTTCCGTCTTCCGTCCGTTCGGCGCGCGAGAAAGCCCGCCTCAATTCCTTCACCAGCGCATTGTGCCGACCCTCGATTCGGCGGAGCCGCCGCTGCTCGCCCGCCGCGCTGTCTGAGCTTCGAGTCATGTCCGTTTCACGATTCCCAACCCGCCATCATTGCCTGCATCATACGCTGCCGCTTCATCGAACCGCGTTTTGCCGTATTATGGTAGGTTTCCAAGTCGAAATAAATCCGAGTCTGCCGGTACACAGAGAGAAGGGAGCGCCGTGCGCGCCGAGATCGTCAAAATCCATAGCGAAAATCCTGAAGCATCCCTGGTGAAATATGCTGCCGATCAGATCCGTTCCGGGGAAGTGCTGGGCATGCCCACCGACACCTTTTACGGACTGGCAGCCGATCCTTTCAACCTGCGCGCCGTCGATCGTGTTTACGACATCAAGACCCGCTCCCGCCACAAGCCGCTCTCGCTTCTCATCGAGAGCACAGATCAGGCGGAAGAACTGGCCAAGCCCCTGCCCGAGGAATTCTATGCCCTGGCGCGGAAGTTCTGGCCCGGCCCGCTCACCATCATCGTGAAAGCCGGCTCGCGTCTGCCCCTAAAAGTCACGGCCAACACCGGCAACGTCGCCTTGCGCGTGCCCAACGCTAAGATTCCCCTCGCCGTCGTGACCGCCGCCGCTATTCCCATTACCGCCACTTCCGCCAACCTCAGCGGGGCGTCGGAGTGCACCAGCGCCGAGCAGGTCCGTGACCAGCTCCAGGGCCGTATCAGCATCATCGTCGATGGCGGAGCCTCGCCCCGCGACGTCGCTTCCACCATCATCGATCTCAGCGACGAAACTTCGCGCTGGCGCATTATTCGCGAAGGCGCAATCCCCGCCGACGAAATCTCCAAGTACTTCGCCCAGGGATGACAGCGGTGGATGACCCCGCGAGGATGACCATCGAACGATGACCGACCAAGCCGTCACTGAGCATCCGCACCTGCGCTGGTCGCTTCGTCTGTTGCTTCTGGCCGCCGTTGCCGTTTCGGCCTTCCTCATCGTCACCGCAATTCAAGTCGTCCACACCGCTTCTTTGCAGGAGATTCATCCCGCCGATGCCATCGTCGTTTTCGGAGCGGCAGAATATTCCGGACGCCCTTCGCCTGTACTCCGCGCCCGGCTCGACCACGCCTTCGCCCTCTACGAGCAGCACATCGCGCCCGTCGTGATCACCACCGGAGGCGCCGCCGCCGATCCCACTTTCAGCGAAGGCGGGGTCGGCGAGGCCCACCTGCACAAGCGCGGCATCCCCGAAAATGCGCTCATCGCCGAGACTCAAGGATCCGATACCGCACAATCGGCCCAGCGCGTCGCCGTCATCATGCGCGCCAACGGCCTCCACACTTGCGTCGCCGTCAGCGATGCTTACCACGTTTTCCGCATCCGCAAACTGCTCGAGCACGAAGGTATGCAGGTCTACGTCGCCCCTCGTCCCGATTCCGTTCCGCGCACCCGCTGGACCCGTGCCGAGGCCGTCTTCCGCGAGTCTGTCAGCTATCTGCTCTGGAAGCTGGGAATGAGTTAGCTGCTTTTCTGCTGAGAATGCAGGATTGCTTTCTTAGCGGCCAGTGCGTTTCAAATCTTTTTGGCGGCTCGACTCATTCGCCTGTTTCAGCGCTTCCCCAGCTCCAACCCGTGCGCCGAAGCGATCTCGTAGTGCGCTGCCTTCGCATCGTATCTTGACAAATATTGCCGGCGCTCTTCAGGGATGACGGCCGTCTCGTAATCCGCTCCGCCAACTGCCCGAATCGCGTCAATCGAGTCCCACAGCAGAATCGTGATGAACTCAATTTCCGCGCCCATCTCCCGCCGCAGTAGGTAGCTGCCGCGGTAACCCTTCACCTTGCTGATGCCCGGCAGCAGTTCCGGCTTCAGCATCGCCTCATACGCATCAACGTGCTCTGGCTTCGTATATCCGTGCCAAACTCTCGCGATCATGCTCGCTCCTCAACTTCCGAGCTTAACTGCTGCTCATGCGCTTCCTGAGTTCGGTAATGTGCGCCACGTGATGCCGTCCGTGCCATGCATAAAGCGCCAGCGACTTCTCCAGCGTCATCGGTCCAAGTTCAGGATGCCGGAAAGTGCGCTTCCACTCCTCCGCCGTCAGCGACCGCAGCAGCCTCACCCAGCGATCGTGCAGCGACTCCAGCATCGTCAGTGAGACTTCAATCGGAGTCGCCTTCGTGTCGGCCAGTTCCGCCCAGCGATCTTCCGCATACGTCTTGATCGTCGGTTCCTCTTCGGTTAGCGCCAGCTTGAACCGCACATACGAATTCAAGTGGCTGTCGGGCAAGTGATGCACAACTTGCCGCACCGTCCATCCGCCCGGCCGATACGGCGTATCCAGTTGCTCTTCCGAGAGGCCCGTAACCGCCGCCCGCAACTTCGCTGGTGTCCGCGCAATCTCGTCGAGCGCTTTCGCCTTCTGTTCTGCGTCGAGTGTTCCTTCATAGTGAAACTTGCCGATGGGATATCTCAGGTCGCTCATTCTTGTCTCCTGGAACAAATCTTGATGGACAGGATGATCGTCCTCTGCGGGAAGCTTCAAAGAAAAACCCCTGCAGTGGACGTCACGGATTGTGGTTCTTCGTAAGGGGCCACTCAACCGGCCCACTCTAAACTCGATATTCCTGACACCACGCTGAATAGCCCGAACTCCTTCAGTTAACTACAACCCCTAGTGTCCCCACACTCCCGCCCCCATCCCCTCCGGTTTTAAGTCTCTGTTCCCCGGTGCCCCCGGTTTGGTGCAAAGATGCCTGCTTCTAGGCTAAACTCTTTTTGCGTATTGGGTTGGGCTACCCATTCCCGAAGCCGGCCGCTCGCCGTAGTTTCGGATACGATTTCGAGGGGGAACTATGCCATCTTCGACCTGGTCCGGTCACTTGACCTTCGGCCTCATCTCTATGCCAGTGCGCCTGTTTTCCGGCGCGCGCAGCAGCGGAATTTCCTTCAACATGCTGCATCGCACCGACAAGTCGCGCCTCAAGCAGCAATACGTTTGTCAGGCCGATGGCCAGGTCGTCGAGCGCGCCGACATCGTCAAGGGCTATGAGTTCCGCAAAGACGAATACATCATCATCGAGCCCGACGAGATCAAAAAGATCGAGCCGCAGACCGCCAAGACCATGGAGATCCTCGAATTCGTCAAGGCCTCCGACGTCGATCCCGTCTACTTCGAATCGTCCTACTACATGTTGCCCGAAGAAGCCGGCCGTCGCCCCTACGCCCTGCTGACCAAGGCTCTCGAAGAAAGCGAATACGTCGCCATCGCCAAGATCACCATGCACAATCGTGAGTACACCGTATTCCTGCGGCCGCACGAAGGCGGACTCATGCTGCACACCATGTACTACGCCGAAGAAGTAAAAAAGGTGGAGGGCTTCGGCGCACCCGACGTTGAGTTGAAAGAAGCCGAAGTAAAAGTTGCCCACCAGTTGATCGAGGCCCTCGCCGACAAGTGGGATCCGGAAAAATACAAAGACTCGTTCCAGGAAAACTTGAAGCAGCTGATCGAAACCAAGCTAGAGGGCGGAGAAGTCGCCGCCGTCGAGAAGCCCAAAAAACTGGCTCCCGTCGTCGACCTCATGGCCGCGCTCAAACAAAGCCTGGCCCAGATGGAAGGCAAGAAAAAGCCCGCTGCGACTATCAAGGACGAAGAACCAGCCGCCGCGAACGCAAAATCGCGTCGCAGGTAGGAACCCCAGTTCTCCGCCAAACCAGAACTTGACGCCGAACTCCGGGAGCTGCCCGACTCCGCATCTCTCGTGCTATCAGCGTCGCAACATCGCCGCAAAGCACAATTCCACCCTCAGGCATCCCTCGCACCCGCCCAGGGCATCCCTTACTGAGAGCTGAGAGCTGAGAGCTGAGAGCTGAGAGCTGAGAGCTGAGAGCTGAGAGCTGAGAACTGACAACTGCCCCCGCAATCGTTACAATAATCAATTCAGTCTGGGCTCTTGCTGAACCAGAACTTCTTCCCTGGAGTGCCGATGAGTTTCCGACGTCTGAGTTGGGTGGTAGCGATCGTGGTCGTGACTGTGCTTGAGATTTCCTGCGGACAGGTCTATCGCCCCGTGGTCATTCCCATCAACACAACTCCCCCCAGTTCGGCGAATTTCCACGCCATCTTTGGCATCAGTGTCAACGCGCCCTTCAATCCCGGCACCGCGCTCCAGATTGACGTCTCCGGAGACAGCGACATCGGCGCCGCTAACATGGGCGTCAACCCCACTCATGCTGCCATTCTCCCCAACAATGGCCGGGTGATCGTGGCCAGCGCCGGCAGTTTGTTCACCGGCGATGCCGACCTCATTTCCATTTTCACGGAAGCCACTGGCGGTCCCATCGCGACCGGCCTGGGAGTTCCTTCAACCGTGAGCCTGCCCTACGGTTCGCTCCCGGTTTTTGTGAATACCACGGAGAACACCGCCGTCTACGTCGCGAATTTTGGCACCAACTCCGTTTCCGCCATCAACACCAGCGCATTGATCCGCCAGACCGTTCCGGTCGGCTCCCAACCCGTGGCGCTCGCCGAGACTCCTGACACCCGCAACCTTTACGTGGTCAATCAGGGCGATAACACGGTCATCGATCTGTATCCCCAGGACTTGTCTACCCTTGCTGTGATCCCCGTCGGAAACAATCCTGTCTGGGCCGTTCCTCGCGTCGACGGGCAACGCCTCTACGTAATCACACAGGGCGATGGCAACCTCCTCACCATCAACACTGCCACCAACGCGCTGACCTCGAGCCAGCCCGTCGGGGGCCCCGGCGCGAATTACGCCTCCTACGACAAGAGCCGCAACCGCCTCTACGTAACCAATCCCACCGCCGGGTCGGTCTACGTGTTCGACGCAACCCAGGATCCTCCCAAGCCGCTCGCAACGCTTGCCATCCCTGCTCCTTCGCCGGCTGCGACCACCACGAACTGCGCCGCTTACACCTGCACCTACGGTCCCGTAACGCCGGTATCTGTCACCGCGCTGCCCGATGGCAGCCGCTTCTACGTCGCCAGTTACGTGACTGGAACGGCCACCTGCCTTCCGAGCAACACGTGCTATTCGGCAGCGAATCCTCCACCCCCGACGTGTCCCGACGTTACCGTGACCACCCCGGGCTGCATCATTCCCCAGGTCGTGGTTTACAATGCGGCAAGTTTGACGCTGAAAACGACCGTGTTTCCGGTCCTGATCCCAGTCGCTGGAGTGCAGTCGTTTGCCGTGCCGCCAGTCCCGTACTGCGCGCCCATCCTCCCTTTCAACCCCACGAGTCTGGCTACTCTGCGGGCTCGGTTCCGCATGTCCGCAGCCGCTGCGGCCGACAGTTCCCGCGTTTACGCCAGCATTTGCGATGGCGGTTCGATCGCCATCGTCAACACGACGACCAGCCCGATCGCCACCGGTACCGGCGACAATACCCCCGACACCCTCGTCACCAATCTCTTCACTCCCTTCAGCGCCGGCCCCACCCAACCCAACGGCGAACCCCTGACGCAAAATCCAATCTTCCTGTTAACGGGCCAGTAGATCAAAGCGGGAAACGCCCACGGAATGAAACTGCAGGGCTCGCCACGAAACGGGGAAGAGGCAGAGATCAAAGGAAAATGGCACGAGTTTTACTCGTGCCGTTAAGCCCAACCAATTGATCGCGCGCTTTCGCGCCTGAGGGCCTACACCTTCGCGGGAACTTCTTCTTTCACGGCTTCCCTCGCCGCATAATGCGAGTCCACATACTCATCGAGAATCTCGATGAACTCCGCGACAATCCGGTCGCCCTTCAGCGTCGTGAACAGCCGTCCATCCACATACACCGGAGCCTTCGGCTCCTCGAACGTTCCCGGCAGCGAAATGCCGATGTTGGCGTGCTTCGATTCTCCCGGCCCGTTGACCACGCAGCCCATCACCGCCAGCTTCATCTCTTCGACGCCCACGTAGCGTCCCTTCCAGGCGGGCATCTGCTCGCGCAGGTACGACTGAATCTGCTCCGCCATCTCCTGGAAGAACGTGCTGGTCGTGCGTCCGCAACCCGGGCACGCCGTAACCTGCGGCGTAAAGCTGCGAATGCCCATCGACTGCAGAATCTGCTGCGCTACGCGCACTTCTTCCGTGCGATCGCCGCCCGGCGCCGGCGTCAGCGACACGCGGATCGTATCCCCAATGCCTTCCTGCAGCACCACGCCCATCGCCGCGCTGGATGCCACCACGCCCTTCGCGCCCATCCCCGCCTCGGTCAGCCCCAGGTGCAGCGGATAATTGCAGCGCGCCGCCAGCCGCCGGTACACGTCAATCAAGTCCTGCACTCCGCTGACTTTCGCGCTCAAAATAATCTGATCCGCCCGCAGTCCGCACTTCTGCGCCAGTTCGCCGAATTCAGCGCGCTCACCACCATCGCTTCCATGGTCACTTCGCGCGCGTCCTTCGGTTCGTCGAGCTGCGAATTCTCGTCCATCATGCGCGTCAGCAGCGCCTGATCCAGCGATCCCCAGTTCACGCCGATCCGGACCGGCTTCTGGTGCTTCACCGCCACTTCAATCATGGTGCGGAAATTCGAGTCGCCCGTCTTCCCGATGCTGGCATTGCCCGGATTGATCCGATACTTCGCCAGATCGCGCGCGCACTCCGGATACTTCCTCAGCAGCACGTGCCCGTTGTAGTGGAAGTCGCCAATGATCGGTACCCGCACGCCCTGCTTGTCGAGTTGCTCCACGATATGGGGCACAGCCGCGGCCGCGGCATCGTTGTTCACCGTGACGCGCACCAGTTCCGACCCGGCCCGCGCCAGTGCCGCGACCTGTTGCACCGTGCCGGGGATGTCCGCCGTATCGGTGTTGGTCATTGACTGCACCACAACTGGTGCATCCGACCCCACCCGCACACCTCCAACCACCGCCGTTACGGTCTTTCTGCGTTGAATCGTAGCCATAAGGGAACTTCCATTTTATCACGCGGCTTTTGCCTCGCGCAGCGCGCCCTTTCCTCTTCCCCCTAGGCAAGCCGACAAACTTTCGATACAGTGTCTGACGGTCTGGAAGTCAAACCGATTCCAGATCTCATCTTCTCTGGGGGCCATTTGTGAAAACTTCTGTGATCGTTCTGCTCTCCCTCTCTCTGCTCGCCACCTCAGCTCTAGCCGCCACCGTCACGGTCACCGTCTCTCCCCAGCGAGCCGCAGTGGTTGCCACCACCCAGCCCCAGCAGTTCAACGCCACAGTTACCGGTGCGGCCGACACCACCGTCACTTGGAGCGTAGACGCCATCGCCGGTGGCAGTTCCACCGTCGGCACGATCAGCGCTACCGGCCTCTACACTCCGCCAGCCAGCGGAGGCGCGCACACCATCACCGCGACCAGCGTCGCTGTCCCTTCTGCTTCCGGCACTGCCAGCGTCGCCGTCACCGCCCTGCGCGGAGTCTTCACCTACCACAACGACGTTGCCCGCGATGGCATCAACCAACTGGAATACGCGCTCAATTCCACCACCGTCACCGTTTCCACTTTCGGAAAACTCTTCTCCTGCCCGGTCGATGGTGCCGTCTATGCCCAGCCTCTCTGGGTGCCGGGAATGTCCATTGCCGGCGGCACTCACAACGTGATCTTCGTCGCCACTCAGCACGACAGTGTTTATGCCTTCGACGCCGACGCATCGCCTTGCGTCACCTACTGGCACGCCAGCCTGCTCGACTCCCTCCACGGTGCTACTCCCAACGAGACGCCCGTCACATGGAACGACGTCGGCAACTGCTTCGGCGACATTTATCCCGAGGTTGGCGTGACCGGTACTCCAGTCATAAATCCCAACTCCGCGACCATCTATGTGGTGAGCGCCTCAGAAGTCAACCCAACCAGTGAAGGGAATTGCGCGCGCTCTTCCGCCACGTTCTATCACCGGCTTCATGCTCTTGCTCTCGCCACCGGAAGCGAGAAATTCAACGCCCCCGTCACCATCTCCGCCCAGGTCCCCGGAACCGGCGACGGATCGCAAGGCGGCATGGTCAGTTTTAATTCGCAACTCCACCACCAGCGCTCGGGCCTCGCCCTCGCCAACGGAAACGTCTACGTAGCCTTCGCCGCCCACGAGGATGCCACACCCTACCACGGTTGGGTCATCGGTTACAGTGCCGCGAATGTGCAGCGCCAGGTCGGCGTTTTCAACACTACCCCCAACGGTCTGAATGGCGCCGATGGCGGCATCTGGGGCGGTGGCGGCGCTCCCGCCGTAGACAACGGTGGCGACATCTACGTCACCACCGGCAACGGCGTCTTCGACGAAGCTCCTCCCTCGCCCGACAGCGATTACGGAGACAGCATCCTGAGACTCCACCCCTTCAAAGGCGCCACCAGCAATGGCGTGAATCTCAGCGTCGCCGGCTGGTTCACGCCCGACGATCAAATGACGCTTGCCCAAAACGACACCGATCTCGGCTCCGGCGCCGCCGTCTTGTTCCCCAATCAAAAGGCCGGCGGCCCCGTGCACCTGCTCGTGCAAGTCGGCAAAGAGGGAGAGGTCTACCTCGTCGATCGCGACAACATGGGTCAATTCAACCCCAGCAACAACAGTCAAATCGTCCAGAGTTTCCACGGCCCCTCCTTCGGATTGTGGGGCACTCCCGCTCTCTGGCAAAACAATCTCTACACCGGCGGACAAGGCGACTCCCTGAAGCAGTTCTCCTTCAATCCCGGCATGGAATTGTTCATCCCCACCTCGCCCGTGTCGCAAACCTCCGAAGCCTTCAACTATCCCGGCACCACGCCCTCAATCTCCGCCCGCGGCGGAACTCACGGCATTGTGTGGGCCATCGATTCCAGCCTCTACGGCTATGCCAGCCCGAACGGCGGCGTGAACTGCTCCACCGTCCCTGTCCCCTCGCCCTGCAACGGACCGGCGATCCTGCGCGCCTACAACGCCACCAACCTGGCAGTCGAGTACTGGAACACCACCATGGCCCCATCCAATCGAGATCAAGCCGGTAACGCGGTAAAATTCACTCCCCCCACGGTAGCCAACGGAAAAGTCTACGTAGGCACCCGCACCGAACTAGACGTCTATGGCCTCCTGACAAATTAAGTTTGTCATCCTGAGCGAAGCGAAGGGCTTATGCACTCTGCAGACAGCAGCAATGCTGCCGGGAGTTGCATAGTCGTTCGGGCCAAAGAGCGCCGCTCAGGAGCTCAAGCATTTATAATCCGCCATTCAACCGCCGCAAGACCCCGGCACCCAAGGAGAGGCTCGCATGGTTTCCCCCGAATCACCCGCCCTGTCGCAAGCCGCGCATTCGAACGTCGAACGGCGGCGCGGGCTGGAGTTGTTCTGTCTCTCCTTTCTCGCCCTCTTTCTCGAATTGATGGTGATTCGCTGGGCGCCCGCGGTCGTGCGACTCATCGCTTATTACGCCAATCTGATGTTGATCAGTTCCTTCCTTGGTCTGGGTGTCGGAGCGATCGTCGGCAAGACCAGGAAATCATTCTTTGCCCGGTTGCCGGTTTTGCTGCTCATCAACGTCGCATGGCTGCTCGTTGCCCATTTCATCACGCTGCCGACGACTGCCTCGGAAAGCCGGTTCTACACACCTTCCCCTCTACTCACGCGGTATGTGTGCCTGGTGGGTATCTTCGTCTGCAACGCAATCGTGTTCATCCCCCTCGGTCAGCGCATCGGATCCCTGTTTGAAGTTTTGCCACCGTTACAGGCGTATTCCTGGGACTTGGGCGGCAGCCTTGCGGGCACGCTCTGTTTCGGCCTCTTCTCGCTGAGATATTTCTCGCCCACGTTGGGAATGGGTTTCGTCGCTGTTGCGATTGTCCTTCTTCTTCCGCGTGGTCAGTGGTTGCGCGCCATCCCGATCCTGGCTCTGGCGATGGCTGGCGTTTATTTTTCGGTCACGTCGAGTGCGTTATGGTCGCCTTACTATTGCATCATCGTCACGCAACACGGAGATAAGCAGAAGGCGTCCGTGCGCGACCCGCTCCCTGGTCTGCGCACCATGCTGGACCCGCCCATCTACGATGTCAGGGTCAATCACTACTTTCTTCAGTCCGATGGCACCTTCGACCCGAACCGGTATTCTCCCCAGAGAAGAGCCGAGATCCTCGACGGACGAATGCAATACGACTTGCCCTACGCTCTGTCCCCGGCCCACCACCGCGTCCTCATGTTAGGGGCGGGAGGCGGTACGGATACACAGATCGCGGTGCTGAACGGAGCCGAGCAGGTCGATGCGGTCGAAATCGA
Source organism: uncultured Acidobacteriaceae bacterium (assembly GCA_963819145.1). GTDB lineage: Bacteria > Acidobacteriota > Terriglobia > Terriglobales > Acidobacteriaceae > Sulfotelmatobacter. The sequence continues at coordinate 212,651 of CAWFVB010000035.1, forward strand.
CCCGATGCTCGTGCAGCTTTCGAATCGATTCAACGCCTCCGCAATCTACGAGAATCCCAAGGTCCACGTCCACGTCGAAGATGCCCGCGCTTTTCTGCGACGCTCCAGCGGCGGATACGACATGGTCGTCTTCGGCTTCCTCGACTCTCAGACCCTGTTCAGCTCGATGACCAACATCCGTTTGGACGGTTATATCTATACCGTGCAGAGCATGCAGTCGGCCTTCCGGCTGCTGAACGACAGTGGAGTGTTGTCCCTCTCCTTCATGGCTGGACACGAGTGGCTCGCCCGCAAGCTAGTGCGAATGGTTGCCCTCGCCACCAACCAGATGCCCGTCGTCTATGAGAGTCAGGGACAGGTGGTGATTTGCGCCTTCCACGGCCAGCATGCGGACCCGCCGCCGCAATACGGCCGATTCGTCCGTACTACCTTCGCGGCTGGTGACGATTTATCCGAGGCCGTCGCCCCCACCGACGACTGGCCCTTTCTTTACCTTTCTCGCAAAACCATCCCCGCCGACTATTTGATCGTCATTGGAATTCTGCTGGCCATTACGATCCCGGCGGTCTTCCTGCTGCGGGGCCGAGGCTTCGGCACCAGCGATGGCCATTTCCTGTTTCTGGGGCTGGGTTTTCTGCTGCTGGAGACGAAAAGCATCTCCGATTGTTCACTCTACTTTGGCACTACATGGTTTGTAACCATGGTCGTCGTGGCGGGCGTTCTTCTGATGGTGTTGGCCGCGAACCTGGTTGCCATGCGCATGGTCCGTTTCAAGATTTGGCTGTACGCTCCGCTCATCGCAACCCTGCTGCTGCTCTACTTCGTTAAACGTGATTCGGTTCTGGCCCTGACTTTCAACGAACGATTGCTGTGGTCTCTTCTCGTTGTGCCCCTGCCCATCTTTTTTGCCGGGCTCATCTTCTCCACCAGCTTCCGCGGCGCGTCGATCCCCTCCTCGTTCTTTGGCGCAAACCTGATCGGTGCCATGATCGGCGGGTTCTGCGAATACCTCAGCATGATTATGGGCAACCAGAACCTTATTTTTCTCGTGATCGGAGCCTACCTGCTCAGTCTCGCTCTCCAGGTCAGGCTGGCCGCGACGGGTGGGGAGTGAGCCGCGCCTTCGTTTTTCCATAGCTCTGCTCAACATAAATCGATTCCTGTGACATCCAACCTTTACTCAACAATCGGCTTAAAGGACGAGATGATTGGGTCGGCCCGAAGTCCAAGGATAACCAAAATAGAATCATGGATTTACGGGATTCGATATGAAAAAATGTGCCCGTTCCTCCGGCCTCCCATTCTGCTTTCGGATTTCGTAACGCCTGGCCTTCTCCCGGCGTCTAACCGATAAGCGAGTCTATCCTCGCATTCAACGGCAACAACAAGCGCACTGATCCAAGCCGAAACAAGGTAGACAGGTTGTAACGCGCTTCCCTCATTCCTCACCATACTCTGTCCGCATTGGAGGTCCTTCCTATGAATCACCGCATCAAGGCCACACCCACAGGGAAGAAACCTGTAGCCATCACGCGCGATAATCCTGTCGCGCCTGCCTGGCCCAGTTACCAGGGCACCTCTCAGTTTGTTGGAACCAGTCCCAGCGGCCGGGTCACCGTCTACGTCGACCCCTCGCTCGGAACGCAAGCGCTGCAAAGCGCACAAGACCTGGTCAACGATGCCGACCGCGTCGTGACCGCCAACGACGGCATTTTTGGCACAACTGGCGGCAATGTCAGCGTCATTGTTTTCGCCCTTGGCGGCGCACCGATGGTACCGGAGGCGCCGACCACAACGGCTGCGACTATGTCAACGGCGCCGCCATCGAAGTCGACGCTTCTTACGGCAACTCCGCTCGCGTCTCAGCGCTGTTCGAAGCCGAACTGAGCGAGTGCTCCATGAATGGAAATCTCTGCGGCCTCAGCACCGGCGAAGCGTTGTCTCGCTGGTGCGCCGCAGTCATTGGCAACAATGCCCTGTCGGATTTTGCCACCGCTCCGCAGTGGGTGCAGGATGGCCAGCCCGACTGGGTCGATAAAGTCGATCCCACCGATCAGGACGCAGACAGCACAGGATGCGGCATGGCTTTCCTCTCCTGGCTGATCAGCCAGGGCTACGGCCTCGAGAAGATTGCCCCTGCAATGGTGAATGCGGGCGACAGCGGCACTCTGGCCCAGCTCTATGCCAACCTGACATCCGACGCCGCCACCAACGCCTGGACCAATTTCCAGAGCGGCGATCCAGGGCTTGCCCGGCGGCGTAACCAGCGACGATCCCTTCAACGGGTTGGCGCAGCCTACGCAGATGGCGCATCTTGCTCCCCAGACCGCGGAACTGGTGGGCAGGGTGTTCGCAGCCATGATTGCCGATGTCAATGCCGGCCGGCAGCCCGAACAGATCATGGCCAGCGTCCGCGCCGCCATGCTCGCGGCTTCCCGGCCCCGGACCGCGACGGTTTGCTCGCCCAAATCGAAGCGCTTGATCCCACCCGTCAAGGCGCAAAAACGACCCAGGACCGCATAAACGAAAAACGCCGGCGGCTATTTATTTGCCGCCGGCATTCTCTAAGAGCTAATGTATTGGTGGCTTAGGGAAGCTTGTCCGCCAGCCCCGGAATCGTCTTCATCAGGTCGTTGTAAATCACCATCACCGCAAACAGCACCAGGAAGACGAACGCGGCCTGGTAAACGCGTTCCTTGATGTTCATGCTGATGTCGCGCCGCATCAGGCCTTCGATCAGCAGGAACAGGATCACGCCGCCATCCAGAATCGGAATCGGCAGCAGGTTAAAGATGCCCAGGTTCAGGCTGATGGCCGCCGTCAGCCCCATCAGCGGTGTCCAGCCCTTGCGCCGAGCCGCTTCGCCCGCGGCCTGCCCAATCCGGATCGGCCCTTCAATCGACCGCGGCGAAATCTTGCCTTGGGCCATCTTCCTGACCAGTTCCAGGATCAGTTGCGCGTTCTGCCGGTTTTCTTGCAGCGACTTGGTGAACGCCTCTCGAAACGGCAGCGTCTTGACCTTCATCTGCTCGGTCCCAATGCCGATGCGATAGCGCTTTTCCAGAAGAACGGGTTGCAGCGTAAACGACTTCTGCGTGCCGTTTCGCAGCACAGTGACGGTGATGGGTTTGTCCTTGGTGACCGCCAGGCTCTCGATCATCTCCGCCAGCGCCGCCACCGGCTTGCCATCCAGCGCGAGGATCTTGTCGCCTTCTTTCAGCCCCGCCTTCTCCGCCGGCATGTTCTCCTGCAGATCGACGATCGTGACCGTATCTTCTTTCGGCGCCCAGCCCGCGTATCCAATCCGATCCACTCCCATCGCTTCCGGGACGACGGTCTTCTCCAGCGTCTGGCCGTTGCGTTCCACGGCCATGACCAGCGGCTGCCCGGGGCTCATCGCTTCTTTAAGGTCGATCTGCTCCCAGGTGGGGTTCTGGACTTCTTCGACCCGAGTGATGCGGTCGCCGACCTGCAAGCCCGCCTTCGCTGCGGGTGTGTCCTTGGCCACCCATCCGATCACCGGCGCGTCGTCGAATACCGCCGGATACTCGTAGTGCACCATGTAGATCGTGGTCAGCAAAACGATCGCCAGCATGATGTTCATGGCTGGCCCGGCAATCGCGATCAGGAACCGGTGCCAGCGCGAGTGATTCATGAACTCGCGGGGATCGTCCGAGCGCTCGTCCATCGGGTTCTCGCCGCTCATCTTGACGTAGCCGCCGAGCGGGATCGCGTTGATGCGATAGTCGGTTTCGCCCCTGCGGAAGCCGACCAGCCGCTTGCCAAATCCAATGGCAAACTGCTCCACCCTCACGCCCAGCCACTTGGCCACGGCATAGTGGCCGAACTCGTGGATCAGGATCATGAAGCCGAGGACCGCAACCACCGCTACGAGGGAAGTCAGGAAATCAGACATATTCGAGGTACGTACTCTCCACCTGGTTAGATTCCAATCTTACGCAAACGATGTTGCCCGGGGCCTGCCAGTTTTCTTCACTTGCGCCACCCGCTCCAAGGCTTCGCGGCGGGCTTCGGCGTCGGCTTCCAGCACTTTCCCAATAGACTCCAACGACCCGGAATTTGTTGCCGTGAGCACTTCTTCAATGATCCTGGGAATCTCGTTGAAACGAATGCTGCCTTCCAGAAACGCCGCCACCGCGACTTCGTCGGCTGCGTTGAGCGCTACCGTCTTTGCGCCGCCCGCCTCGGCCGCTTCGTAGGCTAAGGCAAGACAAGGGAATTTTTTCAGGTCTGGTGGGCTGAAGTCCAGATGACGCAAGTCACTCACCGCAAAACGCATATCCGACTGAATCCGCTCGGGATATGTTAGGGCGTACAAAATCGGCAGCCGCATATCCGTCACTGAGAACTGAGCAAGTATGCTGCCATCCACAAACTCAACCATGGAATGAATTGTCGACTGCGGGTGGACAATTACTTCCACTTTTTCGGGCGGCATGTGAAATAGTCTGCATGCTTCGATGACTTCAAAGCCCTTATTCATCAGGGTAGCCGAGTCGATTGTGATGCGCCGCCCCATCTTCCACGTAGGGTGATTCAGCGCCTGCTCGACGGTAATCGAGGCAAATTCGGACTGCGGCGTGTTGCGAAACGGCCCGCCCGAGGCGGTCAGCCAGACGCGCTCGACCTCTTCCATGCGCCCGCCGCGCATGCACTGGTGCACGGCGTTGTGCTCGCTGTCGATGGGCAAGAGCGGTACGTTCTTTTTTCGGGCCTCGGCGGTGATCAGTTCTCCGGCGGCGACCAGGCATTCTTTGTTGGCTAGCCCCAGAGTCTTTCCGGCGCGCACCGCTTCGTAGGTCGCTTCCAGACCGGCCACGCCAACGATGGCGCTGACGACGAAATCCACTTCCGGATGGGTTGCGACGCGGACCGTGCCTGCCGCGCCGTGCACGACCTCGATCTCGCCCAGGCCCTCTTTTTTCAGGCGAGAACGCAAGGTGCCGGCATCGGCCTCGCCTGCCATCGAAATCACGCGCGGCTTCCAGCGCAGCGCCTGCTCGAACGCAGCGTCGAGGTTTCCTCCGGCCGCAAGGGTAACGATCTGAAAGCGGTCCGGATAGGACTCGGCCACGCTGAGCGTGCTGCGGCCGATGGAGCCGGTACGAACCGAGGATGGCGATGCGCTTTGTCATGTCCTAGCGACTATTTCGTGAATGCAGCTGCGTAATGATCGATCCACTCGCGCTGTTCTTCAGTTTCTGGAACCACAACTCCCCTCGCCGCAGTTATTTTTTCAACCGCTGCACCCGGGCTCATGCCTTTCTTCACTAGCAGACAGGCAGCGACCAGGCCGGTGCGCCCGACTCCTTGACGGCAGTGAATGAGAACGTTCGCGCCGTTCGACAGGGAACTCGCTCACTTTCTCCAGGGCATTCGCCAGTCCCGCTTCCGACCTGAGGAACCTGACGATCCGGAATCGGGAACGAAACGAACTCCATCCCTTCGCGCTGCACTTCCGCCGCTTCGCCGCGGAGGTCGAGATCTCGTTTCCTCTTGAGGCTCAAGCAGGGACACGACGGTGCCGATGCCATTGCGCTTCCAGTCGTTCACTTCTCCGGCAGCCAGTCTCCACCGCGCGGGCGTGCCGACAGGGCGATCCGTCCCGGCCAAGCTTCCTCGAGCCAATGGAGTTTCGTCGGCATCTACTCAGATCCTTCTTGATTTCTTCTCGTGGAAGCCTGTCTACGTCCACACCCCGCTCGCGCAGAACGTAAACGCGATGATGTCCATCCAGTATAGTTCCATCCGGCCGTGTTTTCAGGCAATGCTCGCCACTCCGCAGGGATGCGCAGATCTCCTCGGTTGAAAGCTTTGCCATCTTCGCGAGCTTTTCCGCTTTCAGGTAGCTGTCCGGATGAAGAGATTTCAGGGGAGGGAGTTTCTGCGATTCCGGCATCGGAGGTTACTGCATCACGCGCCAAGCCGCATAGTACCACAGCACTGGAGCCGCGAAGAGCAGGGCATCGATGCGGTCGAGCATGCCGCCGTGGCCAGGAAGAATCGCGCCGGAATCTTTCACTCCCGCGCCGCGCTTGATCAGCGACTCAACCAGATCGCCGAGTTGCGCGGCGATATTCAGGATAATCGTCAGCAGGAGGACGGGTCCCATGGCGGGGGTTTCGAGTCCCCACATGCCGCCGGGGCGCGTGATCAGCCCAACTCGCAGCAGTGCCGAACTGATTCCTTCGGCATGGCTGAAGAGCAACCATCCCACGACGACGCTTGCCGCCACCGATGCCGCGGCGCCTTCCCAGGTCTTTTTCGGACTCATGCGCGGGGCCATCAAATGGCGTCCAATGGCCTTGCCTACGAAGTAGGCGAAGATATCTCCCGCCCAGACCACGAGCAGCAAATACAGCAGGTAGAACGCGCCCGCGGCCTGCTGGCGAAGCTGCACCAGCATTGCCATGGGTATTGCAACGTAGGTAAACGCGAACACGGAAGCTGCGGCCGCAGGATATCCGCTGCTCAGATCCTTATTCCGCATGGCGCGGGTCAGGAAAATGAATGGCACCAGGGCCGCGGCGAATCCGAGTGTGACCAAAAACTTTCCCGTCGAAAGCGGCGGAGGGTCGTCCGCGCTGATCGCCAGCCACACGAAGAACAACCCCGCGAACAGGTGCGTCTGCCAGCCCATGGGCTGCACGCCATAGGATTCGGTCAGCTTCAGGAATTCGTGGATGGTGAGCAGCGCCACAATGCCGGCCACGACAGCCAGCACCGGCACTGGCGCCCGCAGGATGAGCGCCAGCACGATCGGAATCAGGACGACTGCGGTCGCGATGCGTTTGAGCAAGGGAAGTGAATTGCGCTTGAAATCGACGGCGAACCATTTAATCACAGAGGGCGCGGGGATCGCGTTTCATTTGTGGTTCGCCTGGGCTTGCGCGCGAGGCCGGATCAGATCGAGATCCTTCGCCGCGCCTGAAAAGCGGCGCGCTCAGGACGACACCGCCGTGAGAAACGACGGCCGGTTCCCGGTGCTCAGGTGGTGGGGGCGTGGCCTTCACCGTGATTCAGTCCGCCGTAGCGCCGTTCGCGTTTCTGATATTCGGCGATGCCCTCGAGCAGTTGCTGGCCGCGAAAATCGGGCCACAGCGTCGGGGTCACATAAATCTCGGCGTACGCCAGTTGCCACAGGAGGAAATTACTCAGCCGCATCTCGCCCGAAGTGCGCACGACCAGGTCGGGATCGGGGAGGTGGCGCGTGTAGAGATGCCGGCTCACCATGTCTTCATCAATCTGCAGATGTTCGATCCCGCCGTTTTGCGACGCGGCGTTGACCATGGAGCGGAAGGCGTCGACCAGTTCGCTGCGCGCGCTGTAGTTAAGCGCCAGTGTGAGCACCATGCCGGAATTGCTGGCGGTCGCGTCGCGCGCCCATTCCATGCGCTCCTGCACGTCGGCGGGCAGTTCGTGCTGGCGTCCGATGTATTCCAGGCGAATATTATTTTCGTTCAGCGTGGGGACTTCCGCCTTGAGGTAGCGGCTGAGCAGACGCATCAGGAAGCCGACTTCGGTCCTGGGACGCTTCTTCCAATTCTCTTCCGAGAACGCGTAAAGCGTGAGCGCCGGAATGTGAATGCGGGCGGCGGTTTCGACGGTCGAGCGCACGGCGGCGACTCCGGCGCGATGCCCGGCCACGCGCGGCATATGGCGGCGCTTGGCCCAGCGCCCGTTGCCGTCCATGATGATGGCGATGTGCCTCGGAAGCCGCGCCGGATCCAAACGCCGGTACATTTCCGCTTCCTTGCGATCGAGCCCCGCAGGCACTTTGTCGTGCAAAGTGGTCATACCGATATGAGGCTAACACAGCAGGGAAGGGCGCGCAATGACGGGGCGGCTTACTTCGGGCGATGCCGGCAAACCCGATGTTTTAAGCGGGTTTCAGCCACTCCATGACAAGGAACCACGGCACCCGGCGATAGAGAGACGCCTTGGGTTCCGGAGCGCCCCCCACGGGAGCGGGTTCGTCGAGGTAGGTGAGTTGCATGCCCTCATCGAGGAGCGTCGTCATGTAGGCGCTCAGTGGACGATGATGATTCAGCACTCGAATTCCACGATATTCGATCCACAGCGAATGTTCCTGAAGATAATTGTCGACCCGATAGTGTAGAGGGTGGCCCTCACTGTCCCTGACCCAGCCATTGTCCATACGGACGATCGTATCCGAAGCGAAGGTGAAGCGGAAAAGTTGACAAGATGCGGTCCCCGCGCCGCAACTACTGCTTCGACTCTTCCGGCACGATCCTCATTTCCAGCTTCTCCGTCCACCGGATCACCGTAAGCGAGCAGCTCACGCCCACTCGCAGATCCGTCAGCATGCGATGCAGATCGTCGACGCCGGCCACCGGCTGGCCTTCGAGCGCCACGACGATGTCACCCTCGCGCAGGCCGGCGCGCTTGGCCGGACTGTTCTCTTCTACTCCAAGCACGACTACACCCATCTCCTTCGGCAGATCGTAGAAGCGCACCACGCGACGGTGGACCGGCACGGTCTGGCCCGAGACTCCGATGAAGCTGCGGCGGAGGCGTCCATCGCGCAGCAAGCGGCTGGCTACGAACTTCGCGGTGTTGATGCCAATGGCGAAACAGATTCCCTGCGCGGGCAGAATGGTTGCCGTATTCACACCCACGACGCGACCGGCGGAATCAACCAGCGGGCCGCCCGAGTTGCCGGGGTTCAGCGAAGCGTCGGTTTGAATCACATCGTCAATCAGGCGTCCGGAATAAGAACGCAGGGAGCGACCTAACGCACTGACCACACCCGCCGTCACCGTAGATTGAAATCCGTAGGGCGCGCCAATGGCAATCACGATTTGCCCGACGCGCAAGCGTTGCGAATCGCCCAGCGCGGCGGCGACCAGGCCGGGCTCGCCGAATCCGGGCTGCTCCAGGCGAATGACCGCCAGGTCGCTTGCCGGATCGTCGCCGATCAGCGTGGCCGGCATGTGACGGCCGTCGGCCAGCGTCACGGCGATGCGCGCCGCGTCATGCACGACATGGCTATTGGTGAGGATCAGGCCATCGGGGGTGAAGACGAATCCCGAGCCCCCGCCGCGCCGTTCGCCAGGCTCGCCCGATCGGGTGCGGCCGGCATTCTGGTGGACTTTTTGATGCACTTCAATGTGCACCACTGACGGGCTCATGCGTTCGACCGCGCCGGTGACGGCATTGGAATACGCGTCGAGCAGGGGGCCATCGCTGGCATTCGCACCAGGGGTCTCATGCCTGTCGTGCTGCCAGTCGTCGGCTTCGAGTTGGCTTATGGGCGTGGGGCTTCCAGCAAATTCACTTCTGTTTGTTTCCAGACTCATGCTGGATAGATGTTGGTCGATCTGCGTTGGATTCAGGGGATGGGAATGCATGGGCGGGCGAAAAAAAGCCGGGACCAGGGATGGTCCCGGCAGAGTGTTGGCTGGTTGCCCGGATAAACTTGTTAGCATGCACTGGGGCTGAAGCCCCTTCATTTGTTCTACGCGGACGCGGCCCTGAAGGGCTGCTCTTCCACACTTACGCTGTCCGGCGCGGCCTGACTGTCAAATCCCGCACCTGGGTGAGGATGCTCGACATCTGCATTCCGTTCAGTTGCGAGACGAAGGGCAGCAACTCCGCGATGAACTGATCTTTCATCAGTTCGTTGACTTCTTCCTGGCGAGTGCGTTCTCCGCCGCTGAGCAGATCGGGCACGGTGACCTCCAGTGCGCGCGCCAGCCGTTCCAGGGACGACAGCGTGGGCGTGGCCTTTTCGTTTTCGATTTTTGAGACGTAGGTGCGCGGCACCGACATGCGTCCTGCGAGTTGCCGCTGGCTGAGCCCGCTGCGCAATCGCAGGGAGCGGATGGAAGTCGCAAGGTTCAGATGTCCGCGACCGGTGCCGGGCATGGGCATCATCATGGGTGGTGCTACCATGACGGGCTCAGGCTCGGGCTCCTCGTCCAGAGACGCGTGGCAGCGTCGGCAATTATTGTTGGAAGTGCGAAACTGGACCAGCAGGCAGTGATCGCAACGGACGACCTCCCTAGAGTCTACCGGGGCAAGGTTCGTAGCCATCGGGTTGTGGGAGTGCCAGAGCGGGCTCTCCTTACAGCCTAAATCGTGAAACAGGAATAACTTGGGGGAGATTCCTGTTGGCAGAGTCAATCTGCGGCATGTGCCCTGTGGAAGTCAACAGAAAAATGCACACAAAACGCGGCAGTGCATGGGCGAAAGCAGAACAGATCAAGAGAAACACGGAGAAACCGGGCGAAAACCATGGCGGAGAGGAAGATCGAGCGCGAATCGGCAGGATGTTTACTAGTTGGATTCTTCTTGGGGGGGTCGATTGAACAGACGCACTTCAGCGCTATGGCCTGGTTACAACAGTTGGGACAATGGATAGAATGCACCGATGCGAAAAGTCACTATTGCCTTTTTTCTTGGCCTCACCGTTGTGGCAGCTTCTCAAGACCATAAGCCGGAGATAGTGTTGAGGCCATCCGGACCTGTACCACACTGGAACAAGGGTGAGGTTGAGGGCCGAACATACACGAACATGTCCGTGGGCATTGAACTCACTCCGCCACCCGGACTTGAATTGGGCGCTCCAGAGCTGAAAGGAAATCCCGGCACGCTCCCGTTGCTTGTCACGATTACTGCGGTCGGTGAAGACAAGGCGCACACTTCGAGATCGAAGGTGATGGCTTTCTACACGGACGCTTTGGCTTACTATCCGTCAACTCGGCGATCCACTGACGACTACATGCTAAGGGTTGCTCGCAGGCAGTCGAGTGATGGTTACGAGTCTGTAGAACTCACTTCCACCAAGCTGGGTGGGGTCATCTTTGCACGACAAGACTTCAAAAGAGGCGACGTTTACGAAGGTGTCTTGGTAAAGGCATGCGATATCCAAGCGTTGGTATTTGTCTTCGGAGGTGCGGACCAAGAGACCGTGAACAGCCTGATTGCGTCGACGGAATTAAAGCTCAATCCCGCAACTTCGGGGTGCATCTCGAACGCGGTGCAGAAATGAAAGCACGCTAGCTGTCGCTCGATCGCGATTTCACTCATTCGACCAGGTTCTGCACGCTCTGGCGTACTAAACTTTTCAATGCCGCATACAGTCATGATCGCCGTCACATCGGTTGCGAATCTGTGTTTGCTGATGGCGGTTGCCCTTTATCCTGAGTCGAAATCTCTGCAGGTTGCCCGATCAAGGCGGACGGCAAGTTTGACGGCAGTCTCCCTCGGGCTGGTTAGCCAGAGCCTTTATGTGTTGTTCTTCGGTTGGACATACTTCCATCCAGAGTTCCGAATGGGCCGACTCTGGGTCACCGCAGGGGGTTGGTGTTCGATATTGACGTTTGTCGTTGCGCTGTTTGGTAGGAGGCTAAAGCGTTTCGCCGGTCTTGCATCCGCTGTTACAACGTTCTTCCTGTGGGGATTGGCTGGACTCGGCAATCTCCTGTCAGGGCACTGAGCAATCGCCGTCTTGGGTCGCCATCGGGATTTAGCGGTTGATGGTTGGCGTAAAATCTCGATTACGCTTACAGCTGTCTTAGGTCATTGAGAGAAGGCAATACATTGGCATCCGGATTCAGGAGCATTGGCAACAATGAATGAAGTCAGCACTCGGAGCGCCGCATGGCAGCTCCTCACAGAGTTCACCCTGTCCGAAAGCCTCCGCAAGCATGCGCTCGCCGTCGAGGCCTGTATGCGCGCCTGCGCCCGCAAGTTTGCCGCTGGCTCTCGGGAAGCCGAGGAACTGTGGGGCGTGGTTGGACTGATTCACGACTTCGACTACGAGCGCTGGCCGACGCCCGAAGAACATCCCTACAAGGGCAACGAGATTCTGAAGGAGCGCGGATATTCCGACGAGATTCGCCGGGCGATTATGTCGCATGCCGAGTACTCGGGCGTTTCTCGCGATACGCCGATGGAGAAGGCTTTGTTCGCCTGCGACGAACTGGCGGGATTCATTACAGCAGTCGCTCTGATCAAGCCGGGAAAATCGCTGGCCGAGGTGGACACCAAGTCGGTGCGAAAAAGAATGAAGGACAAGGCATTCGCCCGCAAGGTGAACCGCGATGACATCATCCATGGCGCGGCCGATCTGGGCGTGGATCTCGACGAGCATATTGCGTTCTGCATCGAGGCATTGAAGCCGATCGCGAAGGAGTTGGGGCTCGACGGGAGCGCGGCCGGGAGCGCGGCCGGGGGCACTCCAAAGACCGCCTGAGGCGCGTGTTCCGTTGCACCGCTGGACCTGAAACATACCGCCGATTCCTGTGCTAACATCTGCTGGCATTGGTGGATTAACATTCGTGATTCTGTCCGAAGTGGAGAGAGCCGGTGAGTAGTCCGACAAATAGCACCACACCGCCAGCCAAGGTTCTCTTGGGATGCAGCAAGTGCGGGGCGAACCTGCCCGATGGGGCGCAGTTCTGCCTGCGATGCGGCAAGCCGGTCAGTTCTCCACCGAAAACCAAGCCGGCTTCGGACAGTGCCGAAGTCGTGGATATTCCACCCGAGGCCCCGCGGACGAAAGCGAAGCGGCGGCGCGTGTTTCCGTGGGTGATCCTGGGGTTCGTGGTTGTGCTGATTGCATGGATCGGACTTAGCGAAAGCCCGGTGGCGCAGCAGATACAGGAGCTCGCGGGATGGAAGCACGATCAGACGATCCTCGATGAGCCCTTTACCGTCGGGGCGCACACCTTCCGGTATTACAAATTCTCGTTGCCCGAAGGCTCGGTGAACGTGGCGATCGTCGGGCAGTTCACGGCGAGTGAGGGCGGCGCCCGCAGAGATACCGCGAAAGACAAAGGCAGCGACGACAACAACATTGAAGTCTCGGTGCTCACCGAACCCGCCTTCACAGTCTGGCAAAACGGATATGCGACCAGCGCGATCTACGAGAGCGGCAAGGTGAGCATGGGGACCGTGCAAGCCGACATTCCAGCGGGCGCGGGAATTTACTATCTCGTGTTCAGCAATAAGTTCGCCCCGAAGACGCCGAAGAACGTGCATGCCACGGTGCTGTTGCGCTACAAAAGCTGGTTGCCGGAATCGTTCCGCCGGATGAAAGCGCAGCTGTGGAACTGGCTGGGATTGTAATCTAGCGCGCGGTCTCTTCTATTTCTGAAATCCAGTCGGGGCGCTTGAGCACTTCGCGGGGCTTGGGGCCGTCGGCGGCGCCGACGATTCCGTCTTGCTCCATCAGGTCAATGAGGTGCGCGGCGCGGCCGTAGCCGATGCGCAAACGCCGCTGCAGCAGGGAAGTGGAGGCCTTGCCGAACTCCACGACCAGCTTCACGGCATCGCCGTACATGGGATCGTCCTCGGCGTCGCCTTCTTCGCCGGCTTCTCCGCTGGCGCTGTCTGATCCGGCTTCGCGCTCGCCCTTCGGCGGAGCCAGAAATTCCTGCTGATATTCAGCGAGGCCTTGGGCCTTCCAGAATTCAACGACTGCGGCGATTTCTTTCTCGGTCACAAACGGAGCGTGCAGGCGGTGCACCCGCGCCGATCCTGACGGCAGGTACAACATGTCGCCCTTACCGAGCAGAGCCTCGGCCCCGTTGGCGTCGAGAATGGTACGAGAATCGACCTTGGTGGCCACGCGGAACGAGACGCGGGCGGGGAAGTTGGCCTTGATCAGCCCCGTGATGACATCGACTGAAGGCCGCTGCGTCGCGAGCACGAGGTGAATGCCGACGGCGCGCGCCATTTGCGCCAGGCGCGTGATCGACTCTTCCACGTTGTGCGAGTCGAGCATCATCAGGTCGGCTAACTCATCAATGATGATGACAATGTAGGGAATCGGTTTCTCGTCGGACTCTTCGACGAACAGACTCGGCGTGTCCCCTTTGTCGAACAGGCGGTTGTACTGGTCAATGTTGCGAACGCCTTTGGCGGCGAGCAGTTTCAGGCGCCGCTCCATTTCGCGCACGGCGTTGCGCAGGGCATTGGCGGCGAGTTTGGGCTCGGTGATGATGGGCGTGTAGAGGTGCGGAACACCTTCGTAGTTGCCCAGTTCGAGCCGCTTCGGGTCGACCAGGATCAGGCGCACTTGATCGGGCGTCGCCTTGTACAGAATGGACATGATCATCGCGTTGATGGCGACGCTTTTGCCTGCGCCAGTGGAACCCGCGATGAGGAGGTGCGGCATCCCCGCGAGATCGGCGGTGACGATGCGGCCGTTGATATCCTTGCCCATCGCCATGGTGAGCTTCGACTTCGAGCCCATGAATTCCTGCGACTCGATGTTCTCGCGCAGCCAGATAATTTCGCGCTGGCGGTTCGGCACCTGGATTCCGACGGTGCTTTTTCCGGCCATGCGCTCGATGAGGATGCTCTCGGCTTTCAGCGCGAGGCAGAGATCGTCACAGAGATTGGTGATGCGGCTGTACTTGATTCCGGCTTCGGGTTTGAACTCGAAGGTGGTTACGACCGGGCCGGGATTGATCTGCGTGATCTGCCCGTGAATTTCGAACTCCGCATATTTTTCGGTGAGCACTTGCGCCAGCAGTTTGAGTTCGTCGGCGTCGACTTGCTGCTGCTCGTCTGGGCGCTGCAGCAGGCTGCTCGATGGCAGCTTGTACCCGCCAGCGATGCGAGGCATCGTCGTCTTCGCCTTGTGCGCGCTGTCGGCGCGCGCCATGACTTGAGGGTCGACTTCGGCGTCGGTTTCAGAATCGCTCGCCACCTTCGCAAGCGACTCGGCTAGAATTCCGCCGGTTGCCGGCGCGGACTTCGGCGCTTCTTCTTCCATCATGCGCTCGATGCCGGTGCGGCGAGGCTCTGCAGGCTGGGTTACGGGCGCGGTTGGCCGCGACGGAATCAATTGCGTCTTCACAATCGGCTTCGAAATCCGTCGCTGCTCGAGTTCCTTCTGCTGACGTTTCTTGGCTCGTTCTTCCTGCCAGTCTTTGTAGCGATTCCACAGGGCGGTGACGAAAGCGAAGCGCGTAGGCGCCCACAACTGAATCGCCGAGAACGAGAACGCGGTCGAAAGATACAGTGCGACTGCGAGCACGGTGGCGCAGACGATGTAAGCGCCGATCAGATTCAGGTAATGAATCATGAAGTCGCCAATGACGCGGCCCATCAGGCCTTCGACGGGGATGACGTGCATCCATCGCAGTTGCCCGGGGAACAGAGCGAGCATGGCCGGCACGAACATGAGCAGCCAGATTCCGCCCAGGCTCTTCGCCAGCGGCGACTGCACCTTCATCGAGCGGAACCAGCGAATCCCCAGCATGGCGGGGAAGATCACCAGCAGAAACGCGCCCACGCCGAAAAACTGCAGCAGCATGTCGGCGCTGAAAGCGCCGACGACTCCGATCCAGTTGCGGGCGGCGTGCGAACCGGTCAGGACCGACGCGCTGTTCCACGAAGGATCGAGCGGGGAATACGAAGCGAGCGCGAGGAAAAGGAGGAGCGCGAAGACGCACATCAGGAATCCGACCAGCTCATTGAGCCGCCGGTTCCCGGTGGGAACGAAAATGCCTGCCAGATAGTCCATTGAGGCCAGATTCACACACCGAAGACACTACGTCCCCGGTGCCGCAATCGGCCAGAGCCCTTACATTATGCCAAGAAGGGGGAGATCCGACAATGCAGGAAATTGCCGATAGTGTTCAGTTAGCTTCCGGGTCGAGACGTGGACTGCAACATCTTCGATCCATGAAGGTTACGGGCGGTGGGGCAAGACGTTGCCCGCAAGGTCCGCTGCGACTGCCTCATTGCAGGTGCATGAAATAAGCCAAGGCGATGACAATGATGCCGGCGACGATTCGGTAGATGATGAAGATCCGCAAGCTGTTCGATTGCAGATAACGGATGAGCCAGGCGATGGCGGCGTATCCGACCAGCGCGGAAACAAGGATGCCGACAAGAACCGGCATCTGCATGCCGGGCGGCAAACCTTCCTTATGAAGTTCGCGGGCCTTCAGCAATGCGGCGCCGGCAATGAGCGGGGTTGACAGCAAAAAGCTGAAGCGGACGGCAGCTTCGCGCGTCAGCCCCTGGAACAGGCCAGCTGTGATGGTCGATCCGGAACGCGAAACTCCAGGAATCAGGGCGAAGGCTTGCGCGATTCCGATCATGAGCGAATCAACCAGCGAAATGCGGGTCAGCGGCTTTTCCAGCTTGCCGATTTTCTCGCCAAGCCACATCAAGAGCGCGACGACGATCAATGCGCCGGCGATCAGGTAGATGTGCTCGCGGAAATAATCTTCGGCGGAATGCTCCAGAAGCTTGCCAGCTATGGCTCCGGGAATCGTGGCGATCGCCAGAAACCACAGGAGCATGCGCTCTTCTTTCTGCTCGTCGGCGGTGAGGTCCGAAGTCGTAGGGCCGGACTCGGAGAAGCGGACGACTTTTCCACCCAGCGCCGCGCGGATGATCTGGAACCATGTGCGGCGGAAGTAGAAGAGGACGGAAAGCAAGGTTCCAAAGTGCAAGGCAACGTCAAAGCTGAGCTCATGGGCCGGAGAAAGTTCGTTCCAGCCGAGCAATCGCCGCACGATGATCAGATGTCCGGAGCTGGAGATAGGGATGAATTCTCCCAGTCCTTGAACGATGGCAAGAACAATGGCTTGATAAATTGGCAAGGGTCAGTCCGTCGTGTTCCCGAAGGTTGGTACGCCCTGTTGAATGTAAAAGATTAGCTTCTGCGCGCGCAAGGACCAATCGCTCTGGGGATATTGGGTGACGATTTTCTGGGCGATGGCGAGAGCGCGGGTTTTCGATTCCTCTGATTTCTTGCCGTTGGCTTCAGTCTTGTAGATTTCGATCAGCGCGGAGCGGCGCCAGGCAGCGTTGTAGAGCGCTTCGGGCGCGGTTGGAGATTGTTCGTGTTCTCCGGCGTACTTCTCATAGATCTCGGCTTCTTTGTCAGGGCACTTGGACGCGGCTTGCCAGTCGCCGCAGAGCTTGTTGTCAATCAAGTGGTAGGCGGCAAGGTCGGCCCACTTGGTGCCAGAAAATTTCTTGATCACCAGCTTCATCCATTGTTCATCGATTTGGCCGCGCATGTAGGGATCTTTCTCGCGGGCTGAGGGACGCGTCAACACATCGGAGCGCTCGATCTGCCAGCGGATGTCGGCTGCGCGGTAAAGGCCTTCGGCGGCGATCGGGGACGTGGGGAACAGATCGTAGACGCGGTAATAGAGGCGCATGGCGTCTTGCGCGGCGTCGCGACGTCCGCGGCGGCGGCTGGCCTGATCCTCGGAATCGGCGGCCTCACCGAAAACGATCTTGTCGCCATTGGGAGTGGACAGCGTTACCAGGGCTTTGTTCGAAACCCATCCGGTGATGGTTTTGCCCTCGGCCTCAGGGTCATCTTCGTCGGCATCTTTTCGGGGTTCGCGGAGGATTGCTTCCACGTGCGTCCACTCGCGGGTGGCATCCATGATGACCAGTTCGTGGCCGCGTCCGGCTTCGCCGAGCCGGGCCGCGTCGGCGCTGGGAGCGACGCGAATGGTTTCTTCACTGACCAGCGTGCCGCGCTGCGCTTGCGAGAAAGCGAGCGAGGCTGAGGCGAGAAGTGTGAATGCAAGAAACGCGAGTCGAAGCTTCATAGGTAGATTATTGGCCGTCGGGGCGTTCGGCGCAACGTCTCATCCACGACGGAGTTCCCCGAGGAGTTGCGGTTCGATGTTGCCACCGGTGATGATGGCCACGTTCAGGGCTGATTTCGGCAATTGATCGGCGCGGAACAGGAAGCCGGCGACGGACACGGCGCCGCTGGGTTCGGCGGTGGTTTCGGGGTTCCTGGCGAGCAGCTTCATTGCCTGGTGAATCTCGTCTTCGCTCACGGTGACGATGGCGTCCACGAAACACTGGATGTGCTCGAAGTTGATCTCGCCGAGGCTTTGGGTGCGGAGTCCGTCGGCAATTGTGCGGGAAACCTCGTCGGCAGGGAATGGGATGATTGTTCCGGCACGCAGGCTGGCTTGAGCGTCGGCAGCGAGCTCGGGCTCGACGCCGATGACATTGACCGAAGGCTTGGTCATTTTGATGGCGGCGGCGACGCCGCTGATCAGGCCTCCGCCGCCCACCGGAGCGAAAACGGTCAACTCGCCTTCGGGCAGGCCTTGTTCGGTCAAATCTTCGAGGATTTCGAGTCCGATGGTGCCCTGGCCGGCGATGATCTTTTCATCGGCATAGGGAGGAACGATGACGTAGCCGTGCTGGGCGGCCAGTTCCTCTGCTTTCGTTTTGCGCTCGTCGCTGGCGGGACCGACGACGACAATTTCTGCGCCGAGTTTGGCGGTGGCTTCACGCTTGATGGCGGGCGCGTTGTTGGGCATGACGATGACCGCCTTCACGTTGAGCGTGCGGGCAGCATAGGCGACGCCTTGCGCGTGGTTGCCGCTGGAGTAGGAGATGACGCCACGCTTTCTTTCTGCGTCGGAGAGCGAAGCGATCTTGTTGTAGGCGCCGCGGAGCTTGAACGCGCCGATGGGTTGCTGATTTTCGGGCTTGAGGAAGAGGCGGCGGGCGGGATCAGAGTGGGGGAATTCGATGAGGCGGGTCCGCGTGGCGATGCCCTGGATGCGGGACTGGGCGGCGTGAAGGTCGGAGAAAGTGATCATAAATAATCGGAGAGATCTTTGAAGCAGGGCATGGTTGGAGGTGGCGGTTCCATTGTGCCTACGGCACAGAGTATCGTTTATTGCAGTGTTCCCGCCACTGCAAACGGGCTATTTTCAAATAGGTAAGGATGACATCTTGATGCTTTACAATTGACATCATGATGCTTAATGGGATAGCATCATGATGTGCGCACAACTCTTACGCTCGACGATGACATCGCCGCCTTGCTGAATAAGGAAGCCAGGCAGTCCGGCCAGTCGTTCAAGCAAGTGGTGAATCATACACTACGACTGGGACTTACGACGGCGAAGCAGCCGGCGCGAAAACCATTCAAGGTTAAGCCGATCAACCTTGGACTGCCCCGGGATTTCGATAAAGTGGAAGACTTGCTCGAGTACCTGGAAGGACCGGATCACCGGTGATCGTAGTCGACGCAAACCTTCTGATTTATTCCTACAATAGCGGTTCGGCCCGTCACGTGAAAGCCCGGGAGTGGCTGGAAGGGGCTCTATCGGGGAATGAGGTGGTGGGGCTTCCATGGCAATCGATTGCCGCATTCGTGCGGATCGTGACCGACCCTCGTTTGCCGGGACAGCGGTTTACCGCGCCTGAAGCGGTAGAGGTGGTGGCGGGATGGCTGAACCAAGCCACGGTGCGAGTGTTGACGCCGGGCGAGGTTCACTGGGCAGTGTTTCGCCGAATGGTGGTCGAAGGGGAGGCGTCCGGGCCGCTTGTCACCGATGCGCAGCTGGCGGCGCTGACGGTCGAGTATGGCGGTGTGTTGTACACCACCGATCGGGATTTTGCCCGATTTCCAGGGCTGCGGTGGGTGAATCCGTTGAGTTGAATCGGTCAGACGTTCTTGCCATACGCACATCTCTGCGTGACGCGGACGGCCGAACACGTCCTTACACGAGCCGATCAGATTTCTAAAATCACCGGCATGATCAACGGGCGTTTCTGGGTTTGCTTCGAGATGTAGCGCTTCAGGTCGGCGCGGATTTTCTCTTTGATTACGCCGTAGTCGCCTTTTTCTTCGTCGCTGGAGTGGGCGAGCGTGTCTTCGACGATGCGCTTGGCGCCGTCCATCAGACCGTCGTCTCCTGGATTGAATCCACGGGTGACGATTTCCGGAGCCGACTCGACCTCACCCGACAATTTGTTAATGGCGATGATGGGCAGGACGATGCCGTCTTCGCTGAGGTGCAGGCGGTCTTTAATGATCAAATCTTCAACCACGTCGGTGCGCGATCCGGAATCGATGCACACGCGTCCCACGTGAATCTTGGCGGTTTTGCGCGCGCCCAGTTCGTCGAATTCGAGGACGTCTCCGCTTTCGATCAGCATGACTTTGCCGACCGAACCGTGCATGGCTCCGGCCATTTCGGCGTGCAGCTTGAGTTGGCGATACTCGCCGTGAACGGGAATGAAGTAACGCGGCTTAACCAGGTTGATGATGAGCTTGAGTTCTTCCTGGCTGGCGTGCCCGCTGACGTGGATGGGCGGCGAAGTTCCGTCTTCGTAGATAACGTAGGCTTCGCGGCGGAAGAGGTGGTCAATCATCCGGTAAATGGTTTTCTCGTTGCCCGGGATGATGCGCGAGGAGAGGACGACGGTGTCTCCTTTTTCGATTTTGGCGTGCTTATGGTTGTCGACGGCGGCGCGCGACAGGGCGGACATGGGCTCGCCCTGGGTGCCACTGATGAGCACGCAAACTTTTTCGGGAGGGAAATTCTTCATCTCGCCGGGATTGATGACGAGCCCGTCGGGGACTTCGATGTAGCCGAGATCTTCGGCGATCTCAGCGGAATTGTTCATGGAGCGGCCCAGGAAGGCGACTTTGCGTCCGTGCTCGTGGGCAAGTTGAACGGCAAGATTGATGCGATGGATGGACGACGAAAAGCAGGAAATGAAAAGGCGCCGCTTGGTGTGGGCGAAGACCTCGTCGAATTTGCGGCGGACAGCGCGCTCGCTGGGAGTGTATCCCTTGCGCTCGACGTTGGTGGAATCCTGAAACAGCGCGAGGACGCCTTCTTTGCCGTATTGCGCGAAGGTGTGCAGGTCAAAAAGTTTGTTGTCGGTCGGTGTGGGGTCGACTTTGAAATCCCCGGTGTGAATGATGACGCCGAGCGGCGTGTGAATGGCAAGCGCCACGCAATCCACCAGGCTGTGCGTCACCTGGATGGGATGGATGGTGAACGGTCCGACCTTGAAGCGCTCGTTGGGGCGCATCTCGCGCAGGTCGGCGTCATCGAGCAGGCCATGCTCGTCGAGTTTGTCCTCGACGTAAGCGAGCGTGAACTCGGTACCCCAGACGGGGACGTTGAGCTCGGAGAGCATCCAGGGCAGGGCGCCGATGTGGTCTTCGTGGCCGTGAGTGAGGATGATGCCGCGCACGCGCTGGCGATTTTCCGTCAGATAAGAAATATCGGGGACTACGATGTCGACGCCGAGCAGTTCCGCTTCGGGGAACATGAGCCCAGCGTCAATGACGATAATGTCGTCTCCCCAGCGCACGGCCATGCAATTCATGCCGAACTCGCCGAGTCCGCCTAAAGGGATGACTTGCAGTTTTCCGGTTGGCATCGAGTAAAGATGATGCTAGCACAGGAATGACTGGCGGGCGGCGGTCGGGAGGAACGTCGACGTGGAAGAGTGGCGCTTTAGCGCCGCGTCAGAAAGTGGCGGGAGAATGGGCTTTAGCCCTCGCGGCTGGTTCTCAGACAGTCGAGTGGGGCGGCGGCTAAAGCCGTTTCAAGTTTGGTCGCTGAACGCGGCCCTGAAAGGCCGCTCTTCCACGGTTGACCCACACGGTTGCTCCCCACAGCTGATCAGATTCGAGGCGCCTGGTGGCCAAGAGCCAAGAGCCAAGAGCCAAGAGCTGACAGCTGACAGCTGACAGCTGCTTCTCCCAATGGCATTCTCGCTCTGCGTGCGGTAAGGTTGAACTAATGCCGGAGCAGCGCAAATCCTGGATGCGGCGGCGGGTGGAGACCGCGCTGGTGAAAGGGCTGACGCGCGCGTATTCGACGGTGCGTGTGGATCCCGCGAAATTTCTGCTGCAGTTGCGCGCGGCGTATCGCGTGCCCATCAGCGGGTATCACGGCGTGTACTCTCTGGACATTGGGGAACTCGATGCGGTGGCGGATAACGTCATCCGCAGCGGAATGAAGCTGGCGGCCGTGGAGGGCGCCGGATTTGGGCTGGGCGGATTGATGACGATTGTGCCGGATCTCGGGATTTTGTCGGCGATTACGATGCGCACCATCCAAAAGCTGAGCCTGCTCTACGGATTTGAATTCAATACAGATGATGAGATCGCCGAGTTGTGGATCGCGGCGGCCAGCGCCGCAGGAGTAGACATCAGCCGCGAGCTGCTCGAAAAAGAAGTAGTCAACAAATTTGTGCCGAAGGTCATCCAAAGAATTGCGGCGAAGGCCAGTGCGGAAGTGGTCGAGAAGTGGGCCGGGCGGTTGATTCCGCTGGCCAGCGCGGTGATCGGCGCGGGGCTGAACTATTGGTTTGTACGCGCATGGGGAGAGCGGGCGAGGGTACATTTTCGCGAGCGGCACCTTGCGCTGCGGCAACGGGCGCAGGCGGCAGTCTGGAATGCGCCGGAGCAACCGAGCCTTCCGTCGACCTCCAGCAACTACGAAGCTGTGGACGATCAAAGCTAGAGTCTGAATCCTCCCTGGGCGCTGTGATAAAAAAGATTACGAATGCCTACGTTTACCTGCTCAGCCATTCTTTTTGATCTGGATGGAGTCCTGGTCGACTCGACGCGCGCAGTCGATCGCGAGTGGCGCGCATGGGCGGCGCGCAAGGGGGTAGATGGCGACGCGATCATGGCGATCGCGCATGGTGTGAGGACCGTCGAGGTAATCAGGCGGGTGGCGCCGCATCTCGACGTCGAAGCCGAGGCCGCGGCGATCGAGGATCATGAGGCGCACGATCAGGAAGGCGTCGTCGTGATGCCGGGGGCGGTTGAACTCGTGCATTCGATTCCCGATGGGCGGTGGGGCGTGGTGACGTCGGGGTCGCGGTTGCTGGCGACAAACCGATTGCGCTTCTGCGGATTGCCGGTGCCGAAAACTCTGGTGACATCCGACGACGTGACGCGGGGGAAGCCTGATCCGGAGCCTTATTTGATGGGGGCCGAGAGGATGGGAGTCAAGCCGGCTGACTGCGTGGTGATTGAAGATGCGCCGGCCGGGATTCAGTCTGGGCGTGCTGGTGGGATGAAGGTGATTGGAATGACGAGCACGTATGCGGCGGCGGCGCTGGGCGAGGCCGATGTCGTGGTGAAGAGGCTTGGGGCCATTCAAGTAGCGGCGAACGGAGCGGGAAAGTTGATCGTGGAGATTCGCTAGTTGAGGAAAAGGGAAGAGATCGTTATTTTCTCGTTCCCTTCATATCCTCACCATTTTCGTGCTTCGTTACAAACGTATACTCACCCTTATCGTTCTTCGAGAACTCCAACTGTAAGTCCCACCCCTTGGAGAAGAATTTCGTTTCTGACTCGGCGAAGAGCGGGAACGTCGCCCCGAAGTGGGCTATCAAATGACTGCCTTCGAGCGTAATTCCCAGGGTGTCATCCGGGAATTCGTAAGTTCCCACATACCGCGCGAGGACGTCCTTGGGCAGCGCGATTTCCTTTGGCGGCGGAGTGAAGGACACAGTTTCTCCATGCACTGCCGCCGCGAGTGCCGTGTTGATTCTGGCGGCCGCATAGCCATTCAGATTCGTCAGAACGGTCACGGCCAACCCGTCGTCGGGGTAATAGGCCATTTGCGCGTTGAACCCTATGTTGTTCCCGTCGTAGTCGATCAGCAGATGGCCGTTTGCCCGAGAGACGTATAAACCGCAGGCGTAGCCATTTTTGAATACAGTTTGCTTGAAAGGCGTGGTCATTTTACGCAGCGATGCGGGCGTCAGTAGTTTGCCTTCGAACAATCCCTCCTCCCAGCGGAGCATGTCTTCGGTGCTGGAATAAAGGCCGCCAGATGCCGAGGCAGCGCTGACATTGGTGCGCTCCGCATTCTCGATCCCGTCGGCGCCGGGCAAATAGCCGGACGCGCGGTGGGGAACGATGGCCACATTGGAGTCCAATCCCGAATCGTTCATGCCCAGCGGCTTGAAAATATTTTCCTGAAGGAACTCCGCGTAGGATTGTCCGCTGACCCTTTCCAGCAAATATCCGAGGATCAAATAATTCGTGTTTTCGTAATCCCATTTTTCACCAGGCTGAAAGTCCAGTGGCTGCGGCTTGTCAGGGAAGACCAGCCTGTCTGGCGGGGTTGAGTGATATTCATACTGCACCGCGTTGTCCGTGATGCCGGATGTCATGGTGAGGAGGTTATAGATCGTGATCTTGTTCCAGGACGCAGGTGCCTCGGGCAGATATTTCTTCACCGGGTCATCGGTCTTCAGCTTCCCACGTTCTTCCAAAAGCAAAATCGAGGCTGCTGTGAATTGTTTGGTCACTGAGGCGATCTGGAACCGCGCCGTAGGAGAATTCGGTATATTCCACTCCATGTCTGCCCAGCCGTAACTTTTACTGAATAGCACATTGCTCTTTTGCGCCACCAGGACGCTGCCCATAAACATCCCGGCGTCAACATAAGGCTGCACTACCTGCTGCAGGCGGTCGGGGAGTGCCTGCGCGCTGCACATGGCTGACAACGTTGCAAAGATCATCACCGCGATGGTTTGCGGGCTACTCTGTTTTGTCGTCATGCGAACCTCCTGACTTGTGGGAACTTATCGCAGCCAATCTTCCAATTCAATTCCCTTGTCGGTTTTTTCGTCGCGATACTTCACTATGACCGGCGTGTAGAGCGAGAGATTCCATTCCGCTGCCATGCCTTTCTTCACCGCGCGCGAGCCGGGTACGACTACCGCATTCTCCGGCACTTCCAGCGGCGCATCGGCCGTGGCGCGGTACACTTCGCCGCGCACCAAGTCATAGAGCGGCGTCGAACGCGTCAGGATGGTGCCTGCGCCCAGCACGGCTCTTGCCCGCACCAGCGTGCCTTCGTAGATGCCGCAATTGCCGCCCACCAGCACGTCGTCTTCAATGATGACGGGAGCGGCGTTGATGGGCTCGATCACGCCTCCGACCTGGGCCGCGGCGCTGAGGTGAACCCGCTTGCCGATTTGCGCGCAGGACCCAACCAGCGCGTGGGAATCGACCATGGTGCCCTCGTCAACATAGGCACCGACGTTGATGAACATGGGCGGCATGCAGATGACCGATGGCGCAACGTAGGCTCCGGTGCGCACCGACGATCCGCCGGGCACGATGCGGACGCGGTCGGCGACAGTGAACTGGCGGGCGGGGAACGTGTCTTTGTCGACGAAGGAGAGGCCGGCGGGCATTTCCTGAAGAAGCCCGAGACGGAAACCCAGGAGGATGCCTTGCTTGACCCAGGCATTGACCTTCCAGCGGTTGGCGATCTTTTCTGCGGCGCGAATTTTTCCTTGCGTGAGTTGGTCGCGGAATTCGAGGAACGTCTTGCGCGCTTCGGGATCGTGTTCGACCTCGCCTTGCGCGGCCAGGCGTTCGATGGAGGATTTCAAAGTGCGGACCTCGGCCGTCAGACCTCGGACCTCAGACTCAGACATAGATAGACTTTCGATTCACGAAAATATTAAAGGCTGTCTTCAAACACACTAGCATCACTGCTGATGGCCGAGGTCTGACGCCGGTCTTACACGCACTTGCACTCGCTGCGAATCAGGATGCCGGTCATGGCGTGTGCCACTTCGCGAGCCTCGGGGAGCGTGGCGTAGGGGCCGTGCCAGCGAGCGTGGTTGGCGTCGTGACCGGAGGGGCGTCCTTTGCCGTGGCTGCATTGGCCGCAGGATCCGCGGTGGAGAACGATCTTGTGCGGACCGGCGGCCCAGTTTTCGTAGATGAAAAATTCCGCCGCCTCGGCGGAGTGACCCGCGGGCTTCGCGATCAGGCCGACTTCGGCGGCCACTTTCTGCAGGCGGGAGCGCGTGTCTCGGCGCATGGGCAGCAGCGGCAGCCGATACACTTCCTCGATCTTGCCCATCATCGCCAGAACTGCCTTCACCGGCAGCGGGCTCGACTCGATGAAGTTGGCTTGCATCAGCGGCAGGTATTTGCGCTGCAGGGTTCGCGCCGTGGTCCAGTCATTGGAGAGGGCGGCGCGGGTGAGCGCGGCCATTTCGTGCGGGATCTCGTTGGCGCACACGGAAACGATGCCGACCCCGCCCAGCGCGATGACCGGAAGAGTGACCGCGTCATCGCCCGAGAAAACCAGAAATGTTTCGGGGACCGAGTGGATGGCTTCGGCGATCTGGGTCATGTTGCCGCTGGCTTCTTTCACGCCGACAATGTTGGGAATCTCGGCGAGGCGGGCGAGCGTGGCCGGTTCAATATTCGCGGCGGTGCGGCCGGGCACGTTGTAGAGAATCACGGGCTTGTCGCCGGCTGCTTCGGCAATTGCTTTGAAATGGCGGTACTGGCCCTCCTGCGTGGGCTTGTTGTAGTAGGGCGAGGCGGTGAGGATGGCATTGACGCCGGGACGCGCCGCCACTTCTTTGGCCTTCTCCACCGCTTCGTGCGTTGAGTTGGAGGTGGCGCCCGCCATGATCGGGACTCGTCCGGCGACGACTTCGATGGTGGTGTCGATCACGTACAGCCATTCGTCGTGGGTGAGCGTGGGTGTCTCTCCGGTGGTGCCACAGGGAACAAGAAAATCAATTCCGGACTCGACCTGCCATGCGACCAGGTTGCGCAGGGCCGCGTCGTCGATGGAGCCATCCTGACGAAATGGAGTCACGAGTGCGGTGCCGCAGCCACGGAGTTGCATAGGGATAAGATAGCGCGAATGCGGGGGTGTGGGAAAATCGCGGTGCACGTTTCCGGAGACTAGTCAGCGCAATCGTGAGCTAAGGGTTTTCGGTAATCTGATAAATACTCTCCAGTTGGCTCATGCGATCACGTAGGAGTCTCAATTCGCATGTTAGTTGCGCAACTGGTGCGATCGTACCGGGCGCGTAGACGTCGTAGGCAGCTTGACATTGGATTTTCTGAAAACTTTGCCAAGCGGACTCAACTTGGTCGAATTGCTTTGCTCGCTCCTCCGGCCGTAGAGGTGAGCCCGGTAGCTGATTTGTTGTGGCCTCTTCCGGACTTACCAAAGCTTCGGTGGATCGAATCGCCCCGACATACGCTCGATAATTCGCAGTTGTCTTCCTGACCTCCGCATCCAGACAGGTAACCATTTCGTGCGTCGAGAAAGCTTTAGGACACTCGCCGGACTTCTCATGGGAGCGTTCCGCAGAATATGAGGATCTGGCAATTTCCCGAAATCGCTCCACTTGGTCTGACCATGCAGCCCAGCGACGATCGTGCCCGGAGTTTTCTAGTTGGCTACCGTTTTGTGCAATGAGAGGTGGGCCACTAAGCAGGAGGCAGGCTATCAGGACTAGTGTTTTCATCGCTTTTCCGTGTTACAACTCCCGCCAGATATCTTTGAAATCGTAGAAGCCTTTTTTTCCGGCGAGCCACTCGGCGGCGCGGACGGCGCCTTCGGCGAATCCGCGGCGGGACTTGGCATCGTGACAGAGGTAGATGCGGTCGGCGGCGGATTCGAGCACGACTTCGTGCAGGCCGACGACATCACCTTCGCGGAAGGACGTGATTTCCAGCTCTTCGCTCTTGCCGGAAGCCTCGCGGATCACGTGCTGAAGCGCGATTGCGGTGCCGGAGGGCGCGTCTTTTTTGTGGGCGTGGTGGCGCTCAAAGATCTGGCCGGAGTAATCGTGGCGCAAGGCGGCTGCGGCGGCGCGGGCGACGTCGAAGAAAAGGTTCACGCCGACGGAAAAGTTCGCGGCGTACAGGAATCCGGTTCCATGCTGCTCGACCAGAGCGCGGATCCGATCCAGTTCCGCGTACCAGCCGGTCGTGCCGACGACCATATTCTTGCCGGCTGTCACGCAGGCTTCGATGTGGGCGATGACGGCATGTGGAGTCGTGAAGTCGATGACCACGTCAATGTCGCGCAGGTTGTCTGGCGTGAGAGCGGCGCAGGCGGCGTTGTCTTTGGAACCGACTACGCGGACTGTGTGCCTGCGCTCCGCAGCGACTTCCGCTACGAGGGAGCCGGTTTTTCCGCGGCCTAGAATCAGCAGGTTCATGGAGTGTCCAAAGCCTTTCACCGCGAAGGTCGCTAAGAAAACCTGAATGCCCTTCTTTGCGATCTTAGCGGCCTTTCTTAGCGTTCTTTGCGGTTCATGCTCTTTTCGTCCTTACGCGAAAACTTCCGGGTCCAGTTCCGAAAAAAATGTTTTGTGCAGGCGCTGGATCACATCGGGCACTTCGTCTTCTTCGATCACGAAGGTCAGGTTAATTTCAGACGCGCCCTGCGAAATCATGCGAATCTTTTTGTCGGCCAGCTCGCGAAAAACCAGGGCGGCGATTCCGGGCGTATCGCGCAGGTTCTCGCCCACCAGGCAGACGATGGCCTTGCGGCCTTCGTATTTTACGTCGGCCAGCTTGGCCAGGTCGGCGGCCAGCGCCGGGATCGCCTGATTCGAGTCCACGGTGAGCGAGACGCTGACTTCGGAAGTCGAACCACATCGATGGCGACTTTGTGACGGTCGAAGGCTTCGAAGATGGAGCGCAGGAATCCGTGGGCCAGCAGCATGCGCGGAGCGGCCACGTCGACGATGGTGATGCGCTTCTTGGCGGCGATGGCTTTGAAGATGTTCTTGCCCTGGGGCGCGCGCGTGGTGATGCGCGTGCCTTCGCAGACGGGATTGCGCGAGTTCAGAACATAGACCGGAATATTTTTCTGGATGGCGGGCAGCACGGTCGCTGGGTGCAGGACCTTGGCGCCGAAGTAGGCGAGCTCGGCGGCTTCGTCGAAGCTGATGACTTTGATGCGGCGCGCGTCGGGACAGATGCGGGGGTCGGTGGTGAGAATGCCGTCGACGTCGGTCCAGATTTCGATGCGGTCGGCGCCGAGGCCGGCGCCGAAGATGGCGGCGGAAAAATCTGAGCCGCCGCGCCCGATCGTCGTGGTGATGCCGGCGCGATTCGCTCCGATGAAGCCGCCCATCACCGGAACCTGGCCGGCAGCCAACAGCGGCTGCAACTGGTTTCCTGCAGCTTAGCGTTGGTTTCCTCGAACTGCGGGACGGCCTGCATGTAGGCGTTGTCGGTGATCAGGACGTCGCGGGAATCGACGTGGGTTCCGTTGAGGCCGCGCGCGGCGAAGGCGGCGGCGACGATCTTGCTGGAGAGCATCTCGCCGAAAGCGGCGACGTGGTCGGTGGTGCGGGGCGTGATTTCGCCGACGGCGGAAATGCCGCGCAGCAGTTCGTCGAGAGATTCGAAGTCGGTGCCGAGTTCGGAATGGAATTCGGTGAAGAGCGCGGTGCCCAGCAGTTCGCTGGCAGTGTTGTAGTGGCGTTCCTGCAGCGACCGGCAGAGTTTGAGGGCGGTCTTGCGTTCGCCGGCGCCGGCGGCTTTCGCCATGGTCAGCAGCGTGTCAGTGACCTTGGCCATGGCGCTGACGACGACGACGGGCTGTCTGCGCCAGGCGTCCTTGAACGATGGAGGCTACGCGGTCGATGGCCTTGGCGTCTTCGACCGAAGTGCCGCCGAACTTCATGACGATCATTCGGCGTTCCTCGGTGGGCCGGAGCTCTGGCCAGAAGAGATCCTTCGCTCCGCATGAAAAACGGCTCCGCTCAGGATGACGCCATCCATCGAGTGGATGCCGCTCTCATCCCAGGTAGCCCTTGGCTTTCAGCAGTTCGGCGTTGAGGACGGCGGCGCCGGCGGCTCCGCGGATGGTGTTGTGCGAGAGCACGGTGAATTTCCAGTCGAGAACGCTGCAGGGGCGCAGGCGTCCGACGGCGGTGGTCATGCCCGCGCCCATGTCGACGTCGAAGCGGGGCTGCGGACGATCGTTGGCTTCAAGATAGACGACCGGGCGTTCGGGAGCGCTGGGCAGTTTCAGTTGCTGCGGCTCGGCTGTGATAACTGTTCCAGGCCGCGATGATTTCTTCGGGCTTGGCTTTCTTTTTAAGGCGGATCGAAACGGACTCGGTGTGGCCGTCTTCGACGGCTACGCGGTTGCACTGCGCGCTCATGGCGAAGTCGCCGGGAATGATTCTCGAGCCGTTGAGTCTGGCCGAGGAGCTTCTGGGTTTCCTCTTCCATCTTTTCTTCTTCATTCTTGATGAAGGGAATCACGTTGCCCAGGATGTCGAGCGAGGCCACGCCGGGATATCCCGCGCCGCTCACCGCTTGCATGGTCACGGCCATGACGGTTTCGAGGCCAAACTTCTGATGGATGGGCGCCAGGGCCAGTACCAGGCCGATGGCGGAGCAGTTGGGATTGGTGACCACGTAGCCGCCGGATTTCTTGCGCCAGGCTTGCACGTCGATCAGTTTGATGTGCCCGCTATTGACTTCGGGGATGACGAGCGGAACGTCGTGCTGCATGCGCAGCGCGCTGGAGTTCGAGACCACGGCGCATCCGGCTTCGGCGAAGCGAGGCTCGAGTTCGGCGGCAATGGATGAGTCGAGGGCGGCGAAAATGATCTTCGGCGCGCCTTCGGGCATGGCCGGAGAAACTTTCATGGCTGCGACTGCCTGGGGAATCGGCGTCTTGAGGCGCCAGCGGGCGGCGTCGGCGTAAACCTTGCCTTCGGAACGGTCGGAAGCGGCCAGCCACGCCACTTCGAACCACGGGTGGTGCTCGAGCATCTGGATGAATCTCTGTCCGACGACGCCGGTAGCACCGAGAATGCCGATAGGAATTTTGCGGTTCATAAGGATGTTGGAATTCTATAACAGTTGAGGGAGGAGTCCGCGGGGGCGCCGTTACGAAGGTTCCGAAATGGGATCGTCGCAGGCGGGGCGTCCCGACTCACTGCGTTACCCGGCACTTCCGCGCCGGGTCTTCCCAACGGTGCTTTTGCGGCGGAAGCTTGGTTGGCTCGATGCCTCCCTTCCATTGCCGACGTGTAGAACTTTCTCCAGTTGCCGATAGGGAAGGTTGGAGGGACTCACATGCCGGAACTTCGCCAGAACTTCTTTACTAAGGAATGGGTCATCATCGCCACGGAACGGGCCAAGCGGCCCGAGGACCTGGCCACGCATCGTGCGGTGCAACCGGTGCCGTCGTTTTTGGAGACTTGCGTATTCTGCCCGGGAAACGAAAGCAAAACGCCGCCTGAAGTTCTGCGATCCCCGGCCGCTGCGGGCGAACCCTGGGCAGTGCGAGTGATTCCCAACAAGTTCGCGGCGCTGTCGAGCGAAGTGCAACCCACGCGCAACCTGCAGCACTTGCGGCGCCGGATTGACGGCTTCGGATTCCACGAAGTCATCATTGACACGCCGGATCACGCCGGCTGCATGGCGCTGTTGCCCGATGCGCATGTGGCCAGCATCCTGTACGCGTACCGGGAGCGCTACAACGTGCTGAGCGTGGACCGGCGCGTGAACCATATTACGATTTTCAAGAATCATGGGGCGGATGCCGGGGCGAGCCTGCAGCATCCGCACTCGCAGTTGATTGCGACTCCGGTCATCCCGAGCCAGGTTCGGCACCGATTGTTCGAGGCCCTCCGGCACTACGATGACGCCGGTGAATGCATGTTCTGCCACATGGTCGAGCGTGAAGTCGAGGACCAGACGCGCATCGTGCTCAAGAGCGAGCACTTCGTGGCGATGGAAGTGTTTGCCTCAGCCACACCCTTCGCCACGCATATTTTCCCGCTGCGCCATATGGCGAGCTTTGGCGACATTACCGACATGGAGGTGAATGATCTGGCACGAGTTTTGCGGACCCTGCTGGCCAAGATTTATGTAGGGTTGGAGAATCCGGACCTGAACTTCACGATCCGCAGCGGTCCGGCGGAATATGCCGCTGCGCGGCATTTCCACTGGTATGTCAGCGTGATCCCGCGGCTGACGCGGGTGGCGGGCTTTGAGTTGGGCTCGGGAATGTTTATCAACACGGTGCTACCCGAGGCTGCGGCGGAGTTTCTGCGCAAGGTTGCGGTCGAGAAGGCGGCGGGAGCGGGGAAGTAGCGAGTACCGGGGACGGAAAAGCGGGAGTGTTAGGTTTGAACTGACAACCGACAACCGAGAACTGTGACGCCCTCACTTTCTATGGTGCGTCTCAGGGTTTCCAAAGGCGTAATCCGTCAGCGGGCCGAACTTCTTCTTTTCGGCATAGAGGCGCCAGCGGCGGAAGACGATGCGCAGGCTCGCCATTACTGGAATGGAAAGATAGATGCCGAGGATGCCGGCCACTTCGCCTCCGGCCATCACCCCGAAAATCGCAGCCAGAGGATGCAGTTCCATGCTCTCGCCCATGATGCGCGGGGAAGAAACGTAGTCCTGAACCAGACGCCAGATACCGAGGAAGACGATCAGGATGAGCCAGTGCGGATAGCTCATCAGCAAAGCCACACTCACGATGATCAGCGCGCCGGCCAGAGGGCCGACCACGGGAACGAACTCCAGCACTCCGCCGACCGTGCCCAGCACCAGGGCGTACGGAACCCGCATCACGCCCAGAAACCCGGAGTACATGACCAGCGTCAGCGCGGCCAGAGTCAGTTGGGCGCGGATGAAGTGGGCCAGCATCTGGTTGAGGTCGTTGAGCACGTTCTCCAGAAACTCACGCTGCGGCCGGGATTGGACGGTGGAGAGCAGGACCTCGCTGAAGGTGTGCCCGTCTTTCAGGAAGAAAATAGACAACAGCGGAACGACGAAGAATAGCCAGGCTTGTTTGGCGA
The DNA here is from genome assembly GCA_963819145.1 of uncultured Acidobacteriaceae bacterium. GTDB lineage: Bacteria > Acidobacteriota > Terriglobia > Terriglobales > Acidobacteriaceae > Sulfotelmatobacter. The sequence continues at coordinate 245,045 of CAWFVB010000035.1, forward strand.
CGTCGGCGATGCGCAACCCGATATGCTGCGCCAGTTGCGTGATTTCATCGCCATGACTGGCGAGAAACGATTGCGCCAGTTGGGTGCTCTTTTCATTCCAGCCGTGCTCTTCGCCAATTTGAGTGGCGATCTGGCCGGAACTGAGACGATTGAGCAGGTCAGGCAGAGATTGTCCCAGCCGAGCGCCTTCGCGCGTCACTTTCGGGCCGACCACCACAAAGAACAAGACCACCAGCGCGAGCAGCAGCGTATAGATCACGGCAATGGCGCGGCCGCGTCCCCGCAGCAATTTTTCCAGTCGGTTCACGAGCGGGCTCATCAGGTAGGCGAAGAAGATGGCGAACAGAAAAGCGATCAGGGTGTCGCGGGCCACATAGAGGAATCCCAGCCCCAGGGCAAACAGCAGCACTGTGACCAGTACCCGGGCCGTTCGTGAGTCAGTGAGTAGCAATAAATTTTCCAGAGGGTCTCTCGATTCTGCCGTCCGGGGACAAACTAGTCCCGGACTACTTCTGTATCTTCGGCAGGAATCGCCACCCGAATTAGTTTGAAGTGATCTTGATCGTCCACCCAAAGGTTCCACAGGAAACTTTCGCTGGAAAGATTCAGGCGCAGCAGTTCGCGCTGAGCGCCCCGGATGGTGACTTTTTCTTTCCCCACCACTTCCAGCCGAACCGGCATGGATGTGCGGTCTTGAGGCACGAGGGTTCCGAAGTCGGCAGGCTCCTGGCGGCATTTCAAGTCGCCGCCCGCAAGCTGGCAAGCTCCAGCCAGGAATTTCCAGGCCAGCACTTCGCGATGCACGAAGAAATTGTTGTCGAGGACGGATGTGGTGCTGGGCAAGAGGAACGCCTGCTCCGCCGGTTTCGTTCCCGGAGTGGCAGTAATCCGCTCCTTCAGGAATTCATTGTCGGGAAACACGGTGAGGGAGCTACCCGAGGATTGGCTCCATTCGATAGCTGAGCAAGTCACCTTTGGAGCCGATCTCCATCTCCGATTTCTGGGTGGTCGAATCGCCCTCGGCTGTTCCCTTGAGTTGCGACTTGATGACGCTGGCGCCCCCGATTTGCTCGATGCTGAAGGTTTCTGTCGCGACCCGCTGTCCCTTGATGAACACACCGAACGAGCCGGAGTCGATCTTAGGCGCGGGCGCGGGCTTGGCCTTGTCTTTCTTGTCTCCGGCGAAAGCCAGCAGGGAACAGGCCAGCACGAGAGCCGTGACCCAATGGATTTCTGTTACAGCCTTCACTCGACTTCTCCTTGTTCGGTGCGCGTGGCAATCTTCTTCAGGCCGAGCGCCTCGGAAATTTCTGCCGCGATCGCGTCGATTGCCTTTCCCGTAGTATCAAGCCGCAGAGTTGCTGTGCGGTAGTAGCGGACGCGGTCCCTGTGAAGTTCACGAAAAGCCTGCTGGCTCGTATGCAGGGGCCGCGGGGCAGACGGGTTCGATTGTTGCGCGCACCGTCGCCAAAGCTCCGCAAGGGATGCGTCCAGAAAGACCGTAGGGAAGCCGCTAGCCTGGATTGCCTTATGATTTCGCGCCTGCGCGAACGCTCCACCGCCCAAGGCCACGATCCTGGCGCCGCCGCCGCGCAGTTCTTCGAGCACATGCTCGAGGGCTGCCTGTTCGGCGCGCCGGAACTCGGATTCTCCCGCATCGCGAAAGATCTCGGCCACGGTGCGTCCTGCGCGGCGTTCGATGCGGTCGTCCAGATCTTCAAAGAGCCAATTCAGCCGCTGCCCGAGGGCACGGCCCACGCTGCTTTTGCCGGCGCCCATGAAGCCGACCAGAAATACAGCGTTGCCCGAAGATGTTGGACCTGGCGCTGCCGGCCCCGGCACGCTCTCTCGCCCACGCATGCGCATGCGAGCCGGTGCCTTCTTGCCAGCGCGCTTCTTCGGAGGTGCCGCTTTTCTCTTCGTTGCTATTGGGCTTTTTCCGCGCGTTTTCTGAGGTGGATTTTACCACTGAAGGTGCGCAACACGACGGTGGATGAGGCTGCTGCCCTGCCCATGGTACCCATGAAGGCGCGTCCCTTTTTTATCGGGAACCAGGAATGCGACTTGGGTTGGAGAGGAATATCGTCGTGCACTTCGCCGCGCACGGAGCGGGCGCTCACATCGGCGGACGTGGAGTCAGGCACGATGGCCTGGATGTCGCCACTGTGGCTGGTCAGGCGGTACTCGCCGGCATCGCCAAAATCTCCGGTGTAGTTGATGCCGCCGCTGGTCGAAATGACTTGCACCAACGGTCCGCTCACCCGGTTCAGCGTGACTAAGCCGCTGAGAGAGTCCACTTCCACATGGCCGTCTTGCACATTGGTCAGGGTGACGGGACCATTCAGAGTCTTGACGTGGACATGGGCGCTGGTGATGTCGCGGACGTCGACCGTTGCGCCCGAGCCCTCCAGGGTCACGTCACCATGCAACTTTTCGGCGTGCAGGGACCCGGTGCTGGAGTGCAGCGTAATGCTGGCATCGGCCGGGACCAGGATTTCGTAGTCCACCCGTCCGGTTTGCGCGTCGGCGCCTTTGAGCAAGTGCGACTGGATCTCGATCCGGTTGCCACTCTGGCTGTTATCCACTTCCACCCGGTCGGAAGAGACTGCGGCATTAATCACGACAGTATTGCCCAGCGAAGGCTTGACCGAGATGGATCCGTAGGGATTGTTGACGGAGACTCCGGCTTTCGGGCCCACGCTGTAGCGATATTCCTTGCGGCTCTGTGCGACCAACGTTCCCGCCATCATCGCGCTGATCACTACGAGTTCGAATGTGCGCCCGCTCATAAGATTCAATTCCCCGGTGGCCCTGTGTGTCTGGCCGCGCAGCGTGTGGCTGGCGGGTTGAGAATGTGCCCTACATTATGGCAGAGAACGGTCCATGGCCAACTCAAAAAGCATGGCTTTTTCCTGGTACGCCTCCATCAGCGAACGGCGGGCTTCCTCGTCATCCGGATTGGCGGCGACCACGTCCTTGGCGTCATGGATGTACTCGTTGACGCGGCGAAGATTGTCTGCATACTCTGCCTGCATCGCCGGAGTCTGGGCAGCGATTTCCTGCAAGAGGTCGTCGTCGTTCAACCCGCCAATTGCCGCATCCGAGACCGCGTTGCTGGTGGCGGGCTGGATGGCAGTCTGCGTAAATCGCTCGACCGGGGACTGCTGACGGATGTAAACCCCCACCGCGATCAGCACAACGGCTGCGGCGGGAGCCAGCCAGCGCGCCCATGCCCAGCGGCTACTGAACGACGGCAGGAGCGAACGATTCGGCTGCGGGCGGATCAGCCCCTCCTGCCGCAGTGCAATTTCGATGGAGTTCCAGACGCGGGGACTGGGTTCGTCCGACGCGCGCAGTGTGATTGCCGAGGCGGCAATCAGGTCCAGTTCCCGGACCAGAGCCGAGCACTCCGGACAGGTCTTCAGGTGAGCCTGCTGTGCGGCGCTGCTTCCGTCTTCCGTCTCCGCCAGGCTCTTGTGCAACTCAACGCAATTCATACTGCTCTCCCCAAGCTTCTGCTGAATCAATCAACTGTCATTTCCAGCCAGCTTGCAGCGCTTGCGCCTCTGCCAGGGTTACCGCCGTGTGCCTTACGCCAGTCTTGTTTCTTGCTGCTGGCTGTTTTCCCGCTCAGGACTTCTCGGCCTTTTCGGCTCGGTTCATCTTGAGCAGATCACGAAGCTTCATGCGTGCTTTGTGCAACTGCGACTTGCTGTTACCGATCGAGCATCCGACGATGGTTGCGATCTCATTGTGTTCGTAACCCTCGACGTCATGCAAGACAAAGATCGTACGATAGCCGGGAGGGAGATCCTCCACTGCCTTCTGCAATTGCAGCCGGTCAATGGATCCGGCCAACGCCAAATCATCGGCCCCAAAATCTTTCTTGGGAGTATCTTCTTCGCCGCCCTGCGTAGTTTCTTCGAGCGAAACCACCGGAAGGCTTTTCTTCCTCAGGTGCATGAGCACCACGTTCACCGACAGCCGGTGCAGCCAGGTCGAAAACGCCGATTCGCCGCGAAAAGTTGCGATCTTGCGGTAAAGCTGCAGGAACGCTTCCTGGGCCAGATCTTCGGCCTCGGCCGTGTTCGCCGTCATGCGCAAACAGAGCGAGTACACCCGCCGCTTGTGCTTATCGTAAAGAGCCTGGAACGCCTGGGCGTCTCCGTGCTTGGCTCTTTCGATGGCTTCGGCTTCGTTAAAGTCGTTGCCCTGTTTTGACGCTCGGTCGGTCAAGTTGCCTTTTCCGGCCGCACCTGGTGAGATGCGGCTAACTATCTTTGCGTTGTATGGCTTGCGGACAGTCCTGCTGACACCAAAGTAATGATTGCATTCAGAATATCAGAGGCATTCTACCGATCTTGGGATTCGCCGACTTGTCACTTTTTTGTTAGAAATCCTTTGCCTGCTCGGGGTTGAACGGCTTCGGTCTTAGATGCTCAATCCCGATCCCGAATTTAGAGCGCAATCTTCGGAAATTGGTAAATTTCACGTGTGTCGGCGATCACTTATGACTGGTCGTTATCGTCTCCAATCCGTGGCCGTGCGGACCGGTTTCTCGAAAGCGAAGAACGATCGCGAATGCCATCCCCACGAACCCGAGCACCGAGAAGATCCACATTCCCAGGGCATAGCCGCCGGGGTTCTGAAGACTCGCGCCGGCGTAGTCGTTGGCCTTTCCGATCAGCAAATTCATGATGAAGAAGCCAATCTGCTGAATCAGGGTCATCAATGCATAGGCTGTGCCCAGACGGGACTCGTTCACGATATAAGCGACTGAGGGCCACATCACAGCGGGGATCAGTGAGAACGCGATCCCCATCAAGGTCACCGGGATATAGAGCGAAGTGTGGGCGTAGGCCATCATCAGGTAGACGGGCATAAGCAGCAGCGAGCCAAACATCATGAACCAGGCGCGCTTACCCACGCGGTCGACGAGCAACCCAAACAGAGGCGTAGCCACCATCGCCGACAACGGGAGCACACTATTGAGTCGCCCGGCATGCTCCAGAGCCATGATCCTGACGCTTTCCGCGGCAGCGACGCCACCGTGGGCTGCGAGTATCTTGTTGGTAAGGAAATCGATGGCGAAGGTTCGAAAGGGGAAAATTGCCGAATAGAATGTGAAGCAAAGTCCCACCACCAGCCAGTACGAGGGATCGAAGCGGAAGATTCCCTTGAACTCGAGTTTGTCGACTTGCCCAGCCTTGCCGAGTTCGTACCTGGCTTCGGCTCGCGTTTCGAGAGCCCAATAAATCAGTGCAGTCGTTACGGCGAGCACGCCCGCTACAACGGCCAGCAGGAGCGGCCCTCTCCAACTTGCCGGCCCATTCGGACCCTGCGGGTAGAACACCGAATTGGCCCAGGTGGGCGAGTTGTCGGCGGCGACCGAGGCCAGTCGGGCGATCGTGAGGTTGATGCCAAACGCGAAGCTGAGTTCCTTGCCCTTAAACCATTTGGCCAGGGCGGTCGTAACCGCCACGATCATCGACTCTGCGCCGAGCCCCAGCACGGTTCGACCCACGATCATGACCGGCGCGCTGCCTTTGGAAGCGGTGATCAGAGCTCCGAGCAGGCAGAGCACGGCGAATGCCGTGATCGCCTTTTTGGTTCCGATGCGGTCGATGATGATCCCGCCGATCAGCAGCGTCAATACCGCTGCCACGCTGTAGGTCGCGTTCAGCCAGCCAAACTGAGTCGCGGAGAACCCCAGATGATCGATGAATATCCGTTCCAGGGGGTTGATGCTGTCGTAGATGTAATAGTTCCCCCCCATCGCCAAACTGACGAAGATCAGAACCATCCACCGGTAGAGGCGGCTGGGCTCAGGACGAGTGGCTTCAGGCATTCGGGCTCTTTTCCGGGATTGGGGTCTGAGGATTCACAAACGGAGAAGATTAGCAGAGTTGAGCGGGTGGCTACTAGCTTCCCACGAACCGCGCGTACAAACTTCGCGCCACCGCCGTGTCGGTCGTGCCTTTGATGATGGCGCGCCCGTCGGGGAAAAGCGTCATCTCGTAGGGTTCGTGCCAGAACTTCAGGACGAAGTCATTGTGGCGAACCATGCCGTGCGGCTGGAGTCGTTGGTCCAGTTCCGCGAAGTCGATCGGGCGTTGGCGCTCGTGGATTTGCACGGAATTCCTGCCGCAGAGAGTGATGTGCGGACGGCCTTCGCCGGCCAGGTGAATGAAGTCCCGTTCACCGCATGCGCGGCAGCCTGGGCGGGGCTTGGCGGCGGAGATTTCAGCATGCTCATTGGTCCAGACATCGAACGAGAGAAGTGTTCGCCGCACCCGTGATGCGCCCCCATGTTGTTGTTGGGGAGCGTAGTCTTGGTTGGCCGGGATTTGGACCGGGATTTGGGTGACTTGCTTTTGGGTGCCCTGTTTTTGAGTGGCTTGTTTTTGGGTGGCGCAGCGCTTCAGCGCTGCGATTGCGTCTTCCTCTTGAATGCGGGCTTTAGCCCCTGAGGCGGTCGGCGCCACCAGCAATTTGAGCGCTTCGGTCGCCGCTATCGACGCCACCAGATTCACAGCCGAATTCAGAATGCCGGAGGTCTCGCAGGTTTCGACCATGCCGCGGGGAGAGTCGGGGAAAATGCAGGCCAGGCAGGCAGTTTCGCCGGGCAGCACATTGAGGGTCACGGCGTAGCTGCCGACGGCGGCGGAATAAATCCAGGGAAGGGAGCGGTCCACGGCGTAGTCGTTGATCAGGTAACGAGTCTCAAAGTTGTCGGTGCCATCGAGGATCAGCTCGATTCCTCCAAGCAGGGTTTCAATGTTGTCGGGGACCAGATCCTCCACCTTCGGCTCGGCGACGACCTGAGAATTGAAGGTAGCAATCTTTCGCACGGCAGCGATGGCTTTGGGCAGGGACTCGGCCGCGTCTTTTTCATCGAACAGCGACTGCCGCTGCAGGTTGCTGGGCTCGACATAGTCGCGATCAATAATGCGCAGCGTGCCCACACCGGCGCGGGCGAGTAGCCCGGCCAAGGCCGAGCCTGTAGCGCCGCATCCGACGATGGCCACCCGCGCCGCCGCCAGCTTCCGCTGGCCCTCCGGGCCAATGCCGCGGAACAGGGTTTGGCGCGAGTAGCGGTCATCGTCGAGGTGCGCGCGTGCCAGAGGATTGCCGGCTTCTGTTTCCCGTGCCAAAGAGGTCACCAGTCCCGCGGTGCAAAACCTTTATTATAGGGCTGGCTCCCCCAGCGGATGATTAGCGGGTGGACGCTTGCCATAGCCGGCCGTGTCGAACTCACGAGCCGGAACAATTCGTACAACATCAGTTGGGCGCAATCCATCGAACTCAGAATAGCGCCTGGACCCAAGGATACTTGTTTGCCGAGACGGTACGCGCCACAGTTAACCGCGATCATGCTGCTGGTGTGGGCGGCGATACCGTTGAATGCGGCGCAGGATGCAGCATCCGGACAGAATCTGGCGAGTCCATCGCAAGCTGGTTCGACCCAGACGAGCCCTCCGCAAGCCAGTGCACCCCGGAGCAACCAGGCCCAGGCGCAGGGAAGCCCTGAGTCCGCGACCTTGTCCGCATACGACGGGAAAATTGTGCGGGCCCTCCAACTCCCGGGGGTCTCGGATCGCGATCGCGACCACCTGCTGCAGTTGTTGACGCAGAAAGCGGGAGAACCGTTGGATCGCAACCGCGTCCGCGACAGCATCCGGACGCTGTACGCCACGGGACGATTTTCCGATATCCAGGCCGAAGTTGCCCCCAATGGAGACGGTGTCAGTCTTACATTCGTGACGTCGGCTAATTTCTTCATTGGCGCGGTCGACGTGGAGGGTGCGCCCAATCGGCCCAATAAGAACCAGATCGTCAACGCGTCCAAGTTTCAGCTGGGCGAGCTTTTTACCCGCGACAAACTCGACCGCGCTCTCGAAAACGTCCGGCAGCTCATGCAGGAGGATGGCTACTACCGGGCAAGGGTCACGGCTGAGAGTACATCGAATGTCGTCACGCAGCAGGTGGACATTCTGTTTCACATTACCCCGAGCGAGCAGGCTCATGTGGGTGAGGTCAAGGTTACGGGGCCCTCCGGCCTGTCGGCCGGAGAGGTGCAGAGGATCGCGCACATGAGCCGTGGCGATAAAGTCAGCGCCGCCAGGACCAGCGAATGGCTGCAACGGCTGCGTAAGAAGTTTCAGAAGCAGAGCCGGGTGCTGGCCCAGGTTTCCATTGCGCAACAGCAATACCTGCCGGAGAGCAACTCGGTGGACTATACCTTTCAGATTGATCCCGGTCCCGTGGTCGTGATTTACGCGGACGGGTTCCATATCAGCAATGGAGTCATGAAGAAAGAAATCCCGGTGTATGAAGAGAACGCCGTGGATGACGATCTGCTGAACGAGGGCCAGCGAAACCTGCTCGACTACCTGCAAACCCGCGGGCACTTCGACGCCGCGGTTACGCTCGAGAAAAAGGTCAACCCGCAAACCATGACCGTCATCTACCACATCGATCCTGGGCCGGTTCACAAGTTGGTGCGGGTGGAGATCACCGGCAACAAAGAATTTATGGATACCAAGTCACTGCTGGCGAGAATGGAGATTCAGCCGGCCAGCCGCTTCGACCACGGGCGCTACAGCGGAATTCTGCTGAAAGCCGATGTCGCTACGATCGAAGGGTTGTATCGCTCGAATGGTTTCCGGGATGTGAAGATTGAAACCAAAGTGGATGACAACTATCGCGGAGCCGATAACCAGTTGGCGGTGCACATCCACATTGATGAGGGCCCGCAGACGCTGGTGAGCCGCCTGGACATTGTGGGGAATCAGAAGATCGCGACCGGTCAGTTTCCCGAACTCAGCACTGAAGCGGGCCAGGCGTATTCCGAGCAGTCCCTGGCGGACGATCGGGAAAAAATTCTCAGTTTCTATTTCGATCACGGTTTTCCTAACGCCACGCTCGACATCACGACGAAACCTGCCCCCGGCGAAGCCCATCGCGAAGACATTACGTTCACAATTACGGAAGGCGAACTCTTCACTGTCAATCAAGTGTTGGTGGCCGGAACGGACCATACCCGTGACTACGTCGTGCAGCGCGAAGTGGAAGTGCATGTGGGCGAACCGCTCAGCCAACGGGATCTGCTCAACACCCAGACCCGCCTTTACGATCTGGGCATCTTCAGCCAGGTCGATACCGCAGTGCAAAATCCTGAGGGAACCGATCCGCAGAAGAATGTCCTGGTGCAGGTCGAAGAGGCGAAGCGTTACACCTTCACCTACGTGGGGGGATTGGAGTTCCAGACCGGCCAGCCTGCCGGAGCCACTGCGGGAATCAGCCCCAGGGTTGGACTGGATGTCACACGGCTGAACGTGGGCGGACGGAACCAGACTCTGACCTTTCAGTCCCACGTGGGCCGCCTGCAGCAGCGCGGGTTGATTAGCTATACGATTCCCAAGCTATTCGACAGCGATAAGTTCAAGCTGATCTATACGATCTTCTACGACAACAGCCTGGATGTGGACACCTTCACGTCCCAGCGCCTGGAGGGGAAAATTGATCTGCGCCAGCAGATCGGAAATTCGGGAACCGAGCCCGGCACGCGCCCGGGTTCGGATTCGATCACCTATCGCTTTGATTTCCGGAGGGTGCAGGCGAGCAATTTCGTGAGAGGCTTCACTCCCGGCGAAATCGCGCTGTTGTCGCTTCCGGCTCGCGTAGGGGGCCCAGGATTTACGTTCATTCACGACAAGCGGGATAACCCGCTGGAAAGCACCAAAGGAAACTACTTCACGCTGGATGGTTTTGCGGCCTCCGGCTACCTGGGCTCGGAAGCGGACTTCAGCCGCATGCTGGCTCAGCACTCCACGTATTACGCATTTGGCGGGAAGGGCAAACCGGGTCATCAGTTCGTGTTTGCCCGCTCGACCAGCATTGGCGTAGAGCAGCCGTTCAAGGGCACGCGGGTCGTGCCTCCGGGAGCTTGCCCCGCGAATCCCAATACCAATGAGTCGGTCTGCACGGGATTCAATCTGATTCCGTTGCCGGAACAATTCTTCGCGGGCGGCGGCAACTCTCATCGGGGTTTCGGGTTAGATCAGGCAGGACCCCGCGATCCGGACTCTGGGTTTCCCCTTGGCGGTACGGCGCAATTCGTCAATAACCTGGAACTGCGCCTTCCCCCGCTCACGGTGCCGATCCTCGGGGAGGGATTCGGCTTCGCGATTTTCCACGATATGGGCAATGTTTTCACCGCGCCGCACGATTTGTTGAAGGGGCTGATGCGGTGGCACCAGGCTGATCCCAATCTATGCCTGCCCAGTAGTACAACGGCCACCCAGTGCATTACCAAATTCAATAACTCAGGTTATGATTACACATCGCATGCGGTCGGAGTGGGGGTGCGTTATAAGACACCTATCGGACCTTTGCGCTTTGACTTCGGGTACAATCTGAATCCGACCAGCTATTTTAGGACGATTTCGACCCCGAACCCGAACCCGTTTTTTCCGCCAACTACGAATGTGGTGTCACAGCGCCTGCGACCTTACAACTTGTTTTTCAGCATAGGCCAGCCATTCTGATGGATAGAGTTCGAACGAAGCTGACGATTGCAGTTGTCGCGCTCACCTTTCTGTTGAGCATGTCCCGGCCTCCTGCCGCCCGCGCCGGGCAGGTCATCGATCGGATCGTAGCCACGGTCAACGGCCATATCATCCTGCAGAGCGATTGGGACGAAGCGCTGTCCTACGAAGCGCTGCTCAACGGCCGCGCGCTCAGCCAGTTCACCGATGACGATCGCCGCGCCGTTCTGGACCGCCTGATCGATCAGGAATTGCTGGGGGAGCAGATGAAATCCGCATTCTTCCAGCATGCCTCAGAAGCTGAGGCAACGGGTCGGATTGTTGCGGCACGAGGACAGTACGCCGAAGCTGCCACGGCGGAGGGCTGGCAAGCGGTGCTCGGCCGGTTCCGTCTGACGGAAAAAGACCTGGTCGCGCACCTGCAGCAGCAGATCGATCTCATGCGCCTGGTGGACGCTCACTTGCGGCCCGGCGTACAGATTGATTCCAAATCCATCGAGCAGTACTACCGCGAGAAATTCGTTCCGCAGTTGAAGCAAGCCGGAGCAAGGGAAGTCGCCCTGGCTGAGGTTTCCGGCAAGATCCGCGAGTTGCTCACGGATGAGAAGGTCAGCGAGTTGATGGTTTCCTGGCTGCAATCGCTGCGGTCGGAAAGCAACGTCAGCATTCCCGGGCTGGCCGCTTCGGCAGGCGACGGAGTGCAGACGCGGTGACCGAGCCTGCCGCCAGGCCTCGACGCTGGTGGAAGTTTGCGCTGATCCTGGGTGGGGCGGGCATCGTCGCTCTGCTTGCCGGGCTCTGGTACATCAACACCGATTCCTTCCAGCAGTACGTGCGCCAGCGAATGGTCGTCGAACTGGAGCGCATGACCGGCGGCCGCGCCGAAATCGGCAGTTTCCACATAGTTCCGTTCCACATGCAGGTCGAGGTGCGGAACATCACCGTGCATGGGACGGAACCGCCGACGGCTCCTCCGCTGTTTCATGCCGATCATTTGCTTGCCCATCTGAAAGTGGACTCTTTCCTGCGCGCGCAGTTCGGCTTTCATTCCCTCGAACTCGAACGTCCGGTAGTTCACGTCACCATCGCGCCAGACGGCACGACCAACGTTCCCGCTCCCAAGGTTCGGTTCCAAAATGCAGAGAGCGCTCCGGTCGAGCAACTGTTCGCTCTCTCCGTGAATCACTTGTCGCTGCGAAACGGCGAGTTGGTGTGGGGCGACCGGGGCATCCCGCTCGACTTCGATGTGCGCGACACCAATCTGCAGATGGACTATTCGTTCCTGCGCGGGCGCTACGAGAGTCGCCTCGCCTTGGGCAAGGTGGACACGGTGTTCGACGGGTTCCGCCCGTTTGCCTGGATGGCCACGATCGAGTTCAGCCTGGGGACTACCTTTGCCGACATCAAGTCGCTGCAGTGGAACTCGGGCCGGTCGCATCTGGAAGCGAGCGGGCGCATCAGCGATTTTAGAAATCCTCACCTCATCGCGAGCTACGGTGCGCGGGTTGACCTGTCAGAGGCCGCTGCGATTGCTCGCCGGCACGATCTGCGCGAGGGCGTCGCGGAGTTCAAAGGCAGCGGCAACTGGTCGCTCAACGATTTCACCACTTCGGGCGCCGTCGCGGTGAACGAACTGGGCTGGCAGGACGATCAGATCGCAATCAAGAAAGCCAGCGCCACCTCCGACTATTCGCTCACCGATCAGCAGATCAAACTCTCCAGGCTGCAGGGAAAGCTGTTCAGCGGGAGCTTCGCGGGCGACGCGCAGGTGGATAACTGGTTGCACAGCATACCGCCCCCATCGCCCGGCAAGGTGATGAAGCGCGGCGGGGAAAACATGGCCGAGATTCGGGCCTCGAGGCCCCCGGCCAAAAAAGGCGAGAAGGTGAAGGAGCCCGGCGTACAGACCGGTGTGGTGCGGGTCCGGGTGCGCGATGTTTCGGCCCGGGATGTGGCCGCGGCTCTGGATGTGCCCGCGCATCCGTTGGGCCGGTTTCATCCTGTCGGATTGGCGTCAGGCACCGTGGATGCGCTCTGGAAGGGATCGCCCAAGGATGCGGAGGTCGCATTCGCCCTGGACTTGAGCCCTCCAGCGAAACCGGCTGCGGGAGAATTGCCGGTCACGGCTCGGATTCAAGGCAAGTATCGCGCGGGTCCCGATGAGTTGGAACTGGCGCAGTTCAACCTGTCCACGCCCGCGTCCCGGGTTCAGGCGGCGGGAACTCTGGCGGCGACTTCTACGATTCACTTCTCAGTTTCGACTTCGAACCTGGAAGAGTGGCGTCCCTTATTGACGGCGCTGGGCGGCCCCACGAACCTGCCGTTCCGAGTGGACGGGAATGCCACGTTCAATGGCGTGGCCAGCGGTACGTTTTCCTCTCCGGCGCTGGCCGGCACGCTCGTCGCGCAAGATTTCGAGTTCACTGTTCCGGCAACTTCGCGCACTCCTCAGCAAAAAGTGCATTGGGATTCCCTTGCGGCGAGTATTCAATTCTCCTCGCATGGCCTGGCCGTTCGTGGAGGAACCTTGCGGCGCGGAGGCACCAGTGCCGACTTCGACGTGAATGCCACGCTGCAAAAAGGGGCCTTTACCGAAGACTGCCCGTACACTGCGCATGTGAACCTGCACAATGTGGATGTCGCCTCGACCGCGGCCCTCACGGGCTTCGACTACCTGGTCTCGGGGACCGCGGACATCTCTCTGCAGGTTTCCGGAACGCGCTCCGACCCTAAAGTGCAGGGACACATTCACGCAGCGAATGCTCTGGTGTACGAGGAACCGATCGAGACGTTCGACGCGGACCTCCATATGGCCGACGGAGAAACCGCGCTCAACAATATTCACCTCACGCACCAGGACGCCGCCGTTACCGGCAGCGCGGCCTTCACCCCGGCAACGCGCAGCTTCCAGCTCGACTTGGCAGGGAAGAATTTCGACCTGTCCCGCATTTCCCAGATTCATCTCGACGAACTCCCGGTCGAAGGCAGAGCCGACTTCACCCTGCAGGGTTCCGGCACGATCGACGCTCCTCTCCTGAACGCCGATGTCCGCGTGCGCGACCTGACGTTCGATCGCGAACTCTCGGGATCATTCGATCTGCAAGCGGTCTCCAAGGGAGGTGTCCTGCAAATTAAGGGGCACTCCGACTTTCCGCATGGCGCCATCACCGTAGATGGAACAGTGGCGATGCGCGGGGACTATCCCGCGAACATTACGGCGCACGTGGATCATGCAGATCTTGACCCGATCTGGCGCGCTTACCTGGGCACGCAACTCACCGGACACTCTGCGGTGGTCGGGTCGGTGAACATGCAGGGGCCATTGCGCTATCCCAAAGAATGGACCCTGAAGGGCGACGCGAGCGACATTTACATCGAACTGGAAAACGCCAAGCTGCACAACCAGGGGCCGGTGCGGTTCACCTACGCGCAGGAGACCGCCCACATCGAGCCGGCGCACATGGTGGGCGAGGGGACCGACATCACTGGGCAAGGCACGATCGGCTTCGCCGGCGAACGCGCGCTCGGTCTCTCGGCCGATGGCCAGGCCGATCTCAAACTGCTCGGCAGCATCGATCCTGACCTCACTGCGTCCGGTCTCATGTCAGTCCACATGACCGTGGGGGGCACGATCAGCCAGCCCCTTCCCCAGGGCAGCATTCAGATCACGAACGGCGGGATCAACTATGCCGGGATGCCGAGTGGCCTAAGCGAGGCGAACGGATCGTTGGTCTTTACGAAGGATCGGATCCACATTGAACAGCTCACCGCCCGCACCGGCGGCGGCACGCTCGATCTGAAAGGCGACGCCACCCGCTACAATCGCCAGCTCAACTTTAACGTGACAGCCGTGGGCAAAGAAGTGCGACTGCGCTACCCGCCGGGCGTGAGTTCAACGGCGACTGCCGAATTGCACTGGATCGGAACTCCGTCGGCGTCCACGGTTTCAGGCGACGTTCTGGTCACCAAGCTGGCGGTGACACCCGGTTTTGATTTCGGCAGTTACCTGGAACGAAGCCGCCAGGCGAGCGCGATCTCGCCGGCGAATTCGCCGATGTACAACGTAAAACTCGATATTGTCGTGCGCACTGCTCCCGAGCTTCAAATGAAGACTGCGGTGGCGCGGCTCTCCGGGGATGCCGATCTCCGGCTGCGCGGATCGGTGGCGCGCCCGAGCGTTCTTGGCCGCGCCGACATTCTGGAAGGGGACGCGACTTTTAACGGCATCAAGTTCCGCCTGGAGCGCGGCGACATCACTTTCGCCAATCCTGTCGCGATTGAGCCGCAGGTGAACCTGCAGGCTACGACGCACGTTCGCAACTACGATCTGGACGTCACCGTGACCGGAACGCCCGATCGCCTCAACGTCAACTATCGTTCCGAGCCGCCGCTGCCCAAGTCGGACATCATCGCGTTGCTGGCGTTGGGGCGCACCAGCCAGGAGTCGGAGCAGTTGCAGCAGCAATCGGGACAGACCTTGTTCACCGACGAGGCCACCAACCTGATCATCAACCAAGCCATCAATCAGACCGTGAGCAGCCGCATGCAGAAGCTGTTCGGAGTAAGCCGCATCAAAATTGATCCGCAGGGCTTGACCACGGAAACCAACCCCACCGCGCGCGGGCCGCAGGTCACGATCGAGCAGCAGTTCGCCAACAATCTTTCTCTCACCTACAGCACCAATGTCTCGCAGAGCTCGCAGCAGATCATTCAGGGCGAATACTATTTCAACCGCAATGTTTCGGCCGTGGGCACGCGCGATCAGAATGGCGTGGTCAGCTTCGACGTCCGCGTTCGTCGCCGAAGGAAATAGCCAGGGAATAGAATGACTGCGGCTGGAGATATCCCGTTCCCGCATGCAGATGAATGCTTCTGACGAAGCCGTTCTGTACTCGAGCTTGAGACGGCGCATGGTCGAGGACCAGCTGCGGGCGCGTGGCATCGGAGACGAGCGCGTGCTCGACGCCATGTCGCGCGTCCCGCGGCAGGAGTTCATCTCCGGCCAGTATCGTGACCAGGCCTACGAAGATCACCCCATCCCGATTGGCGAGCAGCAGACCATTTCTCAGCCTTATATCGTTGCGCTGATGCTGGAGGCGGTTGCTCTCACGCCGGCTGACCGGGTGCTTGAGATCGGAACGGGCTCCGGCTACGTGACCGCGCTTCTCGGCGAATTAGCGGCCGAGGTCTTTTCGCTGGAGCGTCATTCCGCGCTCGCGAATGCAGCCCGGGGATTGCTTGCTCGCCTTGGCTATACCAACGTGAAAGTGATGGTTGGCGATGGCAGTCAGGGTTTTGCGGAGGCTGCACCCTACGATGCGATCGTCGTCTCGGCGGCGGCTCCCGAGGTGCCGCCTGCTCTGCTGGCAGAACTCGCCGAAGGCGGACGGATGATCATTCCCGTCGGCCCTCCTGATTCTCAACAGTTGCAACTGATCGAAATGCGAAACGGCCAGCCGAAAACTACACTGCGTGAGCTATGCCGTTTCGTGCCGCTGGTTTCCGCGAGCGCATAAGGTCTGACGTCTGGCGTCCGAGGTCCGAGGTCCGACGTCTGAGGTCCGACGCCCGACGCCCGACGCCTGACGCCCATGCTTTACAATTTACCTGGTGCCCATCCTCCACAACCTGCGCGTCACGCTGGAGATGATCAAGTGGGAGCACTCCATCTTCGCGCTGCCGTTCGCGCTCTGCGGCGCCATGCTTGCGGCGGGAGGGTTTCCGACGGTCCATCAACTGGCATGGATCATCATCGCCATGGTCGCGGCCCGGTCCGCGGCGATGGCTTTCAATCGCTGGGCCGACGCTTCGCTTGACGCCGCGAACCCGCGTACCAGCGCGCGCGCTTTGCCCGCGGGCCATCTGTCGCCGGCGTTTGTAGTGACATTTGTCGTGGCGTCGAGCGCGTTGTTTATCCTTGCGGCATCGCAGTTGAATCGAATGGCGCTGTGGCTCTCGCCGGTCGCGCTCGCCGTGCTGCTGCTGTACTCCTACACCAAGCGCTTCACCCGCTGGTCGCACCTGGTGCTTGGTTTCGCGCTCGGCATTGCGCCGGCGGCCGCGTGGATCGCGGTCCGCGGCTCGCTCGATCCGCGAATTCTGCTCCTCACCGCCGCCGTTACGTTCTGGGTGGGTGGCTTCGACGTCCTCTACGCCTGCCAGGATTTCCACTTTGACCGCGAGGCGGGCCTGCATTCCATTCCGCGTTATCTTGGAATTCGCCGCGCGCTCTGGGTGGCTCGCGCCTTCCACATCATCATGCTTGCGTTGCTGATCACGTTGCTATGGTCCTTCGGACTGGGCAAGCTTGCCATTGCCGGAGTGGCTGTGGTCGCGGCCCTGCTGGTTTACGAGCATTCGCTGGTCTCGGCGGACGATCTGAGCAAGCTGAATGCCGCCTTCTTCACCCTGAACGGCGTCATCTCGGTGCTGTTCTTTGTGTTCGTGGCCGGGGACCTCCTGCTGCGGAAATAGCTGGCTGCAGCTGGCCGGAACTCCAGCGGTTCGTTCACTAAAGTACCCTGCGCGCAGTCCATTTGCCGTGCTACTTTCGCGACGGGAGACAAACTTGGACAAGAAAAAGGCGATCTCGATTCTTGCTGTCGTGGCGGTGGTCGCCATCGCGGTTGGGGCGCTCACGATGTGGCCGAAGCACTACAAGGTCGGCCAGCGCATGGCGCAGACCACGGTCTTCTGGAACGACCACGGCGCGTTTCTCTTCCTTAATCTGAACAGCACGGGCCGCTCCCGGAATGTTCTGACGGAAAAACTGGCCGGCACCAGATATGGCTATCTGGCAGTTCTCGCCGGGGGCTTCGCCGACTTTAACCAGCCACAGGTCGTGGCCTACCACCTGGCCTCGACCGGTCAACTGGATCGGTTTCTGCTTCCTGACAAGACCGCGACGTATGGCACGTGGACTCTGGTCGATGGGCAACTGCAACTGACTCCGCCGCCCTCGATTGGACGTGACTGGGCGGGAACTCGCTGGGACGGAGAGAAATTTGTTCCTGTCGCAGAGAGCGCAAAGCCGCAAGCGCAGCCGCAAACGGCGACCGGGGCTGACGCCAAGCTCAGCGCGGACGATCTCAGCGATAACGAAAGCGACACCGAACAAGACGGCGGCTTTCTCAGCAAATCATCGCGGCAGGCCTTCAAAGATGCGGGCTGGCACTACAAGGTGCTAACCGGATACGAAGGCGCGGGCAACACTGCCACGCTGCCCATCGTACTGGGCGAGAACACGTTCCATCTGACGATCCAGTCGGTCCCCTTCAAACAAGTCGGCGCGGCACGGTTTGACTTTCTCACTTTCGGAATCAAGAACATACAGATCGCCGGGGAGAAGCTCGTTTCCGGTCCGCAGACCCTATGGACGCAAAGTGGCTGGCAGCCGGTCTCGAAGGCCGAATACGAGGGCCTTCAGGCGCGATACGGCCACGGGCAACGCCGCACCCAGCCTGCGTCGGTACTGATTTGGATGGTGGTGCTCCTCGCGCTCGTGCTTTGGCGGTTCGGGAGTTGGATCCATTTGCTCTTTACTTTTGCGACCATGAAGAGCCGGGTGCTTAAAAGCATGGCGACTTCGTTTTCCTTTCCACCCGCCACCCCGGCGCAATTTCCCGCTCTCGACCTCGAAGCGCTCGACCGTTATACGCGCGCGCTTGAGGGGATGGGCTTCGTCCGTCTGCTTGATTTCTCCCTGGTTTCCGATTCCAAGAGCAACCCGCCCAGTTTTTGCCGCCTGCTGGCGCACACGCGCCACCATTGTTTTGGCACCGTAAGCCAGATCTTTCCGAAGGGGAAAAGTCCGCTCCCGTTGAAATGTGGGTTTGAGAGCTGCCTGCAGAATGGCTGGACGATTGGCTTCTCCGATCGCAAACCCCAGGCCGCCGGTTCGCTGATACGGCGCAGAAAAGCGGTCGGCGTGTGCATGCCTGAGGCCAATCCATCGGAGTTGTTGCAGGCATTCCTGAAGATGCGTGACCAAGTCTGCCTCGATCTTGGCATCCAGACCGTCAACGACGATACGCTCGAAGCCTACATCGCGAAAATGCAACGCTCTGCCACAGAAATGCGCGAGGCGGTGCAGCAGAAGAGTTTCGTGACGGGGGTGCCCGAGGTCTACCTGCGCAAGCTGTCGTTATTGCAGACCAAGCCGGAATATATCTGGCTCGGCGACTATCCGAAGGAGTCGGAGCAGCGTAAGCAGGGATTCAACACGTTCTCCGCCAGCGCCCGTTGAACGGTGGCTTCCCCGACACTCCTGCGATATCATCAAAGAGATGTCTGCCATAGCCCCATTTCACGCCTTTCAGACGGACGACCGGCGCCTGGAGCCGATCCACGCCAAGGTTTTAGCCGGCGAACGCCTGAATGCCGACGACGCTCTCACGCTCTATCGCACCGGCGACATTCTCGCCGTGGGCTGGATGGCAAACTCCGTGCGCGAGCGCATGCACGGCGACAAGACCTATTTCAACGTCAACCGCCATATCAATCCGACGAACGTTTGCGTGGCCGCGTGCCGGCTGTGCGCGTTTGGCCGCAAGAAAGACACGCCCGGCGCCTACACCATGGCGCTCGATGAGGCGTTCGAGACCGCGGCTTCGGGATACACCGAGGCGGTCACGGAATTCCACATCGTGGGCGGACTGCATCCCGACCTGCCGTTTCAGTACTTCCTCGATCTTTGTTCCGGCTTGAAACAGCGCTTTCCGCAGGTGCATTTGAAGGCCTTCACCATGGTCGAGGTCGCTTACCTGGCCAAGCGCGCCAAGCTGTCGATTCGCGAGACGCTCGAACAGCTGAAAGCCTCGGGCGTGGATTCGCTGCCCGGCGGCGGCGCCGAGATTTTTGCCGACCGCGTCCGCCATATCATTTGCGATCACAAGATTGACGGCGACCAGTGGCTTGAAACCGCCAAACTCGCACACCAGATTGGACTGAAATCGAACGCGACCATGCTGTATGGCCACGTCGAAAATGACGAAGATCGCGTGGATCATCTGCTCAAGCTGCGTGCGCTGCAGGACGAAACCGGCGGCTTCCAGACTTTTATCCCGCTGGCCTTCCATCCTGACAACACGCCGTTGCAGCATTTGCCGAAGACCACGGGAATGCTCGACATCAAGCAGATCGCGGTCAGCCGGTTGGTGCTCGATAATTTTCCGCACATAAAATCGTACTGGCAGATGATGACCGCCAAGATCGCGCAGATTTCCCTGCGCTTCGGCGCCGATGATATGGATGGCACGGTGATCGAAGAGAAGATTTACCACGACGCCGGCGCCACCACTCCGCAAGGCATGCGCCGCGAAGAGTTGGAGCGCCTGATCCGCGCCGCCGGCCGCGAACCGATCGAGCGCGACACGCTCTACCGGCCCGTCACGCGCACCGAGACGTCGGTTACCGTTGCGGTGTAGCGGTCAGTTTGTGCAATTCCTCGGACGACGTACTCAGCAGGTTCCTCAGCACGGCAACCTCCGCGGCAATTCCCGCATGCAGCGCGGGATCCACGTCGGGAGCGAACAGCGGCGAGTGATTCGAGGGGAGCGAAGTCCCCGCGGCTTTGGCCTGCGCTAATTTCTCCGGATCGGCTCCGCCCAGGCTGAAGTAGAAACCCGGCACGCCCTGCTCGACGAAGAATGAAAAGTCTTCTGAAGGCGTGATCGGCTCGGCAGTCACGACATTGCTCTTTCCCAGCGCCGCTTCCAGAGGCGCTCGAAGCCTCTCCGCCAGCGCTGGATCGTTGTAGACCGAGTCGGTGCCTTCATAGTGCTCGACTGAAGGCTCGCGCGGCGCGCCCGCTGCGGCGGCTTCCGCCTTCGTAATGCGCTCAATCGCCGCCAGGACCTGCTTGCGGACATCCTGCTTGAACGTCCGCACGGTCAGTCCCATTTCCGCGTGATCGGGGATGATGTTGTTCTTCGTCCCAGCCTGAATGTAGCCGACTGTCACCACCGCCATTTCGCCGGGTTTCACTTCGCGCGAGACGATCGTCTGCAGCGCCAGAATCGTTCGAGCCGCGATCACGATGGGGTCAACCGCCGTGTGCGGCGCCGAGCCGTGACCGCCCTTGCCGTAAATCGTGATGCGCAGCGAATCCGCATTCGTGTTGTAGATGCCGGGAGTAATCGAGGCCATGCCGGCCGCCTGCACGTTGCCCACGTGCAGCGCCACAGCCACGTCGGGCTTGGGAAATCGCGTGAACAGGCCGTCGTCAATCATCCCCTTGGCGCCGCCGATCGTCTCTTCGGCGGGCTGGCCAATCAGCATGAGCGTCCCATGCCAAGTGTTCTTGCTGTGCGCCATGATCTCGGCCGTGCCCAGCAGCGACGCCATGTGCAGGTCATGTCCGCAGGCGTGCATGACTGGAACGTCGCGTCCGGCGTCGTCTTTCGTCGTGAACCTTGCTGGCGTAGGGAAGTCCGGTCTTTTCTTCCACGGGAAGCGCATCCAGTTCCGTGCGCAGCATGATGGTCGGACCTGCGCCGTTCTTCAGGATGGCGACAACCCCGGTTCCGCCGACGTGCTCGGTTACTTCATAGCCGGCGCTGCGCAGGCGAGTGGCCAGCTTCGCCGCGGTCTGCGTCTCATGCGATGAGAGTTCAGGATTCTGGTGCAGATCAAGATAGAGCGCGTGCGCGTCGGGATAAACGCGTTTCGACTTCTTTTGAGGTTGGAGCCTGCGCGAATGCAACGGTCGCAAGCGGAACGAATAGCAGAAGTTTGGACCATGTCATGGGTCCCGGATAATAAACTTCTCATTCGCAGGCTGCAAACTGTGGCCGATGGTTCCGCAAACTCTTTGCTGCCAATCGATTCCCAAAAGTGCTCCTCCCAATCTCTTTAGTTGTTCAAATCTCCGCTTGCCTTTTTTCTACCGGGTGTACAATTCGACTTAGATAGCACTTGGTTGCGCGACTTCGTACAGCAAGGCCGAGGCGCTCATGAACGTTCACGTCAGTTACCGTCTTCATAAGATTCCCGCCGTAGAAAAAGACATCCAGCACCAAATCGAAAAACTGCAAAAACGACTGCAGGTCTTCCGCCCGGAACTCGTCCACCTGAAGGGTGTCGTGGAGGAGATCTCCGCCCGCGAAGGAACCAGCGTGTCTCTGAATTTGCGCTTGCCCTCGGGCCAAATGGCGGTGCAGGCTCCGCTCCAACGGCTGCGGCCGCGGTGAAGAGGCGTTTGAAGACCTGCTGCAGCAGGTCAATAAACACAAAGAAATTCTGCGCGCGTCGCACAAGTGGCAGCGCGGACGCCGCGGCGACAGCGCCCGCCCGGGCACGATCGCGCGCGAAGTGCCCTTCGAGCAGACTCTGGCCGCGGTTTTTCCTCCGACCATTTCTGCCGACGATATTCGCTCGTACGTGAACGTGAATCTGGCGCGGCTGGAGCGCTTTGTCGAGCGTGAAATTTATTTCCGCGAAGCTCAGGAATCGATCGCTCCCGACAGTATCTCGAAGGAAGAAGTCATTGATGAAACCATCGCCGCCGCCCTGGGCAATGGGCAGGAAAAGCCGGAACGGCTGGCGCTCGAGCCCTGGCTCTACCGGCTGGCGCTGCAGGCTCTGGACGACCTTCGCACACCGACGAAAGCAACGGCAACGCCGTGCCTCTGGAAGAGTCCGCGCGGCGGCGCAACGTGAAGGCCAGCGACGAACCGGAACTGCAATTCCATCAGCCCGACGAATCCATCACCGGCGCGACCGTGATTCCCGATTCTCGCGTGGCCACGCCGGAGCAGATCCTGGCCTCCGACGAAATGCTGCGGCTGATTGCCTCCTCGCTGCGCGATCTGGGTTCGGGCCCGCGCGAGGCCTTCATTCTGAATGCCATCGAAGGCTTCACCGTTGACGAGATTTGCGCGATCACCGGTCTTCCCGCCGACCGGGTACTCGCTTTTATTTCTGCCGCACGCGACCACTTACGCAAAGCGCCGGGCCTGGCCCGTCAGTTTCAGGGCCGGCTCGCCCCGACCGGCGCCGCTTAAACCCATTTCAAATCTGATGGAGAGGATCCATGAGTATTACTCGCGAACAAATCCGAGAGTTGGCTGAATTTCAGGATACAAATTCCGGTGCCGTCAGTTTTTATTTTCAGCCGTCCACGCCGCGCAACAAGGCGCACAAGGAGGAACGATTCTGATCAAGGACCTGGCGCGCGAAGCCCTGCGCCGCCTGGAAAGCAAGGCCCCCGGTAAGAAGGACGGCGTCCGCGCCGATATGGATCGCATCCTGCGCCTGTCGGGCGAATTGCGCAGCAATGGGACCCACGGCAAGGCGGTGTTTGCCTGCGCCGCAGCAAAATATCTGGCGCGAATACGATCTGCCGCCGACCCTGCCGGGCACGCAGCTTTTCGTGGATCGCCATTTTCATCTCAAGCCGATCGCCCATCTGCTGGGCGCGTTCCCGCGGCTGGGCGTGGTGCTGGTCGATCGGCACAAGGCTCGCATTTTCGATCTTCGTCTCGGCGAATTGACCGAGCGCGAAGGTCTGTTCCAAACACTGTCCCGCAAGGGCCGCAGCGACGGTTATGCCGGCTACGACGGCGGCCATGCCCAGCGCCGGGTGGAAGACGAAGCGCGCCAGCATTTCAAGGCCGTGGCCGAAGCGCTGAAGGAGTCTGCTGGAAAAAGGCGTGTTCGAAAAATGGATTCTCGGCTGCCAGGATGTTCATCGCTCTCAGCTCGAGGCGCAACTGCATCCCTACGTCAGCGGAGCCCTGCTCGGCCGCTTTCAGGCCGACCTGGGCCACATCACCCGCGACGAGATTCGCACCCGCGCCGAGCAGATCGTGGAGCGCTGGCAGAACGATCGCCGCCGGGAACTCGTGAACCAGGCTGTGAGCCAGGCGCGCAGCCATGCCCGCGGCGTCACCGGGCTGCGCCGCGTCCTGCGGTCGCTGGAACTGGGCGAAGTGCAGGCCCTGCTGCTGGGCGAAAATTTTCAGGCGCACGCCGTCGAATGCGCCGGATGCGGGCACATTGATGCTCATCTGGTGAGCTTCTGTCCGATTTGCGGCAAGGCCACGCAGGAAATCGTGGATGTCGGCGAGGCCATTCTGCCATGGGTGATTCGCCGCGATATCGAGATGTTCTACGTGAAAGACGATCCCGAGTTCGACAAAGTGGGCAATATTGCCGCGCTGCTGCGTTTCCGTTCAGAAAATGTGCAGCCCATCGCTCCGGCCGCCGCCGATCTGTTGGCGAAAGCGGGTGCCGCCTATCCCGGCCGCCTGCGCCGGTTCGCCAGCCGCTGAAGAGCCAGCCGCTGAGGATCAATAAGTTTCGAGGAGAACGCGGTCAATCGAAATTGAAACTCGCGGCGCGATGGAGCTATAGATTCCTCCCAACCGGCCTTCTCCTCGCAACGGCCGGACACGGCCGCGGCTGCGCTGTACCCCTGTCCATCTTCCTGAGCTGCTCCCGGAATCCTGTCACCCTCCCGCGTGAATCTCTGTTCCGGCCCGTGATATGCTTTCGCCTTCGCCCGCAAGACCACTCCGCCCTCTCAGGGGAAAATGATTTC
The DNA here is from genome assembly GCA_963819145.1 of uncultured Acidobacteriaceae bacterium. Classification (GTDB taxonomy): domain Bacteria; phylum Acidobacteriota; class Terriglobia; order Terriglobales; family Acidobacteriaceae; genus Sulfotelmatobacter. The sequence goes on from CAWFVB010000035.1 coordinate 269,135, forward strand.
GCTGCCAGCGCGCAGTGATCGCGAACGCGATCTGTCAAACGTGGTTGGTTTCCAAGGAGGATTCCGTGACTGTTTCGCGCCGTGATTTCGTGAAGACGTCCGTGCTCGGAGCGGTGGCCGCCGGGGTAGGAGCGCACGCCGCGATTCCCGAAGCGCTCGCCGAAAGCGGCCAGGGGCACGCTTCTCAGGCGGATGCTCCGAAGCGTCCGATCATCATCTGCGCCCACAACGGCTATGCCTATGTGGAGGCCGCGTATGCCTTCCTGAAAGGCGGCGGCGACACGCTCGATGCCGCCATTCGAGTGGTGAAGGGTCCGGAGGACGATCCCAACGACGATTCGGTCGGCCTGGGCGGCTTGCCCAACGAAGAAGGCGTGGTCGAACTCGACTCCTGCTGCATGCACGGTCCCACGCGGCGCGCCGGGTCGGTGGGCGGCGTGCGCAACATCAAGAATGTTTCGATGGTCGGCGAAGGCAGTGTATGGAGCACACTGGACACGTCATGCTGGTCGGCGAAGGCGCCGAACGATTTGCGGTGGCCATGGGCTTTCCGCGAGAGAACCTGCTGACCGAACGCTCGCGCAAGATCTGGCTGCTTGTGGAAGGAATTCAATTCCGACCGCGACTGGTGGGGCCCGGGCATGGCCGATCCGAACTGGCATGCGCCCGCGCCCGATTCCAAGCCGCAGGCCGAGCTTATGGCGCGAGCGGATTCAGCAACTGCAGCAGCGCGCCGCCGATCTTGGCATTGAGCCCGAGTTCCAGTTGGCAGCCGTGCGGCGCGTGTTGTTTCCGCCCACCGGCACGATTCACTGCTCGGCGCTCAATGAGAAGGGAGAAATGTCGGGCATCACCACGACCAGCGGCCTGGCGTTCAAACTCCCCGGCCGTTGCGGCGATTCGCCCATCATCGGCGCCGGCTGCTATACCGATCAGGACGTAGGATCTGCCGGCGCGACCGGCGCCGGGGAAGAAAACATCAAAGTCGCCGGCGCTCACACCATCGTCGAGAACATGCGCCACGGCATGTCTCCGCAGGAAGCGGGCATGGACGCGCTCAAACGCATCGTGCGCAACTACAACGGCGACATGACCAAGCTCCGCTACATGGATATGACGTATTACATCTTGCGCAAAGATGGCGCCTACGCCGGAGTTTGCCTGTGGGAAGGATATTCCGCCGGGCCATCCGCATAAATTCGCGGTGCACGACGGCACTCTGCGCTCGGAAGTTGCGACCCCGCTGCTCAAAGGATTTTCGCAGGAATGGCCGCCCATGCCCACGGTGCCCGAGGATTTGAAGAAGGATTCGGAGTATGTAAAGTAGCGAACGGTGCGCTAAGTCACTCAAGCACTCTGTCACTGGCGGTATTTCCGCTAACGAGTGTTCTGAATCTGAAGTCCGTTGATAAAGTCGTGAAGCTGAAAGGGCTCGGCTTCAGCCGAGCCGAAGAGCAAAGTCGTGAAGTTTTGAAAGGGCTCGGCCTCAGCGAGCCGAAAGAGCAAAGTCGTGAAGTTTTGAAAGGGCTCGGCTTCAGCCGAGCCGAAAGAGCACCTTTGAAGATCGGGGCTTTAGCCCCCGGCGGTGGCTCCATTTTGGATCGTCAACGCTTTGCCAATTCTTCAACGAACCTTAGATTCGGGACACGAGTCATCGGCAACCGACCAACGACTCATGACAAACGACAGGTCTACAGGAACCTGTACCTTCACATCCGGCCCCTCCTCCAGGTGGATGCTTTCCACAAACCGCACCTTCCCGGTTCGCAGGGTCATGATCACCGACGAGGTCCGCGTGCCTTCGCCGAAGAAGCGCACGCCCTTCATCAGCGCGCCGTCGGTGACGCCCGTGGCGGCGAAGATAAGTTGCTTGCCGGGAGCCAGGTCTTCCGCTTCATAGATGCGGTTCTTGTCTTTGATGCCCATGCGCTCCAGGCGCTCTTCCTGCTCGGGCTTCACCACGAGGCGGCCGAGCATGTATCCGTTGAGGCAGCGGATGGCGGCGGCGGTGATCACGCCTTCCGGCGCGCCGCCGGAACCCATGACCGCGTGCACGCCAGTGCCAACGACGGCCGCGGCGATTCCCGCCGAGAGGTCGCCGTCGCCGATCAGCCGAATGCGAGCTCCGGCCGCGCGAATGTCGGCAATCAGCTTCTCGTGGCGCGGACGGTCGAGCACGATCACGACCAGGTCTTCCACGTCGCGATCCAGCCGCCTCGCGATGTTTTTCAGGTTGTGCGACACGGGCGCGTCCAGATCGACTGCATCTTTGCACGACGGGCCCGACGACAATTTTTTCCATGTAGCAGTCGGGCGCATTGAGCAGGCCTCCGCGCTCGGACGCGGCCAGCACCGTAATCGAGCCGGGCGCCCCGGTCGCGCACAGGTTCGTGCCTTCCAGCGGATCGACCGCGATATCGACTTCCGGAACTTCGGTGCCGTCCGGAAATTCGGCGCCGACTTTCTCGCCGATGTAGAGCATGGGCGCTTCGTCGCGCTCGCCCTCGCCGATCACGATGGTGCCGCGCATCGGGATGGTGTCCATGGTTTTGCGCATGGCCTCGGTGGCGACTTGATCGCTGAGCTTGCGCTCGCCCTGGCCCATGGTGCGGGCCGAGGCGATGGCCGCCACTTCCACCACGCGCAGGAATCGCGACGCCAGATCGCTTTCAATGTTTTCCCCGAAGATGCGGGCCTTGCCTTCCGGACGAGTCTGCGTAGCCATGAGATGTCTCCCAGGCGCGTTTAGGATGCCGTCGGATGACAGCGCCGGGTTGAGACTATAGCGCAATCACCGACGAGAATGGAAATCGATTGCAGCGCTGAGCAGTAATCGATTTTCTTCATCGGCATGCCCGACGGCAGCGCGAGGTTCTTCGGCGGTATCCTCCTATCCGCTATTGACCTGAGGGAATGAGGCACCCTTTGCAGCAACTCTGCACGGAGCTGAGCCCATGCCTGACCTGCGCCCGCTGACTTTTCTCTGCATTACGACCTATGAAAAGGGGCAGGAGTTCATGCGCGAGTGCAAGCGCCAGGGCTGCCGCGTGATCCTGCTGACGGCGGAAAAATTGCGCGATGCCGACTGGCCGCGCGAAAGCCTCGACGATACTTTCTATCTTCCGGCGGAAATTGCTCTCGCCGACATCGTGCAGGCCGTGACCCATCTTGCGCGCACGCACAAAATCGACCGCATCGTCGCCCTCGACGAATACGACATGGAGACCGCCGCCACGCTGCGCGAACATCTGCGCATCCCGGGCATGGGTCTGACGACCATGCGCTATTTCCGCGACAAGCTGGCCATGCGCATGCGGGCGCTCGATCGCCACGTGCGCGTGCCGGATTTTGTGCCCGTCGTGAATCACGAGGACATTCGCTATTACCTGGAACACGTGCCCGGGCCGTGGGTGCTCAAGCCGCGGCAGGAGGCGTCGGCTATCGGCATCAAGAAAATCCACGCGGCGGAAGAATTGTGGCCGGTGCTCGAACAACTCGGCGACAAGCAGTCGTCATTTCTGCTGGAGAAATTTCTTCCCGGCGACGTTTATCACGTGGACTCGGTGGTTTCGGAGAACGAAGTCGTCTTTGCCAACGTCAGCAAATACGGCAAGCCTCCGATGAACGTGGCTCAGGGCGGCGGAATCTTCACGACATTTACGGTGCCTCGGGGCAGCGAGGACGATGCTGCGCTGCGCGCGATCAATCGTGAACTGATTGCCGCGCTGGGATTGCTGCGCGGAGTGGCGCATGCGGAGTTCATTCGTGCTCACGCTGACGGGCACTTTTATTTTCTCGAGTGTGCGGCGCGCGTGGGCGGAGCCTACATCAACGAGATGGTCGAGGCCGCGACCGGAATCAATCTGTGGCGCGAGTGGGCTCGCATCGAAGTCGCCGGCGGCGACGGCAGCTACAAGCTTGCCGCCCAGTGCGCGAAGAATATGCGGGCGTGATTCTTTCCCTCGCGCGGCAGGAAGATCCGGACACTTCGCGCTACAACGACCCGGAAGTCTACCTGCGGATCAAGCGGCATCATCATGCCGGGCTGGTGCTGCAATCGGCGGATCCGCAGCGGATTCCGCGCTTGCTCGAAGATTACGCCCGCCGCTTCGCTGAAGAATTCCTCGCGGTCGAACCGCCGCGAGACAAGCCGACCGCCTAGGGTGAGGAAACGAGCGGCGTCACTGAAGCGCGAGCGCGCTTCTCGCGCTCAGCGAAGGTTCTCGCTTTATCGGCGGTCCGGCTCGCCTGCGCAGAATCGCAGATGACGAAGCTGGTAGTTTCCCGCCACTCGCACTATCTTCTGCTACCATTTGCCCATGAGCACAACCACCAGCGAACATCCCGCGCCGGCGAACATCCGCGCCAGAGCGCCCGGAACGCAAAGAGCCGACCTATCTTTTCACTGAAAAATATGTCGCCGACAAGAGCGAGACCGCGCGCCGCTTCATCGAAACCCGCGCGCGCCTCAATGCCAACGTCGACAAGGCCAACAACTTTCTGGTGAAGCGCTTCTACAACATCGATCACAACACCTATCTGGAAGGCGCGCTGCCGGCTAAGACGAAAGAGTTGATGGGACTGGTCGCCTCGGCGTGCCTGCGCTGCGACGACTGCATCTTCTACCACGCGATCCAGGCCTACCGCCTGGGTGTGACCCGCGCCGAGCAGGAAGAGTCGTTGAACGTGGCGCTGGTCGTGGGCGGAAGCATCGTCGATCCCGCACCTGCGCCGCGCCTACGAATTGCTGGAGGAGATGTACGAGTAGTAACGGAGCAAGCCGAGCGCAGATCTCTGCATGCCATCGTAACCCTCAAAAGAAAACTTCAGGCGACACATGGAAGCGACGGCTTAGTTTGCGGATGTGTTCGGCGTTCAGCTTGCGTTTTCCGTTCAGCACTTCAGACACGATGCTGGGCGTTCCGAAAACGTCCAGCAGATCTTTTTGTTTCAAATTGTTCGACAGCATCAACTCATTCAGGACCTCCATCGGGCGGGCCGCCCGGAGCGCATAGTGCTTCTCTTCGAAGTCCTCGATGAGCAGAGTGAGCAGTTCGGCCATGCGCCGCTCTGCGGCCGTCATGCGGCTGCCTTTGCGGTCCAGCTCCTCGAGCAGGGCGATATAACGTTCGTTTTCTGCCTCGCTGCGAATGACGGCAGGCACAGCACTCGTCAGCAGGGAGGCATATTCAGCTCGGGCTGCACTTGCACTCATTGTTTCCACCCTCCTCGGTCATATTCGGCATGCGTCAATACGTGGCGGATGTAGATGCGGCCAAACACGTAGTTGATCTCAGCGATCAGCCGGTACTGGTTCCCCTTGATGTTGAAGACCGTCCACTTGCCAACGGCGTCAGCGCTCGAAAAAGTTCTTCGGACGTCTGCTAGAGATTTCCACTTCGCTTTCTTCGCAATACGAAACCACACATCGAGCGGGCCTTCAAGGCCAGCGTGCACGTGCAGCAGCTTCTTTAAGATTCTTGCGACTGATGACGTGCACGTCACGCCCCGCGAGTTCGCATTCTGCGAAGATTATACTTCGCAAAATGCGAAGCTGTCAATGCCGCGCAGTCATGATTGGCTTGGCTTCCAATTGTCATCGAAACCCCAGGTCCTCAGATATTCGAGGATGAGTGTGGCAATGTCTATGTCCGCTCTCAGGTTTTGGAATTTTAGAACGCGTCAATCCCTGTCACGCTCTGCCCGATAATCAGCGAGTGCACGTCGTGCGTGCCTTCGTAGGTCTTCACCGACTCCAGATTCATCATGTGGCGCATGATCGGATAGTCGTCGGCCACGCCGTTGGCGCCCAGAATGTCGCGCGACAGGCGGGCGCACTCCAGCGCCATCCACACGTTGTTGCGCTTCGCCATGGAAATATGTTGCGGCTCCACTTTGCCTGCATCTTTCAGCCGTCCGACCTGCAGCACGAGCAGCTGCGCCTTGGTGATCTCGCTGATCATCCAGGTCAGCTTGTCCTGCACGAGTTGATGCGAGGCGATCGGCTGATCGCGCCACTGCTTGCGCAGCAAGGAATATTGCAGCGCGCATGTCGTAGCACGACATGGCCGCGCCGATCGCTCCCCACGCGATGCCGTAGCGCGCCTGGTTCAGGCACATCAGCGGCGACTTCAGCCCGCCGCGTTTTCGGCAGCAGATTCGACTCGGGGATGTGCACATCCTGCAGCGACAGCCCGGAAGTCACCGACGCGCGCAGCGACCACTTGCCGTGAATGTCGTCGGCCTTGAATCCGGGCCGGTCGGTCTCGACCAGAAATCCGCGGATGCGGTCTTTCTCGTCTTCGACTTTCGCCCAGATGATGGCGACGTCGGCGATCGTGCCGGAAGTGATCCACATCTTCTCGCCGTTGATCACGTATTCGTTGCCGACTTTGCGGGCGCGCGTGCGCATGCCGCCGGGGTTCGAGCCGAAATCCGGCTCGGTCAGGCCGAAGCAGCCCAGCTTTTCGCCCTTCTGCATCGGGGGCAGCCATTTCTGTTTCTGCTCGTCGCTGCCGAATTCGTAAATCGGATACATGCACAGCCCCGACTGCACGCTGACAAAGCTGCGCACGCCCGAGTCGCCGCGCTCGAGTTCCTGCGTCATCAGTCCGTATTCCACGTTGCCCATGCCGGCGCAGCCGTAGCCTTTCAGCGACGCGCCGAAAAAGCCCAGCTCGCCCATGGGCTTGACCAGTTCGCGCGGAAAGCGCCCGGCACGATTGCATTCCTCGATGATCGGAATGAGATTGTCTTCAATGAACTGGCGCGTGGTGTCGCGCACCAGCCGTTCTTCGTCGGTCAGCAGGGAATCGTACTGGATGAAATCGACACCGCGAAATTTGATGGCAGGCATGATGAATCTCCTGAAATCGAATCCCAAGTCCGGTCAGTGACGCTGGAAAAACGTTTGCCGCCCACAGAACCGGCCGCGCGCCGGAGGGCAAACATATGACGGTAGCAGGGGCAAGGGAGCGCCGGTCAACGTGCGCGGAAGCGTGTTAGTAGTGCACTTTGTCGGTCTCAAAAAGCGGCGTCATCCTTCTATGAAAAAAGGCGTACCTGTCCATAGGTATTTTTGCGGCGATGCGGACAGGCTTCTATTCGTGCTCGAGGCACATAAGGTATGTCCGGACTCCGCCGCTCCATCTGAGCGTCGCTCTCGCAGAGCAAGGATGACTTCGAGCTGACGGATTCCCCTTACCTCGCCGCAAACTTTTCTTCTTCAAACACCACGCCATCGTGCAGCAGCGCATACACCGCGATCAGCAGCTTGCGCGCCAGCGCCACCCGCGCCACGTGTTTATGCTTCTTGCGCAGCAGCCGCTCATAATAACGCTTGGCCGCCGGCGAACAGCGTGTCGCCACCTGCGCCGCTTCCACCATGATCCAGCGCAGCGCGCTCGATCCCTGCCGCGTGATTCCGCCGCGCGCCGCTTTGCCCGCCGACTCCCGCACCCGCGGCACCAGCCCGGCGTAACTGCACAGCGCCTCCTTGCTGCCAAAGCGTCCGATCTCCCCGATCTCGGCCAACAGCATCATCGCCGAACACTCGCCAATCCCCGGAATCGTCTTGCAGCCACCGCACCCGCTCATCCGCGTTTGCTCTTTCACTTAGTTGGAGGTTTTGCTTTTGAATTTCCTCGCCATCGTGATCGATCATGCGCAAACACGTCTGCACCGACTCCCGCGCCTGCTCCGGCAGCTTCACTCCAGCCAGCCACAACCGTCCCCGCTTGCCGAACAAATCCGTCACCGGAGAGCGCAGTCCTTGCTGATGCAACACCGCGTGCACCTGGTTCTTCAGCCGCGTCCGCTGCCGCACCAGCGTCGTCCGCAAGCGCACCTGCTGCCGCCGCGCCTGCGTCTCCCGGTCCGCCTTCCACGACTCCGGCAACAAATCGCAGCGCAACAGATGCGCCAGCGTCTCCGAATCCACCCGGTCGTTCTTCAGCTTCGCCGACGCGATCGCCTTCACCCGCTGCGGATGCACCAGCACCAACCGCTTCACCTCCGGCTCCACCACCTCGCGAAACGCCGGCCAGAACCCGCACGCCTCCACCGCCACCTGCACTGGTTGGCCGCGAAACTGCCGAAAATACTTCCGCAGCGCCAGCTTCTCGTTCGTCACCGGCCCGCTCTGTACGATTTTGCCTCTTGCTTCCAACGCCGTCATGTAACAAAATCTCTGGTGAAGATCTACGCCAACGTGGATCATCTCGTGCCTCCTTCAGGGCTTGTGCTTCGAGCACGTACTCTACCCTTGGAGGCACGCCTTTTTGGTTTTCATTACATCTGAGCGCAGCCGCTTTTCAGCGCAGCGAAGGATCTCCATCTTCTCTGGCCTGGGGCGCAAGCCAAAGAATCCAGTTTTCCATTGTGGTGAAAGTTTTCACCCCACGGCACAAGCGAAGTCATTTTCATTACCGCAACCCGGTCTGGTGTATGCTGTTGGCGTATTTTCCCGCTCTTAAATCGATTCACTACGGGCACCAGCCGTCCCGGCACGAGGAGGCATCATGAGAATAACGAAACGGGTCCTTGCGGGATTCATTGTTGCCCTGTCCGGCCTTGCAGGTTCCGCCCTCGCCCAGAAAGTCACCGTCGATGCCGACCCCGCGCACGTGGCCAACACATTCAGCCCGGTGCAAGCTCTCGGGCGCGGCCATCGATCGCCTCCGCACCGGCACTCCCGATCATCTGCTCAAAGATCCGCTGCTGAAAGAAATCCTCGGCGCCGGATGGCAACCTGTGACCTATCGCCAGAACACCGAGCTGATGGTCGAGGCCTGGCATTGGAATCCTGCCGGCAAATGGAGCAACGCCGACAAGCAGGAAGGCTACTTCGTGGGCAGCGCCGAACCCGGCGACGAGATTCACAGCTCGTGGGCGTACCCGCTGCCGCATCGCGGTTTCAGCCGCGGCGACGGCAACGGGTGGTCGCGCCTGACCGATGGCGATCCCAAGTCCTACTGGAAGAGCAATCCGTATCTCACCAAGGCCTTCACCGGCGAAGACGACTCGCTGCATCCGCAGTGGGTGATGATTGATCTGGGCAGCAAGATCGACGTCAACGCCATCCGCATCGCGTGGGCCGAGCCCTACGCGAAGAAATACTCAGTTCAGTTCTGGACTGGCGAACTCGAGCCTTTCTACGACGGCACGACCAAGGGGACCTGGCAAACTTACCCGCTCGGCAACATCACCGAAGGCAAAGGCGGCACGGTCACGCTTAAGCTGGTTTCGTGGATGATTCCCGTCCGCTACATCCGCATCTGGATGACTGAATCTTCCAACACCTGCGACACGCATGGTTCCGCCGACAAGCGCAATTGCGTCGGCTACGCCATCAACGAACTTTACGCCGGCGCGCTCTCTGCCGACGGCGCCTTCAACGACTACGTCACGCATTTTCCCAGCCGCAATCAGACCGTGACGTGGCCTTCGTCGGTTGATCCCTGGGTCGCCTCCACAGATCTTGACCAGTCGCGCGGCGATCAAGTGGGATTCGACTTCTTCTTCAACTGCGGCGTCACGCGCGGCCTTCCCACCATGGTGCCGATCGCCATGCTCTACGCCAACCCGGAAGATGCGGCCAACGAAATCGCCTATCTCTACAAGCGCAAATATCCGATTTCCTATGTCGAGATGGGAGAAGAAGCCGACGGCCAGCACATGCTGCCCGAAGACTACGCGCGCTCTGTACGTACAATTCGCCACCGCCATTCACAAGCTCGTGCCCGGAGGCGAAACTCGGAGGCCCGCCCTTTGAAGGAACATTCGGCGACGTCGAGGTCTGGCCCGACGCGAACGGGAAAGTTTCATGGCTCGGCCGCTTCGTGGATTATCTGAAAGCCCACGGCCGCCTCAACGACTTCACGTTTTTTTCGTTCGAACATTATCCCTATCAGGACCGGCCCAACGTATTCGTGGGCCGATCTGTATCCCGAGCCCGAATACGTCAAGCACATCGTGCAAGTCTGGAAAGACAACGGCCTGCCGCCGAACATTCCGTTTTTCATGACTGAGGGAAACATCGGAGGGGGCGCGCCTCCTTCCACCGTCAAGGCCGGACTGTGGCTCGCCGACTACGTTGGCAGCATGATGGCCGAGGGCGCGGGCGCGACCTACTATTTCCACTACATGCCGAACGCGGAGCACCTGAGCGGCTTCGGAAATTTCCTCGGGATCGACCACGACTATAAAGTCGTTGGCTATCCGCCGCAATACCTGGCCACGCAAGTCATCACAAAAGAATGGGTGCAGCCCATCGACGCGCCCCACAAACAATTCAAAGCCTCGAGCGACGTGAACGACGCGGCTGGAAACGTTCTGGTCACGGCCTACGTCGTCGAGCGCCCGGACGGTCAATGGTCGGTGATGCTGGTGAATCGCGACCAGTTCAATGACCACGCAGTGAAGATCGCGTTCGCCGGCGGCAAGCGCGATCGCCATTTCACCGGCCAGGTCGACCGCATCACCTTCGGATCCAACGAATATCAGTGGCACGAAGTGGGACTCAGCGGACATGCCGACCCCGACGGCCCACCGTCGAAGTCCAAGGTGGAAGGCGGCGCCGAAGTGCTCTACCAGCTTCCGAAAGCGTCGATCACGGTGCTGCGCGGCCGGATCGGAGAATGAAGGGTGGAAGAGCGGCCCTTTAGGGTCGCGGTAAAGACACCCCCAAGACATCCGACCCAGCCTTCCTGTAAAATTGAAAGCGACGGAACAGAGCCCAGACGCAGCTTCACAGGCTTCCCGAGTGGATCCCAAGTAGGGTTAGGATTTCGGAAATATCCCATCCACAGCATCCGCGGTTGTAACCGAGCGGTGTAACGAAGCGGATTGTGCTGCGCAAAATTTGATACCAGAGAAATCAGGAGAATCCCACTATGGCCGTAGGCCCCAAGATCGCAAAAACCGCTGACCGCAAGAAGGTCATGGACACCACCAAAAGCACCGATTGCCCCAAGTGCGGCAAGGCCACGCGCATCGTGAAGCGCGTGAAAGACCGCGAACGCGGCATCCCGGGCGGAGTCTACATCTCCTGCTCGGCCTGCGAGTTTTTCGAAAAACTGTAACCGGCGAGTAATGGCTTGATACTGATCGGGTTTCGGGAAGGGCACGGCTTTGAGCCGTGCCGTGGCGGCGTCCCACTGAACGGCGGGCTTCAGCCCCTGAGGTATGCTGCTACTCCAGCGCCAGCGCGATTCTCAGCGCTTCATCCAATTCAGCGACCTTAGCGTACGAGAGGGATCCCACGAATTGCGTAAGCTCTGCTCTGCGCAAGCTTCTCAAGTTGTCACACAAAATCCAACTCGCATGTTTCAAGCCTTCATTCGGGCCTACGGCCACCTGGGTCGAGAGGCCGTCGCCATCGGTGAACACCGGAGCGCAGATCACCGTGGAGAATGTGGAATCGATAAGCGGTTGCCGGCTTACCACGACATAGCTGCGGTGCCGTTTGGGATCTCCCTCCGGCCTGTGCACTCGGTAGATATCTCCGCGCTTCATAGATCGTCCTGCCGTCGCTCTAGTCTTCCGGAGCCTGGTCTTCCAGACCGTCTTCAGCGTCGCGGTTCAGTCGCTCCGAGTTGCGGTTGATGATCTCCACATCGCGCGCGTCCCGTTGTGCCCGCGCCCTCTGGCGCAGGTACTGCTGCAGTATGGTTTCGATGAACGCGGATCGCGATCGCTTCGATCCTGCGACGCGGTCTATCCCGGTCAGGACCTCGCGCGATAGTGTGATGGATGTTTTCTCTTTCATACTACCATCATACTACCACCAATACCCCGAGATTACTACCGGCAGAATCTTTGCAGATCGGGCGGAGGCGGCGCGGGAATCACGTCGAACTCGCCCGGCCAGCCCGTGCAGCCGTGGGCGGTGACACTGCGCGTAACACTGCGCTCCATCTCTCGAGCTTTGGTCTTCGCTTGTTCTACCTGATTGGTTCCTAACTCCGCCTCAAGCGCCTGCAGGTCGCTCGCGACCCGGCGATTGCCGGCGTCATTGCTCACCAGCATCCAGACGTAGGCCTCAAACTTGTCCAGCGCAATCCCCTGCCCGTCCCGCAGCAATTTTGCCAGTTGCTCTTGCGCCTGCGGCAGGCCTTGTTGTGCCGCCTTGCCAAACCATACCGCGGCATTGGGATAGTCCTGACGCTCGATCTTGACCTTGCCCAGCAGATATTCGCCAAAAGCGTCCCCATGATCAGCCGCGCTCTGGAAAAAAGCGCTCGCGTCGTTGAGATCCCGGCCCGGCTCCGACCCGGCATAGATGAGCCGGCCCGCCAGCCATTGCGCTAACGGGTCGTCCTGTTGCGCGGCCTTCTTGTACCAGCCAAACGCTTCTCGCGTGTTGACTGGAGTCGCGCGACCTGTTTCAAACAGATATCCCAGCACTACCTGCGCCGGAGCGAACCCCAGATCCGCCGAGCGGTGGAAGTATTCCATCGCGTTCACGTCGCTGCGCGTCACTCTGCCGCCCATCAGCGCATTCATTCCTTGATCAAACAGCTGCGGAGCGTTCACGCCGGCCGTCTGCGCGTTGCCCGCAGCGCCGCTGAGAGCGAAACCAATCGCGAAAATCGTCAGTGCGCGGATTCTCATTTGGGCCTCCTTATACGAGTCATGGACGAGCAAAGAGCGACAGACGACCAATCGGACCACACAATTTAGACGCTCGGGTGCTGACCAGACCATGGTGAGCGTCGTCGCGAAGCAAGTCAACGTCCCATCAGACTGTCCGCCGGAATGTCGGGAGTCACAACGGGAGTAATAGCCAGCAACGTAGAGTAGGAGAAACTACTGTGAAATCTGCCCCAGAATTGCTCGCGCCTCAGCCGCCGGATCGGCAGCTTCCGTGATCGGTCTTCCCACCACAATGTGACTGGCTCCGGAGGCGATCGCTTCCGCAGGAGTCACGACGCGCACCTGATCCCCAACGCTTGAGCCTGCGGGGCGCACGCCCGGCGTGACGATCGCGAAGTTGTCCCCAAGTTCGGCGCGCAGAGTGGAAGCCTCCCGCGCGGACGTGACAATACCCTGGCATCCGTTCGAGAGCGCGATCGTGGCCAGGCGTACCACGCTGTCTTCCACTGTGCCGCGAATGCCGATTTTTTCCAGATCGTTTCCGTCCATGCTGGTGAGCACGGTGACGGCGAGCACCATCAGATCGGCGCGCCCTTTCGCCGCGTCCACGGCCGCGCGCAGCATTTTGCCGCCGCCCGCCGCGTGTACCGTCAGCATGCTGACACCGAGCTTTTCCGCCTCGTTGACCGCCGCTCCCACGGTGTTCGGAATGTCGTGGTACTTCAGGTCGAGAAACACGCGCCGCCCTGAAGCCACCAGATCCCGCACCACTTGCGGACCTTCGGCCGTATAGAGTTGCATGCCGACTTTATAAGTCAGCGCCGAGTCTCCCACCGCCGCCACAATCTTCTGCGCCGCGGCGGCAGTGGAAACATCCAGTGCAACGATGAGCCGCTGGCGCGGATCACCGTGGTCGCGATAGCCGAGGCTATCGAATGGGATGCGATTGGGTAGGATCGCTGGCATCCCGACTAGTGTAAGGTTTTTACGGGAGTTTTTCTACCGGTGGATGGTTGTACGCGACGGTTTGGAGCGTCGGCTTCTGCTGGCTGGCTGGCACCAGGTCCAGACGGACGCGTTGCAGACCACGGCCCCTGATTTGAAGAGCCGAGGCAGCGCCGTACGACAGGTCGATAATCCGGCCCGGAACGATGGGCCCGCGGTCATTGACCCGGACGATGACGGCCTTGCCATTGCGCAGGTTCGTCACCTTCACGTAGCTTCCCATCGGAAGCGTCAGGTGCGCGGCCGTCATATCGTACATTTCGTACGGTTCACCGCTGGCGGTCGGTTTTCCCTGGAAATACTCGCCGTACCACGATGCCGTCCCAATTTGATACGGTTTCGTTTTTGCTACCTGTTTGCGGACTTCGGGTGTTGGTCTGAACGGAACTAACTGGAGCCGCTGTCGCCTCCGAGATGTTCGGTCCCTGAGCCGCTCCCAGGCCGACGATCATAGAACAGATCGCCAGTCCATGAGCTATACGTCTTCGCATTCAGTTCTCCTCGCATACTCAAAAGTGCCCTTGGCCTTTAGGCTGGTGTTTCTCTGCAGTTCGTAGATGCTATCGGGCTGCCAAACTCTGTGTCAAGGCGATACGGGGGGTACTGCGGTGACCTCCTAGTTATGGATGTCACACGTAACTCATTGTTAATTTAGGCACATCCGAGTTATGCCCTTTGTTTAAGGAAGGTTACGCATTTACTATTGAGTAAATGGCACGATGGATGTTGCAGGGTAGAATTTACAAACCAAATGGAATCAATGACTTACGGTTAATAAAGTCGCAACTTACGTGGAATCATGTATTTACAGGGGCAGCCCCGAAGCCCGCACCGAAGATTTTTTTCTCAACCTCTACCCCAAAAGTAACTTCCGAGGCCAGCCGATGTGAACTGGTACGCCTCGAAACACGGTACTATCGAGTGCGCGCGAACCGAAGTCCATGGCCGAAAAACCTCCCGTTGTCCTCACCATTGCGGGGTTCGACCCCTCGTCCGGAGCCGGCGTCACCGCCGACATTAAGACGATCGCTGCCCACGCCTGCTACGGAGTGGCCTGCATCACTGCCATGACCGTGCAGTCTACCAAGGGGGTCAAGCGGGTCGAAGCCGCCGATCCCGGCCTCATCACAGAAACCCTCGAAGAGTTGTCCGCGGACCTTGAAATCGCCGCCGTTCACATTGGCATGCTCGGGTCAGCAAAAGTCGCCAAAGCAGTTGCCGACTTCCTTTCCGGGTCCTCGTCGGGGAAGGCGTCCGGAAAAGCCCGCCTGTCGAACATCGTGCTCGATCCCATCCTTAAGTCATCTTCCGGGGCAGACCTGCTCGACGCTGCCGGAACCCGCGTGCTCATCGAGCGGCTGATCCCCCTGGCCGACGTTGTCACTCCCAATGTAGACGAGGCGTCGGTGCTCACCGGCATCAAGGTTCAGGAACTGGAAGACATGAAGGCCGCCTCTGCCAAACTGCACGAGATGGGCGCCTCCGCCGTGGTCATTACCGGGGGGCATCTGGAGAAAGCCACCGACCTGTTGAGTTTCACCACCAAGCGCGGCATCGAACAGGAAATCTTCAAGGCCGAGCGCCAGCGTTCCAACTCCACCCACGGCACCGGCTGCGCGTTCGCCACCGCCATGGCCTGCCATCTTGCGCTCGACCGTGGCATGGCCGAGGCCGCCCTGCTCGCCAAAACCTATGTCACTGCCGCCATCTCTTACGGCCAGCCGCTGGGCAAGGGAACAGGCCCGGTCCATCATCTATATCGAATGGGCCAGCAGCGTCGCGCGGCAGGGTCGGGTGGAAGCAGTTCAGACGGGAGCGGCGCCAGCCACGAATCGTAGCCGCAAGGATGTTATACCTCGCTTTCCCGGGAGGGCTCAGTGGGTAGCCCCGGAGCCATTGCTCCGGGGTTGCGCAAAGCGCAATGCGGGCGCCGTACCGCTTCTCAATTCCCGGAAGGTTTCTTCAGCAGGATTCCGGCCACGAATGCGGCTGTTGCCGCCAGCAGCCATTCCGCGCGGTAGAATTGGATCGCCTGCCAATCCACGAAGGTTTTCGCCGTCAACAGCCCAACCAGCAAGGCTCCCGCAATGCATCCAACGCCGATCACAAACGCGATGAGCGATGCCGTCGACAGGCCAGTCCGGCTCTTGATCTCATGAAACTGCAGGTAGTGAAGCCACGAGGGCAACTTGATCTTGCTCCACGAGAAGGAGGCGATGATGGTATGCGTCCGGCCCACTGCCTGTTTCCATAGGCCAGCGAACTCGGCGGCGTCTGCCCGGGCGGTGGCGGTCAAGGCTTCCGGACGCTTCGCCCCGCAGGTATGGCAAAAGCGCGATCCCAGCAGGAACTCGGTGCCGCATCGAGGGCAAGCCTCGGCCATGGACGCGAATGTCTCCCGTAGGACTACCTCTTCCGCCACGACCGGAGACGGTGGCCGCCAGAATTCCTGATGCGTATCTTGAACTACTTCCGCCATAGTATGTCCTACGGTGAAAACCTTAAGGTCCATATGGCATTCCAAACGCCAAAGCGCGCCCGCGTCTAAATGTCTAAGCTGCAAATACTTGCAGTTTTTGCAACGGCTCGTTCCACAGGCGCGAGCGCAATAATTACTCTCGCAAGCGAGTAAAGATGCCCCGGTTACGAAGGCCCATGAACTCCCAGAACTCGCACAAAACACAACCAGCTTCAAAAAAAGTATAGGGGGATTGCCCGCTGCTGACAGTTGGCGATCTGGGCACCGCCGATGACGTTCTTGGTTCCGGGCTTGCCGGGAGCACTCGAGAAGAATCGCAATCCGGCGCCATCCACAGCAGGCGTTCGACACTTCGATTAAACTACTGAAACCGACCGTGACCACCCAGGGGAAGAAATCCTGATGCAGTTGGCTCCCAGCGTTGCGCGGCAGGGAATTGTCCTGCTTCTCCTTGCCGGATGTTGCCTGCTGGCTTTCGGCCAGTCAGCGCCGGCCGCGAAAACGACCCACGCTGCGCCGCACGATCCTCAGACCGACGCCGCCTTCGATCATTTCTACAATATGGAATATGACCGTTCCACGCAGGAGTTCGAGAGAATCCTGGAGAAGCATCCCAACGATGCTTTTGCCGTGAACCACCTGCTGACGGCCATCCTGATGCGCGATCTCTACGATACCGGCAGCATGAATACCGGGGACTACTCGAACGATAGCTTCATCGGCCATGCTCCCCGCCCCACCGATCAGAAAATCAAGGACCGGATTAAGGAACTCGCCCACCGCGCCGAACAGCTCGAAGAAAAGCAGCTCAAGGCGAATCCCAAAGACGTGGACGCCCTCTACTGCCGCGGCGTCACGCGCGCCCAGTTTTCGGTGTACACCGCGATCGTGGAGCGGGCGTGGTTTTCAGCGCTGCGCAGCGCCGTCGGCGCGCGTCACGACCACGAGCACGTACTCGAGTACGATCCCGATTATGTGGATGCGAAGCTGGTTGTCGGGACGCACAACTATGTAGTTGGCAACCTGCCGTGGAGCGTGAAAGTGGCCGCCGCCCTGGCCGGATTGAGCGGATCGAAAGAAAAAGGCATCGAGTATCTGCGCGAGGTCGCCAAAAGTGACGGCGAGAATTCGGTGGAGGCTAAAATCGTTCTGACTTTATTCCTGCGCCGTGAGCACCTCTACGACGAGGCCCTCGGATACATGCAGGAACTCTCCACAAGATATCCCCGGAATCATCTGTTCCTCACGGAAGTCGCGAACCTGCTGCGCGCCTCCGGCCATCTGCCCGAGGCCGAGGCCACCTATCGCA
Source organism: uncultured Acidobacteriaceae bacterium (assembly GCA_963819145.1). Lineage (GTDB taxonomy): Bacteria > Acidobacteriota > Terriglobia > Terriglobales > Acidobacteriaceae > Sulfotelmatobacter. The sequence goes on from CAWFVB010000035.1 coordinate 286,522, forward strand.
GAATCTGGCAGAACGGACAGGAAGGGAAGTACGGCAACCTGCATTACGAAATGGCGGCGTGGGGCCTGGGCGAACTGCTGCGCAGCAAGAAAGACCTGGCTGGAGCAGCCGCTGCCTACGAGTTAGTGCCCGAAGCGCCCAACCCCGATCCCGACATCCTGCAAAAAGCCAACCTCGCCGCCGGAGAAATGCACGACCTGCTGCAACAGCGCGATTTGGCCATGAAGCGCTACCAGGCAGTGCTGGCAGGCAGGACCGATTCCGGCCAGGCCGACTTGGCCCGGCGCTACATCCGGGAGGCGTACCGGGAATAGCTCGTGTAGCGGCGGACGCATTCGTCCGCCCGTCGCGGGAACTTTCGTTCTACAATTACGTACTATTCAGTGAGGGCGAAGCCATGTACTGCAACTATTGCGGAAAAGTGATTCAGGACGACGCCAACGTTTGCGCCTACTGCGGTGTTCGTGTGGGCGCGTCTCTAGCCCGGACCAAACTCGTGCGCCCGCGCGTGGGACGCAAAGTCGCCGGCGTCTGCCTCGCATTCGCCGAGTACTTCGATCTGGATGTCACGCTGGTGCGCGTCGTGTGGCTGGTCACGGCCCTGCTGACCTGCATCGGCTTCATTCCCTATCTCCTCGCATGGATCGTGATCCCGGAAGAGCCGGTGCTGCTGCCCGCCCCGCCGGTTAACGCGCAGCCCGTCACGAACCCGTAGAGCGGACGCCGGACCTCGGACCTCAGACCTCAGACCTCGGACCTCAGACCTCAGACCTCTGACTTCGGACTTCGGACCTCAGACTTCGGACCTCAGGCTTCGGACCTCAGACTTCGGACCTCGGACATCAGACTTCGGACCCAAGATCTCGGAGCTGTGCGCCTCTCTCGGACCTGTGCGCCTTCCGTGGAAGAGCGGCCCTTTCAGGGCCGCGTAAAGCACACGAAACGATGTGGGCTTTAGCCCCTGAGGGCTCGACGCCCGAAGTCTGACGTCCGAGGTCTGACGCCGCAGCCAGTCACGAACCCGTAGAAGCGGGCGTCGGGCCTCGGACCTCAGACCTCGGACCTCCGACCTCAGACCTTGGACCCAAGATCTCGGACCTGTGGCGCCTCCGTGGTAGAGCGGCCCTTTCAGGGCCGCGTAAAGCTCCGCGGAATGATGCGGGCTTTAGCCCCTGAGGGCCCGACACCTGAGGTCCGACGCCCGACGTCCGAGGTCTGACGCCTGACGTCCGACTCCGCGTTTATGCTTTAATCCCCAGCATGCCCCATCGCGTCAAGAGCGGCGACGCCGAGATCGCCTACTGGACACTCGGCGACGGTCCCCCGGTCATTCTTCTCCATCCGTTTCCCGTCCATCATGAATTCTGGTTGCCCGTGGCCGAGTCTCTGGCTACGCGTTATCGCGTGGTGCTGCCTGATCTGCGCGGACACGGCGGCTCGGGCGTGGGAGGTGGTCTAGCCACCATGGAAAAACACGCCGCCGACCTTGCCCGCGTGATGGACGATGCCGACGTGGGCCGTGCTCCGCTGGTCGGCGTCTCGATCGGCGGCTACATCTTGTTCGAGTTTTGGAGAAAACATCGCGGCCGCGTCGCCGCGCTCGGCCTGTGCAACACGAAAGCGCCTGCTGACAGCCCGGAGGCCCGAGCTGCACGCTTGCAGTCCGCGAACGACGTCCTCGATCGCGGCACCGAACCGTTTTTCGAAGGCATGGTTCCGAAGCTGATGGCGCAGACCACGCGCGAAATGCGTCCCGACCTGGTCGACGGTGCGCTACGAATGATGCGCAAAATGTCTCCCGAAAACGTGGCGCAGGTGCAACGCGGCATGGCCGCGCGTCCGGACTCGGTCGAGACACTGAAAACGATCAACGTGCCCGTTCTGCTGATTACCGGAGACGAAGACCTCATGACCGGCGTGAACGAAGCTGAACTGATGCGCCAGCACATCAACGGCAGCCAACTGCGCATCATTCCGAAGGCGGGCCACTACTCGCCCTGGGAACAATCCGAAGCAGCATCAAAACTGCTGCGCCAGTTTCTGGATGGACTCTGAGAGCAGCGACCTCGGAGGCCGCGCCGAAGTGCATTGCTCAAGAGCCGGGTCAATGGGTGTAATCGGGATTCTTCACCACTCCATGAGCCACCGTGCGCCTTACGGTGGTTCTTTGTAAGGTGTAGCGCTTGGAGGCGGGCCTGTGTAGTGACACGCTCGGCGCTGTTTCTCGGCAGCCTCCGCCCGACGGCCTCAAAAAAGAGGCGATTCAGTCAGTATCCGGTCTGACCGCGGCGCGTCAGCCGTGGCAGGAGGATCAGAATCAATCCATAGAACAGAAGCGAGACTACCAGCGACGCGGCGTTGCCGAACCGCAAGTCTTCAAACAGAAGCTTCAGCGTGCCGAAAGCCACGGCGGCGTAGGCAACCCAGCCGAGTTCGATGCGCTTCCAGCGAGAGCCGAGATAACCAAGGGCGAGAGCCAGGGCGCAGTTCACGATGGTTCTGACGACCGAAAGGCGCGAGGCGCTAACTCCAGGCGACCGGCGGCTAGCACACAATCGCCACAATGGCCAGAGCTGCCCCGGCAAGTCCCACCAATACTGCAGGAACCACCCAAAGCAGCCGCCGCTTTGGTGGATCCGCTCCCGCGTGAGTTTCCTGCGATCCGATGGCGTAGCACAGAGCCGGCGAGATCGCCAAGATCAGAACGCCCCAATCGGGTGGTGCCGGCACGGTTCCGGCTAGCGCACCGGCAGCCCAAATTGGAAGCGACGAGACAGCAGCTCGCAGCGGCCAGATAGAACGACGCGTGCATGCCGAGACTCAGTTTGCGGGTCCGCGCATAAACGAACGCCGCGGCGGCGGCGGCCAGGCACAAGAACGGCACGCGCAGATTCAAAGGCAGAAGCAGATGAGCTCCCCGCCACAGAAGCGCGGCTCCCAAGTGGCGAAGACCCTTCGGTCACGGGTGTAGGCTTCTTCGGCGAATCGCGACAGCGCTCCCCAGTAACAGCAGCGGCCAGCACAAGGGAAGACGCCGATCGCCGGAGCGGCCGAGCCGTGGGTGGCGCGCATCACGCCAAAGGCTGCAAGCGGAAGGCCAGCACGCTCTGCCCGATTTCGAAAAGTCGTGATGCGGTGGCGCAATCCGAAGGTGCGAATCCAATGCTGCCGTCCATAAATCGCAAGCAGAGCAGGCATAGCAGGACGAGCGTGGCTGGCAGCGGCGGGATGATAACCTTCCGGCACCCCCTCGGAAGACGTCATCACATCCACCAGCAACCACACTGCAAAATCGGCGGCAAGTGCGGGCACGGCTCGCAGGCTCAGCCGGTGTTCCAGGCAGGCGGAGACTTCGGTGGCCAGGGCCACAGCCAACAGGGCGCTGGTGAGCGGCACCAATTCATGAGTTGCGATGATCAGTGCCAGGGCCGTGATTACGGTTGCCAGAGTTGCCACCCACGGAATCAGCTGCAGGTTGCGCCGCCATGCCAGCGCCAACGCCAGCACAACGAAACGCGACCAACACCACCGCAGTGAAGGCTGGCGACAGAACCTGGAAGCGCACCGTGGACTCCCACAGCAGCGGGGAGAGAATGAGCGCGGACGTGACTCCATAGGTGGCGCCGGCAAAGCGGTTGGCAGCATGAGTGCGGACGGCCCAAACCATCCACAGACTCGCGTATACGATGGCAAGCGAGGAGTATGGGAAGTTTCGGGATGGCGCCAGATTCTGCGATGGCACGCAGCAGGTAGGCTCCGGCGATTCCCAACACAGCCTTGCCCAGTACCGGCACGACCCCGCCAGGCACTACTGCGGGGGAAATCCTCGCCAGGTGGCGGGAGGGCGCGGCCGCTGAAGCATAGCGATCGCTGGCGCAGCCGCCGATGCGTTAGCGATGGCGCTGGATTTCTCCGGCTGGCCTTCGAGTGCGGCAACGCGGCGTTCCAGTTCGCGCATTCGTTCACTGAGTTGTTCTACATCCGATGCGATGCCGTCGAAAGCTTGCGCCATGACCCTACTCCGCATCTGCCCCGCTGACCGGGGCTAGCTGGTTCCGTGCGCCGGAGTTGCACCGGAGGCGGGAACGGAACCCGCGTCCGGCCATGGCGGCAGGAGTTTTACCAAAACCCACAGAAAGATGAAGGGAAGAATCAGGAGCACGATCGCAGTCAGCAGATCCTTCGCGCGTGGCGAAGGCCATTTTATAAGTGGTGTAGCCGAGAAAACTCTTGGAAAAGAGCTGGCCGCCGATGACGACGTTCCAGCGCATGGCGAAAATGCCGATCACGGTCAGGCATCCGGCAAGCGCGTAGATGCGTTTGCGGGCCGCGTCGGTCAGATTCAGAATCTGAGTCAGACCCAGCAGCACGATCGGGGTCACCGTGCCGCAGAGGATCTGAACGATGACCTGCGACGTCCAGAGGCGCGTATGCACCATGAAATCGAGACTGCGAAAGGACTCGTCGGCTTCGTAGATGCGCTGCAGCAGATCGAGCATCTCGAGGCTGAAGTCGATGACGAAGATATAGAAGAGATACTGCGCGATCTTATCCAGGCAGCGAATGTCGATTTCGCGCCCGCGCAGCCGCGTGGAGATCATGTAAATCAGCATGACGGCGGCGATGCCGGAGACCATGGCCGAGAAGATGAAGACGATCGGCATCAGCGGCGACGACCACCAGGGGTTGGCCTTCATCGATCCGAAGATGAAGCCGACATATCCGTGCAGGAGGAAGGCGGAAGGGATTCCGATCACGGTAATGAAATAGCCGAGCCTCTCGTCGATGCGCAGCGAGCGTTCACTGAGGTTGCTGGAGCCCAGGGTGAGCACGCGGTAGATCAGCCGCGTGGCGCCCGTTGTGGTCTGGGATTTCAGGACGATGTCGCGGCGGTAGTCGAGCCAGATTTCCAGCAGCAGAACCGCCATCAGGTACCAGAGATAGACGAATCCGAACATGGCCATGGCGGAGGAACGATGCGGCGTCAAGTACATTTCCAGCGAGCGCTCGGGATGTCCCAGATGCAATTGCAGCGGCAGGGGAGCGACCAGAAGGAAGGCCAGCGCCGTGAGCAGGGCGAGGCGGTAGGTGGGCTTCACCGCCTCCACGCGGAAGACGCGCTCCAGGGAAGCCAGAATGAACGCGCCGGCCACCAGTCCCGTGATGAAGGGATAGAGAACGATGAGGATGCTCCACTGGAGCTCCACTTCGTTCGGATACATGAAGCCTTCGACGGGAATTTGCACGAGCCTCCTTCTTATCGCGCGAGCTTATCGGACTGAACCATCCATGCCGTTGTAGAAGACCTTCGCGCCCGTGGCCATATGCGGTTTCAGAACCTGCACCGTATGGGTCTCGCAGGAATTCATGAATCGGATCTTTGGGATTCTTCAGGTCGGCGAGTTGGCGCGCGCCGGTCGGGCAAACCTCGCAGCAGGCCGTCGTCAGTCCCTTGGTGATGCGGTGATAGCAGAGGGTGCATTTCTCCGCCGTATTGGTTTTGGGATTGATGAAGCGGCAACCGTAGGGACACGCCTGCACGCAATAGCGGCAACCCAGGCAATAAGTTTTGTCGACGAGCACGACTCCATCCGGCGTGACGAAGGTTGCGCCGACCGGGCAAACCTGCGTGCAGGGAGACTCGGCACAGTGGTTGCAGAGCTTGGGGACGAAGAAATTCTTTCCGCCGGTGTCCTGATTCGGCGGGAAGCCTTGCTTGCCGCCATTCGGCGATTCCACTTCCGGCTTTTCAATCTTCCAGTCGGTGACGTGGTAGCGCTCGATCCAGGTGCGGATAATAGCCTTCGGGGACGTCGTTTTCCTCAGCGCAGGCGCGGACACAACTGCCGCAGCCGATGCACTTGGGAATGTCGATCAGCATGCCCCACCAGTGTTCGGTGAGTTTGTAGTTGGGCGAGGCCTCGGGCGTGCCCGCCGAGACGTATTTCCAGGCGACCGCAGCGGCGGGCAACAGCATGAGTAGGCGACGGCGGGTGATGTCCATTACTTCTTGCCCTCCGTCGCGGATTTTGTCTCAGCGCTGGTTTCGATTCTGGGGCGGTGAGGCTGGTGACAGGTGTCGCAGGCCAGTCCTCCGGAGTGATCGGCCGTCGCCACCTGCGGGAAACCTTTCGGCTTGGCGCTGTTGGCTTCGTGGCAGCGGGCGCAGACGACGGCGGTGTCAAGCTTCGCCGGTTTCACGGATGCGGGATCGTCGGCGTGCTTGGCCTGGGCTCCGTGGCAGGCTTCGCAGGAACCACCACATGCTTGCCTTGCTTTTTCTGGTCGACGACGTCGGTATGGCAGGCCTCGCAGGTGTCGTGGCCGGCGAAGGCCACGGGCCGGGCGGCGATCTCGGCGATGGCGGCGCCGCGATAGTGCCCGTACTGCCCAAAGCTGCGAGGGACGACGACGGCGCGCAGGACGACGAATGCGACCAGCGCGATCGCCATGACGGCGGCGAGCCGGACGAGGTGTTCAATATCCTTGAACAAGTTGTCTTCCTGCGCCGAACGATGGAGCGCGAGTTGCGCGCAAAATTGCGCAATGCTCTTGGATACCTAGTGATTCGTCCGGGAACGATGATCGAGGTCACAGGAGCCTGTGACGGAGGTCACTCTGCATGAAAGCCGAGGTCAGACTCGAAACGGCCACGCGCTCTAAGGAACCAATCGGTATGGCGCTGTGGCAAGCGACCGCTTCAACAAGTGATGGATTTGGGCATTGATCCATAAACCACCTGGACACTCTGTAGGTCTTAGCCTCCTGCTGCCCGTTTGTTCTAGAATCGAAAACGTCATGAACAAACTCATCCTTCTGCTGATCTCCGCACTGCTCCCCGTTTCTGTTCTTGGCCAAACGCATTCTCCGGAACGCCCGCGTATTCTCGGCATTGATCATGTGTCGTTCTACACGACGGCGCCCGAAGGAGTGAGGAAACTCTACGGAGTGGTACTCGGCCTTGCCGCAGCCGATCCGGTGGAAAATGGAAATTCCGTGCGCTACATGGTGGGCACGCAGTGGGTCGGCTTCAGCCCGGCGCCCGACGCTAAAGCCACCGACCGCATGGATCACGTCGCCTTCGCCACCGACAACATCATCGCGCTGCGAAAATATCTGACGGCGCAAGGAATCAAAGTTCCACAGATCGAAGGACGCTCCGACCACAGCCTGTTTTTCTTTGTCACCGATCCCGAAGGACATCGCATCGAGTTCGTGGAACGCGGCAAGGGCGAGGTCTCACCTCCGGCAACTTCGGCGGCGTCGCGGCGCATGATTCACACCGGCTTCGTGGTCTACCACCGCGATGCCGAAGATCATTTCTACCGCGACATCCTGGGCTTTCGCCTCTACTGGCATGGCCATGACAAGCCCGACTCGCCGGACGACTGGGTTGCCATGCAGGTGCCGGACGGGACCGACTGGCTGGAATACATGCTGAACCAGCCCGAGCACATGGATCTGCAATTGACGGGAGTGATGAATCACATCTCGCTCGGCGTGGCCGACATGAAAAAGGCGCAGGCTATCTTGGAATCGCACGGCTGGAAGGCCCACGGCGACGAGCAGGCCGAGATCGGCAAAGACGGCAAGTGGCAACTGGACGTGTTCGATCCAGACCTTTCTCGCGTGGAGTTGATGGAATTCAAGAACGTGCAGAAACCCTGCTGCAACGACTTCGCCGGACCGCATCCCTCGGAGTAGTTGAAAACGATTAGGCGTGTACATGGGTGGATGTACATACGCGCACTCTTTGAGGTCCCGACGAAGATTCTGCACCCGGCAATCGCCTGGAATACCATTTCCCGAGGCGGAAGGGCCCCTGGCGTTGACGATCGGTCGCCGGGATAAGGGAAAGTTCGTCCGCGGAAAGATCGTTCGTCCTGGAGGCTCCCAAGGCTCGCAACGACATTTCAACGACTTACACCAACTCTCAACGACTTACACCAAGACCCAACAACTTACGTAGTGGTGCAGCGGAGTCATCCAGAGCGGAGCCGCTTTTCAGGCGAAGCGAAGGATCTCCATCTCATCCCCCACCGCGCGTAAGCCGAGCTGCACCGCTACCAAAAACTACGAGCGCGCCGCTGCACCCATCGAGATTTGGTACAATTCTCCCGCCATGATCGATGTTTCTTTGGTTCACGAAAAAGTAGTAGCCACGTGCAAGGGCGACGGTCCCTGCGTCGATCTGAGTGGCGCAGCCAGCCGGGTTTTCCTGGTGACTCTTGCCATCACGAAGATCATCGAGCAGGAGTCTCTCGATGTCAGCATCTATGGTTCGCCCGACGGCGAAGCCTGGAGTGCGAAGTCTCTGGCCGCGTATCCGCAGAAGTTTTATTGCGGCGAGTCTCCTCTGCTGCTTGACCTGACCGCGCACCCGGACGTGAAGTTTGTGCGCCTGCATTGGGAAGTGGCGCGCTGGGGACGCGGCGCCGAAACGCCGATGTTCGAGTTCGATGTCAAGTTGAAGGAAGTACCCGCCAACATTCTGCGAGAGGCGGCCGCTGAGGCCAAGGCGCTCGCCTGATCGCTTCGCCTCGCCAATCAAGTCGTCCTGCAATTCCGCTATAGTGATCTCAGGATGAAAATTCCATCCCAGGTCATGGTGCGTCCGGCGCGCAATGTGCGCGGCAGTGTGGCGCTGCCCGGAGATAAATCCATATCCCACCGTTACGCGATGTTGGCGGGAATTGCCGAAGGCCTGACGCGCATCGAGAATTATTCCACCGGCGCCGACTGCGCCAGCACGCTCGGCTGCATACGTACGCTCGGCGTGAAGTGGGAGCGCAAAAACAGCGCCATCGAAGTGCAGGGACGCGGTCTGGCGCTGGCTGCCCCCACAGTTCCGCTCGATTGCGGCAACTCTGGTTCGACCATGCGCATGCTGAGCGGCATTGTGGCGGGCCAGAAGTTCACGAGCGAAATGATGGGCGACGCGTCGCTTTCACGCCGACCCATGGAGCGTGTGATCCAGCCGCTTTCCGCCATGGGAGCGCAGATCGCGTCGCAAGACGGCAAGCCGCCGCTGCGCATCACCGGCGGCGCACTGAAGTCCATTGATTACAAGATGCCCGTGGCCAGCGCGCAGGTGAAATCGTGCCTGCTGTTTGCGGGATTGTTCGCCGAAGGCGAGACTCGCGTCGAGGAACCGCTGCGCACTCGCGATCACGGTGAAGTGGCGCTGCGGGCGTTTGGAGTGCAACTGGACCGGGGCGGCGTCGCCAATTCCGTGCGCCTCCGGGGCGGCCAGCGGCTGCGAGGCATCGAGGCCCGCGTGCCGGGAGACCTTTCGAGCGCGGCATTTTTTCTCTGCGCGGCGGCGCTGTTTCCGCAGTCGCAACTGGCGCTGCCCAGCCTGCTGATGAATCCCACGCGCGCCCGCCTGCTCGATATCCTCATGCAGATGGGGCTGCGCATCGCGGTCACGCAACTCGAGGAAGCTCACGGCGAAATGGTGGGCACGCTGCAAGTCGTCGGCGGAGGAATGAGAGGCACGACGCTCGCCGGCGCCGACGCAGCCGCGCTGATTGACGAGATCCCGGTGCTGGCGGCGATCGCGCCGTATACCGAGCAGGGAATCGAAGTGCGCGACGCCAAAGAGTTGCGGGTGAAAGAATCGGATCGCATCGCGGCCGTGGCCACGAACCTGCGGCTCATGGGCGCCCAGGTGGAAGAACGGGAAGATGGGCTGAAGATCCCCGGAGGGCAGGCTTTGCACGGCGCCGAACTCGATTCTTTCGACGATCACCGCATCGCCATGGCCTTCGCTGTAGCGGCATTGCGCGCCGAAGGTGAGACCGTGATTCGCGGCGCTGAGGCGGCAGCGATTTCCTACCCAGCTTTTTTCGAGACGCTGGAAGAAGTGGTCGAGCGCTGATGTTTCGGGATGTCTCGGCGCTTCCGTTTTTCTTAGCGAACTTTGCGTCTTCTCTTAAGCGTCCTTTGCGTTTAAAAGCTTTGGCAATAACGTACTTGACTCGCCCACTCGTTTTTGATACATTTTGACTTGTGAGCGACATGAAACCAGAACCGAAAAGCCTCCAAGAGGCAATCGTCTACTTCTCCAATCCCGACAACTGCATCGACTACCTCGCCGTCCGCCGTTGGCCGAATGGCGTGGTCTGTCCCGGTTGCGGAGCGACCAAGGTTAGCTTCAACGCACAGCGACGCACTTGGAAGTGCGGTAGCCATCACGCGAAGCGCGAGTTCTCCATCAAGATCGGGACCGTGATGGAGGATTCTGCAATTCCGCTCGACAAGTGGCTCACTGCAACTTGGCTCATCACCAACTGCAAGAACGGAATCAGTAGCTACGAGATTGCGCGAGACGTGAAGGTTACCCAGAAGTCGGCATGGTTCATGCTTCACCGCATCCGGCTTGCGATGCAGGACGATTTCTTCGGTTCCAAGATGGGCGGAGAGGTCGAAGTGGACGAAACCTTCATCGGCGGAAAAGCGCGGAACATGCACAAGAGTGTTCGCGCACGTCGCATCACTGGACGCGGTAGCAGCATCCATGACAAGACTGCTGTAGTCGGAATCCTTGAACGTGGCGGGAAGATTCGCACCAAGGTAGTGAAGGATCGCAACAAAGAAACCCTGCACGGCTTGGTTAAGGCGCACGTCGAAGCGGGTGCGGCGCTCTACACCGATGAACTCCACGGCTACTGGGGATTGAACGAACAGTATGCGCACCAGATCATCGACCACGCCGAGAAGTACGTAGACGGTCGCGTGCATACCAACGGGCTTGAGAATTTCTGGTCTCTTCTCAAGCGCGGCCTGCATGGCACCTACGTTGCTGTGGAACCGTTCCACTTGTTTCGTTACCTCGATGAACAAATGTTTCGTTTCAATAATCGCAAAGATATCGACGATGCTGGCCGCTTCGAGATGGTCGTATCGCAACTTGTCGGGAAGCGCCTCACTTTTGCCGAGTTAACGGGCAAGGTGGGAGCCGCCACGATTCACTAAGCCTTGGAGCCGGGAGCGCGGGAAGCGGGCGAAGTCTTAGCCCGCTTTTTCTGCGCTCGCTTGCGCCGCCATTCGGCATCTCGCTTCTGTATTTCTTCATGCGATACCGAGACTAACGTCCGCACGACTGCATCGAATTTTTCAGATTCTGATTTTGTCAACGTTTTCAGTGACCTCCCATTTCATCAGCTCGTCCAGCTTGAACGTCTCGCCAGGTTTATGATTGTCCGCTATCCATTCCAACTGTGCCCGCTCGGTGTGTCCTATGTAGGACATCATTTTCGTGTCCGCAAATATGCCAAACTGCTTTCGCAATTTAGTCTCAAAATCTTTCTTGGAATACTTAAGTGCTTTGCGGATTTCGTAGATCACTAAATCGGCGGCTTGTAGAGGATTACATTGTTTGTCATCTGCCGTCGAAAACGTACACATATACTGCGAGGCAACGGGATTCGCTTTCTTTAGAGCATGGTAAGCGGCGGGCGCGATTTCGACATGCTCCCGATCTTCATCGCAAACAAATGAAGCGCAATGAACAGGCTCACCTTCGCCTACCTGCTTCATTGCCCATGCTGCATAAACCATAGCCAAATCGTATGCCAGTCGATAGGGGTTTTTTCCTAATACGGCGCGGGCTTGTGGCTTGTCGATCGCCTCGTAGAAATCCTTTTGCAGCACAGCTACTCCAAAAAGCGCCAAGAAGCTGCGAGGGTCGTATTCAACCGGATGTCCGATGATCTTGCAGAAATCATGGCTAATGGAATCTATATGCGCACGCTCGGCATTCGTAATGTTCGCGGGATCGACTACAAATTTGGCGAACTCCTCTTTCCCGCTTTCGCATTCAGATGCCTTGAAATATTTCAAACCATGATGCTCTAGGCACTTATCCCAGTTCCGATCCAATTCAAAAGCTGCAACGCCCTGCGCTATAAATCCGCCTACGGCATAGACCCCCGATGGCTTTTTATCGAAACTCTCATCGAGATAGCAGCCGAACATCATGACGTAGAATTTCTCCGCGAATCGCGCAGGATGGAGAACTCTCGCAAACTCCTCGAACCCATATCGCTTTGGCACCGATCAACCTTCCTTTCGTTGATCGGCAACAATTGATCTAAGCTATGGCCACGCTCGACCGTAAACCTGTGGGCGAGTCATGTCAATTATTGCCAAAGCTTTTGATCGCGAAGGTCGCAAAGAAAGGCCGCTAAGGACGCTAAGAAAGAACAACACCGCGGCGCTGAGTCGGCGGCGATTTCCTATCCTGCGTTTTTCGAGACGCTGGAAGAAGTGGCCGGGCGCTGAGTTCTCGGGATGTCTCGGCGCTCCCGTTTTTCTTAGCGAACTTAGCGTTTTCTCTTAGTGTCCTTTGCGTTTAAGGCTTTTGACCGCGAAGTTCGCAAAGAAAGGCCGCTAAGGACGCTAAGAAGAGCAACGCCCGGACCCTGCCGGGAACGACCCCACTCCCAACTTGCCGTAACTGCACGCTGGTTACCGTCGTGACCTGTCTTGTGATCGCGCGGCATATAAGAATTCATTCGTCAGGGAGCATCCCGATTCGACTCCGCCGTGCGGAGCGTCTGCTTTTCTAGGGGGATTCAGCATGCGGTCCACGTTGATTGCGTCAGTTGTTCTGGGCCTGGCGACGGTGGCTTTCGCCAAAGAGCCCAAGCCGTATCAGACGGGCAAACTGCTGCAAATGGATTCCGTTCCCTGCGGTACTGCCGAGAAGCAATCCAACAGCATCGCCGGAGAAATGTTGGGGACCGACGCCGGCAGCAAGAAAACGCAACAGGTGCTTTGCCAGGAATATGTGCTGCAGGGCGAGAGGACGATTTATCACATTCGTCCGCGGGACGAGAAGCATGCGGCGCTTCTGCCGGTTGGCGACCAGGCGCAGTTCCGCCTGGAAAAAGACAAGATGCTGCTGCGCGTGATCGATCTCGACAACAAGGAGCGTGAGTACACCGTGGTCTCGATGACGCCACGCACCGACGCGAGTGCGGCTGACGCTACCCCGGTGCGGTTGAACCACATGCAATAGCTTGAGTCGGCAACTGCTCAAACGGTGCGGAGCATGATCCGCGCCGTTTTTCTTGCGGTGTTCCTGCTTCGAAATCCAGTCCTCGACGATTGTGACCCGTGTCACGGCGGGCTTTCGGCCCGTATTCCATAGTGAAACCTTACGAATGCGGAACTTTTTCGCCGGAAGGTCCTGGTGCCCGTGGACACCCATCCACTACGCAACGTGAACCCGTGGGTCATCACTGTTTCAGTGATGCTGGCCACGTTCATGGAAGTGCTCGACACCACGGTCGTCAACGTATCGATTCCTCACATCGCGGGGAACCTTGCGGCCACCAACGAAGAAGGCACATGGGTGGTGACGTCGTACCTGGTGTCGAACGCGATTGTGCTGCCCATTTCCGGATGGCTGGCGAACCGCCTGGGACGGAAGCGCCTGTTGCTCGCCTGCGTCGCGGGATTCACGCTGACGTCGCTGTGTTGCGGCCTGGCTACCTCGCTGACACAGCTGATCGTTTTCCGCGTGCTGCAAGGCCTGACCGGCGGCGGGTTGCAGCCGCTGGCGCAGGCGATTCTTCTGGAGACTTTCCCCAAGGAGAGGCACGGTCACGCGATGGCGGCATTCGGCATCGGCATTTTGCTGGCGCCGATCCTTGGGCCCACGCTGGGCGGATGGATCACCGACAACTACAGCTGGCGCTGGATTTTCTATTTGAACCTGCCCGTAGGTGTGCTTTCGCTGTTTTTGATGAACCGGTTCGTGTTCGATCCGCACTATGTGAAACGCGGCAAGGGCCGAGTTGATCTTTGGGGAATTGGATTTCTGGCGATCGGCATCGGCTCGCTGCAAGTGCTGCTCGATACCGGCCAGCGCAAGGATTGGTTCTCCTCGCAGTACATTCGGACTTTTGCCGCTTTGTGCGTGATTTGCCTGGTTGCCCTGGTCATTCGCGAACTGATGACCGACCATCCTGTGGTGGACCTGCGCGCGCTCAAGAACCGTTCGTTCAGCGCCGGCGTGTTTCTCATCAGCCTGCTTGGCTTTGTTCTATACGCGAGTCTGGTTCTGCTGCCGCTCTACTTGCAGACACTCATGGGATATCCCGCGTACAACTCGGGGCTGGCGCTGTCTCCGCGAGGAATTGGCGCGTTGCTGTTCACGCCTCTGGCGGGCCATTTGACCACGAAAACCGATCCGCGCCGTCTGCTCGTCGTGGGCATCGGCCTGGGGTCGATTACCATGTTCCAGCTTTCGGGACTGAATCTGCACGCGGGGTTCTGGGACATCTTCTGGGCGCAAGTACTGCAGGGAGTTGCGCTGAGCTTTCTGTTTATTCCCCTGATGTCGCTGGCCATGTCGCGGATTTCGCCGGAGAAGATGGGAAACGCGACCAGCATCTTCAACCTGATGCGTAACATCGGCGGCAGCGTCGGGATCGCCATCATGACGACGTTCCTGGCCCGGCGCGCCCAGGTGCATCAGGACCATCTGGTGGCCAACGTTCGAGCCGGTGACGCGGAGACCATGAAACTGCTGCAGGGCTTGCGAGCGAATTTCTACCTGCACGGCGCCGACAGCGTGGCGGCTGCGCGCAAAGCCCTGGGCGCGATCTATGGCATGGTGCAGCAACACGCCGCTATGCTGGCGTTCGTGGAAGCGTTTTGGGTCATGGGCGTGGTCTTCCTGATGATGCTGCCCTTCCTGCCCCTGCTGCAGTATTCCAAGCTGAAACGCCCGGCGAGCGTTGAGCGCGAAACGACCCTCACTCCGGTCAGCCTTTCAGAAGTTGGAGCCGCGGAGGCGCCGGTCGCGGAGCCCGTCAGGGGCGAGCCGGCGGTCGAAGAGGAAGAGCATCAGTTCACTTTTCACTAAGTTTTTTCCCGCTGGAAGCCTTGTCCCGCGGCCTGTTTGACAGGGCGGGGACGTGTACTAAAAACCTATCATTTGGGCGGGATGCGCGACCTGCGCCTGTGTTAGAGTATTGCCCACCACAAAAAGGCTGGCCGTGGGAGCTGGCCCAATCCATTCTGGTTTCAGTCCGCCGAAGGAGTAACCCATGACTCTCCGCGAACTCGTAAATGATCGCAAAGTTTATTCCGTGGAAGCCACGCGCACGGTGCTGGAAGCCGCACGCTTCATGATGGAACACAATATCGGAGCAGTGCCGGTGCTGCGCAATGGAGATCTGGTGGGCATCCTGTCGGAGCGCGACATCATGAACCGCGTGGTGGCGGTGGGGCGCACGCCCGGGACCACCGCAGTGTCGGAAGTAATGACGGCGAACCCGCGCTCC
The DNA here is from genome assembly GCA_963819145.1 of uncultured Acidobacteriaceae bacterium. Lineage (GTDB taxonomy): Bacteria > Acidobacteriota > Terriglobia > Terriglobales > Acidobacteriaceae > Sulfotelmatobacter. The sequence goes on from CAWFVB010000035.1 coordinate 301,821, forward strand.
GTGCCCGCCGACGAGAGCATCGAGGAATGCCTGTTCATCATGCGGGAGTTCGGGTTCCGCCATCTGCCCATCGTGGACGGCAAAGAAGTCAAAGGGCTGGTTTCGCTGCGCGATCTGCTCATGCGGTACGTGGCTGAGATCGAACGCCAAACGCGAAAAACGGCGTCGTAGGGCGGACGAGAGGCGTCGGACTTGAGCCCTCGGACCTCAGCCCTCAGCCCTCAGCCCTTAAGTCAAACCGGGCCGGAGTACGTACGTCCGAGGTCTGAAGTCCGAGGTCCGAAGTCTGAGGTCCGAGGTCCGAGGTCCGACGCCGGTTCTTCACTGCCTTCTGCGCAGCATAACTTCTCCGGGCCTGGGCGGCAGGGTGAAGGGGAATTCAAACATCTTTCCATCGAGAGGCACGCGCAGGATGAGTTCTTCCTGCTTTTTCCATCCGCCAATCCATTTGCTATTCGTGCTGAACAGCACCCAGCCACTGGCCTCGGGATTGCCCGGATCGAGGCGCGCCGGGCGCAGGCTGTTCTTGCTGACAAACTCCAGCAGTTCGGCCGAATCTTTCTGGAAGGCTCGCACGTAAGCTTCTTTCTCTTCTTTTTTCTCCGGATGTTTCTCGATCTCGCGCGCCGTCTGGTGATCGAACGCGTCGGCGTCGTTCTGCACTTTTTCAGAGAAGTCGTCGGGATCGAGCGAAGTCTGTACTACTTGAAAGTGGTTTACGAACTCGAGCGAGATGTTTTCGGTGTCGAGATCGAGGGCTCCCTGGCCGCGGTAACGAACGTTGAGCAGCACGCTGAAGAAGGGTTCGTGCCGGCGGTGAACTTTTTCCAGTTCCTGGGCATCGACGACGAGGGTGACGCCGACGTCGCCCGACCACAGCCCGTAGCGGAATTTGCCATCATCGCCACGGGAAAAAGTGCAGCCGGGAGTCTGCTCGTCCCAACGGACGGCGGGAATCCGGGTCTTGTCGTTATTCGGAAAAACGTTGGGGACGGAGCCCAGCGCCACGCTGCCTGATCGCGGCAGGAGTACCAGAATCAATACCAGCACCGGGATCAGGGTCGGACTGCCTGAATCGCGATGCCGGTCGCGGCGCATGAATCACGGTTTCGTTGCGGTGGTTACCGTCAAGGTGACGCTGGGAGTCGCGGCGCCACTGGTGTTGCTCGCCGTATTTCCTTGAGCGTCGATGCCGGTCACCGTGAAGGTGTAGGTATTGTTGGGCGTCGCGCCGTTCGGGTTCGTCCCCCTGGTTGTGTTGGCGTTGTTGGCACAGGCGGGGAGCAGAAGAAGCGAGCCGGCCACGACAAAAAGAGCGAGCAGTCCCCAGACTTTCCGCACTCCCTTTCTGCTGGAGGCCGCTCCCAGGCCCACCAGTGCCAGCATGGGCAGAGGCAGCCAAAGCGCGTAGAAACTTCTGGCGTGGGCGGCCGCTGTGATTGGGACTGTGGGGCCTTGGGTAAGAATCGAGAGAGTGGAACTCGCGCTACCGGGGCCGACGTGGAGGGTCGGCGTGTTGGACGCGTTGGTGAACGCGCAAGTCGGAGGAATCGTGACCAGAGGTGTGATCGTGCTGCAGGAAAGGGTCACGTCTCCGACGTAGCCGGCGAGGGGATTCACGTTAATCACCCCGGTGCCTGTGCTGCCGGCGGGCACACTGCTAGGCGCGACGACAGTCGCGACGGTAATCGTAAACTGGGGCGTGACTGCCAGCACGGTCAGGCTCAACTGCGGCGACGTGTGCGTGGTCGAGGGCCCAGTGCCGGTGATGGTCATGGTGTAGAGGCCCGGGGTCGCCGCAGCCTGCGTACTGGTGGCGTTGGTGGTGATGGTGGCGGTGGCGCCCGCGGCGGGAGTGACGGTAGCCGGACTCACCGTGCAAGTGGGAGCAACCAGGCCGGTTGCCGCGTCGCTTGGCGGGGATACCTGACAGGTGAGAGCGACGGTGCCGCTGAAATTGCCGGTGGTACCAATGGAGATGTTGGAGAACGATGTGCCGCCCGGATCGACCGCGTCGGGGTAGAACGGCGGCGCCGACAGAGTGAAGTCCTGGCCGAAGGCCGAGGGCAGGAAGGCCAGGAACGCAGCCAGCATCCACAAGAGCGGGAGGCGGGCGGGTGCGGTGCGGGTGTTTCCCTTGGATCGCGAAGAATCAGATTTCAGCATGAGCAGGTTTTGGTTCAACTCACTTCGTCCAGGTAACTTCGATTCATGGGGCAACGTAAAGGCTGCCCGGCTCCGCCGCTGACGAGCCGGCAATTCTACCGCAGGACGATGCCGGCTCAGGTGCAGCGCAGCTCCCAGGAATCACTCCCGCGGAATCTTAAATAGTACCATCCCCGCCGCGTTGGACGTGAGAGGGCCGGTGGGCTGAGCGCAACGGATTACGGCCGCCTTCTCTGCGATGCGCTGCGAGGAAGACGGCCGTACGGGTATAGCGGGAGCGTTAGTTGACGACGAGGCCGAGGGGCGGGCTCGCGTCGTGGGTCAGGCTTGAGTTGGCGTGATCGGTTCCAGTGACAACCACGGTGTAACTGCCGAACGGGGTGCAGCCCGAGCAACCGCCTCCGCCACCGGTGGTGGTGCTGCTGCTACTGCAAGCGGGCAGGAAGAACAGCAGGCCCACAACCACGCCGAGAAGCAGGAAGCCGAGCAGTTTACGCCGGCGAGAATCCGCGGTGTTGAAGCGCATTCCCACCAGCGACAGTCCAACTACCGGCAGTAAGAGCGACGCGTAGAGAATGTTTGACGTGCGCGAAACGGCCGCAGCCGCTCCCGTGGTCTTCACCGTCAAAGTCGAAGAATTGCCCGAGGCCGGTGACAAGGAGCACGTAGGCAGAGGAGAGCCGAGGCCCGTCACTTTGCAAGTCAGGTCGACGGTGCCGGTATAGCCGTTGAAAGCAGCGACGGTGACCGAAGACGTTGAGGAGCCGCCCTGAGTGACCGAAGAAGGACTCAACACGGTGGCCGCGACGGCGAAGTCTGGCGTGACGTTGGAAGAGACTTCGGCCACGAATCCATCATACGGATCGCCGGCAAAGGCGGGCTTCGCAGCGCCTGCTGTTGTCGGGAAGTGGGCTGAATTGGTGGATCCGCCCACCCAGACGTTGTCGGACGAATCCAAAGCAATGACGCCAACCGCCCCCGATTGGGCAGCATCTTCGTCCCCTGAGGCGCCGAGGAAACTCGAGTATCCGAGGAACTCGCCGCCCGCGTAAACCTGAGTTACGAAGGCATCGGAGTGGCCGCTTTGGCCGGTAGTATTGAGTTTGGTTTGAAACGCATTGGCAGTAATCGGGAAGTCGGTGGACAAGGTGGGTCCGGTGACGTAGGCATTGTTGAACTTGTCTACTGCGATGCCGCCGCCGAAATCCTGCGTACTGCCGCCGAGGAAAGTCGAATAAACCAAACTCGAGCCGGTCGGGTTCAATTCGGTGACGAAGGCATTCGAGGTGGCCGCGGAATTATAAGTGGTGCTGAATGCGCCGGAGGTGGTTGGATAGGCGACGGCCGGGGAGGTTGTCGTATCGTCGTTGGTGGTCTCGCCGGTAATGTAAGCATCGCCCGCGCTGTCTACCGCGATAGCGAAGGCGTAGTCGTCCGAGCTGCCGCCGACATAGGTGGAATAATCCACACTCGTGCCGCCGGCGTTGATTTTCGTAACAAACGCGTCAGTGTAGATGGCTCCGGTGCCGGTCGCGTTGCATTTGGTGTCGGAGCCGCAGGTGGACTGATACGATCCGGCCGAAGACGGGAAATCGGAAGAGTTCGTTTCGCCAGCCACATACACGTTGTTGGATTTGTCTATCGCGATACCGTTGATCTGATCGTCCTGGGTGCCGCCCAAATAGGTGGAGAACAGGAAGGGCGCGGTTCCCGCAGACGCGATCTCAACTACGAAGCCATCATTGGGCGGCGGCGTTAGCGTGCCACCGTGGTTGAAGTTGGTATAAAGCACATTGTTGGCAACGGTGTTGGGATAGAAGCTGCTGGAGAAGGTGTCGCCGGCGACCCAGACGTTCCCGGCGCCATCGAGAGCGATGGCGAAACCGTCATCGTCATTGGTGCCGCCGATGTAGGTGGACCAGGCGAGCGCTCCGCTCGAATTCAGCTTGAGGGCGAACGCGTCGCTGCAGGGCTGTGCATTTCTTTTCGAATTGGTGCAGTTGCCGCCGCCGCCCGATGTGGGTTGAGGCCCGGTGGGAGTTGTCGGAAAATTGGTGGACTCTGTGTGCCCGGTGACATAGGCTTCTCCGGCAGAATCGGTGGCGATGGCCAAGCCGCTGTCATTGTTGGTGCTTCCCGAGACTTTGGCGCCGCCGGCAAAGGTCAGATATTTGAGCGCACCCTGCGAGTCCAGCTTGGCTACTAATACGTAGAATCCAAAGCCGGTTGGAGTGCCGGTGAATGGGGGCGGGAAGTTCACCTTGGATTTGCTCTCGCCGGTGACGTAGACGTTGTTGGAGCCGTCGACGGCGATTCCGAAAACTTCGTCTTCGCTGTTGCCGCCCAGGTACGTCGCGTAGGTGAGCGTTGGATCGATCACCAGTTCGCGGCTGTGATCGTAAGCTCCCAGCGCGAAGGCGACTTCATTGTTGCCCTCCGGCTGGAATCCAACGTCCACCAGCTGGCGCTGGCCGTTTTTATCCTGGTAGGCCACGGGCTTGTGCAGCAGCACGTCGCCGGCAGTGGAGGAGAGCACGAGATTGCCCGAGGCATCGGTCGCGATTTTGCGCGCGCCGCTGAAGCCAACCCTGACCGGAGCGGAACTGGCGCCGGGCGACACGATGAAGTCAAATTCGACTTGCCGCTGCTTGCCGTGGAACGTCAAGTTCACACCGGGATAAACTTCCCGGTAGGTGACTGCCGAATACTGCTTGACCCCCTGTTGCCACTTCTCCGGATCGTTGCCCAGGTAATAGTTGATGATGCCCGGCAGCGGAGTACCAGCAGCGAGTTCTGGGCGGGATTTTGCTCCCAGGAAATGCATGTGGATCGCGGCCGATTTTTCCTGGCCGTGGGCCGGAGCGTGAGCGTGCATCGAGCTTGCGCGGCTGGACGAGGCGGCGCCGTCAGCCGGAGAGAAAGAATCCACGGCGAAGACTGCGTCGTTCTGCGTAAGGAACAGCGTGTACCCATCGCCCCGTGCCAGGTACTTCACCTGGGGATCGGACTGGCCCTGGTTGGCTTCGAAGCCGAGAGGAAGTGCGTTCAGAGTGGCGCGAACCCGGCCGCGCGACTCCATTGTGTGAGCGGCTGCAGGCACGGAAGCGGCTTGAATCGGCTTCTGCGTGAAGTTCGCGCGACGGCCGCGCGAGGCGGGCGCGCCGACAACAACCACTGCGAACGCGGCCACCGCGACGATCGCGATCCCGATCCTGCGGGCAACTATTGTTTTTGGGGCTGACGGTTTAGACACGACGATCCTCCTGGGATGAAACTCTGAAACCCATTCTGCTTTGAATCGACTCGCCTTGGAGCCGAACCCCGGCCCAGAGTGATTTGATTCTGGCTCCGAGCCGGCAAGGTTGCAAAGCTTTGCAACTTTGGCTGCGAGTATGGAATGGCCAATATCCCGTATCAACAAGGGAAAGAGAGCAATTCAGGTACCACCAGCGCGGGTTTTGGCGGGAACGGAGGCAGCTTGGAGGGTTGCGGAGTGGTGAAAAACCGGGGCCGTCAAACCTCCCTGCAGCGCGGGCTTACGGGACCGTGACAATCACCCCGGTACACGGCTTGGAGCCGCGCCGGCGGTAGCTGTGCAGGACGGCGGAATCGAAATAGACGGCGTCTTCGGCCTCCAAAATGAATTCCTCGGAGCCAATCTTGAGGGTCAGCGAGCCCTTCAATACATAGAGAAACTCAACTCCGGCGTGCTGGTGAGGCTTGATCTTCTCGAGGGCCACCTCTTGAAAGTCGGCAAGAAACGCGCTGAGTTTGCGCTCGGTGGCGCGGTAATCCAGGCACTCGAAGTAGTACTGAACATCCTGCGAGGCCGGGCCGCTCGGGAAAACGCACGCGCTCGGCCCGGCGAACCACTGCCGACGACCCGGCGCTTGCGTTCGTCGGTGAAAAAGTAATCCAGCCCGACGCCGAAGACCATGGCGATGCGCAAGAGTGTGGGCAGAGTGGGAAACAACTTTCCCCTCTCCAGTTTCGATAGCAGGGCCGCCGACAGGCCGGTATGCTTACCCAGTTCGACCAGTCCCATGCTCTTGCGCAGGCGCAGGGTGCGTAGTTTCTCGCCAATGGAGTAGCGGCCCAGGCCCTCGGAAATGGCTTCTGTGACGCCTGCCATGATTTCACAATAATAAAATAGATATTCTCTATAGTAAACCGTTTCTCGCAGAAGAAAGCCACGCCCTCAGGGACGTGGCTGATGAAAACAAGTCTGGTGGATTTTACTTCGGCTTCTTCTTGAGCATCCCCGACAAGCCCGCTGAGCGGGATTGTTGCTGATCACGCCTTGCCACTCGATAGCGTTTTTCAGAAGGCCGGTGGCAATTCCGTTCACGTCGGGAACGAACTTCGGGTCGGAGGTCGTTCCCGCGACGGAGAATGGGATCCCATCCCACCGACAGCGGCATTCATTTTGAAGGCGAGCTGGTTGGACGGGACTGACTGTGCCCGCTCCGGTGAGCGACTCCGATGGAAGGAACATTCAAATTGATGTTGTTGGCTTGCGTTCCCTCAGGAGCGACGCGAACGTCGGAACTGAAATTCTGAATGGTCGTATCGTTCCCCGTCTTCTTGCCCACAGGGCAGAAATGGCCGAGAGTTTCGATCCGAGATCGAAGTTGGCCAGCGAGGAATTCTCCAACTTGATCGTGCCGGCAGTAACGAGTTTATCAACCGGGCCCACAATATCGAGATTGGTGTTCAGCGTACCGCCCTTGAGTGTTGCCTTCGGAGGTAATACAACGCCCAGAGCGGGGAGCATGGCTTCCAGGTCGTCCACCGGCATGCCCGGCCGTTCAATTTCAAGTTGACTGACAGTGACGTTGCCGTGAGCATCATAGGTGCCGCTCAGATGCGCGACCGCCTTACCCATGGCGATATCGCCCTGCGTGATGGTGCCCGTTTCTCTGGCCAGGTCGTAGCACCACGGTGTAGGTGACTTCAACCGGTCTTCCGGCAGGCGATCCCTTCTGAACTACCTGTAAATTCGCGGCATTCAGCGTGCCGGTGGTTTTGGCTTCGTGGCCGTCGGAGGTGACGGTTCCGTCGAAATCGGCAATGGCGGAGATGCCGGACGCAGGATCAATGAACCCGGACTCCGCCAGATTCATCTTTTCGATATCCACTTTGGCTTCAAGCGGAGTCTCGGCGGCATTGCTGGCATCGATTGGTCCGGCTTTGCCGTCGAGATTCAAAGTTCCGCCCGCCGGCAACTGCGCCGACATCTGGAAAGGGAAAGAGGAAGTGAAAGAGAAGTTTGTAACTTGAATATCTACTTTGTCGTAAACATGGGGCTTGCGTTCGGACCCGCTTGCGAGACAGTGAGGCGCCCGTTGTTGACGTTCAACTTGGCCACTGACAGATTCGGATTGCCGCTCGACGGAGCGACGGTGCGGCAGGCTTCGACGCGGTCGGATTCTTGCCGCCGAGGCTGGAGAAGTTCCACTTCTCTCCGTTCTCCGATTTCACCAGGTCAATTTCGGGCTGGTTCGAGCGTCAGGTCGGTGACGTTGAGAGTCTTGGAGAAAATCAGAGGGATCATTTCCACGCCGACCTTCAGCGACTTGGCCTGCACGAAGGGAGACTTGCTGAAGGCGGGATCGTCGGCGATGGAGATATTGTCGGCGGAAACGCCGCCCGAAAGCAACGAGAGAGAAAGATTCCCGACTTTCACCTGCCGGCCCAGCGCCTCGGTGAGTTCCGATTCCAGTTTCGGGCGGAAGGTGTTGGCGTCGATAAAGAATGGAAGCGCGATGACGAGGACGATCAGCACGCCGAGGATGATGGCCAGAATTTTCAGGATGCGTTTCATGATTTGTACCTCCTGCCGGAGCGGCAAATAGATGGTCGTGTTCGCGAGGAGAGTGTCTGAGACCGCAAGTGTACCACTCCCCGTCCTGCATTCGCTGGCGCGAGGGCACAGTGTCTGATTGGATGGTTTACGCTCGCCAGGGACACGAAAGCAAAACATTCCGATGTGATTCGCGCGCTTGACAGTGGTTGTACTCTCTGCTGTAGTGTCCGCGAGTGTCGCTCCAGATTCAAGCGGCGCGGCGAACGCGGAAGAAAGCTTGGGCATTTTTCGGAACGCAGAGGATTTTCTGTTCCGGCGCAAGGGCTGCGATGGTCACCATTCGTGATGTGGCGAAGGAAAGCGGATTCTCCTCCACCACGGTATCGATCGTTCTGAACAACGCGCCGCTGGCCCGCTACATTCCCCCTGCCACCAAGAAGAAAATCGAGAAGCGCCGCGCAGAAGCTGGGCTACCGGCCCAACCAGTTCGCGCGCTCCCTGCGCAGTAAACGCAGTCACACGGTGGGCGTCATGGTGTTCGACATGACCGACCCGTATTGCACGCTGGTGCTGCGCGGCATCGAGAACACGCTGTACCAGTCGTCGTACCTTCCCATCCTGACCGACGTCCACAACGAGCGCAGCCGTTTCGAGCGCTATCTGGAAATGCTGCTCGACCGCCGCATCGAAGGGCTAATCGTGCTGGCCAACTGGCTGTTTCTCGACATCAACCTGCTGGGCGATCTGGAAAAGAGCAGCATTCCGACCGCGATGATCGGCTGCGAACTGGAGACGGACTCGATGAGTTCGGTGATCGTCGACAACGAAGTCGGCGGCATATCTCGCTCTGGAGCATCTGCATTCTCTCGGACATCGCAAGATCGCATTCATTCGCGGGCCCAAGGCGCTGACGGACAGTTCGCCGCGCTGGCGCGGCATTCGCAACTGCGCCAGGACGTGCGGGCTCGAACTCGATGCACGACTGATCGTGGACTTGCCGGAATCGCGCGATCCGATGTCGAGCTTCGAGGCTGGACAAAAGCTGACCGAGGAACTCATCAAGCAAAAGCGTCCGTTCACGGCGCTGCTGGCGTTTGACGACATGAGCGCGTTTGGCGCGATCCGTGCCCTGGCCCAGGCGGGCGTGCGCGTGCCCGAACAATGCTCGGTGATCGGTTTCGACGACGTGGCCACCTCGGCGCTTTATACTCCCTCGCTCACAACCGTGCGCCAGCCCATGGAAGCGATGGGCGCGTCGGCCGTAGGCATTGTCGTCGAAGGCATCAACGCGGTGCTGGAAAAACGCGAGATCGCGGCCACGCATCGCAAAGTCGCCCCCGAGTTGGTGGTGCGCGAGTCTACGCGCAACCTGGCGTAGCTGGGGAAGAGCGTTGTTTTTCCCTCGCTCGGTTATCTAAACGCTGATCAGGCAGGGTCGCCTGCGCGGTTTTTTTCTTGACAGAGGATGCCCCATAAAAGCACTATTCATACGTTTTAATAACCCGTCCTGGGTCTTAAAGATCCGTGCACGGGATACGCTGTACTGCTGAGGAGAGATGGCCCATGAATTCACGGGTATTGGTTGCGGGATCAGTGCAGCGCACGTTGTCTTCTGTGCTCTGTTTCGTGATTCTGTTCGCCGCAATTCGATCGCGCTTGCCCAGGCCGGCCGAGGCAGCATCAGCGGCACTGGTCACCGATCCGGACGGAGCTGTCATTCCCGGAGCGCAGGTTGAGCTGCTGAACAAAGCCACCGGAGTGACCCAGCACACCGTCACCAGCTCCGCGGGACTGTACACCTTCATCTCCCTCAATCCCGGCGTCTATCAGGTCAAGGCCAGCCAGCAGGGGTTTGCCAGCGTCGCCCAAGAGAAGGTCACGGTCGACGTCGATCAGGTCACCGAGGTCAATATCACGTCTGCGCGTCGGCGCCGCTACCGAGACGGTCACCGTCACCGAAGGCGCCAACTGGTCGAACCCAGCAACTCCACCGTCGGCTCGCTGATCCCGGCCGAGCACATCGACCGCGTCCCGCTGCTGTACCGCAACGTCTACGATCTCATCCAGTTGAGTGCGGGCGTGATTCCGGTCAACGGTTCGCCCAACTCGAGCGATTCGATGCAGTCGGTGCAGAACATCTCCGTGGGGCGTCCGGGAGTCGATGTCTCCGCCGACACCATCAACGGCTCGCTCGTCGGATCGGTCTACTACATGCTCGACGGCGCCCGCTCGGAATTGCGGAAAACAACTCCGCCGCCATCATCCCGGCGATGAACATTCCCGAGGACGGCATCGAGGAGGTTCGCGTCGAGACCCAGAATACGCCGGCCTCTTACCAGAGCGGCGCCGCGGGCGTCATCAGCCTGGTCAGCAAGTCCGGCACCAACAAGTTTCACGGCGATGTTTTCGGAGTATTCCGGCCCAACGCCCTGTCCGCCAACGAATACTTCACCAAGCAGGATCAAATCGCTCGGAGGCCAAAGAACACGCCGCCTGACTTCCACCGTTACCAGGAGGGCGGCGCCATCGGTGGACCCATCAAGAAGGACAAGCTCTTCTTCTTCGCGGATTACGAGCACACCACGCAGCAGCAGTTCGAGGGCAACCGCACATACCAGGTTCCGACCAGCGCGGAAAGGACGGGAGACTTTTCGCACATGGGCTTCACGATTTACGATCCGACGCTGCCGGACAATCTGGCGGCACTGCGCCAAGCCGTTTCCCGGAAACAAAATCACGAACCCGAATCCCATCGGCTTGCTGTATCTGCAGAACATGCCGAAGTGCAACTTCCCCGACCCGACAACCTGCGATGCGGCGACCACGGACAGCCCGAATATGGTCCGAATTTCCAATTGCCGGGCCTGGACCCGTTCACGGCGAACCGATTCGACGTCCGCGTGGATTGGAATGCGAGCGATAAGCAGCGCATCTTCACCCGGTTTTCCTATGACAAATTGGTCTTCTCCACGGCGAATGTTTTCCCAGCCCCGGGTGGGACCCCGACTATGCCCTGAACACGACCAACGGGCGCAACGTCCTCGTTGCCGACGACGTGACCCTCAATTCCTCCACCGTGCTGAACTTGCGCTATTCGTTTACCCGCCATTACGAGAAGCAGGGCGGGCCGCCATCGTACCTGAGCACCGACATTACGACGCAGGGCTTTCCCTCCTCGCTGGCCGCGCAGGTGGTCTTCAAACAGCTTCCCTTCATGAATTTTGACGACGTTAGGCGGAGGGGTGGGCGGCACCGCCGACTACAACAACTTTGTCTATGCCAGCATGAACAGCGACGTCAACGCCGCCATCACCAAGGTTAAGGGCAAGCACGAAATCTCATTCGGCTTCGAGTGGATGAAGCGCTACCTCAACGTCGGCCAGCCGCCGGCGCCGGCGGGCGCGTATGCCTTTGATGTCAGCGCCACCGATCAGTCCGTCGCCAGCGTTACCGGCGGCAGCGATTTCGCCTCGCTGCTCATCGGCATGGGCGAGGCTCCGGGCAACGAAGCAGAACGATTACCCCAATTTCACCAAAGACGTCTTCGCGGCCGAGTCCAATCCCTACTATGCGACGTTCGTCGAGGATACGTACCATGCCTCCAAGACTCTGACCATCACCGCCGGCCTGCGTTGGGACATTTTCGGCGGGCGCAACGAGCGTTTTAACCGCCAGGAATACTTCGATCCCAACGCCACCAATACCGTGAGCGGCGTTTCCTACACTGGCGCGGAAATCTACGTCAACGGCAGCAATCGGTCTCCGTTTAAGACCAATATGCACGACTTTGGGCCTCGTCTGGCTTTTGCCTGGCAGCCAGTGCAGCACTTCGTGGTGCGCGGCGGCGCAGGCTTCTACTACGGGCCCAGCACTCACAACGTCGCCAGCGCCGGCCAGAACACCGATGGATTCTCTTCGCAGTCCCCATGGGACGCAACCTGCTATCAACGGGGCAGATCAAAATACGGTTTTCAACGGAACCTCCTGCGGGGTGAATGCGCGGCAGTCCACTGGACAACTTTCACGGTTGCCTATTCTCTGAGCAACCCGTTTCCTGATCCGGTTGGTGGCCCGGGAGGAGTCATCCCTGTCTTCACGCACCGCTCCGCGGGTCTGGCCAATAATCTTGGGATCGACTTAATCACCGTGCTCCGGTCGCAGCGCACCCCCACCACCTACAACTACAATTTCGGCGTCGAGTATGAGCTGCCGCATCAGGTGATCGTAAGTGCCGCCTATGTGGGCAGCCGCGGACTTTTCCTGTCCTCTTGGTGGGGTCGATCTGAACCAACTCGACTTGGGCACGATCGGTCAATACGGGGCTGCGCTCTGTATCACGAATGACCCAGCCTGCTCGACGGCGCCCTACGCCGGACCGGTGAGCCTGAATCCCAACCTCGATCCCGCCAATACCGGGCTGCCGGGAGTTCCCCTGTGGGCAACGCTCCAGAAGTACCCGCAATTCGGCAACGGCAACTACGGCAACGGCGTCAACATCGAGTGGCTATCGGTGGAGGCGACTCCGAGTACAGCTCTCTGCAAACCAAGGTGCAAAAGCGGCTGACCGGCCACTTCACTACGCTGGCTACTTTTACGTGGGGAAAGCTGATGACCGACGACAGCAACCCTCCCTTGGGCTTCGTAGGCAGCCACAATGGCTCAGCGCAGGACTGGAGAAATCTGCGGTATGACCACTCGATCGCCCCTCAGGACGTGAAGTATCAGTTCACGGGGCAGGTTTCCTATGACCTGCCGATCGGCAAGGGCCAGGCCGTGAACCTGAATGGAGTGGCCAACGCCATTGCCGGCGGCTGGACCGTCAATGCGATCATCTATCTCAGCACGGGCGTTCCCATCAACTCCCCGGGCTCGGGAACGACACCTGGCTATTTCAACCAGCGGTCCGACATCACCTGCAACCCGGCAGCGGGCGCTCCTCATACCGTGGACCAATGGTTCACCAGCGATTGCTTTGCCCAGCCGGGCGGTGCGGTGAATCCGAATCCCTTCGTTCCGGGAACTGCCCCGGACTATCTGGATCACGTTCGCACCCGCGGAGCCCGCGATTTGGACCTCTCCATCTACAAAACGTTCAAGCTGGGCGAAACGAGGGCGCTGCGGTTCGATATCTCTGGCTACAACATGAGCAACACGGCGCAGTACGGATATCCGAGCGTGCCTAGCGTTGTTGGTGTGCTAGCCCAGGGCGGGAAGTTCGGAAACATCACGAAGACTCTGAACTCTCCGCGCCAGTTCCAGTTTGGCGCGCGGTTTACCTTCTGAAGTTCGCAGATTAGAAAACGAAATCCGGCCTCGCAAGGGGCCGGGATTATTTTTGCGACGCTCGTGTGGCGACGGCCGCCTCGGCCGTCCCCTCAGCGCAGAGCGCGACGGCAAGGCGAGAGCACGAACTGAAAGCGCGGGCTCAAAGCTAGCAGCTAGATGCTGCTCCCCACCGTCACCCGCGCTCCCACTGCCTTGAGGGCGTGTTCCAGGTCGGCGATCAGGTCGTCTGCATTCTCGATCCCTACCGAGAGCCGCACCATCTGCTCGGTGACGCCCATCTCGGCGCGCTGTGCGGCGGAGATCATGGCGTGCGACGTGAGGACTGGGATTGACACGAGGGACTCTACGCCGCCGAGGCTGGTCGCAAGCGTAAACAGGCGCATGGCTTCGCTCACGCGGCGCGCGTCTTCGCCTGTGCCTTCCACTTCAAACGTGACCATACCGCTGCCGCCGCCCATCTGCTCGCGGGCAATGGCATATTGCGGATGGCTCTTTAGAAACGGATAGTGCACGCGCCGGACTTTTCCATGTTGCCCCAGGAATTCCGCCACGCGCAGCGCATTCTCGTTCTGCCGGGCCACGCGCACGGCCAGCGTCTTGAGCCCGCGGATCAGCATCCACGCGGCATGCGGGTCCATAATGTTTCCCAGCGTCTTGCGGGTGTCGTCGATCTCTTGCATAAGATCGGTGCGTCCAGCTACAACTCCGCACGTCAGGTCGGCGTGTCCGCTTAAATATTTCGTGCCCGAATGCATCACCAGATCAATGCCATACTCCGCCGGGCGCTGGTTGATGGGCGTGGCGAACGTGCTGTCAATCATGCTGATCAGCTTGTGCTGCCGGGCGAGCGCGGCGGCCTTTTTCAGATCGACGACGTGCAGCGTGGGATTGGTGGGCGACTCCAGATAGAGCATGCGGGTATTGGGACGGATCGCGCGCGCATGCTGTTGGTAGTCGTGGGTATCCACGAGCGTCGTCTCGATGCCCAGCTTCGGCAGCCACTGGGTGAAGAATTTCGTCACGCCACCATACACGTCGCGCTGCGCGACGATGTGATCGCCCGCTTTAAGCAGAGCGAGGATCGTGGTGGTGATCGCTCCCATGCCGGAAGCGAAGGTGCGCGCAGCCTCGACACCCTCCAGTTCGGCCACGGCTTGCTCGGCCACGGTGTTGGTGGGATTGCCCCAGCGCGTGTAGTAGCGGTCGGTGGTGGTTACGCGCTCCTGCTCGTCGTTGTCGGTGACTTCGAAGGTGGAAGTCTGATAGATGGGCGTAGCAACCGGGCCATTTTTCTTCTCAAGGTCGGCCCCACCGTGTACGGCGGCGGTTTCAGGACGACGGGTGTGCCGTTTCATGGCTACCTCACGTACTCCAGAGTACTTGCGGCGATTCGATTGCGGCAAGCAAAACGCACGCCGCGCACCATTTATAATGCCCGTTCACCTCAGGCAGATGGATTTGGGATTGAAAAACCGGGTTGCAGTGGTTGCCGCCTCCAGCCAGGGAATCGGCCTGGCTACGGCCCAGGCGTTCGCCGCCGAAGGCTGCCGCGTCGCTATGTGCGCCCGCACCGAGCACACGCTCCAAGCTGCTGGGGAGAAAATCAGAAGACAACACAACGCGGAGGTCTTTGCCGAGGCGTTCGACGTGACGGATGCCAGCGCCGTCAGCCATTTCGTCGCGGCGGTGGCCGCCAAATTCGGCAGCGTGGACATTTGTGTCACGAACGCCGGAGGTCCGCCCGCCAAGGGATTTCTGGCTTCCAGCCTGGAAGACTGGCAACGCGCTCTGGATGCCAACTTTTTGAGCACCGTCTATTTCGCCCGCGAAGTCATCCCGCACATGCAGCGGAAACGCTGGGGCCGCATTGTCACCATTACTTCGATCACCACCAAGCAGCCGGTAACGGATCTTGTGCTTTCGAACGCGGTCCGCGCGGCGGTCGTAGGGCTGGTGAAGAGCCTGGCGAACGAATTTGGCAAAGATGGAATCCTGGTGAACAATGTCGGACCGGGCTTCACGGCAACCGACCGGCTGAAGGAATTGGCCAGGGCACGGTCTGCCGGGTCAGGCAAAACGCAGCAGGAATTGTTCGATGCCTGGGCGGCCGAGGCTCCGCTGAAGCGTCTTGGCGAGCCCCGCGAGGTGGCCGATACGATCGTGTGGCTGGCATCGGAGCGAGCGTCTTATGTCACCGGGCAAACTGTGCTGGTGGATGGCGGAATGTACAAAGGATTGTGAGCAGGGAATCGTTTATGAGGATCGTCGTTCGAGGAATGATTCTGCTTGCGGGCGCCAGCGTCCCGGTGTGCGTAGCAGCTCAGGCGCGTCCGTTTCCCGGACCCGACGTGCAGCAGATCTACCAGCGCCTGCTGCCGCAAATCGAAAAGATCCCGGCCTTCGATCACCACGCGCATCCCGGATACGCGGACGATCCCGACATTGACGCGATGGCTGCTCCGCCCAATGCCAGCGAGCCTGTGCGCACCCGCGATGACAATCCTGAACTTGTGGCTGCGGCCAAAGCTCTGTTTGGCTATCCCTTTAGTGATTTCTCTCCGGAGCACGCGAAATGGCTGCTCGACAAGAAGGCAGAACTGAAGAAGCAGCTCGCCGGGCCGGCCTATTTCAACTCGATACTCGACAAGCTCAACACCGAGAGTTCGGTGGCGAACCGCGCCATGATGCCGGACTATCTTGATGCCAGGCGTTTTCCCTGGGTGTTCTTCGCCGACTCGTTTCTGTGGCCTTTCAACAACGAGCGTGAGACCGCGCGCAATCCCGATCAGGGTGTCTTTATTCCGCTGCAGGAAAAAATGTTGCGCCGCTGGATGCAACAGGAGGGCGTGAGCCAACTCCCGGCGAGCTTTGGCGACTATCTGAAGTTCATCTCTCGCGTGCTCGAAGACAATTCGAAGCGCGGCGGTATTGCCATGAAGTTTGAAGTCGCCTATTTTCGGCCCACGACGTTCAGCGATCCATCGCGAGCGCAGGTCGAGGACATCTACCAGCGATACGTCAGTGGCGGAGTCCCCAGCGAGAAGGACTACCGCGCGTTTCAGGATTATATTTTTCGATATCTAGTGCTGGAAGGCGGGCGCCTGCACCTTCCGGTACACATTCACACCGCGGTCGGCATCGGAGACTATTTCAACCTGTCGCAGAGCAACATCATGAACCTCGAAACAGTGCTCCGCGATCCGCGCTATGCCTCGACCACTTTCGTGATGATCCACGGCGGATATCCGCTGGAGCGTGAGGCCATCTGGCTGGCCGCGATGAAGAACGTGTATCTCGATTCTTCGTTTGGCGAGCTGGTCCAATATCCCTCAGCTTTTAAAGACACGCTGAAGATGTGGCTGGAAACTTTTCCTGACAAGGTCACTTTCGGCAGCGACTGTTTCCCTTACAATCAGGTGTTGGGCGCGGAGGAGAGTTACTGGCTGGGCGTGCAGTCTTCGCGCACGGCGCTGGCAGCGGCTCTGGCGGAAATGGTCTCGGAAAACGAAATCACCGAAGCCCGGGCGCTGGAGTTGGCCCATGCTTACCTTCACGACACAGCGGTGAAGCTCTACGAAGGACGAGTGCACTGAGATCATGGCGAAGAAGAAAGTCAAGAAGGCCAGGAAATCCGGCCGCGGCGGGGCGAAGTCCAAGGCCTCTCACTCGCGGGCGAAACGCGCCGTCACCAAGCATGCGGCGAGTCCGGCCGCCCTGCAATACATTCCATGGCACGCGGTGCCGCTCGAGGATCTCAACCCGCTGCTGCAACGGCAATTCGTGGTTGGGCAGGAAATTATGCTGGCGCGAGTGCTGTTGAAGAAAGGCTGCATCGTCCCCGAGCACAGCCACCACAATGAGCAACTGACCTACATCCTCGACGGCGCGCTCAAGTTCTGGATTGATGGCAAAGAAATCGTGGTGAACGCCGGCGAGACTCTCTGTATCCCGTCGAACATGCCGCACAAGGCCGAGGCGCTCGCAGACACAATAGACCTCGATGTATTTGCTCCCCCGCGCGCCGATTGGATCAACAAGACCGACCAATATCTGCGGGGAAAGAAATAAATCCAGCCCATGTCTCCTTCCACTTCTGCACCGGGCGTGCGTCAAACGGACTATCGCTTTCGCTGCATTACCTGTGGCGATCTGGGCGACAAGGCCAGCCATGACTTTCGCTGTTCCCATTGCGGCGATTTGCTCGAAATTGTTTATCCCAGGTGGAAGGAAGCGGCGCCTTCCGCTGAAACGCTGAAAGCCACCTGGCGTCAGCGGCGCTTGTCGCAGTCGGCGGTAGACCTCAGCGGCGTGTGGCGCTTCCGCGATCTGCTGCCCGCGCTGGAGTCTACGGACCAAGACGGGCAGCTGGTCATTACTCTGCGCGAGGGCAACACCCCGCTGTACGCGCTTCCGCAGTGCGCTCGCATCACGGGCGTGCCGCGACTGTTCGCGAAGCACCAGGGAATGAATCCGACTGCGTCCTTCAAAGATGCTGGGATGACGGTGGCTGCCACCTTTGCCCGTTTGGCCGGGTTTCGCTGGGTGGCGTGCGCCTCGACAGGAAATACCTCGGCATCCATGGCCGCCTACGCCGCGCGCGGCGAAATGCGCAGCCTGGTGCTGGTTCCGGAAGGAAAAATCTCCTGGAGCAAACTTTCACAGGCTCTCGATTATGGCGCGGTGACCTGCCAACTGCGCACCGACTTCGACGGATGTCTGCGGCTGCTGCAGGAACTTGTGCTGCGCGCGCCCGTCTACCAACTGAATTCGATCAACCCGTTTCGCCTGGAAGGACAGAAGACGCTCGCGATTGAACTGCTCGAACAACTCGACTGGCAACCTCCTGACCACATCATCGTTCCCGGCGGCAACCTGGGGAACAGTTCCGCGATCGGGAAGGCATTGCTTGAAATGCGGGACTTGGGGTTGATTTCGCGCCTGCCCAAGTTATCAGTCATTCAGGCCGAAGGCGCGAACGCTCTGGTGCGTACGCTGCGCGAAGCGGACGGCAAGCGCCTGGTCAGCGTGCAGCCCGAAACGCGCGCCACGGCGATTCGCATCGGCAATCCGGCGTCGTGGAAGAAAGCGGCCCATGTTCTCGAAGCGACAGGCGGAGCCTGTGAGCAGGTCACAGAAGTCGAGATCGCACAAGCCAAGGCGGAGATCGGCGCAGAAGGCATCGGATGCGAACCGGCGTCTGCGGTCACACTCGCGGGCTTGAAGAAGTTATTGCAGCAGGGCTTTGTGAAGCGCGACGAGTGCGTGGTGCTGGTGCTGACGGGAAATCTGCTGAAGGATCCCGATTACACTATCGAATTCCATCGCGGCGAATTATTCAAAGGCACGCGCGACGAGAGCGCAAGCGCCGCGCTGAATCCGCTGCGCCATCCGCCCATCGTTCTGGACGCAACGCTGGATGCGGTGATCCGCACGTTGGAGCAAGCGGAGAAGACCTCGTAGCACCGCCGTCCCGGCGCTACAAGAAACAACGAACATGCCACCGAAGACCACGAACTCGAAACGCTCCACTCTCCATCTGGCGCTCCCGGCCACGTCTGCGAATCTCGGTCCGGCCTTCGATGCGGCAGCCCTGGCAATGGACTTCTATATCAAGATAGACGCCCGGCCTGCTGAACAGTTCTCCATCAAAGCCACTGGCCGCGATCGCGAAATATGCGGGAAGGTCGAAAACCACCTCATTCTGAACACCTACCGGGAAGTGCTCGAGAGCGCTGGCCGGGTGCCCAGGCCTCTGGCGCTGCGCATCGCAAACGATATCCCCATCGGCAAGGGCTGTGGTTCTTCCGCAGCAGCGCGCCTGGCCGGCGTTGCATTGGCCGTACGGTTCGGACGCCTCGGCTGGACCGACGCGCGAATTATCAGCGAAGCTTCACGGCGTGAGCGCCATCCCGACAACGCCTCCGCCTGCTGGATGGGCGGCCTCACGGTCGCGCGCATGTCTGGGTTGACTGAGGAAGTCGCGGAAGCTCAGGTCGTCTGTATTCATCCAAAAAGGGAGTGGCCGCTTTTGCTCGCGGTCCCGGAGCAGAGCCTCGCCACCGAAGAAGCGCGCCGCGTGCTGCCTGCGAGTTATTCACGCGCCGACGCGGTCACGAACGTGCAGAATTCCATGCTTTTGCTGGCTGCTTTCATGCAGGGCCGGCACGACCTGCTGTCGGCGGCACTCGAAGACCGCATTCACCAGCCATACCGCGCTGCTCTGTGTCCGCTGCTGCCAATCCTGCAGGAAATTAAAGGGAGAGAGGGCATCCTCGGCGCGGCTTTGAGCGGAGCGGGGCCGTCGGTGCTGATCTTTCTCGATCCGCGCGTTTCGGCAGAGAAAGCCCGCAAATTCGTTGCCGCTCATCTCTCGCGGAACCAACTCGATGCCGAACTGATCCCCACCTCAATTACACTGCGCGGCGCGGCTTCGTCGGGTGAGAAATCCTGATCAAACAAGCTGTACAAAATTTTCTCTGGCCAGAACGTGCTATTTACGAACCCGAACATTCGAGCTAACATCGGCATTCCCCCCCGAAACTAATCTCAGATTGCTGTGTTCGAACGGGCAGAGCGTGCCGCGAACGCGGGCATTTCCCAGTGGGCACTCAGGGGTGTGTTGGAATGAAAACCGACCTGCGCCACGGCATGGCTGGAGGTAGTCCGACGTCTGCTAACGAACAAGTTCGCAGCGAGATTCAGAGCTTCCTGCGAGCACTCGATTCCTACCCGGAACGCTTCGCTCTGAGCCCCGGAATCAGCTTCGAAGAACACCTTGGCAGCCTGGTCGAGGCATCGGAACCCGCGCCGCGCCGCCGAATGCTGAACCCTCGCTAGCGGCTGGCGGGGGGCACGATCCCGTTCATCCGAAGATATTCCACCATCTGTCCGTAGTGGTCAAAGCCGTGCCACGCCACCGTGGTTGCCAGGCCGAGGCGCGACACCGCTCCTTCGCCGAACGGGCTCTTCACGGTTTCTACAACATTCTTTTCGTTGATTGTGCCCATCGCTTTGTGGACATACTCAAAAGATGCCTTCAGGAACTTCAGGATTTCAGCCTTCGTCTTGGCGGAGGCTGGGCCCGACTCGCCGCCAATATCCACGGGCGGCTTTTCTTCCATAATGGCGGCACCGAGGAGATAATTCACCGCGGCAACGTGCTTCACCTGCTCCGCAAACGTGCGCACGCCTTTGAACTCGCCGCCGGTCGGGGCGAATCCGAACTTATCTTCCGGCATGGCTTCCACGGCGGGAACGAACTCTTGCTCGAGATTGCTGACCGTGTGGTCCAAGACTTCGGTGACGGTGCGCTTTTCTTCCTTGGGCTTATTTGCCTGTGCTGCGGCCACTGTGGCCAGTACAAGAAAACCGCATGCAACCAGTGCCAGTTTGCTCCTCATGAAGTGTCCTCTCAATCGTTAGTCCCAGACCACAGTTAATCCCGAACCACCGCTGGCGCCATCTGCAACTCCGCTCCCGTCAACCGATGCCGCCGGATGGTCGTGAGCCCCACCACCATGGCGAGCGCCGACCATGCCAGCGCGGAGGGAACGCCTTGACGGGCTGCCAGTTCTCCCCAAACCGCGCTGCCGACCGCCATGCCTCCCTGCAGCACCAGCAAGTACATCGAGAGCGCCCGTGCCCGCATCCACGACGGACACATGGTCTGGGCCACGACGTTAAAGCAGGCCAGAATGCCGATCCACGCCGCTCCCGCCGTAAACAATACCAGACACAGCCATTCAAAGATATGCACTTGTCCGGCCAGGAAGGTCATGCCGGCGAAGACAACCGTGGCGCCGGCCACGAGTCCGTCGACCGAGTAGCGTACGCGCAACCGCGGCAGCACTGCCGCTCCGCCGAGTGCGCCGAGGCCAAAGCAGGTCAACAGGAACCCGTATCCCTGCGCGCCGTGTGGCTGGCAGATGACGGGAAGCAACGCCAGCAGCGACGTTGCCCCGAAGCTGAACGCCCCGGTGCGAATCAGCACCGAGCGGACTTGCGGCGCGCCCCGCACGTAGCGAAAGCCCTCGACGATGGCATCGCGCACACGCCGCTTCGAAGAGGACTCAACCGGTTCGCGCCGCCATTTGCACAAAAACAAGATGACGCCAAAAAACGACGCCGCGTTCAGCAAAAACGACCAGCCTGATCCCGCCGCCGCAACTACGATCCCGCCCAGCGCCGGGCCCACGGCTCGCGCCACGTTGAATCCCGCGGAGTTTAGCGCCACGGCCGACGCATGTCGCCGTGGTGAGACAACTTCGGGCGTAATCGCCTGCCACGCCGGATCGTTCATGACGGCGCCCAGCCCCAGAAAAAAAGTAAAAGCCAGCAACACCCAGGGACTCACCGCATGGAACAACGTCAACACACCCAGCGCGGCGGCTGCAACAACCATCCAACTCTGCGTGAATATCAACAGGCGGCGACGGTCCACCATATCGGCCAGCGCACCTGCGGGAAGCACAACCAGGAATACCGGAATCGCCGCGGCCGCCTGCACCAGGCTTACCATCAGCGGGGAAGTCGAGAGCTGCGTCATCAGCCAGCCGGCGCCGACGTTCTGCATCCAAGTGCCGGTGTAGGAGATGACGGCGGCGATCCACAGCGAGCGAAACAGCGGTTCGCCCAGCGGTGCCCATGCAGCGTCGGCACGTCGCGGGCCGGGCGCCTGCACCACCGGAACTGTAATGTGATCGGCCAAGCCTCGGTATCCTCTGTGGAACTCTGCGTCCTCTGTCCTACGTTTTTGCTCTCAGGGCCCTGACGAAGGGCCATTCCCCGTCCTTCCACGCACGAATCATATAAATAGCTACACCCGTCAGCAGGATGACTGCCGCGTACCGCACTTCTTTCTCCCAGTTGTCCCGCTTGAACAAGATGAAAAGAAACCCCGCCATTGCCAAAAGCACCGGCAGCGGATACAACCACATGCGGAATGGACGCCTCATCTCCGGCCGGCGGATTCTCAACACAATCAGCCCCACCGCCTGCACCAGAAACTGCAGGACCAGGCGAATCACCACCAGAGCCGCAATCGCATCTTTCAGGCGCAGAAAGCAAAACGCTGCCGCTACCACTCCCAGCGCCAACAGCGAAACATAGGGGAATCGATATACGGGATGCACTTTTGCGAATGCCTTGAAGTAGTTGCCGTCTTTGGCCGCTGCATACGGCACGCGCGAATACCCCAGCATCAGCGAAAACACCGATGCAAATGCCGTGATCATCACCAATCCCGTCACCAGCCGCGCCGCCCACGGCCCATACACTCTATGCATGAACAAAGACACGACATACAGACCGCTGTTATTCTGTCCGGCCGCCAGCATTTCCCGCCACGGAACGACGGCCAGAATGCAGACGTTCATCATTAGGTATAGACAGGCGACGAGCAGAATGGAAAGCAACAGAGCGCGTGGAATGTTCTTTTCTGGGTCTTTGATCTCGTCGCCGAGAAAGCAGACGTTGTAATAGCCCCAGTAATCGTAGGTAGCGACGAGCATGGCTCCGCCAAGCCCAGTCCAGAATTTTGGAGAAAGCGTGAACGCGCCCGGCGGAAAATCGAAGGCTCGCGCGGCGTTGAAGTGAGTCAGCCCGGCGAAGATGATCCAGCCAATCGTCCCCATTACGCCGAACCACAATATTTTCGACAGCCGACCGATGGCCGTGATGCGCCGGTAAAGCAGCAGCACCGTGAAGAAGCAGATCAGCACGGCGACCGCGGTTCCCGGCGTGACAACCGAGCTCACCTGCAACGTTCCAGCCCACGGAATATGCAGCGCACCTTCATGATGCGCGTACACCACGTCCAGCTCCGGCCAGTAGTACGCCGCGTAGCCTGCGAGGCCGAGGCATCCGGTTGCAATGGAGAGAGGCGCGGAAAACGATACTTGCCAGATGAACAGGAAGGAGATCAGCCGTCCCCATTTCTGCGGTCCGTACATCTCGCGCAAGTAGCGATACGATCCGCCCGACGCAGGCAGCGCCGCACCCAATTCCGCCGACACCAGGCCGTCGCACACCGCCAGCAGCGCGCCCACGATCCATCCCAGCAACGCCTGCGGACCGCCCATCGCCGCCACCACCAGCGGCATGGTGATGAACGGCCCCACGCCGATCATGTCAATCATGTTCAGCGCCGTAGCGCTGCCCAGCCCCATCCCGCGGATGAGAGTGGGTGAAGTAACATCGGGTTGCGCAGAAGATTGCGAGGAAGGCTGCATTTCGTGGCGCTTGCGATCGATTTTGGGTGGCGCAGCGCTTTCAGCGCTGCGATAGGCCGTCCTTTTCTTGAAGGGCTTTAGCCCCAGAGGCTGACCAGATTTTGAACTGGCTATTGATGTCCCGCGCTCAACAGATTCACATACAACCGCACCGCGCCCGGCACGCCCGCCGGCAATTGCCGGAAGAACGCATACGCAGCGTAGATGTAAACGCCTTTGCCATACTGCGCCCGCAGCAGGCCGCCTTTCTGCGCGCCCTCTCCTGGATCGCGACACGACAGCAGCGGCGTGAAATGATCGTCCCACTTGTCCATGAAGTAGAGGCCACGCTCCTGCACCCAGCCATCGAAATCGTGGGCCGTAATCGTATTGGGATAATGAAAGATTGAATCGTCGAGCGCCAGAATGTCCACCGGAGCTTCTTCCACCGAAACCCGCGCCCGACTCAACTCGGTCGAATACGGAGTGAACTTGCCACTGTTAAAGTCGCCCGTACCGGTGTTGTACTGCACAACCAGCGTTCCACCCGCGGAAACGAAATCGAGCAGCCGCTTGTTGTTCGCAACAACTTCTTTCTGCGTGTCGTAAGCCCGAATACCGACGACGATGGTTCCATACTTGCTCAGATCCTCGGTCGCCAGACTTTCTGCCGGGATCATGGTGACGTCCATTCCCACCTGCTTCAGAATGGTTGGAATGTCGTCTCCCGCGCCCATGATGTAGCCGACTTTCAAATCATGCGGCACCTTCACATCCACGATGCTCACGCGCTGCCGCGCCGGCTGGTAATAGTAGAAGCTGCCAAGGTCTTCGCGCGTGACCAGCGTGTATCCTTCGCTGTATTTTTCGCCGTCTGAATCCAGCACCGCTCGCAGGGTCGCACGGCCCTCCTGCAGTCCAGCCGGGATTACTTTGAACTGGAAATCCTGCTTCTCTCCGCGCCGCTGGAAATCCACTGCTAGCTGCGCGGGCTCCGACCGCCATCCGTCCGGCAAATCCAATCGCAAGACGCCGTGCACATGGTGCGTGCGATTGCTGGTCACGCCTACGGCAACCGTCGTAGTGGATCCGTTATGCGTCGAGATCACCTGCGTGCCCGGTTCGAGCGCCACCGAAAATGCCGGCACAATCGCGAGCGGACGCGTCCTCTGCTTGCCGGCATCATCGAGGAAAGGAGTAACGACGACAGCGTTGATCCCGTTCGCAATCTTCGTCGCGCCCGCTCCGCTCACAGAATATTCCACGCGTGCCCGCAGCGCCGGAGGCGGGAAGGGAAGCGTGGCGTACTTTTCATTGTCGATGTGATTGACGGCCTCGGTGTCCGGATCGTCGCGGTGCCAGTACGGACGCGTGAAGGCAGCGTTCTTCGGCACGGTCAACCGAAAGTCTGCATGGAGATCTTCGCCGCTTTTGACGGTTTCCGGCCTCGTCTTACCGCTGATCGTGTTCCATCCTGCCGGAACATCGAGCTTAACGTGGTCGATCACCAGCGGCTGTTTCGATCCGTTATGAAAAGTCACGGCCACCAGAAATTCCTGCCCCGGAGAAACCGTGGTCAGCGCGTCCACCTCTTTCAGGGGATGAATCTCGCGCGTACCGTCAGACGACACGTCGGCCGAGAGGCTCACGCCCAGAGCAAGATTCAACGCCCTCTCCGCCTGCTGCTGCTTCTCGGCGATCCGGGTCAGCAGATTCAGCTTTGCGTATGCGCTCAGGGTGCTCGAACGCACTTCTTCGTCCACTTGCTTCAGCGAAGCTACCACCTTCATCAGCGGAGCGGCGACGACGGACAAATCACTGCCCTTTGCGCTATCCGCTGCGGCAGCAACTTCCTGCGCGATTCCCGCACACTCTTGCCGCAACCGCGGAACCTTTTTCTCTTCCTCTCCCAACCGCGTCGCGAGCCCCGGCCAGGTTATATCGATCCCATCGAAGAAGCTCTTCTCGTGTCGTACCCTTGGGCGCCGCCGAAGCAATTACTGGAACTCTCGAGCCGGTAAAACGTAAACCGATCCCCGGATCCACGGTCCAGTTCGCCGCGCCCTGCGATGCCTGATGCCGCAGCCCTTCCATCGCGAACTGCACATACGACATGCCCAGTTCCGCGTTCTTCTCGCCCGAGTTCAGCTTCAAAGTCCAATCCGCGTCGGGACACGTCATCGCCCCAAATCCGCACACATTTCCGATGTACAACTTCTTGGCCTGCCACGGCTCGAGTCCCTCGGCAATTTGCTCCGGAAACCGCTTCGGATCGGCGGCCGCCAGAAATGCTTCCTGCGCCAGAATGCTCGACGCCTGGTGGTTTCCGTGCCCATCACGGGACGTGCCCGAGAACCGCGGCACCAGCAC
This sequence comes from uncultured Acidobacteriaceae bacterium, assembly GCA_963819145.1. Lineage (GTDB taxonomy): Bacteria > Acidobacteriota > Terriglobia > Terriglobales > Acidobacteriaceae > Sulfotelmatobacter. Next base: position 327,657 of record CAWFVB010000035.1, read on the forward strand.
ATCCGGGCGGAACGTACGAATTACGCGCACGATGTCGGCGAGCGCGGGATCGTGCCCGCCCCACTTTTCAAACGTCTCATCAGCGCTCTTGGAAAATCCAAAATCGGCCACACGCGAGAACCGGTCCTGCACGCCGTAATACTGGTCCGACGCCAACAGTTCCAACGCCCGCAGCACGCCCAGCACATCCGACAAATTGCTGCCTATTTTGTTCTGCCCGCCTTCGCCGCGATTCAGCGTCATCAGCAGCGTGCTCACGCCATGGCCGCGCGCCTCGAGCGTCAGCATGCCGCCATCTTCGTCATCCGGATGCGCCACCACCTGCATCAGCCGCGCCGTCGTCCCCAGCCGTAGCAATTCCAGGCGCAGTCCGGCCATGCCTTCATCCTGCGGAATCTCCGCGGGAACGCCTTGATACAGCAGCCCTGGCGGATCGGCCGAGATCTCGGTATGAGCAGAATTCGTCGCCGGGACTGTGGCAGACGGATGCGTCTTGCCGCCCGCGGCCGGGGTTTGCGCCGGCGCGGCCAGAGCAAGAATCAGCAGGAAACAAGCGCTTTTCAGTCCAAGAGAATGCAAGCGCTGAATTATAGATGGAATACCGCGTCCCATGCGCCGCGGCAGGCTGGCAGGTTCGGAATGTCTCACGTTAGAAGGATGGGGCCTCGGCCCTCTCTGACGCAAATTTTTTCCCCACGATTACTGGATTAGACGTCAGAACAGCAGATTCGTGAGTCCGGCAAGGCCTCGGGGACTAAAGTCCCAAATCGATTTGCATTCGCGAACGCGGCCCTGAAGGGCCGCTCTTCCACGGCGCTGCGGTCTTCCACGGCGGTGCGGTCTTCCACGGCACTGCAATCATCCGCGGAGCCCGTACCCCCTGACCAGCGACTCTGGCCACTCACTACGAGCCATCTGCCTCACGGCCGCCCTTCCTTCAGCGTTGCCTGGCAGGTAGCGGCCCTGGTAAGCACGTCGTTGAAGGCCGTATCTTTCCGCAAATTCTTCAGCAGCGGATCGTCGTGGAGTGCTGCGTACGCGCAATAATTCTGCTGTACCGCCAATTTCAGCAGCCGCAGCGCGGGCTCATTCTGCCCGCAATACGCCATCAAAGCCCCCACGTGATACCACGCTTCGGGATCGGACTCCGCCACTACTGACGATTCCGCTCTCCCGCACAATCTTCGCCATGTCCGCGGGGCGTTGCGTAGCCGTGCACGCCTCCATCAGGTCGCGATGATACGTAGAAGCCTTCCCCATAAGCTTCGCGTTGGCCCGCGCCTCGGCAACGTTGCCCTCTGCCAGGTTCACGTACGGAGTGGCCCACGCGGCCCACTCTGAACCTGCGTCCAGATGAATAAAGTCCATCGCCCGGTCGTTCTTTCCCATCTCCTCAAATGCCCACGCGCAGGTGCGGAAGGCAAAATTGCCAGGATCGAGCTGCCGGGCGGCGTTGCATTCCTGGGTCGCCTGATCGAGCATGCCGGCATAACGCAATACAAAGCTGAGGGCGAAATGGGCGTCGGCGTTTTGCGGACGCCTCCGCACCAGATCGGTGGCAGCGTCATACGCCGGCCCGAGTTCGCCTCGCATCACGCGGTTCGTAATGAGTCCTCGGGCGGCCATCACGCGGTTCGGATCCAGGGTCACCGCGCGTTCGTAGGCCGCATTTGATTTTTGAAACATGGATTCCCCGCCGCCGCCAAACGTCGAATCGAAGTAATACCTCTGCCCCAGCGCCTCCCAGGCTGGTGCGTAGCTCGGATCGATCCCCACCGCCCATTCCAACATCGTGAACGCTTCCTTGTTCGGCGCCGGATCATGCGGCTGGGCCACGCTGCGCAGGTACAAATGATAGGCCTGCTGGTTCTTCGGCCGCGAGGTAGCCGCTTCAACTTCTCCGCCGGCGCCCCCGAGAATGGGCAGCAAGCCGTGCTGCACATGGTTGCTGAGCAGTTCCTGCAGGCCAATCAAGTCATCGGCCTTGGCGGTCACAGTGTCCTGCCAGAGCAGCCGGTCCGTCGGCACGTCGATCGCCTCCAGCGTCACCATCAACAGTTCGCCTTGCTTGCGGAAGGATCCGGACAGCAGTCGCCCCACCCGCAGCTCCTGCCCCACTTTTTTCGGATCGAGATCGAGCGCCACATACTTGCGCGTGACTGAGGAAGGCCGCACCTCCAGCGAGCGCGAATAGGTGAGCACGCTCGACAGCTCATCGGACAGAGCGAACCGCAGATAATCGGTATTGAAATCCCCGCTCAGGTTCTGCAGTGGCAGGACCGCGATCGCATTCCGCTGCTCCGCGTTGGCTACTTCCCGATGCTTGTAAAACCACGCTCCCACCGAAGCCAGCACCGCGACCAGCAGGCCCGCCATTCCCAGGAGCAGATAATTCTGCAGCCGTGTGTTGCGGCCAAAGGTATTCGTCCCCACCCGCAGCTTGGCGGTGTTTCCAGTCTTTACACTCCCAGACTCGGTTTCGCGCTTAAGCAAGGCCAGGTCTGACCGCATTTCCGCCGCGCTCTGGTAGCGGTGAGTGCGGTCTTTCTCCATCGCCTTGCCGATGATCCCTTCCAACTCCACCGGAATCTTCGGATTCAATTCGCGCGGCGGCACGGGCTTCTGGTGCAGCACCGCATCCAGCGTGACCAGCGAGTTATTGCCCGTGAATGGCTTCTTGCCCGTGGCCATCTCGTACATGACCACGCCAAAAGAAAAGAGGTCGCTGCGCGCGTCAATGGTTTCGCTGCGGGCCTGCTCCGGCGACATATACACGGCGGTCCCCGGAATCACGCCCACAGCAGTCAAGGATTGATCCGCCCCATCGTCTTCGGTGCCCAGGTTGTGCACAAGTTTCGCCAGCCCGAAGTCGAGCACCTTGACCTGGTCGGCCCGGCGTCAGGAAGATATTTGCCGGCTTGATGTCGCGGTGCACGATTCCTTTGGCGTGCGACGCTACCAGCGCTTCCGCCACCTGTACGCCGACGTCCAGCACTTCCTCGATGCTCATGGGGTGCCCGGCGATGTGCTGCTTCAGGCTCTCGCCTTCGAGCTTTTCCATCACGATGAACGGATGCCCGTTGTTGTCTTCAATGCCGTGGATGGTGCAGATATTGGGGTTGTTCAGTTGCGATGCCGCCCGCGCCTCGCGCGTGAAACGCTCCAGCGATTTGGGGTCGCCAGCCAGATTTTCTGGAATAAATTTCAGGGCGACATGCCGCCCGAGCTTCAAGTCTTCCGCCTCGTAGACCACGCCCATACCACCGCCCCCGAGCTTTCCGAGGATACGGTAATGGGATACCTGCTGGCCGATCATGAGAGCGCGTGACCCTGCTCGGCGGTAATGTTAGGCCCCCAGCCCACTCCGGTCAACTCCCTTGTTTCGAGAGGCCTACAGCGGGAATGCGGATGTGTGGGGCCGACCGCGGAGGGACTCGAGAAACTCCAGCTGCGCAGCCACGTTCTGTGAAAACCCAAGACGGCAATGTCGGGAAGTCGGGAATGGGGAGACCTGGGTCCGGGCAGGGACGTCACGTGATTGCGCACGAGCATTTTTCCTTTTTGGGACGCGGCTATCTCATTCCCGAAGCGGTCTTAAGCCTACGTCCCTCCGATAGGATGCTTGTGTTCCGGGCCAAGGTTTTCGCAATACTATGAGGGAGATAGCAACTGTAGGAGGAATGGTTCCATGAACCCCGCTGCTCAGCCCGATGCGCAACCTTGGCCGACCCCTCCGCCCGACCAGCACGAACTCATTCGCCGCCGCGCTGAAGAAATATACTTCCGCAACGGCAGAATCCCCGGCCGTGATGCGGAAAACTGGGCTCAGGCTGAACAGGAAATCCTGCAAGAATCGGCTCATGCCCTGGCCGGACATTGGACGCACCGGGCCGCCGTGGTGGTTACCGTGCACGGTGTGAAATACATTGGCGAATACGATCCTGCTGCTTCCGAGGGCTACGCCGCGGGCGAGTTCGCCAAAGGGAAAGCCGTCCCGGTTCGCTTCGAGGGCGACCGCATGTTCGTGAGACGCCCCAACGGCAAGGAACTCGAAACCAGGATCGTCGAGAAGTCCCAGTAGCGCGGGTTTTCGGCCAGCTGTCGCGAGGCCAAAATGGGCGCGAGTTTTGCGTCGCGCAATGTCGGCTGTGTCTCTCTCGCCGATTCCGACTCGCATAGCAGCGCGCCCAACTTGATATATTGCAAAGGTGTGGGCCGAACTCATTCAGAAGCGGGTGGCGCGACCGAGGAGCCGCAGCTTTGCCGCCACGATTCGCCACCTGGGCGCTCTCGGGCTTTTCTTCCTGGCCATTCTCGACAGCTCTCCCATCCCAACCTTCGGCGGGCCCGACATTCTGACGGCAATTCTCGCCGCCAGCCACCGCAATCCATGGTATGAGTACGCCGCGGTTGCGACGGTGGGTTCGGTCATCGGCGCTTACCTGACGTTCCGGATCGCCCGCAAGGCCGGATCGGCTTATCTCGAGAGCAAATTCAAGAAAGGCAGAGTCGCCAAGTTCCTCAAGCTGTTTAACAAGTGGGGGAGCGGAACTCTTTTCGCTTCGGTTGCCATTCCTTTCCCCACGCCGACCAGCATGTTTTTCGCGGCGGCGGGCGCCTCGAATTTTCGCACGGGGAAGTTCCTGACGATTGTGGCCGTGGGCCGCGCCGCCCGATACTCGTTGATCGCCTTCATCGCCGATCACTACGGGCGTCACTTCATCCGCATGCTACGGCATCCTACCCAGTATTGGGGATGGTTCGCGCTCTTCGTGGTGTTGATGATCAGCCTGGTCGCAGGCGGGATTCTCATCAACCGTCAGCTGGAGCCTGCATCCACCGATTAAGACGCGCCTCTACTCGAGATACAGTCCCGCCGATGCGCCAACCCACTCCATGTTCTTGTTGTGGTCCACGCCCATCATCAGCCCGCGCCCGGTTCGGATGATCGACAGCACCGGCGTCAACTCGTCAAGCCACACATACATCACGCGTATTTCGGCCTTGGTTGGACCGAACGGAGTTTCGATCACGGGCTCAAAGTTCATTCGATCCTGCAGAATGTAGTACGGACGCTTCTCCGCCGGAATCGCCGCGATGTCTTCCTTCTTTGGCGCGATCACCACGCCCAGCCCGGCAAACGAATACAGCGGCTTAAGCGCGTAATTGTTGAGATCGGGAGGAATCTCATCCATCCGGTCGAGAAACCAGGTTTTCGGCACCGACTCATGCTTCAGGTAGGGAATGGAAAACTTGCTGATGCGGAAATACCAGTTCGGATGCCCCGCCCATTCCACATCCAGATCATCGCGCCAGTCGAACCCGAGCTTCACGTTCTTGCGTTCGAGTTCATCGACGATGGCGCGGTTATAAATCCGCCGGATCGGCACCCGCTGTCCTCCGCGCTCGTAGAAAAGACGCGAGCCTTCTTTCCTAATGTCCACAATGTCGACGGTCCGCACGCCCAGCATCTTTTCCGTGAGCAGAAAATCCGGCAGCGTCTTCTGATGCAGCGGATCGAATCTCCATCAGAATCACGTTCTCCGGATCATGCGACCCCACAATCGCCCGCCGCAACAGCTCGCGATAAGAATCAGTCTCAAGCCCGCTGAGAAAATACTTGAGCCGAGGCTCGGACAACGACGCCCGAGGTCCGAGGTCCGACGCCAGCTCCCGCAGTCCGTACACATCCATGTAGGCGTCCGCCAACGGCCCCTGATACGCGTACAGAGAAGGGAAGGCCTGCAACTCCACCAGCTTCGGCTGCAACTCGCCGCGCGCATCGCGCACCAGGCCAAAATCCACCTGCACAAACATGGGATGATTCGGTTCATTCGGAACCTTGAATTCCGCTGGCACCGCCGCATTCGACTTCGCAAGATATTCCGGATTATCCACGAGCTGCCGAATCAGCTCGGCCCCATCTGTCGCCATGCGGTCAAGCAATGTCTTCGGAAAAAAACAAGGCGTCTCCGACAGCCGGAACTGCACATGCGTCCCGCACACGTCATCCACCCGCCGCAAGAATGTCTGATATTTCTGAGGAGTAAAGCTGTCGTTGAACTGCCTACGGAACGTAGGAATCATGACGTCTTATTTCGTCGGCGGAGGCGCTTCCGCATTCCAGATGTCCGCCACGCATTTCCAGGAACCATCGGCCTGCTTCTTCCACACCACGACCCCTTTGTTGTGCTCGGTCACGGGCTTTCCCGCCGGAGTCGTAAACGTGATCTCATTGGCGCCCGACGAATACGCTAGGTCCCCGGAACTGGACACCAAAACTTTGTCGGTCGTCCAGTTGATCGAGAAGCCGGGGATCGCCGAGGCCTCGGTTACATATTTGCGGATGGCTTCCTTGCCGACCATCACCGGCGTATTCGGGGCGAAGACTGTGGCGTCATCGGACCAAAACGCAAGCGCCCGGTCGAAATCTTTGGCTTTGACCGCCGCCAGCCACTGGGCGTCAGTGGCGCGAACCGCCTGCTCCTCTTTGGCGATGTCGATCCTAGGGGACGTGTTGCATGCAGTGACTGATATTGCAATCAACAACGCAATCAGCAGGGAGCAGTTTTTCATGGCGATCGTCTCAGGCCTCCACCAAAAATTTCCCCTCGCGCATAATCTGCTCGTCATCCACCCAGATATTAAATTTCCGTCCGACCACGTCAATATGCGTCGTCGAATCCCACTCGGCGCCCGTATGCGCCCCATAGGGATTGCCGAACGCAATATGCACGCCGGGATACTTCTCATCCTGCAGAATCTGCCCGATTACTTCCTTCAAATCAATGTTGGTGCCGATGGCGAACTCGCCGACGCGGTCGCTGTTTTCGTCGGTGTGTGTGTACGCCCAGAAATCATTTTCCAGCTCGCGATTCTCCGAATGCGCTTCGGTCAGCCGGTTGCCCTTCATGCGCACGGTCAGCGGATTCGCCTGCAGGTTGCCGAACTTTGCGCACAAGTAGTCGCCCACCACACCGTCAATCACAAACGTTCCATTGACTTCGCCCGGCGTGGTGAAAATCTCTCCACCCGGCAGGTTGCCCCACTTTTCCGGCGTAATAATTCCGCTCGTTTTCAGCCATTTGTAGTTCGGATTCAAATCGGCCGTCAGATCAGTTCCCGCAGCAGTCGTCGCCCGAACCTTCGAAGCCTTGCGCACCATCGCGATGACCTTCTGGCTGAGCCGGTCCACGCGCGCAAAATCCGCCCGCATTCCTTCCAGCATGATTTGCCGGTTGATGTTCACCATGTGTGCGTGCCGGATCTTGCGCCGGTTCACCACGTCGGTCATCTGGATGCGCGACCGCAACTCGTTGGTCTGCGCCTGCACCGCAAAAATCGAAACCTGGCTGGTCTCCAGGTCGTCCAGAATCTCGCGCGGCAAATCCCGCAGCGGACGCTCCGACAACTCTTCGAGCACCCACGCACGGTAAGGAGCGCCCAGTTTTTCCAAGGCATTTACGACCGCAGCCGCAATTTCGATCGTCGCGTCGTCTGTGATCACGCAGACTTGTTCGCTGGGCTGCACCCGCAAGCAAACGTTCACTGCGTTGAATGCGCCCGGGGCATACTCCGGGTCAAATGCAATCTTGTTAATTTGTTTTGGGTTGGAACTGACAGGAATACTCATTACCCTACTTTTCTAACGGCGGCCGACTCCTCTTCCAGTCCCGCCTCCGTCTCCTCAATAATGTAGTCAACCACTTTCTTCAAGTCCCCGGTCTCGGCGTACACGCGGAGTTGCCGGTCAGCTCCCGTGCCGTGCTCGAGAATGTTGTGCAGATAGTTCAACTCCTCGCGCGAATCCAGTTCATCCACCACGTCGTCAATGAATTCCAGATACTCGTGGACCAGATCGCGCGCCGGCACTTCCGTCTGCTTGCCGAAATCGATCATCTTGCCGTCGAGCCCGTAACGCGCCGCGCGCCATTTGTTTTCCATGATCAGCGCGCGCCGGTAGAGCCGGAATCCCTGGTTTTGGGTATAGAGCTTGTAGAGTTTGGCCACAGTGGCCTGGATCAACGCCGCAATCGCGATCGTCTCATCAGCCCGCATCGGAATGTCGCATACCCGAAACTCGATCGTGTTGAAGAACGGATGCGGCCGGATGTCCCACCAGATCTTCTTCGCGTTATCAATGCAATTGGTCTTGATCAGCAGCTTGATGAAGTTTTCATACTCGCCCCAGCTTGGAAAATAATCGGGAATATTGGTTCGCGGAAATTTGTCGAACACCTTGCACCGGTAGGATTTCAGCCCGGTGTTCATCCCCAGCCAAAAGGGTGAATTGGTGGAGAGCGCCAGGATGTGCGGCAGAAAATACCGCGCATGATTCATCATGTGAATCGCTGTTTCACGGTCCTCGATCCCGACGTGCACGTGAAGCCCAAAGATGAGATTGGCCCGCGCCACGAGTTGCAAGTCCTCGACAATGTTTTTGTACCGCTGGTCGGGATGAATGTCCTGCGTGCGCCAGTCAGAAAACGGATGCGTCGCGGCCGAGGCCAGCCTCAAGCCGTTCTCCCGGGCCAGGCGGACCATATTGCTTCGCAGTTTCTTAACCTCGGCCTTCGCTTCCTTGATGTTGCTGCAGACCGACGTGCCCACTTCGACCACCGACTGATGCATCTCCGCCTTCACCCGCTCCTGAAGAATCATCCGTCCCTTCTCCAGGATTTCGGCCTGCACGTGCGACCGCAGCGCCCGCGTTTCCGGGTCTACGGTCTGGTATTCCTCTTCAATCCCGATGGTGAATGTTGGCTGCATGTACTTCTTTCTCGCCAGCGCCCCAGCGCTGGAACGTCCTATCAGTATAACAATGCCCGACCGGCGATTTTGGCTGCGGTTACCTTAGTCCCATTCCTTATTTTCCCTGACCCGCGCCCTCACAATCTTCTTCACCAGTGCATCCGGCAGAGGTTTGTCCGAAGGAAACTGGATTGTCCCCTTGGAAGTCCGGTAGCTCTTCAATTCCTTCTCGAACTGATCGAGCACGCCAGACCCCGTCGGGAACAGACTGCAATGATTCTTGAACGCCGCGTATCCCACCAGCATCCCGTTGAACTTGAAGATCGGGATGCCGTAGCTGATGACTTCGGTCGTCTCTTTCGGCACGACGGACCGGATCACCGCGCGGACGTGCTTCAGCGTGCTGCAAGCAGGTTCCGGAACGCCCGCCAGATATTCGTCCACGGTCTTCGCTGCTTTCATTTCTCGCATCCCATTCCTCGTGTTGTCGTCCTTCGCGAAGCGAAGGACCTATGCAATTCACCGACAGCACATGAGCCGCCGGCTGGTTGCACAGATCCTTCGGACCGCAAGAGCCGCGGTCCTCAGGATGGCAGCTTGCGAATGTGGGGACAGCCGCCCTCGGCTGTCCGCCGAGCGAAGCTCGGCGCGTTTCGCCGACAGCTACTTCGTCCCCTTGCCCCGTTTCCGCGCCGCCACCCACTCCGGCTCACCTTTCTTCTCTGGCTTCGCAGCAGGCGCCCCCGCCAAAAACCCCGCCCACCGCAATTCCTTCACCGGATTGTCCCCGCTCAGCGCCATCTTCACCGCCATCTCCGCGACGGCATTCACGATCCAGTCAAAATTCTCCTGCCCCACGGAGGTGATCTCCGCATCCGGCGCAGGATTCAGAAAGTCGATCGCATACGGCACTCCGCCCTCCACCGCAAACTCCACCGTATTCAAGTCGTACCCCAGCGCGCGGCACAACGACAACGCATCCTTCTCCATCCGGTCCCTCAACGCCGGCGTCGACGGCGGAGGATTCCCCTTCACATACCGCTCATGATGCGGCGCCTTGGGGTCGTACTTCATGATGTGCACTTTTTCCTGCCCCACCACGTAGCACCGGTAATACTCGTCGAACTCGACGCCATGCTGCAGCGTCATGCAAAGTCGCCCGTCTGGTTGTAGTGGTGAAAGAACTCCTCCGGCGAATGCACTTTGTACACATGCTTCCACCCGCCGCCGGAATAAGGCTTCAGGAAAGCAGGGAAGCCGACGTAGTCAAACAATTCCTGCCAGTTCAGCGGAAAAATCAGATTCCGCATCGACTGGTCGGTCGTTCCCTCGGGATGCTTGTTGTGCGGCAGAATCACCGTCGGCGGAATTGCCACGCCCATCTTGTGGGCCAGCGCGTAGTTGAAAAACTTGTCGTCGGCCGTCCACCAGAACGGATTGTTCACGACGATCGTGCCGTGCAGCGCCGCGTTCTTCAGATACGCGCGATAGAACTGGATATCCTGCGAAATCCGGTCAATGATGACGGCATACTTCTTCGGCTCATCCATCCGGATTCCGCCGATCTTCACAAATTCCGCCTCGACGCCGTCCACCTTCATCGAGTTGATCTTCTCGACCAGCGCCGGCGGAAACGTATTTTCCATCCCAAACAAAATCCCAATCTTCTTCACGCGAATTCTCCATCCATAACAAAATTGTCGTTGTTCATTAGTTTGTCATCCCGCGCGATGACCAACCGCAGTCGAAGGACCCCTGCACTCTTCACCCATGCTGGATCACAGCAGGGCGTTCTCTCGATGCAGTTGCCCGCATAGGCTGAATCTGACTCCTTGCGCCGGCTGAGCGGCACGGCTAAAAGCCTTGCCCTTCCACAAACGATCAAAAATACTTCGCCGCCATCCTCTGCCACAGCGGCCAATCATGCTTCGAATTATCTCCCCAAACGTCGAGCCAGTGCGGAATCGCTTTCCCATTCAAAATCGCCGAGAACTTCACGTTCTGGTCCAGGCACATGTCCCAATCCGCCGATCCCAGCACAATTTTCATCTGCCGGTAGCGGCTCAGAAACCAGTCGTCCGACATGTTCGGCACAAAGTCCGGAGGATTATTGAAGTAGCAATCGTTGTCATAATACCCATCCAGAAACTGGTGAATATCGAACGCCCCGCTCATGCTCACGCAATGCGTCACCACGTCGGGATGCTTCAACGAAAAATTCACCGCGTGATATCCGCCAAAGCTGCATCCGGTCACCGCCAGTTGCGGCGTCTGGTTTTTCCAGCGGACGAACGGCAGAAACTCATGCAGAATGTAGCGCTCATACTGCAAATGCCGCAGCACCCGCACCCGCGGATGCACGCCCTTGTTGTACCAACTCTCCGTATCCACGCCGTCGGGACAAAAAACCTGCAGTTCGCCGCGCTCGATCTTCGGCGCCAGCACGCCAATCATCCCGCGGTCTTCATACTCGAAAAATTTTCCCATCGAGGTAGGAAAGACCAGCAGCGGCATGCCCGCATGCCCGAACACGAGCGCCTCCATGTCGCGGTGCAGTTCCTGGCTATAAGCCTTGTGATATTCGCGATTCATTGGGTTGTAGAAGGGCACCGCCTCAACCGTGCCGTCAGAGCCGCAGAAAACTGGCCTTCAGCCCCGGGGGGCAACGTCCTTTCCGTAGCCGAAGTATCTTAAACGATGGGAGGAGAAAACCCTAGAGTGGGCGTGCCAGGCGGGAGAGATGAACCGCGAAGCGGCCAAAAGAATGCAGCCCACGGCGTAAACCTTGGGCTGCGAGTGCGTACGGGCGAAGCCGCCGAAGGGCGAAAGAAAAACTGGAGGCAGATTCTACGATGCCTTCGACATATGCACCGCAATCACCTGCCACCCGTCGCCGTGCCTCTGAAAGACTGTGGTCATGCGAACATCTTCCGGTTTTTGCGGAACCTGCATTTCAACCGTCCCCATCAGTACCGCGGTGTCGCCGAAGATGCGCACCGTCGAATCCCTCAGAGTGCACTTCGGAAAATGATTCGCCGTTGAGCCACTAGGAGGCACCACGTCGCTTTTGCTCAGCACGACTCCGCCTCCGAACGATGTCCCCATAAAATCATCGGAAAGCATCTTCTGCAGTACCGGAAGATCCGGAACCGACGCAGCGTCCAGCCAGGTCTGCTCCAGCTTTCGAAAATCATCTTCTCCCATGTTTGTCGTCGGAGCGCTCCGACGCGCGAAGGCAGCCAGAGAAATACAAACCACCAGGCCCAATGCGGCTAGCCATGTTTTCATTTGCAACTCCTTGAACTTGATTTTCTGACGGGACCCAGAACTTGGAAGCGTAGACACCGGCTGCTGACCCGAAGTTCCCAACAATTCTTCAACCGAACAAAGGCGCCAAACTCTGAGAGAGTCCCGGCTCGAATGGTAAAGTAATATCGCGCTGCGATATATGTCGAACATCCTGTCCAAGCTCATCCCGCGTTCCACCGTGGTAGTGCTGCTCGCCCTCACCCTGGCAGCGGTCGCTGCCTTTGCCGCGGTCAGCCACCTCGTCGCGCGCTTCAATGCGAACCAGCAGGCCCGCGGCCGAAAGCTCTACGCTCAGGGGCTCGCCGACTTGAGCGGAGGCAACGCTTCCCGGGCCGTCGACGAATTCCGCGCCGCCCTCACCTGCGACCGGGGCAACCCGGAGTACCAACTGAATCTCGGCCGTGCCCTGCGCGATACCGGACGCCTCGACGAAGCGGAATCCTATCTCGTCACTCTCTGGCAGCGCACTCCTGAGGACGGCACCATCAATCTGGCCCTGGCTCGCGTGGCGGCCCGCCGCGGTTCCGTGGAGGATGCCACGCGCTACTATCACAACGCGATGTATGGCGTCTGGGCCTCCAATGCCAACGCGAACCGACGCATGGCTCACACTGAACTGATCGAATTTCTGCTGCGGAAAAACGCCCGCGTCCAGGCCCAGGCCGAACTTGTCGCTCTGGCCGCATCGCTGCCGCCCGATCCAGAGCTTCACCTTGAGACTGCGCAGCTTCTCGCGAAGGTGCAGGACTTTTCCACCGCCCTCACTGAATACGAAAAGACTTTGATGTTCGATCCCCGCAATGCGGTCGCCCTGGCCGGAGCCGGGGACGCGGCGTACCGCGCCGGACGCTACCGCACCGCAGAGCGTTACCTGCAAGCCGCGGTCAACGCCGGCGCACAGGATCCCGACTCGCGCCGACTGCTTGAATCGGCCAGCCTGATTCTGCGGACCGATCCCTTCGTCCGTCATATTTCCGATGCCGAGCGCAACCGCCGCATCTCCGACGCCTTCGCGAGCGCTGGCGAACGCCTCACTTCGTGCATCCAGCAAAAAGGCGTGATCCTCGCCGGCTCACCGGCAACTTCACCGCTCGCTGCTCTTGAATCTCGCTGGCTGACTTTGAAGCGCGAACTCCCACACCTGCGTTCCGAGGCTGAGACTGATCTGCCCGACACGATCATGGACCTGGTCTTCCAGATCGAGCAACAAACCCCCAAAGATTGCGGTGAGCCGCAGGGAGTCAATGAGGCCCTGCTTCTGATTTCCTCCAACCGCGAGGCGGCCGACCAATGAGCAATCTCGGAGCGACGTCAACTCCAACGCCGGGCCCGCCGCAGCCCTTGCGCGCTCACCATCGCCTGTTCAACGCCTTCGAAGAAGTTTTCGACGAAGAGCGTTTCTTTCTGATCCTCTCCGTCTTCATTGGAATTTTTTCTGGCCTGGCGGTTGTCTGTTTCCGGCTTGCCATTGACTGGACGCACCTCGCCCTGCTCGGGCCGCTGCCGCAGACTCACACCTGGCGCCTGTTTGTAGTCCCCTCGGTAGCCGGGCTCGTGATCGGCATCCTCGTCTTGCACGTATTTCCCGCGATTCGAGGCAGCGGCGTGAATCAGACCAAGGCCGCGCTCTACATCTTTAACGGCTTCATTCCGTTCCGTACTGCCATTGGAAAATTCCTTTGCGCCGCGCTTGCCATCGGCGCCGGACACTCCCTCGGCCCCGAGGATCCGTCACTACAGATCGGCGCCAGTCTCGCCTCGGCACTGGGGCGCCAGTTGCAACTCTCGCGCGAAAAATTGCGGCTCATGGCTCCCGTCGGCGCTGCCGCTGGACTCGCCGCCGCATTCAACGCTCCCATTTCCGCGGTGCTCTTCGTCATCGAGGAAGTCATCGGCCGCTGGAGCGCCGGCATCCTCGGGTCGGTCGTTCTCTCCGCCGTCGCCAGCGTCGTCATCGAACGCTGGTTCCTCGGCTCCGAGCCGCTGTTCCGCATTCCGGTCACGACTTTCAAGCGGCCCGCTGAACTGATCGCCTACGCAGTGCTCGGGGTTGTGGGGGGTGTGGCTGCTGTCATCTTCGCCAAGGCCATCGGATCCCTCCGTCCTCGACTCAAGGCGTTGCCGCGCTGGACGCAGTACTTCCAGCCCGCGCTCGCCGGACTCCTTATCGGCCTGATCGCGTACTACGGCGCGCCGCAGGTGATGGGCGCTGGTTACGATTTCATGGACCAGGCGATGCACGGCCAGTTCGTCTGGCAAATGTTGGCGATCCTCGCCGTGCTCAAAATCGTCGCCACCACACTTTCTTTCGTCAGCGGGACGCCGGGCGGCATGTTCGCCCCTACGCTTTTCATCGGAGCGATGCTTGGCGGCGCGGTCGGAGGCGTCGAACACATCTTTTTTCCGCACCTCACCGGATCCACCGGAACTTACGTCCTGGTGGGCATGGGCGTGCTTTTCGCCGGATTCCTGCGCGCTCCCATGACCTCGGTTTTCATGGTGCTCGAAGTCAGCGGCAACTACGAAATCATTCTTCCCGTCATCATCGCCAACACATTTGCTTACGTGGTCTCCCGCAGCCTGCAGCCCACGCCAATTTTCGATCTGCTCACGCGACAGGACGGCCTCGTTCTTCCTTCGCTCGAAGAAGAACGGGAAGAAACCGTCTTGCGCGTCGAAGATGCCATGCTTCCTTCGCCCGATATCGTTCTGGACGCGGCCGACTACATTGACGCGTCCGCCCGCCGCGTCGAAGACTCCACGCAAACCGTGTTCCTCGTCCGCTTGCAGCCGAGCGGATTCGCCACCGTCCAGCGCGACCATCTACAGCGCCTTCTCCGCGAAGGCAAGGGGGAACACACGCTGGGCTCGCTCATTTCGCCGCAGCCTTTGCCCACTCTGTTCCCCGACCTCCCGCTCGACAGCGCGCTGCGCTTCATCCATTCGACTCCCATCGTTCCGGTGGTGAACCGCGCCAACCCGCAACGGCTGGAAGGAGTCATCTCCCGCCAATCGGTCTTCGCGAAATACGGCGCGCAGCCCAGGCAACAGCAGGGAACCACACCTTAACTGCGCGGCATAGATATGAAGGGAAAACGGAAGAAGTCAAACGCAGGCGGAGGCTGGATTCTCGAAGGCTGGGCGAACGCCCAATAGACGGAAAGCGCCCGCGCACCAATGCACTGGCGTGGGCCGCGACCGGCCCCCGAAAGACTACTTTTTGTACCAGAAGATCGCCAACGCAACCAGGGCGACCGTGATGATCCACAGAATGATGTCTTTACTGCGGTTTTTTTCTTCTGCCATAAAAGAAGTACAACACACCTGAAATCGTGGTTCAAGTGGCGCGTCGCATCCTCGAGTAGCGAAAAGGGTTCCTGCCTGATTTGTCCTCAATTAACGGCTATGGTTTCGCCCCCAAACCCGCTTTTTTGTAGCCAGTGAACTTAATCGTCTCGCGCACGTGAACTGATTGCACCTGGAAATGCAGCGTATCGTCTACCCGCACGTAGGCGGGGAACCAGAAGCCATCCACCGGCTGGCGATAGCCGACAAACGTGGGCCGTATGTCCTGCGCCTGTTTTTTCTTGACGTGAATCACATCCGGCACGCTCTTGCCGCACAGCTTCACGATTTGCAAATCGTGATTATCCACCCAAATGCGTCCCTGATAATAGCGTTTGTTCTTCTCTTCTTTTTTGGGCTCGACGTGGAACACATACGTGTCGAGATCGTCCACGTGCTGCTGCCCGGCGTAGGTCAGGTTGTATTGCGGCACCTCGTCTGTTGTCATGATCCACGGCATGAACACGCGGATGTCGTCCATATCCTCGGCCGACAATTGAACGCCCCTCAGCGTAGATTGCTCAGCAAATGTCACCACTTCTTTGCGCCTTCCCTTGTCTTCGTAGGAAATGGTGGAGACCTCATGAAATTGCCCGTCCACGGCCTTGTCATTGAGCGTCTGCACCAGCACGTCCTGAGTGTAGGTGTAGTGCGTGCGCGCGTCTCTAACCTTGTTTTCTTCCGCCGCAATCTTCTGAACCAGTTGCGGCACCGTCATGTCTTTCGGCGGCGCCGTGTCGAGGATTCCGTTGCCCTCGGCGCAGTCGGTCTGACCCGTCAAGCCAGCAACCCCCATGCCCGCAACGAAAACCACCACGAATGCAATCCGGCAGCGGAATTCCTTCGTCCTCCAACTCCACGTGCTCATGCGCGTTCGCTCCAGAACTTTGTCTGCGGAAACATACACCGCAAATCGGGCCCGGCGCAAACGCCGGCTGTGGTGTTCCTGGCGAGCTTAAAGTTCTTCTTTAGCATCACCCAGAGGTTTGAGCTTTCTTCCCCTAGTCCCAGTCCAACTCCTTTTCCAATCCGCAGTTCAGCACCGCCGGGAATTCCCCTAAGTGTGCAAAGGCTTGCGCTGTCCTCGAACGGTTGCCCGTAAATAGTTGAAATTGCTAGTACTTAAAATGGCACAGGGGTTGCTTCTATCTACGATGAGTCAGGACAAAACGCCATGAAAATCACACTCGTCGTCTTATTCATTCTTTGCGCGGCCGCTGCCTTCGGACAGAGCGCTCCGGTGCTGCCCAACCAGGTTTCGATAACCGAGATTCCCGATCATCCGCTGCACGCCGAACTGCACCCGATGGCTTCTGAGCGTCCGCTGGTCGGTGGCGCAAGCGACACCTACTCTTACGCTCAAGGCGAGCGCCCACTGTGGGAATTCGGTCCCGTCTCCGCGCCGCCCACACCTCTCGGCGACGTAGCCCGTGCCTACCGCAAAGAGAAGCTGGCCACGAAAAAGGCTGAGAAAGTTCTCGAAAAGCAAGGCTCATAAGTTCTCAATCGCGTCTCGGCCGGGGCCCGATGTTGGAGAACACTGATCTGGGGCGGACACTCCTGTCCGCCTTTTTGCTTACTCTTTTGGATCGAAAACGAATCCCCGATCATCCAATTGCTGTTTGAGGGCGATAATTCGGGCAACCCTGTGCCCCGCGCTTTACTCCCGCTGGAGCGTTCCCTTTTCATGCCGTATCATTTTGAATTTGATGTCGAGCACAAAGTTCTGCTCGTTGTGCCTGAAGGTGAGATTGTGGCGCAGGATGTTGCGACGTTCAACGATAGCGTCCGCCAGCGCGTCAGTGATCTTCAGCCGGTCGGCGCGATCATCGACTGTTCCGGGGTTACCGGTTTCAACTTGCCCGGCGAGGTATTGCGCAAAGCGGCGCAGCCTCCCGCACCGTTCCCCGCCGACACTCCCAGATTTGTAGTCGCTCCCACCGACTACCTGTTTGGCATGGCGCGCATGTACGAACTATCGGCCGCTCGGCCCAAGGAAATGCTCAAAGTCGTGCGCAGCATGGAGGAAGCGCTCGCGCGACTCGGGGTTCAGAATCCCCGGTTCGCCCGCCTGTCCTGATCACTGCTTGTCGTGAGCGTTGCGGACGGCGATCCACACCGAGTATTGATGCGTGCCGGCGATCTTCTCGAACCGGGCGTTCTCACCCAGCACATGCTCCAGCAGCGGGTTGTGATAGAGCACATACACGGCTCGTGGATGTTCGCGCAGGCTGGCCTCCAGCTTCGCCAGCACCTTCCGTAAAACCGACTCCGGGAAAGGATTAAACAAATAAACTAACAGCGGATCGGCAGGAAGAGGGAATGTGCTCGCGTCGCCGCAGATGGCTTCCAGTGCGAAGCATTGCTGCGAATCGCTTTTATACTGCGCCAGGTTTTGCCGCGCGATCTCATGCAGAGCCGGCAGCAGTTCCACTCCTACGATCCGCCGGAAGGGATAGTCGGCCGCCATCAGCAGCGAGCGTCCCTTGCCCGAGCCCAGATCGAGGAAAGTAAAGTCGCGAAAATCCAACCTCGTCTGCCTCTTAAGCGCATCGAGCATCTCGTGAAACAGTGCTGGCTCAGTGGGTTGATAGGGAGAATGGAACAGACCCAGCAGCCGGTCCCGCCAGCCGACGGCCGCGCTGGTCGTGTTGACCCGGTGGTCCCAATCGTATTCGGCATCGCCGTAACGCTGTCGCAGGCGCGCGGGCGTGGAGTCCCGCAGGAATTCCCAGAGTGATCCCACGACTGCGCGCGTTGCCGCGAAGCGTCCCGAGCATGCGGCGGCATCGGCCCAGTAGCGCCGAACCGCGTCGAGGATGCTGGGTTGTGCGTAAGACGAGGGATCCATCACTGCAGGGTCGCGACGAACGAGTCCTCGCCATGATACGAGAAACGGCCGCCACGCAACCGAGAATCCCAATTCGCGAACGCGATCGTGCGGAGACCGAGGTCAGGCCCTCGCGGCGTCAAGACCGCCGCGCCAGAATCAGTTCTCGCCGGAAACCTTCGGCTCTGGTGGTTGGTATCCCGGGGGCAACCCTTTCGTGATGAAGGGGAAGTCATCCGGGTGCTCGACTAGCACATGCCCGTCCGCACTTAGCGTGTAAGCGTGTCCGTCCGGATCAGCGGGGATGCCGGAAAAATGTTCTGCCGCAGCCAGTTCCTGCATGCTCGACGGCGGGCGCTTGGCGCGCTCGCTGAACTGGGTGACGGCGGCTTCGAGATTCGTGACGTCTTCATCTACCCGGATGGCGCGCAGGTGGTCAATGGCGTTCTGCCGGATCTCCGGCTCGTTGCTCGACTCGTACGTGGCGCTCCAAAGCATGCGTGCGGTGGCAAAGTCGCCGGCGTGCTCCGACATCCGCGCTGCCAGCACTTTCATAAACGGGTGCGTGTCGGGAACTTTCGATCCGCGCTCAAAGACTTCAGCCGCCTTGCGATAGTCCTTCAGCTCGGTGTAATAGACGAATCCCAGATTGTAATAAAGCCGCCAATTGTCGGGATTGTGCGCGATGCCATACTCCATCAGTTGAATCGTGCGAGCCGGCTCTCCCGCTCCGTTCGGGGGATACGGCGCGAGAAAGTTGGCCCCGAACTGGTAGGCCACAAGCAATTGCGGGTCGAGCGCGGTAGTGATCTCAAGCAGTGGCGCGAGTTCGTGGTAGCTTTGCTCGCGCATCAAGTGCCGGCGGCCGAAGTACTGCACTGTGCGCGTCCAGTAAACGCAGGCCATCAGGCCGTTGAAGCCCAGGCTGGCGCGCTTGATCATTGCCGGCGAATTGACGTAGAGAGCATCCTCGACGGCAGGCTTGGGGCGGATGCGGTCAATGTTTTGCAGCAGCAGGACTGACCCCGCCATCGAAACGGCGAGGCAAGCGGAGGCGACCATTGTGGTGCGCCGCGCTTTCATTTGAGGTTCCTGCGTTCGAAGATCAGCACCGCGCCGCTGAGCGCCATCGCAGTATAGAAAAGCGCATAGAGCGTGTTTTGCAGGACGAGTTGCCAGCTTAACGGTTGCTGATGTGCCACTGCGCTAATGACGTTGAGCGCCGAAAAGTTGGGCACGAGATACGCCGCCGCCGTCGCCAACCAGTGCGCGGCGCCGGTGGTCAACGCCGCAAATCGCCGGAGATCGTCGGCGAAGCTCCCAATTACGAAAAGCGCGAAGGCAAACACCGCGGACTCCAGCGGGGTCGAGAACGACGAAAACAGCAGGGTCAGGGAACAGATGATCAGAAACTCAAGAATGATGAAGTAAAGTGCGACCAGGATGAGAGCGTCCTGGGGCGTGAACTTGTGCACCACGTAAAGCAGGGCGCCGAAAACTCCGATCGCCATGAAGAACGTGTTAACCACCAGCGTGCCAGCCAGGCCGAAGAACTTGCCAATAATGAACTCCCAGCGGCGGACGGGACGCGACAGAACGGTATAGAGTGTGCGTTTTTCAATTTCCTTTGAGACCAGCCCGATGCCGATAAAGATGGCGATCACGATCCCAAACAGCGAGACTGCGGTGAGGCCCAGGTTAATAACGACCAGGCGCTCGATGCCGATCGAGATCTGGCCCACGAAAATGGCCGCGCCCGAAAGCAGCAGGGCGAAGGCGATCAGGTTGTAGAGCACGCGGTCGCGGACTGCTTCGCGGAACGTGTTGCGCGCGATGTGGAAGATGCGTGGGCTCATGCCGTCGTCCCCGCAGTGGTTTGAGAGCGCTGTAACTTCTCCACAAAATACGCTTCGAGCGAAGTGCGCAGCGGAGTGATCGCGATCAGCCGGATGCGCTCGCGGCGCAGAGCATCAATCGCCGCGTCCTGCTGATTCTCGGGGAGCACGGCCCGGACGCGGTCTCCCGTGACGTGGCACTCCGCGCCGAGAGCCTTCAACGACGCTGGGACCTGCGGGCCCTGCCACACCACTTCCACTTTTCCCTGCACTGTCGAAGTCAGATCGTCCACCGCTCCAACACCGCGCAGTTCGCCCTGGTTGATGATGGCGACCCGGTCGCACAGCGCTTCAGCATCCCCTAGAATGTGAGTCGAGAAAAAGACCGTCTTGCCTTCGCGCTGCAATTCCTCCATCAGGTCGCGCACTTCGCGGCGGCCTAGCGGATCGAGACCCGACATCGGTTCGTCAAAAAAAACCAGCTTGGGATCGTGCAGGATCGCTTGTGCGATGCCTGCCCGCTGCAGCATTCCTTTCGAGAACTTACGCAACTGCACGCCTTTGATGTCGCGCAGACCCACACGCGCGAGAACTTCCTCGACGCGGCGAGTGCGGTCCTTGGCAGGCACTCCCGAGAGTTGCCCGTAATAGTCGAGCAATTCGTGCGCGGTCAGATAATCGTAGAAGTAGGGTTGCTCGGGTAGAAATCCGATTTGCGCTTTCACTTCCGGATCCGTCCACTCGCGACCCAGGATGCGAGCCGTGCCTGAGGTCGGAAAAACCAGCCCCATCAGCATTTTCAGCGTGGTCGTCTTCCCAGCGCCGTTGGGGCCAAGGAACCCAAAAATCTCTCCTTCTTCCACGGACAGATGCAGCGGCCGCAAGGCGCGCTTGGGCCGCTTGCTCCAAAAACCCACCATGTAGGTCTTTTCCAGACCCAGGATTTCGATTGCTGGCATGCTTAAGAAGACCTTGGAATCACGCGTCGAAAAAACACAGTCCCGCAGCAATATTATAAGCAACAGGGTGGGTGCTGATTCAGGAGCGCCGTTACTTTGGTTACAGAATTTCTCCCGAGATCTCGCGAAGCCATGGCGCGGCCACCCGGATCGCCAACCCGAGGGCATCCCGAATTCTCAGACTGATACGGCAGTTGTGTCTTACTGAGCCACTGGGAAGGCGTAGCACGTAGCCGGAACGGTGACCGGAGTTTCTCCCACCGTCGCCGATCCCGACCGCAGTACGCCGTCATCGGTGCTGCAGTAGTGCTGATTTCCGGTTTGGTTCACGGTCACGGGGGAAGCTCCAGCCACGAACTCGTTGTTGAGCCCACCGCTCGTTGCCACGCCCGTTGCCAGAAAGATATAGCCGCTCTTGCCGCTGCTGCCGGGAATCGCCGTGGCCAGAACATTGTCCAGAAGGCAGGATGCTATTGGTGTCGGCACGCAAGGAGTGCCGGTGCCTCCTAGAACGCCGATGTTCGCCGCGTATCCGATGTTTGGATATGTATTGAAGTAGGCGTACTCCGCCGTTTTGATGGAGCGCAGAGATTGGGCCGCCGACGCCTCGTTCGCGGAGATTCGCGCCTGCAAAAGGTTTGGGATCGCAATGGCCGCGATAATCAGAATAATGGCCACGACGATCAATAGCTCGATCAGCGAGAATCCAGATTGAGATCGCATGTTACTTTTCTCACGTCTGAGCGGGGACCTCAGTAATACATATGCAACTGGCGTGCCAAGAATTAGAACGCCATTACCATCGCGTGCATCGGCCGGGCATCGGCGAATCAATGGCTTAGATGGAGTATGGAAAGGGTCGAGCGAATGCCAATTGCCGTTTTGTGCGGATCGACGGAAAGTGACAGAAAGTGTCACTCGTTGGATTCTTCGGTCGGCTTCTTGAACTGTAGGGACGGACGCATTCGTCCGTCCCGAGGGGCGAAGCCCCGAGTCTCAGCATTATGCAACCGCGAAGCCTCCCGCGTCTCCAGCAGACCAGGCTTCACTCGATTCCGCGCTTCTCAGACAGCGGATAGAGTCGATAGACAGATTTTACGCATATACATGCGATGCCGATTCTTACCCAAACATCCTCGCCAGTTATTTTCCACAAGACACCGCAAAAGAGCCCCAGAGCGACCGGGAGCCAGAAGAGCAGTGTTGCGTAGCTGTCTGTTGTTCTCTTTGGGAAGTCGATGCGATACCAAATGACGACGATGGCCACTAGAAGAATCATCACTTGTGCACGATCCGTTAGGCGGTTGAGAGTCTCATAGAAGAAAACCCCTGCGATCAATTCACCGAGTAGCCAAAGCAGCAAGTTCTTCGACGCGGATCGATTGTGGTTGGACAGGTGCATGTCTGCCGTCCAGCGCTTACGAGAACTGTTGGGCGGGGGCTTTGTCATTTTTTTAAGTTAAAACCGACGCTGCTTGCGGCACCTCACCCACCCTTCGCAAACGACGCGAAGGATGGGGCATCCCCTGTCGTGGTTGTGCCAGCAAGTCAGAGTCCTAGTTCGCCAGAAAGTAGTTCGCCTTCTGTTGCGCGAGATTCCAGTCGGGTGAGATGCGCTGCGCTTCCGCATAGGCGGCAGAGGCTTCGGCCGGACGGCCGCTTTTTTCAAGCGCGGTGGCCAGCAGCAAATACTCGAAGTCGCTCGGTTCCGACTGGATGGCGCGAGAGAAGTATTCCGCGGCCGGCGCGAAGTCCCCATAGCGATAGGCGAGCAGCCCCATACCCATCAGCGCAAATGGATCTTTCGGGTCAATCTGCAACGCATTCTGAAACGCCGACTTCGCTTCTGCCGTCTTTCCCAGCTTCGTATTCCCGATTCCCAAATCCCTATACGCCATCTCGCGGGAAAAGGAATCCTTCGCGCCATCCAGCACGCGCTGCGCATCTTTCATGGCATCAGCTGTGTGCTCGTGGCGCAGTTCGTAGTCGGCGAACAGAACGATCTGGTCCAGCGGATAGCGGTGCAGCGAGTCCGCCGCGACATACTCGACCATGGCCTCTTCGTGCCGTCCCTCTTTGGTGAGCACCGCAGCCAGATAGCAGTGCGCCATAAAATTCTTGTCGGTGACTCTGAGCGCGTATCTCCACAGAGTCTCGCCATCGTGCCAGTAGGTGACCTGGCGCTGTGTAAGGAACGCAGAAGCGACCAGCACCGCGCAGTGCGGCGCGGCCAGCCAGCGCCGGGAGATCTGCCAGTCACGGCTCGCCTCCGCCACCGTCCACGTCACCATCCAGAACAGTCCAATGTAGGGAATATAGGCATAGCGGTCGGCCATGGCTTGATCGCCGACTTGAACGATTCCGATCATCGGAACCAGAATGCCCAGGAACCACAACCAGCCCACCAGTAGATAACGCTTGCGCGAAGCCAGAATCAAGATTGTGACCAGCACCAGGAACGCGCACGATGCCACAACCTGCGACCACGAGATCGCCACGCCGGGATGAGCGTATGCGGGAGATAGATGGACCGGCCAGAAGGCGTGGCCAATGTAGCGCACGTACGATACGACCGCGTTCCCCAGTCGCACGGCCAGCGAGTATCCCGCCTCCGCACTGCGCACGGCATGCTTTTGCGCGCGCATGGTGAGCAGAGCGTCCCCCGCCGAAAGCACGAGCAGCGGTATTTTTTCCAGAACCAGCCACAGGAACGACCGCCGCGGATAACCCGACGGAGATTCGTTGTCAGCGTCAGACCCAAAGCGGTGCAGCGGCCAATAGTCCCACAGCAAAAGAACGCAGGGCAGCGTGATGACCTGTGGCTTCGCCATCAGCCCGCAGGCAAATAGCAGCGCCACCAGACCATAGCGTCGAACCGCGGGACGCTTCGCATACCACCCGTAGGCCAGCAACGCGAGCAGGAAGAACGTCATGCTGAGAACGTTCTTGCGCTCCGAAGCCCAGGCGACCGACTCTACGTCCACCGGATGCAACGCAAACAGCGCGGCCACAGCCAGGCTTCGCCACGTGAACCCAGTGGCGCTCTGCAGGAGCAGGAATAAGAGAATGGCATTGGCCGCATGCAGCAACACACTCGTGTAGTGGTGCCCAACCGGGTTCTTTCCATAGAGCTGCCAGTCGAGGGCATGCGACAGCCAGGTAACGGGATGCCAGTTTTCGCAATCGAAGGTAGTGAACGCCCATTTCACCGTGGCCCAGGTCAGGCCGGCTTGCACATGCTGATTATCAGTAACGTATCCGTTGTCGTCGATGTTGACGAATGCGTTGTGCACGATGGGGTTGTAGACGGCCAGCGTGACCAGCAGCAGAAGCAGGGAAAGCACCACGCTGCGCTTCCGTGTGGAAGAGAACAAGCTTCCTTCTACGCCTGCAAACCTTACGGTTCGCTCCACCGCGGCTGGGGATTCAATTGCGCTCGGCATACTCTGTAATTATACGAAGCCAACCATTTCGCTCGCATGCGTGCAGGGAGGAAAGGAGCACTTTCGTAACGCGGGTGGAGACTTCAGCTGACCTCGAGTACCTTTGCGCAAATCCAGCTTCGCTCCAAAAAACGAAAGAGCAGCGAACTCGCGTTCGCTGCTCCCCGGCTTGTACCCTCCCCCAGGTACTTGCCAAGATCAAAAATGTTTACTGAATCGCCCCGGTTGCTGCGGTGCAGGGGTTGCTGATTGCCCCAGTAGAAGAGCGCACCACGCCATCCTCAAACGAGCAGAAGTAGCGGGTGCCGGTCTGGTTGGGCACGATCGGGGTCGCCAGAGCGCTGTAGGACGGCGCGACGGTGCCGACCAGTGGACTGCTGCCAATCGCGACGCTGAAAACGTAACCCGCCTTCGTGCCAGTAGTGAGCCCGGAGTCGATGAAGCAACCGCTGCTCGTACTGGGCACGCAGGCCGCGCCTCCGGTTCCACCCAGATTGGCCAACACCGTGGCAAAGCCCAGGTTCGAGTACGCGGCGTTGTAAGAAACCTCTGCGGTGTTGATGCTGCGCAGGGAACTTACCGCGGAGGCTTCGTTGGCCGACATGCGAGCCCGCATCAAGTTCGGAATCGCGATCGCGGCAATGATCAGGATGATCGCCACTACGATCAGCAATTCGATCAGTGAGAACCCTCGTTGTTTTCGCATGTCTTTACCCTCCCCTCCCTGGACGTTTGCCAATACCGCAAGCTGCTACTGCAGAGCGGTTGTAGCCGCGGTGCAGGGGTTCGCGAGTGCGCCCGTCGAAGACCGCACAACCGCATCTTCGAACGAGCAGAAATACCGGGTGCCAGTCTGATTGGGCGTGACCGGAGTCGCCGTGACGCTGTAAGACGGCGTGATGCCGCCGACAACCGGGCTGCTGCCAATCGCCAACGTAAACCTGTAGCCACTCTTGGTGCCGGTCGAGAGCGAGCTGTCAATGAAGCAACCGCTGCTGGTGCTGGGTACGCAAGCCGCAGCGGCCGGACCCCCCAGATTCGCTAACGTAACCGTAAAGCCCAGGTTCGAATAAGCCGAGTTGTACGAAATCTCGGCCGTGTTGATGCTCCGCAACGAGCCCACGGCAGAGGCTTCGTTGGCTGACATCCGAGCACGCAGCAAGTTCGGAATTGCGATCGCTGCGATGATCAAAATGATTGCTACTACGATAAGAAGTTCGATTAAGGAGAAACCCTTCTGTTTCCGCGTCATTATATTTCCTCGTTTTAGTTTTTGACCCACTTGAGTTCTCGTTAAAGATTGCATTTGTTTGTCTGAAGCCAACCTGGCTATGAGAAAAATTGAGGAGCAGCGAACTTGCGTTCGCTGCTCCCAAAGGCTTACTGCAGGGCCGTCGTAGCGGCGGTGCAGGGGTTGGCCAGTGCGCCGGTCGAAGAACGGACAACCGCGTCTTCAAACGAGCAGAAGTAGCGGGTACCAGTCTGGTTCGGCGTAACCGGAGTCGCGGTGACGCTGTAGGACGGAGTCACGGTGCCGACGAGCGGGCTGCTGCCGATGGCGAGCGTGAAAACGTAACCGCTCTTGGTGCCAGTCGAAAGCGAGCTGTCAATGAAGCAACCGCTGCTGGTGCTGGGCACGCAAGCTGCGGCGGCCGGGCCACCCAGGTTGGCCAACACTGTGGCAAAGCCAAGGTTGGAGTAGGCGGCGTTGTAAGAAATTTCCGCGGTGTTGATGCTACGCAGCGAGCCCACGGCCGAAGCTTCGTTGGCCGACATACGCGCGCGGAGCAAGTTTGGAATAGCGATAGCTGCAATGATCAGGATGATTGCCACCACGATCAGCAGCTCGATCAGTGAGAAACCCTTTTGTTTCCGCATTTGAATCTTTCTCCCTTGTTGGTTGAAAACTCGCGGCCCAATCATCGGCTGCATGCTCTTTACATTGCACGCGCTGGGCCACGTCCGGATGGCCATGTCACGATTGGTTACTAGTCGTAAGACCCTTGTTTTCAGCGATGGAATTAATCTGGCGCTCAGCTAGCAGCCGGGCTCACGCTGGCCTGGAACTGACACGTTCTGTCATGTTGCCGGGAATTGGCATAAGAGCACTTTCGGGTGGGAAAAAGCACCTAAAACGAAAGGAGCAGCGAACTTGCGTTCGCTGCTCCTGGTTTGTAACCGATGAACTAGGCTTACTGCAGGGCCGTCGTAGCGGCGGTGCAGGGGTTGGCCAGTGCGCCGGTCGAAGAACGGACAACCGCGTCTTCAAACGAGCAGAAGTAGCGGGTACCGGTCTGGTTCGGCGTAACCGGAGTCGCGGTGACGCTGTAGGACGGAGTCACGGTGCCGACGAGCGGGCTGCTGCCGATGGCGAGCGTGAAAACGTAACCGCTCTTGGTGCCAGTCGAAAGCGAGCTGTCAATGAAGCAACCGCTGCTGGTGCTGGGCACGCAAGCTGCGGCGGCCGGGCCACCCAGGTTGGCCAACACTGTGGCGAAGCCAAGGTTGGAGTAGGCGGCGTTGTAAGAAATTTCCGCGGTGTTGATGCTACGCAGCGAGCCCACGGCCGACGCTTCGTTGGCCGACATACGCGCGCGGAGCAAGTTTGGAATAGCGATAGCTGCGATGATCAGGATGATTGCCACCACGATCAGCAGCTCGATCAGTGAGAAACCCTTTTGTTTCCGCATCTCTTTTATCCCTCGTGAGTCGTTGTTTTGAATTTGTCTGGTCAATTGCTGACGCAGTCGTGCTT
The DNA here is from genome assembly GCA_963819145.1 of uncultured Acidobacteriaceae bacterium. Classification (GTDB taxonomy): domain Bacteria; phylum Acidobacteriota; class Terriglobia; order Terriglobales; family Acidobacteriaceae; genus Sulfotelmatobacter. Next base: position 354,884 of record CAWFVB010000035.1, read on the forward strand.
AATATTTGCACTTGCTGGTCCAAAACCGCTAGTTACCTTGGTTCCCAAAAAGCTTTGAAAAATGCTTTATTTTCAGTGTCCGTGCAAACTTCGGTTCTATTGTGACATGCCCCCGGCGTTGTCATTTGGCAAAATGCGTCGTTTTTCGTGACAATTCCTGTCAGTTCGAAGCTGCTGGTTCCTAAGCCCTTTCTCAAGAACGCCGTCCCAGTTTGGGCTTGCATGCTGATATTTGCGAGATCTCATCCTTCGCATTTTGTTCTCGTGCTTCACGACCCGGCAATGCCGTTTCGGCGGCGACCTGCCGTAGAATGTTCCGGCGCACTTTGCGGGGCACCCATTTCAACCCAAGCCATGGATATTCCCAAAGCCATATTTCAGGTCGAGGCGGAAATTGCGCGGGCGTGGACCTTGCCCGCTCATCTTTATACCGACGCGGGCGTGTTCGCCACAGAAAAGGAAAAGATCTTTTCGCGCACATGGCAGGTGGTGGGGCACGCCAGCCAGGTTGCCCATGCCGGCGACTATTTCACGACCGAGTTGGTCGGTGAGCCGCTGGTTTTTGTGCGCGGGCTGGAGGGAACGCTGCGTGGTTTCTACAACGTGTGTCGGCACCGGGCCGGGCCTCCGGCGCAAGGATGCGGCTCGCGCAAATTGTTTCGCTGCGGCTATCACGGCTGGACTTATGGGCTCGACGGCGCCCTGATCAGCGCCACCGAGATCGAGGGCGTGGAAGGGTTCTGCCCGGAAGACTTTGCTCTGAAGCCAGTGCGCACCGAGGAATGGTTCAATTTCGTGTTCGTGAATCTTGATGGTGGGGCGAGGCCTCTGCGCGAGTGTTTGGGCGAGCTGCCGAAACAGGCGGAGAAATTTCCCTTCGCCCAGATGAAGCTGTTTGAGCGCCGCACCTACGACATGAAGTGCAACTGGAAGACGTATGTGGACAACTATCTTGAGGGATATCACCTGCCGAGCGTGCATCCGGGGCTGAACCGGGAACTGGATTACAACGCGTATGTTGTGGAGCCTCACCTGGGTCGTCTCGAAGAAGGCGGCACGGAGCGGAGGGATGGATATGTACGCCAGTTCTCGCCGATCCGAGGCGCGCAGGCAGGCGATGCCACGCCGCGCCGCTACCAGGACGCAGGGGAAGGTCTGACCACCGACTACTTCTGGATTTTTCCCAACTGGATGCTGAACTGCTATCCCGACAACGTTTCGCTGAATGTCGTGCTACCGGTCGAGCCCGAGCGGTCGCTGGCGATCTTCGAGTGGTATTTGCCGGAGAAAGATCATGCGACTCCGGCGGCAAAGGCGTCGGTGGAGTTCAGCGACCAGATTCAGATCGAGGACGTGGGGATCTGCGAATTGGTGCAGAAAAATCTGCGCTCGCGGAGTTATTCGCGGGGGCGCTTCAGCGTGAAGCAGGAGAAGGGCGTGCATGCGTTTCACCGGATGTATGCCGAGCGCATGAGAGCCGATGAGGAGCGGCGCAGTTGATTGCGGTCTTCTTAGCGCCCTGCGGGGTCCGCGAAGAAGATCGGAACCACTTGAAAGGATGACGGAGGACATCGGCTTCTTGGCGACCTTTGCTGGTGTCACTTTGCGATCTTTGCTGGTGTTACTTTGCGATCTTGGCGGGTGTGACTATTGCAATCCTTGACGGCTAAAAACTTTTGACCGCGAAGGACGCTAAGGTAGGCCGAGAAGTACGCGAAGAAAACCAGAGCCAATCCGCCGCAGGGTGATGGATGACATGGGTTTCGTAGCGTCCTTGGCGGGTGTTACTTTGCGATCTTTGCGGATAAAAGCTTTTAACCGCAAAGGACGCTAAGGTGAGCTCGCGAGAGAACGCCGAAGAAAACCAGAGCGCGAGGGCTCAACCGTAGCACTCAAAGGGTGATGGAGGACATGGGCTTCTTAGCGTCCTTGGCGGGTGTTACTTTGCGATCTTTGCGGTCAAAAGCTTTTGACCGCAAAGGACGCTAAGGTAAGCCGCGAAGTACGCGATAGAAAACCAGAGCCAATCCAAAGGGTGATGGATGACATGGGTTTCTTAGCGTCCTTGGCGGGTGTTACTTTGCGATCTTTCCGGTAAAAGCTTTTGACCGCAAAGGATGCTAAGGAAACGCCGCGAAGATCGCTAAGAAAACCAGAGGGCTAAGAGGGTTCGCTTATTCTACGTACCTACAAAATGGTACATCCATCATTATCAATATAGTGTATCGAAATGAGACGGTGAACTGAACCGCGTCGCGAACGGTACCAAACCTTGCCGATCATTTCCTGGAATGCCCGTTGCGGAGCCACAGCTGCTCTGCGTTCGACGAACGCTCCCGGCCTCAGCCCCTACGTCGGCTCGAGCAGAATCCTCGATCCTGGGGCCTCCCAGGGGCCCTCTACGACAAATCAATCACTTACACGAAGACTCAACGACTTAGCGATTTTCCGCGGAGTTGGAGTGCGCTGCGGCTGAAAATGCGCTCAGGAGTTTTCCGCCTTGAGCAGCATGCAGGTGACGTCGTCGTGCTGCGGAGTGTTGCCAACGAAGAGATCGACTTCGGCCATCAGGCGCTTGAGCATGTCGGCGGGCGTGCCGGACTTCCCGGCTTCGATGGCGGCCAGCAGTCGTGGTTCGCCGTACTCATCCTGTCGCGCGTTTTCCGCTTCCACTAACCCATCGGTGAAGATGATCAGCCAGTCTCCGGGCGCGAGTGTGACGGTGGCCGATTCGTACTTAGCTTCCGGCATGATGCCGTAGGGCAGGCCGCCGACGTCGAGGCGTTCGATCTGTCCACTCGCTGCGGCGCAGAATGGGATTGTTGTGCCCGGCGTTGATGTAACGGAGCGTCCGGTGGACCGGATCGTATTCGCCGAGGAACGCCGTGGTGAAGCGCAGTCCGCCCTGGCTGTTGGTGCAGGCGTAACGGTTCATGTCGGCGGCAAGGTCGGGCAGAGCGACTTGCGCGGTGGTGAGCGTTTTCAAGCTCGCCTGGAACGTGGCCATCAGCATGGCAGCGGGAATGCTTTTCCCCGCAACGTCAGCGACGGCGAGCATCACGCGGTTTTCTTCGTTCGTGCGCCCGGGGCGCGGGAAGACGTCGTAGTAGTCGCCGGCAACGGTGTTAGCGGGGCGGGTCGCGTAGGCGATGGTGAGTCCGGGAATCTGCGGCGGGACGCCGGGAAGAAGCCAGGTCTGGATCTCGCGCGCAATCTGCAGGTCGCGCTTCATGACCACGCGGTCGGCGATCTCGAGCATGAGCAGGAGCAGAAGAAGCAAAGCCGCCCAGAAGTGCAAGTCGATTTCTATGGAAATAGGCTGGTCCCGGGTGCCTTGGATGGCAAAATGCGGGATCGCGAGCATGATCAGCGCTGCCAGCAACAGGACGCGGCGCGCGGGCGAGAGTTTCTCAAAGACCGCCCAGAAAAACTCCTTGACGACATGCAAACGCCGTCCACGATGCGTGAGGCCGTCGGGAGTTTTGGATTCGACGTCTTTGGAGTAGAGGCGATAGCTGGTGCGGGCCTCGGCTTCGAACTGCGACCAGAGTTGGCTGACCTCGAGGCCTTCGGTGACGCGGCGCCAGAATTGCCGCAGGCGCACGCCAAAGGGGACGGGCTGGGCGGGCTGTCCGGCGGGTGGGGAGGCGGTGGCCATCGGGTCTTACAGGATTATAGAGGAAAGGGAAAATTGGGAAATTTTGTAATTTGGTAATTTCGTGATCTTGGAATCGCTCAAGCTGTGCCCTCAGGAAATTTCCCAATTCACTCGATTTCCCAATCGCTCAATCTCCAAACAGGTTCAGTTGCTCGTCGAACGACTGCACCGGCCACTTCGTGGCATAGGCGGGGCGGCGTTCGCGGGTGATTTTGTACTTTTCGCGCAGCTGCGCGATGAGCTGCGACAGGCGCTTGGCATAGGCAGGCGGCAGGAACGCACGATCCTGATAACGCAGGCGATAGTTCTCGGCAAGGTGCGGGAAGTTTTGTTCGAGGAAGGGAAGGAATACGGCGGCCGAGCAGGGCTTCAAAAAAAGCGGGTTGGCGAACACATAGTCGGCGCCGGCTTCGGCGGCGGTGCGAACCAAGGACTCCAGGTCTTTTGGTGAATCCGTGATCCCGGGAACAACCGGCGAACAACTCACGCCCACGCGCAGGCCAGCCTGTGCCAGCGTGCGTACGGCGTCGAGTCGCAGGTCGGGACGGGGGGCGCGTGGCTCGAGAATCCGCGCCAGGTCCACGTCGAGCGTGGTCACGGTCATGTGAATGGACAGGCGGTTGGTCTTCGCCACTTCTTTGAGCAGCTCGAGGTCGCGGACGACCAGGTTCGATTTGGTGACGATGCCGAGTTCGTATCCCGGCCCAGAGTGACCGTGGCGGGCGAACTCTTCGAGGATTTCGCGGGTCACCTCGTAGCGGCGTTCGGCGGGCTGATAAGGATCGGTGGCAGTACCCAGCGCAATGGCCTCACCGGGCTTGACGCGGCGAAGTTCATGGCGCAGCAGTCCGGCGGCACGCTGCTTGACGTAGATTTTCTGCTCGAACTCCATGCCGTCGCGCATTTCCATGAATTCATGGGTGTAGCGCGCGTAGCAGTAGCGGCATCCAAATTCGCAGCCGCGATAAGGATTGATGGTCCAGGTGAAAGGCATGTTGCGATTGCTCACGCAGCGATTCAGCAGGGACTTTGCGGGAAGCGTGAAGTACTCGACGTTGTGCCCTTCGCGAAGGGATTCGCCCTCCGAGGCGAGCCGGGCGATGCCGACGAGGCGGGGTTTCTCGGGGAGGGGCAGCAGCGGAAGAGAGTCCATGTTATTCGCCTTTTGTTCGCTATAGAATACTCTTCCCGACGATCCGCTTCAACCGGCATTTTGGGTGGGAGATAGAGAGGTGAAAGACACACATGATGTTAATGATTTGGTACACATCTCGGCAGCGGGCACGATTGGGCGGGATCGTTCAACGTGCTCTGGAATTCCCACGTCGACGACATCCAGGTGGAGAGTCCTCCGGCGGCCTACAACTGGGTGATTGGTTGCAAGGGAAGGCACGCGGGGCCGCAGCCTGGACTGCGCGACGCGCATTACCAATCTCCCGGCACACCCATGGAACCGGCCAGCTTGTATGATAAACAACTCAAAGAACGGCAGGGCCGGAGTGGCAACAGTCCGGCGAAGTAATAGGAGCGGCAGGCGCTAGAATCAGGAGCCGACATCATGATGGATCGTGCGATGACCCGGGACGCACAAACGGTAGCGCGCCCTATTCTGAATTCGAGCGAAGCTCAATTGTTCGTTGGTGATATCCAGGCGTCGTGCGATTTCTATACCGACAAACTCCGCTTTACGGTGGCCTTCGTCTATGGCGACCCGCCATTCTGCGCGCAGGTTGCCTGTGACCGTGTGCGGCTCAATCTGAGAGCGGTCGACGAACCCGTGTTCGTTGGCGATATTCGAGAGCGTGAGCAACTGCTGTCGGCCACGATCACGGTCGCCTCCAAAGACGAGATCGAGCAGTTGTTCGTGAGTTACCAGGCGGCAGGAGTGCGCTTCAGTCAGACGTTGAAGACGGAGCCTTGGGGCTCCAGAACCTTCATCGTGCTCGATCCAGATGGAAATCTCATTCTGTTTGCCGGCCCCGGCGATTAGTTGACGGGCGAAATGGAAGCTATCGTGTCCCAAGTTTGCGCTAGTGGGGGCGAAGGCGATGATCCTGCAGTGGGAGTGGTGCAGTGATCGGGCCGACTCCGTGAACCGAAGTCCAGTTGCAGGTTTGGCGCGCAGGGAGCACAATCGTTAGTTACAGACAACTCCCATTCTGGCTGCAGTGGCGCTCCAACCACTCGCAGGAGGTCGAAATGAAACGTCCACTATTCGTCGCGCTGGTCTTCTCCGCCGCACTCACACTTCCTGGATACAGGCAACCTGCATTCGCTCAGCAAACGGGTTCCAACGCCAGCATGCAGACGGCTCCCGCCTCCCAGAGCGCGGACGTCAGAGAGCCGCTGCCCGCGCCAACTTCCACAGATTTCTGGGACGGCGATGATCCGAACCTGGCGAATCTGGTGACGCATGGGTTTGCCAGCAAGAAGTACGTGCGGCGGTTGACGCTGCCCATCAAAGACCGCCTCAACGAGCTGGACGAGATCACGACCGAAAACAGCAAGCAGATCAAGGACGTCGATTCCCGTGCCCAGCACGGCCTTCAGCTGGTTTCGGAAAAGACCAGCCTGGCCGACCAGCACGCCACCGACGCCGCCACCAAGGCGCAGGCGGCGCAACTGGCTGCCACTGACGCTTCCACGCGAGTCTCTGGCGCGGAGAAGATGGTGAGCAACGTAGATCAATACAAAGGCGGAGAGCAAACCGAAATTCGCTTCCGCTCCGGCCAGACTGCTCTGAGCAAACAAGCCAAGGATGCGCTGGACGCAATGGCCACTCCGTTGAAAGGCCAGCGCAACTACATCATCGAAGTGCGGGGCTTCTCATCGGGCAGCGGGCAGGCGGCGATTGCGGCCTCGCAAAAGATGGCCGACTCGGTTTCACGCTACCTCGTGCTCAGCCACCAGATTCCGGTTTATCGCATCTCGGTCGTAGCAATGGGCAACGCGAAAATCGCCGGCGAAGCGGCGATGGCGCGCCACATCAGCGGCGGACGGGTCGAAATCAATCTGCTGAAGAACGATCTGGCAGCCGCAACGCAGTAACGGCATAGATCACCAATCAGCGGGGCCAGCCGTCGCGGCTCGCCCCGTTTTCGTTCCAACCCGTTCCTCCCTGTAGATGCCACACCGGGGATTCTCCAGAAACCGCCTATTGCTTGTCTGCTGACGCCTCCGCGGGTTTGGCGAACAATTTCGGATCGATCGTGGGATTCAAGTCGATTTTCTTGAACTCGGCGGTGCTGGTCTGCTTGCCGTCCTGCTTGTTCTGATGCTTGTAGGGCATGGTCAAGCCGTCGGCGGTGCGCCAGTCGGAGAGATCGCTCTCGCCTTCGAAGGGCCCGGATTGTCCCATGCCCTTGTATTTCTCGCGGAGAATGTGGCCGGACTTGGGGTCGATGTACCAGCGAACCCACGGAATGGCTCCGCCAATGTCGAGGATGGCAGCGTCCAGGTCGCCGATCTTTTCCGTGCCCGCGGCCGTGAAGGTGAAGGCAGGATCGTCGGCGTGCTGCGCGATATAGACGAGATCGTGGTGCATCTGCGCCAGCATCTCAGTCTTCTGCTCGAGGGGCATGCTGCGCGTGCCCATGCCCGCCATGCTCATGAAGGAGGCATCGGGCGAGGTGACGATCGTCAGGGCGCCCTGCGGCGTTTGCACTTCAAGATACATGCTATCGGGGAAGGACAGCGTCACATCCAGCGGGCTGGGAGGCGCGCCCGAGTCACTTTCCGCGATGTTCACGTGCATGCTTTTGATGGACTGCAGCTTGGGCAGGCCCCCCATCGCGGCGGCGACTTTCGCGACCAGGGCTTTGCCTTCGGCGTTCGATGCCGCGGCGGGCCTGGAGGCGTCTTCCTCCTCGCCGGGCGGCGGCGGAATGGTGATATCAATTTGCTTCACCGCGCCGAGCGACGACAATGGCTTGTCGAATTCCTTGGAGTTGCCGACGACCAGCACCGCAAGTTGGTCCTTGTGCAGATACTTGGCGGCGACGCGGTTTACATCGGCGGCGGTCACTTTCTTGACTTCCGCCTGATACTTGTCGAGCCAGTCGGGAGGATATCCGTAATACTCGTAGACCATGCGCTCGCCGAGAATTTTGTCGGGCGAATCGAGACGGAAAATGAACGCATTGAGGATCGCATCCTTGGCGCGCTGAATTTCGTCGTCGGTGATGGGCTCTTTCGCAAGATCGTCGATGTTTTTGTAGGCGGCTTGAATCGCTTCGATCGTACTCTGGCTCTTGGTGCCGATCTGGATCTGCAAAATGCCGGGATGCCCAAAATTGGTTCCGATACCGCCCCCCACGCCGTAAGCCAGCCCTCGCTTAGTGCGGATGTCATTCACCAGGCGTGAGGAGAATCCGCCGCCAAAAGCTTCGTTGAACACGCTGATGGCGTAGTAGTCGGGATTGGCCCGCGTGGTGCCGAGACCGACCATGTGGATGTTGCTTTGGTTCACGTCGTCTTTGGGGACGAGGTAATAGCCAGGCTTGGCTGGATGGTATTGAACTTCATCCTTCGGCAACGCGGGGCCTTTCGGCCATTTTTCGAAAGCCGCGCGCAGGCGGGCTTCCATGGCGGCGGAATCGAAGTCTCCGCTGATGCCGAGAATGATGTTGTTGGGATGGACGTATTTGCCATGCCAGTCGAGCAAGTCCTGGCGGGTGACGGCGGCGACGGTTGCGTATTCCGGAACGCGGGCGTAGGGATTGTCGGCTCCGTAGGCCAGCTTGACGGATTCGCGCTGGGCAATTTCCTCCGCCTGATCGTTGCGGCGCGAGATGCCGTCGAACTCTTCCTTCTGGGCGAGATCAATTTTGTCGGCGCGGAATTCGGGATGCTGCAGGATGTCGGCGAAAACTTTGAAAACGTCGTCGAGGTCGCCCTTCAGGCAGGACCAGCCGATGGTGGTCGAGTCCGGACCGCCGCCGGTTTCGACTTTCGCGGCCCGCACTTCAAGAAAGTCGTCGAGTTGATCGCCCGTCTGCGTCTTGGTGCCGCCGGTGCGCCAGACCTCGCTGAAGATGTCCACCAGCCCGACCTTGGCGGCAGGCTCGTGGTGCGAGCCCCCACGGATGCGTGCCGTGCCGTCAATAAGAGGCAGTTCATGATCCTCCTGGAGGAAAATCACCATGCCGTTGGAGAGTTCGATGCGCTTCGGTTGCTGCGGCTTGAAAGCGGGCAGCGGGGCAATGGGAATCTGCTTCCAGTCGGTGGCCTGGGCCGCAGCTCGAGGTAGCGGCATGAGGGCGGCGGCGAGTGCGAGAGTGAGGAGGAAAGCCGGCTTCATTGGGCACCTCCGTTATTTCCGGAGTCGGTCGAAGGCTGATCTCCCCCACCGGGGGCGCCGCCGCTGCCGCCGGTTGTCTCAATCACTCCAACGGTTCGGTTTGTGTCGACGAAGACCTCGTTGGCAACGCGCCGAATGTCGGCTTTGGTGACCCGGTCAATGCGTTCCACGGAGCGGAATAATTCACGCCAGTCGCCGTAGCGGGCCTGGTAGGTGGCCAGTTGCGTCGCCAGGCCTCCGTTGTCGGCGAGGCCGCGAATCAGATTGGCTTTGCTGCGCGTCTTGATCATCTTCAGTTCGTCGTCGGTGATGTCTTCTTTCTTCAGTTTTTCGATCTCGGAGTGAATCGCGTCGGCGATCTCCTGCGCGGGGTGGCCAGGCATGGGAGCGGCTAAGAACGCGAAAAGGTGCGGATATTTTGTGCCAGGGTACCCCGTGAATCCCTCGGAAAACGAGGCGATCTTCTTGTCGCGGACCAGCGAGCGATAGAGGCGCGAGGTGCGACCTTCGGACAACAGATCGGTGATGGCGTCGAACACGGCATCGTCTTTGCTGCGGTAATCGGGCCGGTGGTACCCCTCGACGTAAATGGGCTGCGTTTGCCCCTTGAGGACGACTTTGCGCTCGGCATTCTGCGGAGGCTCGGTCGTGGTGGCTTCGTCGGGCACGGGACGAGTGGGCAGGCGGCTGAAGTATTTCTCGAGGATCGGCATGGCCTCAGATGCTTTCACATCGCCGGCGACGGCGACGACCATGTTCGAGGGAACGTAATACTTGTCGAAAAATTTCTGGGCGTCGGTCGCGGAGAAAGAGTTGAGATCGGAGATCCAACCGACGGTGGGGCGGTGATAGGGGTGAGCGGCAAAAGCGGCCTCGGTGAACTGTTCAAACAGGCGGCCGAAGGGGTTGCTGTCGGTGCGCATACGGCGTTCCTCGATGACGACGTCGCGCTCTTTGTAAAACTCGCGCATCACGGGATGCAGGAAGCGCTCCGATTCGAGGTACGCCCAAAGCTCGAGGCGGTTTTCCGGGAACGAGTAGTGATAGGCGGTTTCGTCGTAATTGGTGAAGGCGTTCATGTCTTCGCCGCCGTTTTGCTCGACGATCTTGCCGAATTCGTTGCTCTTGACGTATTTGTCGGCTTCGGTGATGGCGTCTTTCCAGGCCTTTTCGAGTTGCTTCAACCTCGCGTCATCTCGGCCAACGGTTTTGTCGCGCTCTGCGATGTACGCAGCGTAGGCGACCTCGACCTTCTCCAGCGCGGGCTTTTCCGCGGCGTAGTCGGTGGTGCCGATTTTGTCTGTGCCCTTAAACGCCATGTGCTCGAACATGTGGGCCAGGCCGGTGGCGCCCATCGGATCCTGTGCCGAACCTGCGTCTACCAGGGTGAAGAAGGAGAATACCGGGGCTTCGGGACGCTCGCACAGGATCAGAGTCAGGCCATTGGGGAGCTTCTTGACCGTGATGCGCTTTCCGAACGACGCTACGTCTTGCGCTGCGGCAAAGGATAGGAACAACAGAAAGAGGACGCTCAGTTGGAGCGCGCGTTGTTTCGTGGGGCGGCGTTTCATTCGACCTCCGGATTGAACAGAACCTGGCGCGGGTGTTAGTTGGGCAGACATGGACGAATATGCTTCAGACGAACATAACGTTAGACGATTCAGCAGGGCAGAAGTTTGAAAGTACGTGGGGGGCAGGGAGGTTGTCAAACCGGCGCGTGCCATCGAACCTTGACTCCCGAAGTCCGCACTGCGCCCTATGCGACCGCAGGTCCGGCGATTTAGCCGGCGTCGTTGATAACGGAGCCAAGGTTCTTCGGTTCATCCCCCCAGCTTTGTCTCAAGAAGCGATTCATGGGCTCGGAATAGTATCGCGCCACTGCTTCACCGAGAAACGCGCTAAGAATCACGACGGAAGCGAAGAGAATGGGCACGTTGCGGAACGACGGTCGCAGAGCCAGGAACAACGCGAAGAGCGCAAACACAACAAACATGTGGGAAAGGTAGACCTCGTAACTGCGCCGGCCGAGCCACAGGACGGGACGCATCACCCACCAGCCTTTGCGCCTGGTCTGCGCGACAGCGGCGACTACCATGCACGTGCCAACGGCGAGGACGGTCATATCGAGTCCGGTGCGCGCAAGAAATCGCAGCCGAAGTGTCAGGACGGCGAACATCACGGCGATCCCGGTTATTTGTATGCCCAGCAGGCCGCTGCGCGAAAACCGCAGTCTGGGCAGAAGAATCGCCGTCAAGCAACCAAGCGCGATGGCGTCCATGCCTCCGAGGTAGGAGACCTCTCGCCAGACTTCATTCCCATGGGCGAAGACGGTGCGTGCCAGCGGGCCGAGGACGATGAATGTCGCGAGGATGCCGATGAGCAGTGTGCCGCGCCCGAACCAGCGGCAGATCGCGGGGAAGAAGAGATAGAACGCCTCTTCAACGGACAGCGACCACAGGATGTCCCAGGCGCCCGGCAGGTAGCCTCTGCTGGCTTCGAGCCAGTTGATGTGAAAGGTGAGTGCCGCCAGCAGCGCGCGGCCTAGGCCGCCAGTGCGGGCCTGGACGACGAACCGAGGCACGTGCGCGAAGTGCAGTACGCTGAGAATCGCGAGCAGAAGCACCAGCAAGGGTGCGATGCGAGCGAAACGCAAAAGGTAGAAATCGCGGACACGGATCTTCGACAACGTTCCCCAACGCCGCAGCGTGGTGGAAGTGATCAGGAATCCTGAAACCGCAAAGAAAATCTGAACCCCGCGCTGGCCGTTCCATACGAGCGCGCTGAGAACTCGGTGCGGCAGGGCCTGCCCGTACGGAATATCGGCGATGACCAGCCGCATATTCACGTGGTTCATCAACACGAAAAAGATGGCCAGGCCGCGCAGCGCGTCAACGCCATCCAGCCTGTGCCAACTATGCGCCTCCGAATTGAACAGGTCTGACACAGGCAGAGGGCTGGCCCGACCGCTGCCAGTTTTTCAGCGCGGCGGGCGGCTGAGTTCACCACGACTGAGCGTGCCCGATCCTCGCATTCTTTGCAAGGGCGGGAACCTTGTCGGGGCAAAAATGCAGTACGTCCCGTCGGTCCCCGAGGTTTGCGCTTTGCTTTCTTAGACTTGCGTGTCATGACACTATGTTCCGTACGGAACACTCTTGTGATTGTGTAGGGGCGGACGCATTCGTCCGCCCCGAGTCGCGAAGCGACGAGTGTGAAGCCGATCTACACACTCAGGACGATAAGGAGACAAACGAGAAAGTGGACAGACGTACTCAATTCTTTTCTCCCAGCGAGAGTCCCAAACACGAGGTGCGAAGCTCAGCCGCCGGTTATTTCAGCGCGGTTTCCTGCAGGTAAAGAGATCTCCAGACGTTGCCTTCGCGCACCCAAATCTGGCTGAAGGCGCTGTTGGACTTTTGCGTCTGGCCGCCGGTTTTGCCTTCGTATTGCGCCAGGTAGGTAACCAGTGCGCTCTGTGGCGCGAGCGACTTCACGGTGAAATCTTTCAGCGTGTAGCTGGTCAGTTCAAATTCATCCATGGAAGCGATTTCAGCTTTCTTGTCGCCAAAGCCGCTATCCCCTTCTTCGACTTCGTGGAAGGAGTCGGAGAGCAGGACGCCCAGAGCTTCCTTGTTCTTGCCCTTGTAAGCGTCCCAAAACTTGCGCACGTGCTGTTCGAGAGCGTCAGCGGGAGCGGTGGACTTGATCGCTTGTGATTTTTCCTGCGCGGCGGTGATCGCAACCAATAACAGGCATATCGCAGCTGTGACCGACAGTTTCATGGGATTCTCCTGGGGTTCGACCGCGAGCGACACTAGCACCGGGAGAATGCGAAAGTCAAAACTGGGAGCAGCTTCGGTGCCTGATGCAGACGAGCGCGGCCTTCTTGTTGCACAATGGCAGGCGGAGTTTCCCTTGACTGATTCAGCCGTAGACATCCAGGGCAGGCATCTCAAGCTCTCGAATCTCGAGAAGGTCTTGTATCCCGCTGTCGGATTTACCAAGAAGGATGTGATCGATTACTACGCGCGGATCGCGCCGGCAATGATTCCGCATCTTGCGGGGAGGGCGCTGACGCGGAAGCGGTATCCGGACGGGGTGGAGGGCGAGCCGTTTTTTGAGAAGAATGCTCCCATGCACCGGCCGGAGTGGGTGAAGACGGCGCCGATCTGGAGCGGGCGCAACCGGCGCACGATTCACTACGTGCTGGCAGACGATTTACCCACGCTGATCTGGCTGGCGAACCTGGCGGCGCTGGAGTTGCATCCGTCACTGGCGCTGGCAAAGGATATTACGTGTCCGACCGAGATGGTGTTTGATCTCGATCCGGGGCCTCCGGCAAACATTGTGCAGTGCTGCCAGGTGGGGCTGTGGCTGCGCGAGATTTTCGAGCATTTCGGTCTGAAGAGTTTTCCGAAAACGTCAGGGTCGAAGGGGATGCAGATCTATGTGCCGCTGAATACGCCGACGACGTATGACAAGACCAAACTGTTTGCGCACGCGCTGGCGCAATTGCTGGAGCATGATCATAAGGACCTGGTGCTGTCGGAGATGAGCAAGCAGGCGCGCACCGGCAAAGTGTTCGTGGACTGGAGCCAGAACGATGAGCACAAGACGACGATCGGGGTGTATTCACTGCGGGCGCGGGAGCATCCGACGGCGTCGACTCCGCTGAAGTGGGAGGAAGTTGAACTGGCGTTCAAAAAAAAGGATGCGAGCCTGCTGGTGTTTGAAGCGAAGGGAGTTGTGGAGCGTTTTGAGAAGATGGGCGACCTGTTCGAGCCGGTGCTGGAGTTAAAGCAGCAGTTGCCGGATTTGAAAGCGGCGGCAGCGCAAGGCGAGACGGGGATTGAGGTTGCTGCGCAGGCGGATGAAGGCCAGCCGGCGCCTGCGAAGAAGAAGGCGCCCCTTCGAAGAAAACGGGGCAAAGGATAATCCGATAATTTATGCCGCAATTCTTTGCAGGAACTTCTGGATGGGCTTATCCAACGTGGAAGCCCGATTTTTATCCCGCCAAGCTGGCGCAGAAGAAATTTCTGGGCCACTATGCGACTCAGCTGAATACCGTGGAAGTGAATTTCACGTTTCGCCAGCTGGTGAAAGAAACAACCATCCAGAACTGGATGAACGAGACGCCGGCACATTTTCGTTTCGGCATCAAGGCGCACCAGGTCATCACGCACATCAAGAGGCTGAAGGCCGCCGAGGACTTCGTGCCGCGGTTTCTGGCGACCATCGAACCGCTGGCCGCGGCGGGAAAGCTGGGGCCGGTGCTGTTTCAGCTTCCGCCGAATCTCAAGGCGGATGAGGCGCTGCTGAAGGATTTTCTCGCGATCCTGCCGCGCAACGTGCCGGCGGCGTTTGAGTTTCGACATGCGTCGTGGTTTTCCGATTCGACCTGGGACTTACTGAGATCGAGCAACGTCGCTCTGTGCGTGGCCGAGACCGAGACGATGAACACACCCGAAGTGGCGACTGCGGATTTTGTATATTACCGGTTCCGCAAGCCGAGTTATTCAGGAGAAGAGCGACGTTCGATGATCGAGCGGATCGGGCAACAGATGGCGGCAGGGCGGGATGTGTTTGCTTATTTCAAGCACGAAGAGACTCCAGAAGGGGCGCTGTACGCGAGGGAGTTGCTGCGGGAAGTCACGAAGACTTAGAAAGCGGATTGAACCATGTGGGGACAGCCGCCCCCGGCTGCCCGGCCGAAGGCCCGACTTCCGTCCAAGTTCACCCAGCATCCATGAGCATTCCAAAGCCGTCGAGCTTCGCTCGACCGGACAGCCGGGGGCGACTGTCCCCACATAAAGCTCTGTCCCACATAAGCTACTTTTCTCTGCGTCCGATAACGCGCATACTACATCTCTTCCTCACTTATGGCCGCTGAGGCAAATTCGCGCGTGCTGTCGGGGTTTCTGGACTACCTGCGCATTGAGAAGGGGCTGGCGGCGCTTTCGATCAGCGCTTATACGACCGACATCTGCCAGTTTGCAGAGTTCCTGGAGGAGCGCAAGAGGTCGCTGCTGACAGCGCGACGTGGCGATGTGCGGGAATTTCTGCAACAGCTTTTTTCGAATCAGGTCGATGGGCGCAGCGTGGGGAGGAAGCTTTCGGCTCTGCGCCATCTTTATCGGTACCTGCTGCTGGATAAGAGGATCGAGCACGACCCCACACTGAATATCGAATCGCCGCGGCAGTGGAAGGTTTTGCCGAAGTCGCTGGCGCGTGACGAAGTCGAGTCGGTGCTGGCTTCGCCGTTGAGTGTGCTGGAGTCCGGACGTCGCAATACGAAAGATGCGGTGGCGCTGGCGGCTCGCGACCGCGCCATGCTGGAACTGTTGTATGCGGGGGCGTTACGGGTTACGGAGGTTGTGACGGCCGCGCTTGAAGACTTGAAACTGGAGTCTGGTTACATGTTGGTGCGGGGCAAAGGAGACAAGGAACGGATTGTGCCGCTGGGCAAGCCGGCGCAGGATGCATTGGCTGAGTATTTGGCTCGGGCTCGTCCGTTGCTTGCAGAGGTGCGGACGACGAAAAATCCCCACCCCCTTGCAAAGACCACGAGAAGGATTGGGCACACGACTGAGTTTATGAAAGACGCACCGCGCGCATCCAGCGTCTCGACGAAGAGTTCGCCTTTTTTGTTTATCGCTCGCGGTGGGCGCAAATTAACGCGGCAGCGCGTGTGGCAGATGGTGGGCGCGGCATCGGCTGCTTCGGGACGCCATGCCTCGCCGCACATGCTGCGGCACTCGTGCGCGACGCATATGGTGGAGAACGGTGCCGACCTGCGAACGGTGCAGACGATTCTTGGCCACGCGGATATTTCGACGACGCAGATCTATACGCACCTGGCGCTCGACCGGTTGCGGACTGTTTATCAGAAGCATCACCCGAGAGCCAAGGCGAGATGAAGCAGAGGGCAAAACCGGGCACGATCGTCGAAAAGGCGGTGGCAGATTTTCTGCGTCACCTGCGCGAGAGCAATGCTTCGCAGCACACGATTAAGGCCTACAGCGGCGATCTCACTAATTTCTCCGCCTACGCCGGACGGCGGGGATGGAAGCAGATTGATCACATTGCGATCCGCGGATTTCTGTCGCTGCTCTACGAAAAAGGGCTTGGCAAAGCTTCGGTGGCGCGGTCGCTGGCAGCAGTACGGTCGCTTTATAAGTGGCTGGCGCGGGAGGGTATGGTCGAGCAAAACCCCGCGACGCTGGTGGCAACGCCAAGGCTGCCGAAGAAACTGCCGCGCGTGCCAACCATCGAAGAGATGAATTCGGTGCTTGACGGACAAATGCCCGAAGCCGCCGCGTTCCCTGAGCGCGACCTTCTGATGCTGGAACTCCTCTATGGATGCGGGATCCGCAACTCGGAACTTACCGGGATCAATCTCGACGACATCCGCTTGAGCGCCGAGGCGATCTTGATTCGCGGCAAAGGGAAGAAGGAGCGCTACGTTCCCTTTGGGGCTTCGGCGAAGAGCGCGCTGGCGGCATATCTTCTGGCGCGAAAGGCGGCGCTGGCGGAAACGCGCAAGGACACAGCGGCGCTGCTCATCAACCATCGCGGGGGCCGGCTCACCACGCGCAGCGTGGGCCGCATCATCAAGAAAATTGCCGTGGCGAAGGGGCTTTCGCCGGATGTACATCCGCACACGTTGCGCCACGCTTTTGGCACGCACATGCTGGAGGAAGGCGCCGACCTGCGCGCCATCCAGGAATTGCTCGGCCACGAGCGGCTCGCCACAACGCAGCGCTACACTCAGCTCTCGATGAAGCACGTACTGCAGGTCTACGACCAGACGCATCCTCGCGCGAAGTAAGACAGTTTTCCCACCGAATTACCTACGTAATTTGGGGTCGCCGCGCGCAAGCCTGAGAATAGATGGACGGGAAGGCTTGGGACTTGGAGTCCCTGTTTTGTTGGCTCCGAGTCTGGTACCTCTGACCCCCGGAGGGACTGTGCGCAAGATCAATCCGGAGCTATGGCTCCTGCTGTTTTTGGTGTTAATTGCTGCGATGCTGAATTTTCTGGTCGCATCGCAGAAGATGGTTCTGGTTTTCTATTTCCTGCCAACGCTTTTTTCCGCATATCACTTCGGGCGGCGCCATGCCACGCTCACAGCTTTTGCCAGCGTGTCCATGGTCGTTTTGCTGATGTACCTGAATCCGGCGATGTTTTCCAAACGCGCGGACCTACCGTTTGACTCGCGGTGGTTCGACCTGACCGTATGGGGCGGAGTGCTGATGGTGTGCGGCTACGCGACGGGGACGCTCTACGAGAAGAACCAGAAAACGCTGCGAGAGATGGAAAATGGCTACGACGGGATGCTGGTGATCCTGCAGAATTTCCTGGCCAATCAGAAATACAGCGAAGCGCACGCGTATCGCATTGCGATGTGCGCGACCAAGATTGCGGAAGCGGTGGGACTGGATTCGGGGAGCGTCGAAGACATTCGCATGGCCGCGTTGCTGTTCAATATGAAGGACCTGGGAATCACGAACGAAGTTCTGTGCAAGGCGGCGCAGGTGTCGCAGGAGGACTTGCGGCAGGGGAAAGCGAGTCTCGCCAGAACGCTTGCGAAAGCGGGCGCGACAAGCGGATCGTTGCGGAGCGCCATCCCCATATTTCTTGCGGAGCGGCAGTTGCGGCAAACCGGCGCCAAGCCGGAAGACTCTCCCCTGGAAGTGCAAATTCTTGTGCTCGCCGAAGAGTATGAATCGTTGATCAGCGGCCAAAGAGGGACGAAGGTGTCGCCGACGCAGGCGGGGCAGGAAGTGATGAAGCGGGCGGGCGGCCGATACGACTCGCTCGTACTCGACGGTTTCACCAAGGCATTCGGCGGACAGGCCGCGGGCGCTGGCGCGTAAAACGGGGTGTCACGGCTTCCTGCGCAGGTTTTCCCACATCGCGACGATCCGCGCTTTCAAGTCTGCAGTGAGTTTTTCGTAAACGGCTTCCGAGGCTTCGGATTCCGGCGGCGGCAGGATCGGATCGCCGATGACCATCTTCAGCGGAGTGAAACCGTGGAACGGCCTGTTTCGCGGCCAGGCCTCATAAAAACCTTCAATCGCAACCGGCACGATCGGGACCTGCAGGTGAACGGAAAGAATCGCCGCGCCTTTTTTGAAAATTCTGGGTGCGCCGTCAATCGAACGCTCGCCTTCCGGATACAACATGAGAGCGAGGCCGTGCCGCAGCCCATAGGCACCTGCGCGCATGGCGGGAACCAGATTCGCGTCGGGATCGAGAACAACCACTTTGATGGAGCGCGCCAGCTTGCGCATAAAACCCTTGCCGAAAATGTCGCTCGTGCCCACGGCGAACAGCCGTAAAAAAACATCCGGCGGCATGATGCTGGCCAGCACGAGCGGATCCAGATAGCTCTGATGATTCGAGGAAATGATGTAAGGGCCGCTCCTGGGCAGTTTCTCAAGCCCACTCACTTTCAATCGGAAGCGGTCGCGCGCGAACACCTGAACCAGCCGCGAAAATAGATACCAGAATCCGTCAGTGAAGCGATTGGGATGGGTCAGAGCGAGAACGTCCGGGTCGTCGGGATCTTCGGCGAGAATGGCCTTCCATCCCGCGAAGGTCACGCGCGTCCCGGGAGTGCCGGCGCCGCTGGCCGCGCTCTGGAGCACGGCATCCAGCAGGTCGCGAACGGTGTAGATTTCCGTCAGTTGCGATTCTTCGACGTTGCCGCCGAGTTCTTCTTCGAGACGACTGAGCAATTCGACGCGCGTCATGGAGTCGAGGCCGAGGTCGAGTTCCAGGTTGAGCGTTGGGCGCAGAGCCGGCGGAACGGTGTGCGCGGTTTCACGGATGATCTTCAAACCGCGTTGTACATCCGGCTGATCGAGCCAGGCCGTTTCGTCGGCGGTCAGGGGCTTCTCGGGGGCCAATCCCGAATCGTCAGAGAGTTTCCTGGCTTGATTTGCCTTGACTCGCTTCTCGACTTCGAAGCGCTTGATCTTACGGGTGGTGGTGCGTGGAAGGTCGTCCTGCCAAATCTCGTAGCTGCTGATGCGCTTGGTGGAGGGGATGTGCGGCGACATTCCTTCAATGTCGAAGCGGATGACCTCTTTCGCATTGACGATCTTGCGCTGGCGCAGCACGTCGAAATTGGGGACGATGACGGCGTGCAGGCGGTCGCCCCCCTCGCCGGGCTTGCCTTCCAGGCCCATCACGGCTAGTTCCTTGATAAACGGGGACTTCAGATAATTCGCTTCGATTTCTTCGGGATAGACGTTCTTGCCGTTGCTGAGAACGATCACTTCTTTTTTGCGCCCGGTCAGGAAGAGGTTGCCCTGCGCATCGAAATAGCCGAGATCGCCGGTCAGAAACCATCCATCGCGCATCACGGCAGCGGTGGCGTCGGGACGATTCCAATATCCTTTCATCACGACAGCGCCGCGCACCGCCAACTCACCGACTGGAGGTCCATCTTCTTGCGGCTGCGGGTCGACGATTTTGCCTTCGACGCCTTTCATGGCTTTGCCGCAGGAGCCAATCACGTTGTTGTCGGGCGAATTCACATAGATGGCTGCGGTCGTTTCGGTCAGAGCCCAGAGCCTGCAACACGTCGATGCCGAGATCGTAAAAGTCCTGGGCGATCTTCGGGATCGAAGCGCGATCCGCCGGTTGCGAGGTAGCGCATCTTTGGTCCGAGCGTGTTGTGGATCTTGCGAAATAGAATCTTGCCCCGGCGTTGATGCCAATCTTGCGCAGAGTGCGGTTGAGGGCAACCATGGCGCCGAAGACCTTCCTCGTGATCGCGCCCCGTTTCTTGATTTCCTGGAAGATGCGCTCGTGAATCAGGTAGTAGAACTGCGGGACCACGGCAAAGGCAGTGATGTTGCGCTCACTCAGAGCCTTCAGGAGTTCGGTGGTGTTGAGCGTTTCCAGATAGACAACGCGCGATCCCTTGACCAGCGGCAACAGCAGGTTGGCCATCTGGGCCAGCACGTGGAACAGGGGAAGTACGCCGAGCAGCGCGTCGGTTGGGCCGAGATCAACCCAATTGAAGACCGCCTCGACTTCGCCGAGAAAATTGGCGTGTGTCAGCATCACGCCTTTCGGGTCTGCGGTCGTGCCGGAGGTGTAAATCAGCGAGGCGAGATCGTCGTTGTTTGCCGGGGCGGGCTTGAACTTGCCGGGGCCGGCCTGGAAGATGGCGGGCATGTTGCCCAGCCAGTTCTCATGGATCGAGTGGGTGGTCATGCGATCCGGGTCCATGAGGATGAGGCCGATGTGCAGTTCTTTGGCCGCGGGCCGCGCTACTTCAACATGTTTCGCGTCACAGAAAATCGCCGACGCACCGGCGTCTTTTAGAAGCTTGGTAACCTGGTCGTCGTGCAGCGCAGTATCGAGCGGAACCGCGGCGCATCCTGAGGCGATAATACCAAGATAAGCGGCGACCCAGCGCGGATGATTGTCAGCGAGAATCGCGATCCGCGATCCGCGGGCAAAGCCGTTTTCGGTGATCCAACGGCCCACGGATTCGGCCATGCGATGAAGTTCCGCATAGGTGCAGCTTTCGATGTGATCGTGACGTTGCAGTTCCAGCGCGACATTGGCGGGCCAGCGCTCGGAGCATTCCACAAAGCGGTCATAGAACGTGGGCATGGGTCGTGGCGAATATACACGAAAAGCGGCATGGGCCGCAGTGTTGGGACGGGGCCGTTGTTCAGGGCTTCTTGGATGACTGCAGTTTTTCGGCGTCTGCGATGGCCTTGCGGAATTCTTCCACCGCGGAAACTTTGGGGGCGCGCAGGCAATCCTTCGCCATGTAGCGCCAGACAGGCGGCGACTCCAGCGGATTTTGCACACCGCCGCGATACACTTCGAACGTATCTTGAGTCGGACCGATCTCGTTGCTGGTGCGCGGGCCGGTGTCTGGCGGCCCGACGGTCGGATCGTTTAACGGAGGGGGATGACCCTGTTGGGCGCCGATTCGGATACCCCCGTCCGGAGTCTGGCCGATGCCGGTGCGAGTGTCCATCGGCCCATTCTTAATCGTGCGCTGTACCAGCTTTCCTGAGCCTGTCCTGACCGCGATCACCAGGTCAGGTTCCTGTCCTTCCAGCAGGGGCTGGAGCCTGCCCCACTCCCTCAGCGCTGCTTCTACATTGGTGCGGGCGGTGATGTTTGCGGTGGGATCGTCGACGGGTTCCCCGGCATCCGGGTGGATCACGACCAGAACCGTACTCGCTTTCAAAACGTAGCCTGGCAGGGAAGGCTTTTTATCCTTGTCCCTGGCATAGGCCGAAGTAGCGAGCAGCGCGCCCAGAAGGAGCAGCGAGGAGAGGCGTGAAGTCATGGAAGCCTCCGAGAGCGGCGGCGAACGAGGCCATTATACTCAAGGTGTTACGTGTGTGCTTCGTCGCGAACTACGCTCGCATCTAATATGCTAGGCTTTTGAAGGTAAACTAGGGCGTGCTGCCCCTCCGAAGGATTTCCGGTTGATTAATCAGCTACTAGGCAAGGTTTTTGGCACGAAGAACGAGCGTGTGATCAAGGCGCTGATGCCCAACGTGCAGGCCATCAACGCGCTGGAGCCGCAGATTCAAAAGCTCAGCGACGAACAACTGCGCGCCAAGACGGATGAATTCCGCCAGCGCATTCAGGAGCGGCTGAGCCGCGTCTCCAGGGCCCAGCAGCCTGAGACAGCAGAGCCGGGAGCCGACGACGATCCCGATTTTGACCAGCAGAAAGCATTTGAAAAACAAGAGTACGAAGCGCTGCAGGAAGTGCTCAACGAAATCCTGGTGGAAGCCTTTGCCGTGGTGCGCGAGGCGGGACGCCGGGTGCTCAATATGCGCCACTTTGACGTGCAGTTGATTGGCGGCATGGTGCTGCACCAGGGAACGA
Source organism: uncultured Acidobacteriaceae bacterium (assembly GCA_963819145.1). GTDB lineage: Bacteria > Acidobacteriota > Terriglobia > Terriglobales > Acidobacteriaceae > Sulfotelmatobacter. The sequence goes on from CAWFVB010000035.1 coordinate 376,717, forward strand.
TTTCGGAAATGAAGACCGGCGAAGGCAAAACGCTGGTCGCCACGCTACCCGGTCTACCTCAACGCGCTCAGCGGGCGTGGCGTGCACGTGGTGACGGTCAACGATTACCTGGCGAAACGCGACTCGGAGTGGATGGGACGGCTCTACCGCTTCCTCGGCCTGACGGTCGGCGTCATCGTGCACGACCTGGACGATGCAGAGCGCCGGGCCGCCTACGCCGCCGACGTGACCTATGGCACGAACAACGAGTTTGGCTTCGACTACCTGCGCGACAACATGAAGTTCGACATCAAGGACTGCGTGCAGCGCGGCCACAATTTCGCGATCGTCGACGAAGTCGATTCGATCTTGATTGACGAAGCCCGCACGCCGCTGATCATCTCGGGCGCCAGCGAGGAATCCACCGACAAATACTACAAGGTCAACCGGATTATCCCCAAGCTGGACAAGGGCGAAGAGCTTAGCCAGAATGAGCTGCGCGATCAGTTGGAGGCAGGGAAGATTCCGCCGGAGCGAAGAGAAGCGCTGATTCGGGATCTCAACGACGCGGGCAGCGATCCCCAGCGGATGATCCTTAGCGGCGATTATGCAATCGATGAAAAGCATAAAAGTACGACAGTAACCGACACGGGATGGGAAAAAGTCGAGGGACTGCTCGGGATCGGCAATATTGCCGATCCGGAGAACTGGGGCTGGAAGCATCACGTCGAGACCGCGATCAAGGCGCATGCGCTGTACCGCAGGGACGTCGAATACGTGGTGAAAGACGGTGAGGTGATCATCGTCGACGAATTCACTGGCCGCATGATGCCCGGACGGCGCTGGTCTGACGGCCTGCATCAGGCAATTGAGGCCAAGGAAGGCGTCAAGATCGAGCGTGAGAACCAGACGCTGGCGACGATCACCTTCCAGAATTATTTCCGCATGTTCAAGAAACTGGCCGGCATGACCGGAACGGCGGAAACGGAAGCGACCGAGTTCGACAAGATCTACAAGCTCGACGTGGTTGTGATTCCGACCAATAAGCAGATGCTGCGGCTGGAGCATCCCGACATCGTTTACCGGACGGAGAAGGAAAAATATTTTGCCGCCGCGGACGAGATTCAGCAGCTCGCGGCGAAGGGCCAGCCCGTGCTGGTGGGCACGACGTCGGTTGAGAAATCCGAGCGCCTCTCGGAGATGCTGAAGAAAAAAGGCATCAAGCACGTCGTGCTGAACGCCAAATTCCACGAGCGGGAAGCCGAAATCGTGGCGCAGGCCGGGCGCAAAGGCATGGTCACGATTGCCACCAACATGGCTGGCCGCGGAACCGACATCCTGCTGGGCGGCAATCCTGAGTTCATGGCCAAGCAGGAAATGGTGAAAAAGGGAATCGCGCAGCAGTTGCGCGTGGCGCAGGGCAAGATCGAAGGTCCGCAGGAAGATGGCTCGACTTCCATTTTTTATTACAACGGCAACGAGTACTCCGTTCCGACCGACAAATGGGCTGAGGCACTGAACCGTTATAAAGCGCAGACCGACGTGGAACACGACGAAGTGACGGGAGTAGGAGGGCTGCACATTCTCGGCACCGAACGCCACGAGTCGCGCCGTATTGATAACCAGCTTCGCGGCCGCGCCGGACGGCAGGGCGATCCCGGCTCATCGCGTTTCTATCTCGCTCTGGAAGATGACCTGATGCGCATCTTCGCCAAGGAGTGGATCTCGAACCTGCTGCAGAAACTGGGCATGGAGGAAGGCGTCCCGATCGAATCAAAGATGATTACGCGCCGGATCGAGACGGCGCAGAAGGCGGTGGAGGGGCAGCACTTCGAATCGCGCAAGCATCTGCTCGAGTACGACGACGTGATGAACAAGCAACGCGAGGCCGTTTACGGACTGCGGCGGCGACTGCTGGTCGGCATGGATCAGAAAGATCTGATTCTGGAAGATTACGTTTCGGCGATTCTCGGTGAGTTGTTGGAGCAGTACTGCCCGGCTAAGGCGCATGCTGCGGACTGGAATATCAAGGGACTGAAAGACGCTGTGTCTTCTCGCTTTGGTGTGGACTTCGTTGCCGAGGGGGTGAAGCCGGAGTCGCTCAACCGGCAAGAACTGGGCGACGCGGTGTTTGCCAAGCTTAAAGAGCGCTACGACGCCAAAGAAAAGTTGATTGGTCCTGAGGCGATGCGCCATCACGAGCGCATGATCATGCTCAGCGTGATTGACCAGCAATGGAAAGATCACCTGCTCAGCATGGATCACCTGAAGGAAGGAATCGGGTTGCGGGGGTATGGGCAGCATGATCCGCTGGTGGAGTACAAGAAAGAATCGTTCGACATGTTCGAAGCGATGATGCAGCGCTTCCAGGAAGACACGGTTCGTTATCTGTACCTGATGCAGATTCTGGAGCGTCCGCCGGATGCGGGACCGGGTGCGGCGCCGGGCGGAGCGCCTGCCGGACCCGAGCCGGAGGTTCCCGCGGGTCATGGCAGCGATGGCAACGGGCGGCGTCCTCCGCGCATGGTTTCGACGTCTGCCGATGAATTGGAAGAGGCGTTCATGCGCCGCAAGCGCCGCGAGCTGGAACAGGCTCGCATGGCCGGCTCTGGAGACGCTGCGCCGGTGCAGCAGGTCGTCCGCGGGCAGGAAAAAGTGGGTCGGAACGATCCTTGCCCTTGCGGGTCAGGGAAGAAGTTTAAGAAGTGCCACGGCGCGTGAACTGGGAAACTAGTCTCCGACAAATCTGAGATAAGTGTGAGGGTGATCTCGGCAGTACACCGCGAGATCTCTGAGACTTGCGAGAATTTCTTTCTCGTCTTCGGCTGAGACCTCTCCAGCAAGTCGATCCAGTTCTTCCAATATCGGATATATCTGACCGCCGTTAAAGATCGTATTCCCGTAAGGGTCGACATATCGGAGCATCGGGAAGCGGTGATTGTCGATTGGGATCAGGCGATCCAGCACGCCTCCGGCCGGAGCAAACTCTCGGATCTTCTTGCCGTGAATATTTTGGAGCACTACTGTGATTGCCACTTTGTTTAAGCTAAGCCTCGCTCCTTGAACGTCATCTCCTCCGCTGAACTCTTCGTCTGGTGTTTCCACTCTAAGAACAACGTCGCGTAATTCTTTGTGATGTAATCAGCGGCATCCACCCCTAGCTTTTTCGCGGTTGCGTCGATCCAGCGGGGCGGGCCTTCGATCTCGCAGAAATTGCCGATCGGCGTTTCGTCGACGACGACCTGGCCTTTGCTGGGCGTTCTCTTGTCAACCCACTCGGCGCGGAATTTCTCGTAGCGGAACGAGGGCGTGTAGCCGAGGGCGCGCAGGATCGCATCCATTATTTTGCCGTCGGCGACGGCAGTTTCCAACTCGTTCCGGCTGCTGTGCTTGCCGCGCGTCGTGCCGCTTTTGTGAGTTAAGGTCCAGGCGGAACCATACTTGCGGAGGCGCAGCAACTCTTTGCGTTTCCTGAGGACTTGGCCCGGCAGGTCGTAGAGCATATTCATTTCGTGGGTACGGCGGGTGACCAGGCGAAATCCGGATGCACGGAGCTTGCGGGCCAGGGTTCGCAAATCCGACACGTGAAACTTGATTTCGATTTCCTGTCGCATGAGGAGGGGATGCAGTATGAGATCCCTCCCTCCGCCTGAAAAACGGCTCCGGTCGGGATGACGGCCTGCGGGAACGAGTATCGCAGGTTCACTGCGCGCCGACATAAGTGTATTACGGATGGAGTGTATTACGGATGCGCGGCGCCTGCCGTGGGAGTGCTTCCGATGGGGACGAGCGCAGGGCCGAGCTTCTTTTCCCAGTCCACTTGGTTCAGGGGCCCGACCACGAACCACCAACTGACGCCGCCAATCCACGCCACCACCGCCGTTATCAGAAACGGCCAGTAGAACGAATGGGTTCGATCGAGAAGGAATCCTGTGAGTACGGGAGCGATGGCGCCGCCAAGATTGCCAACGAAATTCTGCACGCCAACCCACCGTCCGACCATGCGGGGCCCAGCCAGCATCTGCGAGATCGCCCAGCTGTTGCAGACGCTGATTCCCAGAAATGCCCCGGTTGAAATGAGCATCGCGGTGAAGAGTGGGCCAGAGGCCAGCACGGTGATGGCGAGACAAATGCCAATGCCGGTGTGACCGAACAGCATCAAACCTTTGCGCACCAGAGTGGGGGAGGCTCCGCCGTGAATCCAGCGGTCCGAGAGTTTTCCCGTGGCTGCCGAGGAAACGGCGGAAGCCAGGAACAGTAGACCGCCGGCGTTGGCGACGTCGTGCAGGGTGAGGTGGCGTCCCCGCTGCAGGTAAGAGGGCAACCACGTCACCAGGAAGTAGAGGAAGTAATTGATGGAAGCTTGTCCGACGCAGGTGCCCCAAGCGGACCGTTGCCGAAGAATGTCGAGAACGCCGGCTGTGCGCCCCTGGGCGCGAGAGGGAGCATCGGTTCGGCGCGGCATGCACGCCGACCATAATGGGAGCCAGAGCAAAGCTGCCAGGCCGAGCATCAGAAAAAACGGCCGCCAGCCGAAACGTCCGACGGCGCGCCCTCCCACCCACATTCCAAGCGCGGGGCCGAGCGCCAGCCCCACCATGATGACGGAGTTCGCAAATCCGCGGCGGTTCTCTTTGAAATGTGTGCCCAGGACTTTGCCGCACGACGGGAACGTGACCGATTCCCCGAGACCGAGAATCACGCGGATGACGAGCAGAGCAGCGAAGCCGTGCAAAAGGCCCGTAATTGCCGTCGAAGCGGACCACAGGAGGAATCCGGCGGCAAAGACCCACTTCACGTCGAAGCGATCGACCAGCCACCCGGCTGGAATCTGCATTAAGGCGTAAACCCAGAAGAATGCCGACAGCAGAGTGCCCAGTTGAAAATCCGTGATATGGATTTCGTGTTTGATCAATTCGGCGGCGATCGACAGGTTGCTGCGGTCGATGTAGTTGATGAGGACGGCGAGAGCCAGCAGGAGCAGGACTCCGTTCATGCGGGCGCTGCTGGGCGCTTCGTGGGTATTTGTGGCAGTGGTTGACGTGGCAGTCACCGTGGCAAAGCCGGACAATGCTACACCATCGCGGCGATTCCGGCGGGAGATTATGACAGTGCTATCATTTTTGTCGATCGGAAGTTTGGGGTAACGGTTTGGGGGAAGCATGAAGAATCTGTTCGAGCGAGAGGTAGTTGATGAGGTGATCGCGCGCATCGATCGGCTGCAGCCGACAACGCAACGGCAATGGGGAAAAATGGATGTGGCGCAAATGATGGCCCACTGTTCGGCCGCGCTCGATATGGCTGCAGGCCGGCTTAACCTGCCGCGCCTGTTGATCGGCAGAGTGCTCGGACCGTTCGTCAAGCCGATCTACACCAATGAGAAGCCGTTTTCGCAGAATAATCCTACCGACAAGAAACTCGTGGTCGCCGATCAGCGGGATTTTGCTCGCGAGGCGGAACTACTGAAGGCCAAAGTGCGGCAGTTTCACGATGACGGGGAAGCGCAGTGCACGCGGCACCCGCATCCTTTTTTTGGGGTTCTTACACCGCAAGAGTGGAGCCGTGGCATGTATAAACACCTGGATCACCATTTGAGGCAATTCGGGGCGTGAGGCTCGTGATCTCGCAGGGTTTGACTTGCGCGGGGAGCTGGATGAGAGGGAGATCCTGCGCTCCGCTGAAAAGCGCTGCGTTCAAGTTGACTCCGCCTTTTTTGACACGGACGACATCAAGGAGCGGGAAGTTCTAGTTGAACGTGGGCAGCTTCACTAGATCATCCTTGGGAACGGACTCCAAGGGCTCTCCGGCCTTGCGCCATGCGGTGAGTCCGCCGACGATTACGAACGTGTTGAATCCTTTTTCCCGCAGCAGATGCGCCACCCGGGCGCTGGTTGCTTCGCGCGCTCAAGTACAGTAGAGATAGATATCTTTATCCTTGGGGAGATTCTTGATCTCTTCATCGAGATTGTTGGGCTCGATACGGAGCGAGCCTTTGATGCGTTCCGAGCCTCGGTCGTAATAACCGTGGCTGCGCACGTCAACAATCAGCACCCGGTCTCCTTCGCCGGCGGCCAGACGCGCGGCCAGTTCCTGAACCTGCACCCGCGGCACAACGTCATACTTGCGATACTTGTGGAATTGCGCCAAGCGGTAGATTGCGTAGATCAACAGCGCACCTACGACCATGACCTCCATGGCAAGGCCGGCTTCGTGGAAACTGTTCAGCGTGGCGGCGAGAAAGTCGCGCGACACGTATCCGATCAGCAGGTAAGTGGAGCAGTAGAGCAGCGCGCCGACGAAATCGAGGCGCAGGAACTGTCCGAAGTGCATTTTCATGCTGCCAGCCAGCGGAGCGGCCATGGTATTGACACCGGGAATGAACTTGGCGACGAGCAGCGTCATTTTCCCGCGCTTGTAGAACGACTCCGCCGAACGGAGAATGCAAGTCTCCGGATTCATGGAGAGGCGGCAAAGGAACCCGAGCAGGGCCCATCCAGAGATGCGTCCCAGCCAGAACTGGACTGAGTCGCCGATCAACAGGGCAACCATGGCGGCGAGCAGAACGCCCGGAGCCGAGAGAGTGTGCGATGCGATGGCGGCGCCGGCGGCCACCATCGCGATCGCGGCAGGAAAAGGAAGCCCGACTGCTTCGGCAAGCAGTAAGGTGAAGGTCAGGGCATAACCGTGCCGGGCCATCATCGAGAGCAGATCAGTCATAGACAGTCTTGGAGAAACTCAGCCGCGCAGATTTCAGATTGTTGAGTTTGATTCGCTCAGCCCAGGGAAGGGTTCAGTATAAACAAAACCGGGCGTGACCCGATGGGTTGACGCCCGGCTCTGTTGCACGGGGAGTGCGTCTCTCAGGAGGACTTTCCCCGTTCAGGGTGAGCAAGACAGCGGCTTGCACTCGAAGTCTCTTCCGGCCCTGACCGGGCCGGCGCGTCGAAAAACCAAGGCGCCTTTCGTCTAAAGCTTCGACTGAAGCCGCCGGCTCTCGTTGATGGAATGTCCGCAAGCGGACAGGTCCCTCGACGACCCTGCCTTTCTCAGAGTGCCGGGGGGAGAGGATGGGTCGCGATTGACGCGGTCCCATCGCATGCCAGTGCGTCTCATTAGCCCTTCGGGCTGGCAGACAGTCCCAGCAACTAGGCGCATTTTCGGATGAGTTGGCCAGAAAAGCTGTGGCTCCTGTCACCGATGCGAGTGATCGCGATCAAGCAGGTTCGGGCTGTGTTTTTGTGCTTGGACTCACAAGGATGACTTCGCCCGACGAGGGTTGCGAATTAGCCGAAGCCACGGCTACTTCTCTCTCGCCACCACAAAGTCTGGAGCCCAGAGCAGGGCGCGCTTGATCTCGGAATCGGGGAAGGTGCAAAGCGCTTTCCGCGCCGATTCCGCGTAGTACTCGGCGCGGGTGGTCGCCGCTTCCAGCGATCCGTAGCGGTGCAGGATGCCCACAATGTCCGCATGGGTCACACCATTGAAAGCCTGGCCGCCCAGGATCGTCTCAATCTTCGCCCGCTCTTCGGGAGTGCAGCGCTCCAAGGCGTGAATCACCGCCATAGTTGCCTTGCCCTCGCGCAGATCGCTGGCGACCGGCTTGCCGAGGACCTCCTCCGACGCGGTCAAGTCGAGGACGTCGTCTACGATCTGAAATGCCATCCCCAGGTCGTGGCCATACTTGCCCAGAGCCGCTTCCTGCTCGGAGGTAGCTCCAGCGAGAATCGCTCCCAGGCGCATGCACACCGAGAACAGGCACGCGGTCTTACGGAAGATGAGATCGAAATGCTCATCGAGCGTGATAAGCTTCCCCAGCTTTTCCATCTGCAGCAGTTCGCCTTCGACCATCTGCTGGGTGAGTTCGATCAGCGTGTCAAGGATGCGGAAGTTTCGTTCCTGCACGGCAATCTTGAAGGCCTGCATGTAGAGCCAGTCGCCGGCCAGCACGCACTTTGAGTTGCCCCACTGTGTATTGGCGGCAGGACGTCCGCGGCGCGTCTTCGCCTCGTCAATGATGTCGTCGTGTACCAGGGTGGCGGTGTGAATGATCTCGACCACGGCGCCCAATCGCACCGCGCCTTTGCCCCGGTAGTCGAGCAGTTTCGCCGAGAGCAGCAGCAACGCCGGGCGGATGCGCTTGCCGCCCCCATTGCGCAGATACTCTCCGATCTCAGTGATGGCTTGAACGCCCGACACCGTGTCGCGTCCGAACTCGTCTTCCAAGGCGACGAGGTCGTCCCGCAGGAGATCGAAAATTTCTTTGCCGTTGATGGTTGTGGTTGCGCTCAAAAGAAATAGACCTCAGACTTCGGACGTCAGACCTCAGCTTTCTTTCCTGCGGCGGTCGGGGCTGAAGTCTGACGCCCGACGCCTGCCTCTTAGTTCGTTCTGTAGTTCGTAAACTGCAAATCAATGCCGAAATCGTGCCCCTTCAGGAGGGCGATGGTTTCCTGCAGCGTATCGCGGTCCTTGCCGCTGATGCGGACCAGATCTCCTTGAATGGATGCTTGCGCCTTCTTTTTAGAATCTTTGACCAACTTCACGATCTCGCGCGCTTTCTCGATGGCGATGCCTTGCTGCATGGTGACCTTGCGCTTGGCAGTTCCACCCGCCGCAGGTTCGATCGCGCCGTAGGTCAGGCCTTTGAGCGAAACCCCGCGCTTTACCAATTTCTGCTGCAGGATGTCGTTTACGGCTTTCAGCTTGTACTCGTCGGCGGAATGCAGCACGATGGCGTCTTTTTCCAGTTCGATGTTCGATTTCGAATCCTTCAGATCGAAGCGGGTATGAATCTCCTTGAGCGCCTGTTGAATGGCGTTCGATACCTCGTTCAGATCGATTTTGCTCACCACGTCGAAACTGTTATCGGGCATACATTTCTAATCTTTCTGAAATAATGGAATCTTTACCTGAGGTTAACAGAACTGCAGGTCTACTGCGCCGGAACTTTGCTTTCAGCCATTTCAGCCAATTTGAAAAAATTGTAGAAATTGCGCGCGGTCTGTTCGCCGACTTCCTCCATCGAGAGACCTCGCAGTTCGCCCAGTTTTCGCGCAGTTTCCTTCACAAAACATGGTTCGTTGCGCTTGCCGCGGTGGGGGACCGGGGCCAGATATGGGCTGTCGGTCTCGATCAACATGCGGTCGAGCGGGACTTCGAGAGCTGCGTCGCGGATCTGCTGTGCTTTGGGAAAGGTCACGTTGCCTGCGAAGGAAATCATGAAGTCCATGTCGAGCGCTCGCTTGGCCTGCGGCCAGTTCCCGGTGAAGCAGTGCAGAATGCCGCCCAGGCCCGTCGGAGCCCATTGGTTCTTGATTAGTCCGAGGCAGTCCTCCCATGCATTGTCACTGCCGTCGGAAGGGCGGCAGTGAATGACGAGGGGCAGCTTCGCCGCCGCAGCTAATTCCATTTGCCGGGTGAAAACCTGTTTCTGCGTGTCTCGCGGGGAGTGATCGTAGTGGTAATCGAGCCCGATCTCGCCCCAGGCAATTACCTTGGGGTTGCGCGCCAGTTGCTCCATGGTCTGATAGGCGGATTCGTCAGCAAGTCTCGCTTCGTGAGGATGAATCCCAATCGTGGCGTACAGGAACGGATGTTTGTCGGACAACTGAATCCCAGCGTCGAGCGTCGGTGGGCCATCGCCGTTGCCGATGGCGACCATGGTCTGCACTCCGGCCTCGCGGGCACGCGCGATGACCTGCTCGCGGTCGGAGTCGAACTGCTTGCCATCGAGATGTGCGTGAGAATCGACGAACATTGGACTTCAGCCGTCAGACGTCGGACCTCAGACAGACTCGTACCCGAAACGGTCGACGCACCGAGCTTGACGCCCGGGGTCTGACGCCGTGTTATTTCAACCGTGCCCCTACCGGCACATCCTCCAGAAAGCTTGCCAGCACTGGCTTTCCGCCTTCGAGCGACGCGGCGACGATCATGCCGTTCGACTCCAAACCGCGCAGTTTGCGCGGAGCCAGATTGGCGACGATCACCACCTTGCGGCCGACCAGAGTTTCGGGAGCGTAAGCCTCGGCGATCCCGGCGAGTACCTGCCGCACCTCCGTGCCGATATCGATTTCAAGCCGCAGAAGTTTGTCGGCCTTGGGCACGCGCTCTGCAACTTTCACCATGCCGACGCGCAATTCAATCTTGGTGAAGTCGTCGATGGTAATCTTTCCGCCATCCGCCACGGGCACGGGCGTCGCGGCGACTGGAGGAGCGACCACCGGAGGCGGTGCTACGGGCTGCGGCGCCGCTTGTTTCACCTCTTCCGCCACTGGACCTCTTTGCTGATCTTCCATCTGCTGCATCCTTTCGATTGCGCTCTTGTCGGCGCGCGGGAACACCGGGCTCACCTCACCCAGCTTCGTGCCCAGCGGTAACTGTCCCCAGGCCAGATCGCTCAACGCGAGTTTCTTGATGTCGCCGAGCCCCATCTGGGCCCAGATTTTCGCGGTCGCATCCGGGATGACGGGATGCGCCAGCGCCGTCGCAATCCGCAGCGCTTCGGCGCAGTTGTACAGAATGGTCGCTAGGTTTGAGCGGCTATCGGTGTCAACTTTTTCTCCCAGCGCCCACGGCTCGTTTTCAACGATGTACTTGTCAGTGGCTGCGATCAAGAACCAAATCGTTTTGAGAGCGCCCGAGAAGTCGAAGGTGTCGAATTGCTTTGAGGCGTCCCGAATCGCGGCTTCGGCAACGTCCGCAGGGAAAACGATGCTGTCTTGGAAGCCGGGATTTAGAGTTGCCGTAGTTGCGGGACCCGCCGGCACCTCTCCTTTGAAGTACCGGTTGATCATGGTCAGCGTCCGGCTGGCGAGATTGCCGAGGCCATTCGCCAAATCAGAGTTGTAGCGCTGCACCAGCGCGTCGAAGGAAAACGACCCATCCTGCCCGAACACTACTTCTCTCAACAGGAAGTAGCGGAGAGCATCTGCGCCGAGCACGTCGAGTATGGTCTCGGTGCGGACGATGTTGCCGCGGGACTTCGACATCTTGCTCTCTTCAAAAAGCAGCCAGCCGTGCGCCACAATTGCCTTGGGCAAGTCCAACCCCGCCGCCAGAAGGAACGCTGGCCAGTAGACACAATGGAAGCGGACAATTTCTTTGCCGATCATGTGCAGATCGGCCGGCCAGTACTTCTTGAAGGCTTCCTGCGCGCCCGCGTGCGACGATCCGTAACCGATGGCGGTGATGTAGTTGGCCAGCGCGTCGAGCCACACGTAAATCACATGTTTGGGATCGTCGGGCACGGGAATGCCCCAGGAAAATGTGGAGCGGCTGATGGACAGGTCGCGCAGTCCCGATTTCACAAACGAAATCACTTCGTTGCGCCGCGTCTCCGGGCGCACGAACTCCGGGTTCGCGTAGAGCTCGAGCAGCTTGTCTTGAAACGCGGAGAGCTTGAAGAAGTAATTTTCTTCATGCACGGTTTCGGTGACGCGGCCGCAGGTCGGGCACAGGTCGCCGGGTTGCGCGCCGTCGACATAGAGTTCATCCGACACGCAGTATTGACCGGTATAGGTGCCTTTGTAGATGAATCCGTTGTCGCGAATACGGCGGAACAGTTCCTGCGCACGCTTTTTGTGGCGGTCTTCAGTCGTGCGGATGAAGTCGTCGTTCGAAATTCCCATCCGCTTCCAGAGATTGCGGAATTCGGCCGAGATCTCGTCGGCGTACTGCTGCGGAGTTTTGCCCGCCGCCTGCGCCGCGCGCTCGATCTTCTGCCCGTGTTCGTCGGTTCCCGTGAGGAAGAACGTGTCTGCGCCGAGTTGGCGCTGCCGGCGCGCGATCGTGTCGCAGGCGATGGTGGTGTAGGCGTGGCCGATGTGTGGCCGCGCGTTCACGTAGTAAATCGGGGTTGTGATGTAGAACTTCTTCGTCATAATCTGTTTCTTAACCGCGGAGGCCACAGTGGAGCACCGAGGTTAAACCTTATGTCCCCGGTGGTTATACCTTTTCACCCTGTCCCAAATACTGTCGCACCGCTTCCTGCATGACCGACTTCAGCGGCACTTGATGTTCGGCCGCGATGCGCCGGCAGTCTTCATACTCGGGCGCATAGTTGGTGACGGTACCGTTCAGGCTCGCGATCTTGATTCGCACCTCGCCCCATGGAGTGCGCACGTTTTCCCAGCGGCGTGCCAGAGTCTGCCGCACTTCGTCGCGTCGACGCACGCCCAGCGTAGTCGTCTCGGTGAAGATCAGCTGCGTCAGCTTGCTCGCGTCTTCCGGCTTGCACAACACCGTCAGCAGCGTGCCGGGGCGATTCTTCTTCATCTGTACTGGCATGCCGAACACGTCGAGCGCGCCTTCCTCCAGCAGTCGGTCCATGACGTAGCCGAACACTTGCGGATTCAAATCATCCAGATTCGCTTCCAGGACAGTGATCACTTCCGATGCGGTTTTGGCCGCCAGCGTGGATGCAGCCTCGCCCACGATCAACCGCACCACATTTGGATGTCCAGGAAAATCCCGCGAACCTGCACCATAGCCGGATTTCTCGATCTTCATCGCCGGAAACTCAGCAAAGCGTCGCACCAGGGTTTTCACGATGGCGGCCCCAGTCGGCGTGACCAGTTCCGCCTGCAATCCAGACGAATAGACAGGCGCGTCTTTCAGCAACTCGACCGTGGCTGGGGCCGGCACTGGAAACGTGCCATGCGCGCACTTCACCATCCCCCCGCCGACGTTCAAGGGCGAGCAGACAATCTCAGCAACTCCCAGGGCCTCGGCTCCCACGGCGGCGCAGACGATGTCCACCATCGCGTCCACCGCGCCGACTTCGTGGAAGTGCACTTCCTCGATCGATGTGGCGTGGATCTTCGCTTCCGCCGCGCCCAGAGCCTCAAACATGGCGATCGCCGTCTTCTTCGCCGTGGCGCTGATCGCGGCCTTGCCGATAATCTCGCGAATCTCCGTGAGGCCGCGCCCATGTCCGTGGGAATGCTCGGGTGTGAGCGGGTGACTAGCCTCGGAAACTGGGTCAACGGCAGAATGCTGGTGGTCGTCGTGATGCCCGTGACCGTGGTCGTGATCATGGTTGTGCTGGTGTTGGCCTTTCGCGGGTGAGGACGCCCGCGCCACATCCTTCTCGCCGTCCACCCAAACGTCCACCTTGGTCGCTGAAATCCCGCTGCGCACCACCTGCGAAATCTCAAGCCGAGCGCCCACTCCCAATGCCGCGACTGCTTCCTCGAGCACTCGCGCGGGGACGCCCGCGTCCAGAAGTGCGCCGAGGAACATATCGCCGCTCACGCCGGAAAAACACTCGAGGTGGGCAATTCGCATAGGAAAACCAATTCACCCCGGAGGACTGAGACACAGAGGAATCAAGGAATCAGATACCCGAGTTTTCTCTGCCCCTGTGCCCCCCGCGGTGAAAATCTATTTTTGGTCGAGTTTTCATCATAGGGAACGCTTCTGGGTCCGTCAAACGTGCGCGGGGAGCCCACTCTGATAAAATCACTGTTTCTTCAATAGCTTAGAGGGACTCCTTGTATCGTTATCTCGAGCAGCTTCTTGCCCAGCGCGTGCTGCAGTGTCTGGAGCGGCGTCAGCCCGGCGTCGCTTTGCCCAGCGTGGTAGTGGAACAGCCTCCGAAGGTCGAACTGGGAGACTTTGCCATCCCCATTTTCCCCTTCGCCAAGGCTCTGCGCTCGGCGCCGCTGAAGATTGCCGAAGCAATTCGTGCCGAGATTGGGCCCATCGAAGGCATCGCGGAGATGCAGGTCGCGCCACCCGGCTATTTGAACGTCAAGATCGACCGCGGATGGATGGCGGTAGCTCTCGCGGCCGACCAGAGGCCCCCGGTTGCGATTCCTCGCGGCAAAGTTCTGGTGGAGCATTCGAGCATTAACCCCAACAAGGCGGCGCACATCGGACACTTGCGCAACGCAATCCTGGGTGACACGTTTGTTCGGCTGCTTCGTTCCGCCGGCAGGGAAGTGGACATTCAGAACTACATTGACAATACGGGCGTGCAGGTTGCCGATGTGGTGGTTGGCTTCCTGCACATCGAGAAGAAATCTCGCGCCGAAATTGAAGCTCTTACCCGACGGCCCCGCTTCGACTACTACTGTTGGGACCTCTATGCCAGCGTTGCGCGCTGGTATGAAAAAGACAAGCAGAACCTTGCCACTCGCGCCGCTACACTCCGCTCCATCGAGCAAGGGAACAATGAGACCGCCAGCCTCGCGGAGTTGATCTCGATCGCCGTCTTAAAGCGGCATCTCGAAACCATGGACCGCCTCGACATCAAATACGACTTCCTGCCGCGCGAAAGCGAGATTCTCAGTCTTCATTTCTGGGCGGCAGCCTTCGAGAAGTTGAAGACCGCGGGAGTTTTGACCTTCGAGACAGAGGGAAAGAACAAAGGCTGCTGGGTCATGCGACGGGCTGGAACCGAAGATCCGAGTCTGATCACTGAGGACGCGGAGAGCACAGAAGACGATGAGATTGAAGAGGAAGACCAGAAGGTCATCGTCCGTTCCAACGGAACCGTCGGGTACGTTGGCAAAGATATTGCCTATCACATGTGGAAGTTCGGCTTGCTCGGTCGCGACTTCGGCTACCGAAAGTTTTATCGCTATTCCAACACACACGAGTGCTGGATTTCGACCACACCCGATGATCCTGAAGCGGCAACCGAACACCCTCACTTCGGCGATGTAACTGAAAACTACAACGTCATCGATGCCCGTCAATCCGAGGCTCAGAACACCGTGATCGACGCGCTGAGAGAACTGGGACACGGCGAGGCGGCGGGCCGCCTGACGCACTTCTCCTACGGCATGGTCGTACTCACGCCGCGCTGCGCCGCCGACCTGGGCTACGACCTGACCGAAGAGGAAAAGTCTCGCCCCTGGATCGGAGTCAGCGGCCGCAAGGGTTTTGGCGTGAAAGCCGACGACTTGCTCGATCAGCTCATTGCCTCGGCTAAGAGTGAAGTGGACTCGCGTCATCCGCAACTGACCGATGAAGAACGTCGACAAATTGCCACTCAGATCGCCATCGGTGCGCTGCGCTATTTCATGTTGAAGTTCACCAAGCAGTCGGTGATCGCGTTCGATTTCAAAGACGCGCTCAGCTTTGAAGGCGAAACCGGGCCGTACGCGCAGTATGCCGTGGTCCGCGCCACAAGCATCTTCAAGAAGGCCGGCATCGATCCCGACAAGTTCCCGCTTGAGGTGGAGAACGCCTACCCTTACACGGATCTTCAGCAGAGCGTAATTGAGCAAGAACTCGCGCCCCAATCCTTCGCGGACATCCAAAGCAGGTATGCGGGCGACCTTGATTTCACGGCCATGCTATCGAGCGCCGATGCCGACGAGATATGGGAACTCTGGCTCGCATGCTCGAAAACGCGCTACATCGTGGACCAATGCATCGCCACGACCGAACCAGCGTTCATGGCCAAACATGTCTTTCAGTTGGCTCAACTTTTCAATACTTTTTATCACCGCCATCCCATCCTCAGTGAAGTGGATGAGAGGCGAAAGCAATTCCTGTTGACCACGGTCTACGTCGTTCGACGCGAACTAATCCGAACTCTTGCGGTAATGGGCATCACGGTGCCGCCAGTCATGTAAAATGCCTGCCAGTGTCGCACGGCGCCGGTGCCGGGCGGAACAGTGCCTCCATGGCTAATGCCGCGTCCGCATCCGCGCCGTCCACTTCGTGGTTTCGCCGTATTCTCCGCGGCTTGCTCGTTCTCGTCCTGGTTCTTGCGGTTGCCGGATTCGTCTACGAGAACATCTCGGAATCTCGCGATCAACGCTTCAATCCCATGGCCGGCCGGCGCTTCGATGTCGGCGGCTACAAAATGCATTTGTACTGCCGGGGAGACGGTAGTCCTACGGTGATACTCGAGTCCGGTTTGGGCGACACGTATACTTCATGGCGCAAGGTGCAGCCGCAGATCGCGAAATATACGCGCGTCTGCTCCTACGATCGCGCAGGACTTGGCTTCAGCGATTCCAGTTCCCGGCCGCGTACCAGCAAGGTGATCGCTGAAGAATTGCATGCCCTGTTGCAAGCGGCGCGGATCGCGCCGCCATACATCCTGGTTGGCCATTCCCTGGGTGGATTTGACGTTCGCCTGTACACCAGTCTCTATCGAAGTGAAGTGGTGGGGATGGTGCTGGTGGATGCTTCGCATCCCGATCAGGACAATCGTTTCCCGCCCGAAATCAGGACCATGGAAGGAACATGGCTGCGCGAATCCGAGTTCCTGGAGTACGCCATGCCGTTTGGTGTGCCCCGGTTGCTGGGTCTGTGCGATGACGACCCGGTGCAGCGCGCGGCGGAATGCAACTGGCACAGCGCGCGCGAAGCCGTGGCGGAACTGAAGTCGTTTCAAGAAAGCGCTTCACAGACGGCCACTACCGGCCCCCTCGGCGACCTGCCCCTGGTGGTGCTCTCGCACGATCCCGATAGGCCCTCGGCTGATCTTCCCCCCGATGTGGCCAAATCCGCCAACGACGCGTGGGAGAAAATGCAGGAGGAATTGGCGCATCTTTCGACGCGGGGGACGCAGGCCATCGCCAAGAACAGCTCCCACTATATTCAAATCGACCGCCCGGAAGTTGTGATCGATGCTGTTCACGGTATGGTGGGGCAGTTGCGCGCGCAGCAGAGTGGGCAAGCTTCCAAGCCCTGAATCCTGCGCCCGAAGCCTGCGTCATCCGTGCATCACCTACCGGCAGTTCCCCCGGCGCATCGCAGATTGATATACTTCGCCCGCGGCTCATCTGAATAAAATTGTCCGGAGCAAAAACTGGTGCGAAAACTGGAGTGTTCACGCGTCCTGCTATTCGTTCTGACCCTGCTGTTGGAGAGTTCCGCCCGGGCGCAACAAGCGCCACCTCAACCCGCGGCCAAGCCGCCTTTCACGCTCCAGGAGGTCATGATTCCGATGCGCGACGGAGTTCGCCTCCAGACTGCAATTCTCACTCTAGTCAACCAGCAAGGGCCTCTGCCGATTCTGTTTCGGCGCACGCCCTATGGTGTCCCCGAGAAGCCGCCGGAGCAGATGCCTTCCTCCATCAAGGAACTTGCCCAGGATGGCTACATCTTCGTGATCCAGAATCTGCGGGGACGGTTCAAGTCCGATGGCGTCTTTAACCTTTCGTCATGGGTTGATTTGAATGACCCCAAGGCGACGAACGAGACCACCGATGCCTATGATTCGGTGGAGTGGCTGGTTAAAAACGTTCCCAATAACAACGGCAAGGTGGGGATGTTCGGCGTCTCCTATGATGGCCTCACGACCGCACTCGCGCTCCTCCATCCGCACCCGGCGCTGAGAGCCATCAGCGAGCAGGCCTCGCCGGTGGATCAATGGATGAACGACGACGACCACCGTTTCGGCGCGCTCCGCGAAAGCTACGACTTTGAATACGCGGTCATGGAACAAGCCGACAAGAACAAGAACACACATTTCGAGTTCGAAACCTACGACACTTACCAGTGGTATCTCGGCGTGGGTCCGCTGTCGAACGTCAATACGAAATATCTGCACGGGTCGATTCCATACTGGAATTCGACCATCGATCATCCCGACTATGACGAATTCTGGAAGAAGGAGGCTTGGGTCAACCAGTTGCACGCCTCCACCGTGCCCAATCTGAACGTCGCCGGTTTCTGGGATCAAGAAGACCCGTGGGGTCCGTGGCAGATTTTTCGTCACGCCGGGGAAAATGATCCACAGCACACCAATTTCATGGTAGCCGGCCCTTGGTTTCATGGCCAGTGGGCGGGAGGAAAGGGGAGAGCATCGGTCTTATTCCGTTTGGCGGACACGAGACCTCCCGCGAGTTTCGAGAAAACATCCTGGCGCCGTTCTTTCGCTATTACCTCAAGGGGCAGGGTGAAAAGTTGCCCTGGCAAGCCAGCACGTTTCAGAGCGGATCGAACAGTTGGCGTACGTATGCCAACTGGCCTCCGAAGGAAGCAAAGCCTACTAATCTTTATTTGCACGCCGACGGCACGCTCTCGTTCACGGTGCCCATCGCTGCCGACAAAGCCTACCGCGAATACGTTTCTGATCCCGCAAACCCCGTGCCTTATCGCCAGCGACCCATCTCGCCAACGTATCCCGGGGGAGACTGGCGGACGTGGGAAGTCTCTGATCAGCGCTTTGTTGACGGCCGTCCTGACGTTCTCACTTTCGTCAGCGCGCCACTCGACCATGACCTCACTATCACGGGATCGATCGCGGTAAGTCTTTTCGCGTCGACTTCCGGCACAGACAGCGATTTCGTGGTGAAGCTGATTGACGCGTACCCGGAGAACGCGCAGAAGAACGCATGGAATCCCGACGACGGGCCGAAACCCGGCCAGTACGCGCAGTCACTGAACGGCTACGAATTGCCCATCGCAATGGAGGTGCGCCGCGGTCGCTACCTCGCCAGCTACGAGAAACCGAGTGCGCTCGCGGCGAACAAGCCCGTGGAATGGAACATTCCCTTGCGCGATCATGATCATGTCTTTCTCAAGGGGCATCGCATCATGGTCCAGGTTCAGTCCACATGGTTCCCAATCATTGACCGCAACCCGCAGAAATTTGTGCCGAGCATCTACAAGGCTGTCCCGTCGGACTTTACTTCCGCGACGCAGCGCATCTACTGCTCGCCCGAGTTGCCTTCGCACCTGGTGCTACCGGTCGCGCCGTGACGAAAAACGAAAGGCCCGGGATTCCTCCCGGGCCGTGTCTTTAAGTGGAAGCGTCTACTTCCCGCCAGCGGCGCTATGCTGTCCTAGCCAGGACGCCAGCTGTGTTTCCTGCCGCGACTTTAAGTCCACGCAGTTGTTGATCCGTTCGATCGCTTGTTTATAGGTGCGCTCCGCCGCCGCGATTTTGTGAGCGGCAAAGAATTCCGTCACCTGGTCCCGCAATCCAGGATCGCAGAAACCGCTGGTTGCGCCTACGACTTGGGCGCTGGCAAATGGTCCGCCGGCTTTTTCGACTTCCGTCCAATGCTGGCGAACGAAATCCCACGCCAATTGCTGGCCTGCCGGATTTGCCATGACGCTGGTGATTACGCCCAGCGCATCCTGCGATCGTACCTCGGGTGAAATCGCAAAGTTCAGGGTGCGTTGCAGCAGTGCCTGATCGGTGAACTGCGGCAGCGTGAACAGATAGCTGTAGTATTCTTCCTGCGATTTCGGGTTCTTTAAGCCTGCCATCAGTTTGTCGTAAAAGGCCGAATCGCCATTGATGGCGGCCAGCGGAAAGGCAGCGCTGGACAGTTGATGGTCCACCGAAGCTGGATCGGCGATCGCCTGGTCGACGATTTTGCGGGCCTGTGCCAGCGCATCCGGATCGCGGCCGTCGTAGCCCAGAGCGCTGAACAGTCGCGAGCGCAGAATCTTCTGCTCGTCACTCTCGCCGGTCTTCGGCTCCCACCCGACCTCATTCATGGCTGGGGCCAGAAGTTGGCGCATCCACGCGCGGAAATGATCGCGATCGTTGTCGCTTACGAGGTACTGCCCAATGTAGTTGAGCCGTCCCAGAACGTCTTCGAGCACCGCGCGGTTGCGGTCCGATTGCAGGCCCTGCGCGAACGCAAGGTAGTCGCCAACCGGTTCACGCCCAACTCGAATGGAAGACCAGATGTCGGCCTGCACCACGATGCGCTCGGCCGGTGTCAGCTTGGTTTCGGCATCTGCGGCGAAGGCGCGAACCGCGGTCGGATCGTAGCCCGAGCGGTAATAGCCAAATGCTCCGGCGTTTGCGAGGACCCAGGTTGAGCAACCGGGCAGCGTTACGGTTGCTTCTTTCTTTGTCAGAAGTTCGCACTTTGGAGCGCCCGTACCGGTCACTGAGCCCTTCAGGCAGAGCGGAACTTGCCAGATTTCATCGTTGGCCGCTTCGAACTTGGACCGGTCAAAAAAGTAGCGCTGCTGGCTGAGCGTGACGTTCGTAGAATTTCCTGAGCATTGCGCCTTCACGTTGATGATGGGAACGCCCGCCTGCTTCACCCATGTGGGCATGATTTTGTCGACGGGCTTCTTGGAAGTCTTCGCCTGTGCGTCCCAGAAATCGTCTGCCGTCGCATTCGCATACTGGTGTTTCTGCAGATATGCATTAATGCCCGCGCGGAACGTTTCCTCGCCCAGATAGGCTTCCAGCATGCGCAACACGGAGGCGGCCTTTCCGTACGCGATTCCGTCGAACAACTCTTGAATCTGGTCGGGTGTATCGGCGGCCTGGTGGATGGGGCGCGTGCTGGCTAGCGAATCCACATTCAGCGTTCCCTCGGTGCTGCTTACGTCGTCCAGCGCAAAATTCCATTCCGACTTGAAGGCCTCGATGGGCTTGCTCGACATCCACGTGGCAAAGCCTTCGTTGAGCCAGACGTCATCCCACCATTTCATGGTGACCAGATCGCCGAACCACTGGTGGGCCATTTCGTGCGCAATCACGCTGGCAACAGTCTTTCTCAGGTCCACCGAACCTTGCTTCTCGTCAACTTGCAGCAGCACTTCGCGAAAGGTGATGCAGCCTGTATTTTCCATCGCGCCTGCGGAGAAATCCGGCAGGCCCACCAGGTCCAGCTTCCCGTAGGGATACTTGATCCCGAAATATTTGTCGTAGTAGCGCAGAATATCGCTGGCTACTTCGAGCGCGAACTTGCCTGTATCCTTTTTGCCCGACGTAGCGTACACGCGAATCGGGATGCCATCGGCCTCTCCCTCGACGTATTCGAAGTTGCCCACTACCAATGCCGCCAGGTAAGAGGACATCTTGGCGGTCGTGGCGAAGCGCACCGTGTGTTTGTCGCCCGGGCCCGGAGTATCGGAGAGAACCTTCTGGTTCGAGATCGCGACGTGTCCTTTTTCGGCGACGGCTGTTATGTCGAACGTGGCCTTATAGTCGGGCTCGTCAAACGAAGGAAAAGCACGGCGCGCGTCTGTGGACTCGAACTGTGATGCAGCGTATTTCCGCCCCTGCGTGTCTTTTCCCAGGTAGAGCCCCCGCATCTCGCTGTTGAGAATGCCGGAATAGGAGATGTGCACAACCGCCGGGCCTTCCGTGAGTGGTTTTTCCACGGTCAGCACCACCATCTCTCTCTCTTTCTGGGGCGTAACTTTGGCCTTCTGCATCGCTCCGCCGCTGGCGATAGTGACCTCGCGGAAGGTGATGTCAACGGCGTTCAGCGTGATCTCTGAGGTCGATTTCAATACCCGGATCGCGATGGTTTCATCGCCTTCGAACGTGGCGTTTTCGAGATCAGGCGTGAAGGTGAGTTTGTAATTGTCAGGTCTTGCTACCTCGGGCAACCGCTGCGCGGTGGCCAGCGAGAGTGTCAGCACGAGGAAGGTCAGTACTGCGAGAAATCGCTGCATAGGTTTCCTTAGAAGATTCGAGATCGTTATGTTATGTCTGTCGATTGCCCTACAACAAAGACGCGCAACTTAACTCCGGCTGGATACGCAAGCCGATTCCTTAAAGTTCATTCGCGCGTGCGACCACTCCGTTCAACACGGTCATGGCACAGCGATTGGCCCCAAACCAGTACGGAATCTCGCGGTAGTCATTGACCGCAAAGATCGCGAAATCAGCATCTTTGCCGGGCTCGACACTCCCCTTGCGGCCGGCCACCCGCAAAGCCCACGCTCCATTGATCGTCGCTGCCGCGACCGATTCTGCTGGTGACATCTTCATATGCGTGCAAGCCAGCGACATCGCCATCGGCATGCTGATGGTCGGCGATGTGCCGGGGTTATAGTCCGTTGCCAGCGCAACTGGCACACCAGCATCAATCAGCCGGCGCGCGTTCGGATATTCTTTCAGCCCTAGAAAATAATTCGCCCCCGGCACCAGCGTCGCCACCGTATCGCGCTTGGCCAACTGCGGAATGTCGTCCTCGTTAACGTGGTCCATGTGGTCGAACGATGCCGGATGAAAGCGCAAGAACGGCCACAAAAGCGTCTCGGAAAGCTGACCCATGTGGGCGCGCACGCTCAGCCCGTTCTCCGCAGCGGCGGCAAAGATCTGCTCTGTTTCCTCGGCGCTAAAAGCTCCCTTGTCGCAGAATACGTCTACAAACTGGGCGAGCTTCTGCCGCGCCGCCCGCGGAATCATCTCTTTACAGACGATCTCGACGTATTTTTGTGAGCGACCTTTAAATTCTTTTGGGACGACATGGGCTCCGAGCAGGGTAGGGACGACGGCTCCCGGCCATTGCGCAGCTGCCTGCCGGATCGCCGCAAGCGACTTCAGCTCCGATTCGACCGTCAGCCCGTAGCCCGACTTGGCCTCGACCGTAGTTGTGCCGTAAGCGCCCATGTCTTGTAACGCGGCCAGCACTCTAGAAGACAGGTCATTTTTGCCGGCCTTGCGTACAGCTTCAAGGCTTGATCGAATGCCACCCCCCGCCCGGGCGATCTCCTCATAGGAAGCGCCTTCGATGCGCTTTTCGAAATCCACCAGGCGCGGGCTGACGAAAACCGGGTGCGTGTGCGAATCGACAAGGCCGGGTAGAACCACTTTGCGGGCGCAGTCGATCTCGGTAACGTTCTTTCGATTTTTCTTGAGCCAAGGATCGCGCAGCGCGTGTTTGGTCGTGCCGACAGAAACAATCTTTCCGCCTACGCACAGAACGGCTCCGTCTTCGACGATACCGATCTCGCGCAGGTCCGATGCCCGCCGCGGACCGGGTTTTGCGGATGGCGAGCGCAGCGTCACCAACTGGCCAATGTTGGCCAGCAAAAGTGGATTTCCCTGTTGAGAGTTTTGTTTTGTAGAAGCCACGCGTGTCCTATGAGTCTAGCAGCAACGAAGCCAGAACTGCACCGTCGGCACGCGTGCTGAGCCTACCCGGTGGCCGCCGCGCCGGCGAATTGAGGGGTTTCTCACAGACAGCAGATCATTTCTTCGCGACCGCTTCCGTCTTCGCATCTTTGAAAACGAAAGCCTTGCCGTCCCATTCGAAGTGCATTACGTCGACGCTTTCCGGGCAGCAATTCGGGGTGTGGTCGTCCGTGCGACCTGTCAGGGTCAGTATTTGGCTCTCTCGATCAAAGCGAGCGCCGGTTCCGGGTGCACGTCGATCGTACTCAATCTCTTGAATCACGACTGGATGTCCAGAACGCAGTTCGAAGACCTGAACGCGGCCGATGATGGTGCAACTGCTGTCGCAATCGTGCCAGTCCAGGTCGATGACGGCGCGGTTGATCGTGCCGCCGCCCGGGCTGTCCAGAAAAGCCAACAAGTCTAAATGGACTTCCTCATAACCAAACTTTAGTTGCTGCTTGAAGTTCCCGTCACGCAGCTTCACGCCATCGCCATGCCGGGAGACTTTAAGGTTCTTGAAGTCAAGATCCTGGATCGAAGGGACCTTCATCCCATACCGGTAGTTGGGAAAGGTTTCGTCGTAGCTGCCCTTCGTTTCGGTAGAGTCCTGCGCATACGATGAAAAAGATACCAATAACAAGAACGACAGAGTCATCCAACTCTGCATGCTCATCCTATCGCTCCATCGGGATTCGTACGCCCGTCTTCCTGGCAAATTCCTTCGCCTCGTCGTAGCCCGCGTCTACGTGGCGGATCACGCCCATGCCCGGATCCGTAGTCAGCACGCGCTCAATGCGCTTGGCCATCATGTCGGTGCCATCGGCCACTGTGACCTGGCCTGCGTGCAGCGAGTAGCCGATGCCGACGCCGCCGCCGTTGTGGATTGAAACCCAGGATGCGCCGGCGGCAGTGTTCAAGAGCGCATTCAGCAGAGGCCAGTCGGCGACGGCATCGGAGCCGTCTTTCATGCTTTCCGTCTCGCGGAATGGGGAGGCAACGGAACCGCAGTCGAGATGATCGCGGCCGATCACGATCGGCGCCTTGATCTTGCCCTTCTTGACGAGATCGTTCATCGCCAGCCCGAACTCCGCGCGCTCGCCATAGCCGAGCCAGCAGATGCGCGCCGGCAGCCCCTGAAACTTGATGCGCTTGCGGGCCAGATCAATCCAGCGGTGCAGAATGCGATTGTCGGGAAACAGTTCCAGAACCAGGTCGTCAGTTACATGAATGTCGGACGGTTCGCCCGACAGCGCTACCCAGCGGAACGGTCCGCGCCCTTCGCAGAACAGAGGGCGAATATAGGCGGGAACGAATCCGGGGAAATCATAAGCGTTGGTCACCCCGCGTTGAAAAGCGAAGGTGCGGATATTGTTGCCGTAGTCGAACGTGACTGCGCCCATCTTTTGCAGGCGCAGCATGCCTTCGACGTGACGCGCCATTGCGTCCAGGGATTTCTCCTGGTACGCCTTTGGGTCGCTCTCGCGTAGACGGATCGCTTCCTCGAAGCTCATGCCATTCGGCACATATCCGTTTAGCGGATCGTGGGCCGAAGTCTGATCCGTTAGAATGTCGGGGACAACGCCGCGTTCCGCCAGTTCGGGAATCACGTCAGCGCAATTTCCGACCAGTCCGACAGAAACATTTTCTTTCTTTCGAATCGCGTTCTTCAGAATGCGCAACGCTTCATCAAGCGTTGTAACCATGAAATCGCAATAGCCCGTCTTCAGGCGTTTCTTGATGCGCTCCGGATCCACATCGATCCCCAGAAAAGCCGCGCCAGTCATGGTTGCGGCCAGAGGCTGCGCTCCGCCCATCCCGCCCATTCCGCCGCTGACGATCAGTTTGCCGGCGAGATCGCCGCCGAAGTGTTTCTCTCCCGCGGCGGAAAACGTTTCGAATGTTCCCTGCACGATTCCCTGAGACCCGATGTAGATCCACGATCCGGCGGTCATCTGGCCGTACATCATGAGGCCGGCGCGTTCCAACTCGTTGAACTTCTCCCAGTTCGACCAGTGCCCGACCAGGTTTGAATTCGCGATCAGAACGCGCGGGGCGTGATCGTGAGTTTTGAACACGCCGACCGGTTTGCCCGATTGCACCAGCAGAGTCTCGTCGTTCTCGAGCTTTTTCAGGGTCTCGACGATAGCTCGGAACGCTTCCCAACTCCGTGCGGCGCGGCCGGTCCCTCCGTAAACGACCAGATCCTTAGGACGCTCGGCGACTTCCTCGTCGAGATTGTTCATAAGCATGCGCATGGCGGCTTCCTGCTGCCACCCTTTGCATGTGATGGAGTTTCCGCGGGGCGCGCGGATGGACGGGGAAGCCTGGATTTCCGTTTCGACGGGCATACGTAGATGTTACTGGTTGGGCGCTGCTCACTTCAAATGGATTGGGGCCGCTCGACTGGGGTAGGGGTGCTTCGATTTCGCAATTGCCGTCGCTCCGCGCGACGATGCTTCGCCGGCTACCAGGTGCTGTAGGCTGTTCCGTCGGTGGCGGTTCCGTTCGACGAGGAGTGCACGTCGGTAATGCCCGGTTCCTGCTGGTCGACTGCCATCATGACGTCTTCCTGGTCCACTTGCCAGTTGGGTTCCTTGGTCATCGGATCAATCGGAATCTCGCGGAAGTATCCGGCGGTTTTCAAGTCGTCGAGCGATTGCGGGGCTTTCTGTTTGTCGAGCGTGTACTGCGAGATCACTTTACGAATGGTGGCCAAATTTGATCGCAGCACGGATTCTCGAGCCTGAACGATCGACTGGTTGTACATGGGCACAGCGACCGCCGTCAGGATCATGATCATGCTGATGACAATCATCAACTCAAGCAGGGTGAACCCGCGGCTTCGGCCTGCCACGTGCGAAACCGTTTTGCCGGTCGTAAAAGTCCCCGCTTCTGGCGCAGAACCCGAGGAATTGGGCACCCCTGCGGACGCCTGCCGTACGTCCGCGCGGAGACCGAATTTGTGCCTGCCCCGTTGCATCTACCAGTCCTTGTATTTCGTATCGTCCAGGCCCGTACCCTGCGACTTGGTGTAAACGTCAAACACGTTCTGTCCGCCCCATGAATCGGAGTCGGGATCGTCCTGCATGGACCGCAAGCCCCATTCCTTGCTCTTGGTCATGGGGTCCATGGGAATAGAACGCAGGTAGCGGATCTTCTTGCCGCCTTGCGCCTCAACGCCCTTGACCAGGGTCTCGAGATCCGGCGGGTAGTTCTGGCTGTCAACTTTGGTCTGAAAGGCGCCGCGGTCGGCGTCCAATTTGTAGCGGTCGATGGCGTCGCGCATATCCCACAGCGCCTGACGAAGCTGCTTTTCTTTGTCGCGCTGAACCGTGACCCGCGCCAGCGGGAACGGCCATCAGCGTGAGAATCGCGAGAATCGTGGACGCGACGATTAACTCGAGAAGCGTGAAACCCCGTTCGGGCTTCGCATTCGGGCCGTGATGAGAACTCACCGTCATCGCTCTACTGGCACAGTCACTGCGGCCTGCGCCCCGTTGACCGTGATGGCCTGCAAGCCGGGATCGCGCGCTCCGCCTCGAGTGATGGTCAGCGGAGTTTGTCCGCTGGCCTTGGCCTGGAACGTTATCGTGACCACCGCGCCCTGGCCGGAGACTCCGCCAGCGCCGGGCGGGCGCGTGGCGGTTATCTGCGACTGTCCGACGGTTTCATCTTCGCGATGAACCAGCGCGACGGCCTGGCCATCCTGCGAGAGGAACCCGCCATTCGATACGTTCACCAGTTGCAGCATTTTCGGATCGTAGTTCAACTGCACCGGCACGGAATACACATTCTGCGCCCCGGAAATCAGCAGGTTCACCATAAAGGTGTTGCCCTTCTCCGCCTGAACGGTTGGCGGATCGAACAGGAAGCTCGCCGTTCCGCCCGCGGACCGGTCGGCGTTGGGAGCGGGCTGCTGGAGCGCTCTGCGGCTGTGCCGCCGGAGCCGGATTTGCTGGGCGGCTGATTCGCATTCGAGGCGCCGGTGCGGCCGTGATGACGGAGCGGCTTGCGGCTTGCTCGCATGCCGCAACTCGATGGTCGTGGCGGTGCCGATGTCGATCGCCCGCTGGTTCATCTCGTTCACATCGGTGCTACGGATGATGTGAGGAACGATGGCGAACACGATTTCGTTCTCGGAGTGATCCTGTGTGGTCTGCCCGAACAGATACTTGAGGATCGGAATCTGCGCCAGGCCGGGAATCCCGCTGAGCTGCTTGGTCTGCTGGTCTTCCATGATTCCGCCCAGCAGGTTGGCCTCGCCGTCTTTCAGGCGAATCTCGTGCTCGATTTTGCGCTGGCCGATGATGGGCTGGCTGATGCCGCCGATATTGGACTGGCCGGTCACGGCCGAAACATCCATCGTGATCTTCAGCGTGACTTCGCGTCCGGCGTGCACGTGCGGCGTGATTTCGATGTTGACGCCCACGTCCAGATACTGGAACTGCGTGTTGACCAGAGGGTTAATGCCGACACCGCCGATGCCGGGCTGGAACGATCCGGTCGCGACCGGCACGCGGTCGCCGATCTTCAGCGAGGCTTTCTGTCCGTCGAGCGCGCGAATCTGCGGATTCTGAATCAGCTTGGTGTCGCTGTCGCCCATCACCGCCGACAGATTGGCCGACGGGATCGTCACCTGGAAGTTGGTGGCATTCAGGTTGGCCAGGTTATTCAGGTTGATTCCAGTCGTTCCTGTGCCGGTGCCCGTGCCGGTCGTCGAGGTACTGGTGGTCGTGGTGTGTTGTTGAGATTGCTCTGTAGGGTAACGGTGGCGCTGGTTGGCGGATTCAGGCCCAGCGTGCGCGAGCGGTCTTTGCTGACCTGCATGATGGCGATATCGACGATGACTTCCGGACGAGCCTTGTCCAGATCCTCAACCAGCTTTTCCGCGAGCGCGATCTGGTCGGGAGTTCCGCGCACGACCAGCGCATTCTGCGAGAGCAATTGCTGCACGCGCTGAACATCAAGCACGGCGCGAATTGCGTTCACCACATCCTGCAGTTCGGTGGGCTGCGAAAGATTCGAGAGATAAAAAGTCTTGAGAACGCTCTGTTCCAGTTCCTTGCGCTTGGCGGGATTGTCCTGCGCCACAAAAATCGTATTGGCCGTGACCGGCCGCCAGAAGGTTTTCGATTCCAGCGCCGTGATTTCCAGCGCCTCTTCCAGGGTCACGCCATTCAGGTCAACTTTGATCAGTCGAGCGGTGTAATCGGGATCGAACAACACATTGATTCCCGCCAGTTGTCCGATCGTGCGGTAGACCATGTCGGATTTGTCGGTCAGCTTAACCGTGATGGGGACGTTCGAAATGGGAGCCAGTTCGACCGGGCCGGCCGCTTCCTGGACCCTGCGCTCAAGGCTGCTGGGCGGACCGGCGGCCTGCGGCGGAGGATTGCGCTGGTCGTTGATCATCTTCAGCGTGCGGTTCAGTTCCTGCTTGGCGATAAACAGCGAGGGATCGATCGCCAGCGCTTTCTGGAACTGGGCGACGGCGTCGTCGAGCTTGCCGTCGTCGCGCAGCTGCTGGCCGTTGATGAACGATGGCGGCGGCCGCCTCGAAGCGAATGCGCTCGAAGGCAGCCCGATAGCGCAGATCTTTGGGCTTGAGGTCGTAGGCTTGCTTGAAGAAATCGTAGGCCGCCTCGTAGTTCTGGCGAGCCTCGGCGTCCTGGCCCTTGGCGAACAGGTCTTTGGCTTTGTCGGCGATGGCGGGAAGCGTTACAACCGCGACCAGCAACAGCAATAGTGCCGGGCGCATCAGGCGTCTCATTCGATAATCCTCACGAGATGATCCTCTTTATTACAGTCTTCGCCGGACAAGCAGGTTCTCCACGCCGGGCCAGTTGCAGTTGGCGTTTGGCGCGCGAAAAATCCGCTCGATGCACGAAAAATGCTGCGTTGTCGCGATTATAGCATCGCCATTTCCAGCTCCCGAAGTGCTTGTGCATACGGGAGTTACACTCTTTGGTCGTAGGACCAGTGGGTTTCCGATCCGGGTCTCGGACCTTAGCCCCCGGTCTCCAGCCGGATCCGCACCTCCGAAGCCTGAGGTCCGGAGGTGCGGCGCCGCTGTGCTGCTAAGATAAAGCTTCCTAACGCCATGCCCCGTCAATCCACCCATCAGACCAAGCCGAACCCGGAGAAATCCCCTCGCCGCGACCCTACCGCCGCGGGCAGCGAGAGCCGCCGTTAATAGGATCGCTTCACATAACTATTTCTTGCTGGAAAAATTTGAGTGCGGGGTGGCTCTGACCGGGACCGAGGTCAAGTCCGTCCGCGGCGGACTGGCCAACCTGAAGGACTCCTACGGGCTGGTCAAGGATAACGAGCTTTGGCTGCTGAATGCCCACATCGGCCCTTACGAGCACGGCAACATCTTCAACCATGCTCCCCTGCGAACCCGCAAGCTGCTGATGCACCGCGAGGAAATCCGCAAGCTGATCGGCAAGACCCAGCAGAAGGGCCTGACGTTGATCCCGACGCGGCTGTATTTCAAGAATGGTCGCGTGAAGCTTGAACTTGCCTTGGCTAAGGGCAAGCAGCTCTGGGATAAACGCGAGACCGAGCGCCGGCGGACAGCGGACAAAGAAGCGCGGGAAGCGGTCGCGCGGGGAAGAAACAGAAAATAGAGCCGCGTGCGAACATTGAGGGCCTCTATCAAGACCGTCAACCTCAAAGCCGACATGCCTTCGGTACACGAGGCGCTGCAGCGGCTGGACCGAGAAATCGCTGTGCCCGGCAGGGAAAAATCTCATTCCTCAAGGTCGTGCACGGCTACGGATCGACCGGCGCCGGAGGCGACATTCGCATTGCCGTGCAGAAGCGATTGCGGGAACTGGCGGAGGCCGGACAGATTCGCGGCTGCATTTTCGGGGAGGACTGGGCGAAATCCGATGAGCAGACTTGGCGGCTGCTGCAGGCGCATTCTGATCTGAAGAGACGACTCCGATCTCGGCCGCCGCAATCAGGGGATCACGGTCGTCCTGCTATAGACACGCTTCGAGTTCTAGTTCCCGGCGTTCCGCCGGTGCCGGGAGGGAACGTCGGATCGCGCGGTTCCTGTACATGAAGAACCGGCGCCGGATCGGTGCGAACGGATCGCCGCCACTACCGGAACCATCATGTGCTGTTGCCAATATGAGACGGCTACCCCGCGCTGCCAGAAGCGCGGAATCAGGAGCAGCAGTAGCGTGACCTGGCCCACCACGAACGCGGCCCAGATCCGTTCGGGGGCAACGAACATCATCCACGCCCGACACCGCCGACCAGTATGATCGCCGCTACAATCGTGATGACGACATAGGCTGCCAGCAAACGGCCCAGGCTGCGGAAGGTGTGCCGTAAGGCCGCCCAAATGGATTTGCGCACTGCCGCGCTGATCATTCAGCACGATGTCGGCCTCGGCCAGGTCGAACCAGATGCGCAGCGCCGTCATCACCAGGAAGATCACCAGCAAGCCCAACATCCGCATCTCGAACGGGAGCAGTTCATTCGTGCTCTCTCCGCGCATGTTTTACATGCGCATCGTTCAGGGTGAACAGTGCTCCGGCGACGATTCCCATCACGATGCCGGAAAAAATCATGAGGCGGATAAAACGCCACAAGTTTCGTCCGCACGCGCGGAAGAAATCTTCGCGTGGCAGACGGTAGGTCGAGGCGTATCCCTGAAAGACTCCGGGCAGCAACAGGGCGGTCATAACGAAAAACAGGAAAATAAAAGATCGGGCTGGACTGGATGCGAAACTGCGAATTGCAACCGTCTCGCTTCTGCCAACGCCGGGGCAAACTGTCCAAACTCGGGCCGCTGCAATAGTTCCCCCAACACAGACACGTCGAACCCATGCAGCAGGCGATGACTATACAGGCTATGGTCCAGCACGGAGTGAGCAATCTTGCGGAAACTCGAGGTGCCAAACTCAGCCAAGATCAGATTCAAGCAAGTAAAACCAAAAAATGTAACGCTTGTTACGCGCAATCATCTCCCAGCCGCTGCTCAGTAAGACTCTGGTTTTGTTCACTCGTCTCTATCCTCGATCTAGATCCGTTCCACCTTACGTCTTTTTTGGACATCTGCGCGTGAGGCCCGCGGACCGTGCCACCCTGCGGCTTTTAAACCGCCCACCAGGCCAGAGCCTGGCTCATCCATTGCGTCAGGAACAGCCAGTAAGTCGACAATTTGTAAGTCGCATGTGGATCGGGCTGGACCACATAGCTGTTATTGAAGTTATTGCGGTCAATCTGAATCTTGTGGTCAGGATCAATCTCCGCCGAAACTACTTTCGCCTTTTTCTGGTAACTGAATCTCGCCCAGCGGCTGTGTCCATCCCAGTGTTCACGAATCTTCTCGCCGTTGTCGAAAACGATTTCTACCTCGACCGGCATCACGAAATCGTCTTTGCGATGCAGCGCCACATAGGACTGGTAGACCGTGTCGTTCTTGCTCTTTTTTCTTGTTCTTCCCCTCCTGCTCATCCTCGTACCAGTTCACGCGGGAAGGAATCGACATTGAGCACTTCATAATCCATCACTGCGACCCATACACGGCCTGATTGAAGTACCAGCGCAGATCGCTGCCGGAAACTTCTTCAATCGTGTTCAGGAAATCTTCTTTCGTGGGATGGGTGAAGCGGTATTTCATGAAGTATGCGTGCATCGCCTTGGCCATGGTGTCTTCGCCGATAATTCCTTCCAGCGTGAGCAGCACGCTGGCGGTCTTGCCATAAGTGACGCCGCCATAGGAATTGAAATTGTAGTAGTCATAAGCCTTCTGAGCGATGGGGTCGAGATCGGCGACGCAAAGAGGTAGAAGCCCCTCTGACTCCCGCGCTCCCCGTCAGTGGCGCCTGCCAAGTTCAATATGGACGTGTCTTTTCCCAGGATCGAATCCATTACTTTGACTTCGGTGTAGCTGTTGATGCCCTCGTCCATCCAGGCGTCTTCAAATTCGTTGGTGGCGACCATGCCGTACCAGTACTGGTGTCCGAACTCATGCTCCACAACAACCTCGGGCTCATAATCGCCCTTGGGCATGAACCAACTGGTACCGCCGGTGATGAATGTGGGATATTCCATGCCCCCCGCTGCCGAATCCGGTTCAGGATCGACCACCGTCAGCGTCTTATAAGGATACGGACCATACCATTTCTCGAAACGATCGATCGATTCTGTGGTGATGCGCTCGTGCCGCTCCGCCTGGCTCCAGTGCGCGGGTTGCATCAGAAAGCGCAGCTTCACCGGTCCCATCTGCGCCTGATAGACGCTCTCTTTCACTTTGTAGCGCGGGCTCACAGTCCACGCGAAGTCGTGGATGTCGTCGCCGTGGTAAGTCACGGTCTTGGTGTTGTCGGGATTGTTCACGCTGCTGACTTCCACACCGCTGGCGCCGATCACTTCATACTGCGGCACGGTCAGCTTCACGTCGTAGACGCCGAAGTCTGCGAAAAACTCGGTCGTCGCATGATATTGGTGACAATTCCACGCGCCGTTCCACCACACGCCGACTTTCGGAAACCACTGCCCTCCCAGCAAAAAATCTCGCTTCCATCCTGAACGCGCCTGGGTTTCGGGCATCTGATCGTGGAATGCGATTTTGAATTGAACGTAGGCGCCCGGTGCGATGGGTTTGGGTACCGCAAGGTCTACGACGGTCTTGTCGTCCTTGTTGCCGTCGTCGGGCGCGATGTAGTGCAAGTTGCGCGGTCAGATCGCCCTGCCCGACCACTTCGATGCTTTTGATTTCCTCCGAGCCGTATTCCTTGTCTTCCCACTTTTCGTAGGCGGTATCGCGATTGCCATCGCGCTTGGCCTCGCTGCACCCATGTGGCCTTCGGCTGAAACGCATTCTGATAAAGGTGAAAAGGGAAGTGATCCAGCGGTTGGCCGGTCAGGTTGTGGTAGGTGAGCACTTCGGTAGCGTCGATAGTGTGCTTGCTGGCATCGTACTTCGCGTCAATCTCGTAGTGCACGACTCGCTGCGACAGGGGCGTGGGCGAGTTGATGGCCAGCGTAGTGTCGGGAATGGATCGTGTTTCGGATGGCAGGCCCTGGCCGGTGCTTGCCATGGGTGGAGTCTTGGCCGCCGGCGTCGCTGATTGCGGTGCGGCCGCCGTCGCTGTCTTGTGATTCATAAATCCGGCAAGAACCAGCGCCAGCACGGCAACGAACACGACAAGCTTCCACCCAATCTGCATGCGCACCTCACTTGAGTCGCCGCGGCCTTGAATCATAGCCGAAGCGCACCATCGTCGCCACCCCGCCTCTGATCAACATGTCCCGCAGAAAATTACAAATATATACATCCCCAAACCTGCCCGGGACCTATCCTAACCCTAGCTGGTTCGTGCGCCCGGGCTGGCTTGGAAAGGCCCGGAAAGCAATTTACGAGCGCCTCCAGCCGGAGGAAAGCACATGAAAGCTGCTCTCACAGTTATTCTCTGGGCGATCTTCCTCGCAACTTCCGCCTTCGCACAAGGCAGCCCGTCCCAATCGGCATCTCAGGGAGCTTGTGGTCCCAAGGACGTTCGCTTCGATGCGCAAACCGCTCCCGGCCAGTCCGTCACTGCTGAACCGGGGAAGGCGCTGGTCTTCGTCAACGAAGTCTTCAAAAAAGTACCGGGAGAAATCGGCAATCCCACGATTCGTGTTGGACTCGATGGCGCCTGGGTGGGTGCGACCCGTGCGAACTCCTATATCTCCTTTTCCGTCGACCCCGGCGAGCACCACCTGTGCACCAACTGGCAATCGCACTTGAAGCGGTTGTCGCGCGAGGCGGCGTTTACTGGTTTTACCGCCGAAGCGGGCAAGACCTACTACTTCAGCGCGCGTGTCAGCTATCAGTCAGTGGGTACCGCGACCGTGATGACACTCGATCTGGATCCGCTAAACCCGGATGAAGGCCAATACCTGGTCGGCTCGAACCCGGTCAGCACTTCGCATCCGAAGAAGTAACAGAGCGCGGCCTGGGCTTTTCCAAACTCTTGGTTGCGGCCGGGTTTTCTCGGAACTCTTTTTCTCAAACCCGCGGAAAACAGGCCTGGCCTTCTGTATTGCGTACGATCAAGCCGGGGCGCATCCCGCTGCCCGGCGGTTCCGCTTCGATCTGTCGCGCTTGCACTTTTCCCTTCCTCCCGACGATACTGGAATGTTCCCTGACAGATTCCTATGAAAACGACAATATCCCTCTCTACGCCCGCTGAACTAGAAACCGAATCACTTGCCGCCGTTGTACTGGACCACGCTGAACCCGCGCCGAATGAAAAAGACAAGAAGCCGCAGCTCAAAGTCGCATCAACCGACGCGGCCGTGCAGGCGGCGGCTGCCGACCTGCTGGCCAGCGGAGAGGTCACCGGCAAGCCCTGCGAGACGAATCTGTTGCACAAGCCCGCGGGCGTTGAAGGCGAAACGCCTCCTGTTGATTTCAGCGGGGAAGCGCCAGGAAATTTACCAGTTATGATCTGCGGCGGCTGGCCGGCGCTGCTGTGCGCTCGCTGAAGTCCCGCGGAATTCGCAGCTTCACGTTTATCGCTCCCCCAGGCATTTCCCCGGAAGAAGCCGTACGGGCAATCGTGGAGGGCGCGCACGTCGGGAACTTCGATCCCGACTACTATCGCAGCGATCGCAAGGATCAGAAGATTGATGCGCTCACGATTGTCGCCAGCGGCCGAAAAATCCGCACTCGAAACAGTGGCTACCGAAGCACAAATCATTGGCGAGTCGCAAAACTTTACACGCGACCTGGTGAACGAGCCTTCCAACCGCATGACGCCGACGATCCTCGCCGAGAGGGCCAGGAAAATGTCGGCGGAGGTCGGCTTGCAATGCGAAGTGTACGGCGCCGACAAAATTAAAGAATTAAAGATGGGCGCGTTCTGGAGCGTGGCGCAGGGTTCCGACGAGCCACCCGCGTTGATCGTCATGAAGTATGAGCCCGCCGGCGCGCCCGAGAAGCCAATACTCGGCCTCGTGGGGAAGGGAATTACTTTCGACACGGGCGGCATCTCGATCAAACCCGCCGACGGCATGGAAAAAATGAAATACGACATGGCGGGCGGGGCAACCATGATCGGCGCCATGCGGGCCATCGCTTTGCTGAAGCCGAAAGTCAAGGTCATCGGCATTGTGTGCGCAACGGAAAACATGCCTTCGGGCAAAGCCCAAAAACCGGGTGACGTCCAAATCGCGATGTCGGGTAAGTCGATCGAAATTATCAATACTGATGCCGAAGGCCGCCTGGTACTGGCCGATGGGCTCTTCTACGCGCGCCAGTTGGGCTGCACCCATCTGGTGGACGCCGCCACGCTTACCGGCGCTGTCGTCGTCGCGCTGGGTTACAACAACGCCGGAATTTTCGCCAATGACGACAACATGTACGAGCGATTCCACAGCGCCAACGCGAAAGCTGGCGAAAAGATGTGGCGCCTGCCGCTCGACGACGAGTACAAAGAGCAGATTCGCAGTTCGATCGCCGACATCGTCAACTCCGGCGGACGCTGGGGCGGCGCGATCACCGCGGCAATGTTCCTGAAAGAATTCGCCGAAGAGACCCCGTGGATCCACCTCGACATCGCCGGTACCGCCTGGATGGAAGATCAAAAACCGTGGATTGCGAAGGGCCCCTCAGGCATTGCTCTGCGCAGCCTGGTCGAGTTCGTCAAAGGATTCTCAGGATAGGAAAACCTAAGCCCGGGATTCGGACTAATGTTCACGAATACTTCTCGCGATATAAGCGTAGAGATCGGTGTGCATGCGAGGAAGACTGCGGCGACCAAGCCAGTTTACGAAGAGAATGCCCCGGCTCACGTTGAGGGAATTGGGCGCGGTTGCTATAATCGAGAACGCTCGAACGTTGAAGCGTTGGAACTGTTCGGTTCGCCCGGGTCCTCTCGCCCTTTCTCTGCTCGAGCGGACAGTCCTCGCAGCCTGCCGACAAGCAGGTTTCGAAAAAGTGGCCAGGTAGCTCAGGTGGTAGAGCGCAGCCCTGAAAAGGCTGGCGTCGGGGGTTCAACTCCCTCCCTGGCCACCATCATTCCAAAGGACTTGGGAGCTTTCGCCCACTTTCTTCAGCCCAAGGTTCAGCCCAAGCTCAATCACTGAATCGTCTCCGAGAGAAGGTGAGCCTTGTCTCCGAGCAGAACTTCCAAGAACTTGCCCTGTGCTTCGAGCCTCGATTCTTGGTCGGACTGCGCATACAGTTGCATCGTGGTTCTGACGTCCTCGTGACGCAGAATACCTTGTACCGTCTTCGGATCGCACTTCAGTTTCACCAGCGAAGAAGCCAGCGAATGCCGGAAGTTGTGAAACCCGAAGCGAACTCGCTCGTCTTCTTTGATGACGCCAGCCTTAATGGCAGCAGGGCGCAGATACTTCTGCACCATAATTGAAGCCGATAGCGGCTTCTTGCCCTTAAGCCGGAAGCTCGGGAATACGAAATCGCCATCCTTCGCATAAGGAGTTCTCTCCCTCCATGCCATCAGAAAGCCGGCAAGCACTGGGTGCATCGGTACGGGTGCCTTCGAGGCCTTTGACTTGGGCACTTTGAATTGGGCCCAGACGTATGCGCGCTTCACTTCGATGACCTGATCTGCAAAGTCCAGATCCATCCACATCAGCCCGAGAATCTCCGATACTCGCAGAGCCGTCGCCGCGTCTGTGAGAACAAGAGTGCGTCGTGGCTCTGGGATGTTGAGCAAAATCTCGAAAGCTTGCCGTGGATTCATGATCACTGCCGTGTAGCCGCTTGTCGTCTTCTGACGAACCCAATTCATGGGATTAGCCGACTCGTCGCGCGGAATAAGCCCATAGCGTTGCCCGTGTTTATAGACCAAATTCATCACCCGCCGGATTTTGTCCAGAGTTGGGTTCTCCAGACTCTGCGCCTTCTTCACTTCCCTCAACCACTTCTCGACTTCCAGCGGCTCAATTGCCAACGGTGACTTCCTTCCGAAACGAGGAATCACTCTCTTGTTTAGAATCCGCTTGTAAGTCTCTGCAGTTGTGTATGCCTTCTCGATGGTTGCCTCCGACTGATCTTCCTGCAACTCGTTTTGGATGTAATGCTGACAGAGCTGCCCGTACGTCGTTGGGTTCCCACGGAAGGGCTGATATCGGTTAGCGTTTTCCCTGAGACGTTGCCGATCTACTTCCTGCCACGCATCCTTCTCGCTAGGGCCGACATCTCGCACGAGACTGAGCACCGTCTTGTGTTCGACCCTCTTTCCGTCGGATCGCGTTACCTGAAAGCGATAGACCCACGTTGGGCCATCCGATCTCTGTTCGATACGAACAGAGCCATTCTGATACCTGGCCATCAAATCCTCCTATTTGCTGGCTCAGGTGGCTGCAGAACGGAGTTTATAGCAGAGCAAAGATAGCGGTCTAGCTCTGAGAGTTTGAATCGCCATTCCTTTTTTTTCGCGCCACGATCCAGAGGGTACCCAGGAATTTTTCCGGCCCTCACTTTTTGAAGCAAAGCGCGACGTGTGATGCCGACAAAGGCTGCGGCTGTATCAGGATCAACGAACGGCTCGGGTTGGCGGACGGCTGGTAGGGCTGAGACAAGAACTGGATTGGCTGGCATAACTGCTCCAAAATTTCTTGACAATATCGCATCTGTACACATAAAGTCAATACGTAACGTTACGTTTTTATCTATTGTAGCCATCAAGAAAGGGACCGCATGGTAGAGAACGCCGCGTCACCGCAGCAGCCAGTGATCTCCATTCGCATCTCCGATGCTCTGCGCTTAAGGCTTGAAACCCTGAGGAAAATCATATCCCTCAAGAGCGGCCAAAATGTCTCGACATCAGAAGCCGCAAAGCAGCTTCTTGAGTCCGCCCGAGATGATCGTCTTGAGTTGGTAAACCTGCTCAGTGAGCCGACAGATTCCTTGCTGAAAATTCGTGGGAAGGCAGAGTCAGGACTCCCGCTTTCGCTGGCGGAATGGACCCTGGTGGCCCATTACTGTGCGGTGGGAGCAGAGTCATTTATGAATACCGCACAAGGCCAGATTTCATACGAGTCCCTGGCCGAAATACTGGAGGCATTTCTTGCAGCTTACACTATCGCACGCAGACCGAAGAACTCGATGCGGGATTTTGTGTATCTGCGGACGCTTCCATGGGACAAACAGGTCGATGCCAAGGAAGTTGAAGACATTGGAAGCGATGACTTGCGCCGGGTGGCGACGCGCACCATTCAAATGCTGAGGAACCCGGCTCAAAAGCGACGAAAACCGCTACTTGCGGTTCGTAATCTCTACACACTTCTCGATGAGGAAAAGTTTTCAAATATTGAGAAGCTGAACGAGGTGCTTTGGCCGCACTGGCCAGCCCTGTGGCGGGTCTGCGCGCGCGGCCACTATTCGGCTCACAGAAAGCCCCTGCGAGAGAAGGCGCCTGCGGAGACAAACGACGAGGATTTTGAGCTTGCGGTTCAGCCAGCATTGCCGTCCTTGGAAGAAGGCGAATACCGCCTCGATCTTGTGCGGGAAGAGGGGAATGAATTCTCCCCTCGTTTGCAGTTTCCCGGAACCCTTACCCCGCGGTATCCGGTGGTTGGATACCCGAGGATTGCGGAGTTCCGAAGGCTGCTGGAGGAGCTCGATTTGGAGCGGGACCTTTGCCAATGGCAAGGCTACTACTTCTACGCGCACACGGCGATCGTGGAAAACGAGCAGAGGGGTGTGTTTTTCTTTGCGCGGGAGAACGGAATCGCCTTCCGATTCCCGATGGAGCACTGGCAGTCGATTCGGAATCTGTTTCGCCGCGCCTGGCAAGCCCCCGAAGTGATCCATACATGGGAGGCGCAGGCGCTGGAGTATGGCGAGCTATAAAAACGCGGTGCTTCGCACCGGAAGAAGGGTGGTCGCGGTAGGGATACGGATTTCTCCGTACCCCCCGCACAGATCCGTACGGGCGGATTTCCCGCATACGGCTCTTGCCTCAGGTGGTGACGCGCACACGGAACGAAGGATAAGGATGGCAGATATGGGCCGGAGGCAGCCAGCGGCGGATGAGCCGGTTCATTCGCTCCCACAGAACGCGACCATGCTGGCTTCGTCTGCACAGCGTTCGATGCCAGAGGTTGCTCACGGTGAAACGAAAGTGGGCCAGGGCATGACCGTTGCCCGGTACTCCGAAATAACGGAAATGCCCGCCCACAACGGACTTCAACCACTTGCCGACTTCAGGAACAGGGTCATGCATGCGTCGCCGCAACTCGATTTTCACCTGCTGCAGCTTAGCTTGCATGCGTTTGCGAACCGTCTGCCGAAGCACCAGAAACCGCCCCTTCTTCGTCTTCCCGCAGATGTGCTTGAAGCCGAGAAAATCGAAGGTCTCCGGCTTGCCCAGTCCAAGGCGCTTTCGGTTCGCCGCCGCATGGCGTCCGAACTCGAACAGTCGCGTCTTTTCCGGGTGCAGTTCCAGTTGGAATTTCGCCATGCGTTCAGCGAGTTCTTTCCAGAACTGTTCGGCCTCCGTCTTGAACTCGAATCCAACCACGATGTCGTCAGCGTAGCGCACCACGATTACATCGCCATGCGCACGCTTCTTACGCCATGCTTGGACCCAGAGATCAAAGACGTAGTGAAGGTAGATGTTCGCCAGCAATGGCGATGCACTTCCGCCCTGCGGCGACCCTGCCTCTACAAACGTTCGCGTTCCCTTTTCCAGCACGCCCGCGTTCAGCCATTTCTGGATGAGCCGCACGACGCGCCGGTCCGCTATCCGATGCTGGAGAAACCGGACCAGCCACTCGTGCGACAGCCGATCAAAGAAGCTGCGCACGTCCAGGTCCAGCACCCAGTTCACACGTCGCTCATGGAGTCCACAGAACAAGGCGTCCAGCGCTTTATGCTGGTTGCGCTTTGGCCGGAACCCATAAGAGAAGCCGAGGAAGTCAGTTTCGTAAATCGCGTTGAGTACTTCCACCGTCGCTCGTTGAACAAGCTTGTCTTCGAGCGCCGGGACGCCGAGCGGTCGCTGCCGCCCATCCGCCTTCGGAATGTATACCCTACGCACCGGCTTGGCCCGGTACGCTCCGCGCTTCAGTCTATGGGAGAGGCTCTGGAGATTTTCCTCAAGTGCCTCGCCGTAGTGCCGCCACGTCTCACCGTCTACACCAGCCGCCGCATGCCTCTTCAACTGGAAGTAAGCAAACCGCAGAGTGTCGATCCGGTAGATGTGATGCAGCAGAGCGGTGAACTTTACATCCTTGTTCAATGTTGCCGTTTGTCGTACCTGCGCCAACTCACTAGGCGCGCTGATCCGGCTCTGAGTCCGGAACGCGTTTTGCTGGCTCAGGTTTCCCTTGGCCAGACCCCTTCCCTCCATCTCCTCCGCCGCCGTTGTTCTGGTTTTGTTCGGAGACTTCCCCGGTACTATGGGTCTGTCCGACTTCCCGTGTTCGTTCATCATCGGCTCCTGTCCTTGAACTTCCCGATGCGTCCCGAGGGCGCTGGTCGCTCTCGGGGGAACCCGGGATCTCTCAACTTCCGTGCAAGATGTGTCCCTACGTGCCAGGGTCATAGACCGCGCAGGACTCCCGCCAAGCTCGCAATGGCGCTTGGCAGGATGTTGCCTTCCGCGTTGTGTCAGGGCGTCGGCGTCCTGAAGTTAGGGGTATTTCGCGGCTCAATAACCTGGCCCGTAGTTCCTCCTGTCTACGCTTCGTATCCGGCCTTACGACCGTGCCCGCAAGACTCGGAGCCGGCGTGGCTGGCTAGGCCTTCGCCGTACGACTCTTTCATTCGCTGCATCTTGCCAGATTCGATGCCGACTGCCCTGCCTGCCCCGCCAGTTGCGGTGGTGCAAGCACGCTGCCTACGGCATCGGGTTGACGCTACGACACGTCACCCCCAAATTGGGAACTGCGGAGGGCCAGCCAGGACTGAGATGTTTACGCAGGTTAACTTCTGCTGCGTCAACCAAATTTGTCTCCGCTGGGAACTGCAAT